>JBKPAI010000064.1:0-32329 GCA_046726355.1 Acidobacteriota bacterium | reverse complement strand
ACTCACGTTGCCACGTGCGGGGCGGCTGACGGTGTAACGTGCGGGGGGACTCACGCTGCACCGTGCTGGGGGGCTGTCGCTGGAGCGTGCTGGGGGACTCACGCTGCAACGTGCTGGGAGGCTGACGCTGGAACGTGCTGGGGGACTCACGCTGGAACGTGCTGGGGGACTCACGCTGGAACGTGCTGGGGGACTCACGCTGCAACGTGCTGGGGGACTCACGTTGCAACGTGCTGGGAGGCTGACGGTGGAACGTGCTGGGGGGCTATCGCTGGAACGTGCTGGGGGCTGTCGCTGGAACGTGCTGGGGGACTCACGCTGCAACGTGCTGGGAGGCTGATGCTCCGACGTGCAGGCCTGCGTTATCACCCAGCCACGGCGTCACCAGACATCTGTTGTTCGAAGCTCTTCTCGGGATGCATCGTGAACGCCAGCACCGCCCCGAAGAGCAGCAGGCTGACCGAGCCGGCAAACGGCAGGTGCCAGTCGCCGGTCAGGTCGGCGATCTTGCCGAACGCGATCGGCGAGAGGATCGCCGCGAGCGCCGACCCGGTGTTCATCATCCCCGCCGCCGTCCCGGAATAGCGCGGCGCAATGTCCATCGGAATTGCCCACATCGGTCCGATCACGAGCTCGGCGAAGAAGAACGCCGCGCCGAGGCTGAGCGTAATCACAGTGAGGTCGCGCGTCAGGAAGATGGGCAGCAGCGACAGGAACGAGCATAGGAACCCGAACACCACAACCCCGAGACGCGCGCGCCGGACGTTTCCGGTCCGCTTCAGAATGGCATCGCTGATCTCGCCGCCTATGAGGTCCCCGCCGACGCCGGCAAAGAACACGGCCGAGGCGAAGAGCGCCGACTTCGCGATGTCGAGCCGATACGCGTTGAGGAAGAACGACGGCAGCCAGTTCAGATACAGCCAGAGCGTCCAGCCATAACAGAAGTACACCACCGTCACAGGCAGCATCCGGGCGGCGAGCGGCCGCCACGGGACCCTGGGCCGCTCGACGCGGAGCACAATGCCGCGATTCGGGAGACGCTCGAGCTCCTCGGGCGTGACGCCGGCATGCGACGAAGGATGATCGCGGAAGTACCAGACCCATGCGGCGACCCAGATCAGGCTGACGCATCCGAGCGCGACGAACGATCCCCGCCAGGTCACCAGCGCAATCAGCCAGGCGACAATGGGCGGGGTCACAGCATTACCGAAGCGGGCGAACGCATGCGTGATGCCCTGCGCGAACCCCCGGCGTCCCGCGGGCGTCCACGTCTGCATGGCGCGCGTGGCAACCGGAAACGTCGCTCCCTCGCCAATCCCCAGCATCACTCTGACGAGGAAGAGCATCGTCAAGCCGGCGGCCAGCCCGGTGAGGATGGTGGCGGCCGCCCAGATCAGGCCACACACGAACAAGGTCCATCGCGGCCCGAACCGGTCGCCGATCCAACCGCCGAAGATTTGACAGAGGAGGTACGGGTACCCGAACGCGGAGAACACGACGCCGAGCTGAGTGTTCGAAAGCCCGAGCTCCCGCCGGATCTCACTCGCCGCCGTCGCGATATTGACGCGATCGACGTAGGTGATGAGATACATGAGGCACAAGAGGCCCAGAACGATCGCCGGTGTGCCGGGACGTCTCACAAATCGGCTGTGCATGCGCGCGTGGACGCGACAATATCACAGGCCGGCACAGCTCTTGATGGAGGTCCTGTTATGGACACCAACAAACACGTGCCAACAGTCGACGAATCGCTTGAAATGCTGAGCGAAACGATCGGTAAGGCGACGGAAGACCTCGGCGCTGTCCGTACGCGGATCGAGCAGGAGCGATTTGAGATCGCGTCGCGGAACACATCGGTCAGCCGCGGCGTGGTGCGGCATGCCGAGCGCGTGATCGATCATCTGCGACAGGCTGATGAAGGCCTGCGCACGGTGCTGAACGACTTGGACGAGCGGGAATGAAAGATGGCGAGATTGCAGATTTCAGATTGCAGATTGACTGATTACATGCGAAAGAGCGGACGTCCTCCGGGCCGTCCCGGCCACGGCATGCCGAGGATCATGAGCATCGTCGAGAGCCCAAAGCACACAAGCAGGCGGGTCCGTTTCGCGGCGGGAGTCGCCGCCTTGCGCGCGAGGACCCGTCCCACGTGCGCGAGGGCGATTGCCGCGAACATGGTCGCCAGGTGCTCGACCGCCCAGAACCGCAGCGTCGGATCCTTCATTGCCGCGCCGAAGTCCGCGAGAATCGGACGCATGTTCGGGCTCACGGCCAGATAGAGCATCAATCCGAGGAGCATCTGGATGTCGAGGGCCATCATTGCGACAAGCCCCCAGCGGTCGGCCGGAGAGTTCGTGCCCTGAACGCGGCCGGTGACCGCCGCCAGCGTGGTGCCAACTCCGCCGACGAGCGCTATCCAGCGAACCCAGGCGTGGATTGCCAAAAGTGTTGGATACATTGCGCGTCTATCACCGTTCCGATTGTATGACCGCCAGCTCTTTTTCTGCCTTGCGCACAGCTTCCTGCGCGCGCTCCCAGGCCGCCCGGGCGCGTGCTTCGCTCGCCTTTGCCCGCACGATGGCGGCCTTGCCGTTGCGGATTGCGGCTTGACGCTTCTTCTCTTCGGCCGCCTGCCGGCGCGCCTCGGCCGCCTGTCGCCGTTCGCGCTCGCGAACCGCGTGCCTGTCCTCTGACGCACGGGGTGCGGCGGCTTCGCGTGCGCGAGGTGCAGGCGTGTCCGGACGGCGCTCGCGCCCGGGCGGCGTTCCTGGCGCCGCCGGCTTCGGCGTCACTCCCAGGAGCGCCTCGAACCCGGCAGGCTGGACGGCCTCGGTCAGGCGCCCTGGATGCTCGGGAGCGTCGGCCGCGAGCGAGATCGCTTCGAACGTGCGCATCAGCGCATCGGGGCTCGGGTGGGATCCTGCCGCCGCCGCCAGACGTCCGGCCTCGGCGACCGCGCCGGCCACAGCGCGCCGATGTGCCTCGCTGGCGCTCCGGACGTCGGCCCGCTTGCCTTCGAGCGCCGCGATCTGTGCGCTCCGCAGGCGCTCGCCGCTCTTGATGACCCGATCGTACAGCGGTCGTGCCTGCCAGTAGACCTGATTGACCGCCCAGGCGACGACGGGGGGTTTGGTGAGCTTGCGGATATGGGCCGCGTCGGCGCCGCTCAGGGTTTTCGCCAGCGCGTTCCGCTTCGCTGTGAACTCGTTCAGCGGAGCTTGAAAGAGCTCGTCGATTTCGGCGTCGGGTTTGTCGTTCTCCGCCGTCACCGCGCCATTATGGATGTGAAACCTGGATGGTGAAGTTCTGCGCGACCGTCAGCGTCCCGATGTCGTAGACCAGGACGCAGTACGCGCCCTTCTGGTAGATCGGTCCGCCGAGCGCCTGCTGGTTGAGGGAGGCGAGACTGTTCTGTTGTTGGAGCTCGCAATTTGCGCCCTGAGCCCAGATCATGCCGAGAACCGCCGTGGGGGTCGGCGAGAGGGCTGTGAGCTTGACCGTGAATTCGCCGCCGTTGCTCACGTTTATCGTCCCCTTCCAGCTGCCGCCCACTCCCACCATGCCGGTGAAGGTCTCGGTCTGGTTTTTGGATGGGTCCGTTACGCCGCCGCACCCAGCGGAAAGCAATCCGGCGAGGACCGCCGCCGCAACCGCCGAAACCCGTGCACCCATGATGAACCTGTTACCGGGAGAATAACACACAGCCTTCGGCGCGAGGTTCTGGGCTTTTGGCTTTGGGCTTTCGGCTCTCGGCTTATCGCCGATGCACGTCTTCGGTCGGCGGGCCCGGGGGATCGAGCAAGCGGAGGCCAGTGATCATGAGCCGGTCGGCCTGGCTGGCGAGCGACGCGGAGAGCAGCGCGTGACGTTCGGCGTCACGGGCCAGCTTCTGTGCGAGCGAGATCAGTTTTTGCGCCTGCAGCGCTGCCGGCCGTGGGGATCTGGGCATGACCTATGATAATCGCGCAGCGCACGGGTGATCGCAACCTCAACCTATAATAGGTCCTTCAATCGCTTATAAGGGCGTGTGAAAAATGGGTTGTAGCGCCGCCCTTTCAGGGCTGCCCGGCGGCCTGCGCTACACATAGGCGGCCGGCCGACTTGTTTACGCACGCCAAGGCGCTTCCAAATGCCCACAGTTGAAGCCACGGCGGCGGCATCAGCCGCCCCGATGTCGTTTCGCGACGTGCTCCGCATCGTGGTGATGCGGCGGGTCTGGTACGCACAGGTCATCAGCCTGTTCGGCGACTTCCTGGCGCTGTTCGCGGTCATTGCGGTCGTGTCGTTCACGATGCATGGCACGCCGAATCAGGTGACCGGCGTCCAGATCGCTTACATGCTGCCGATGGTGTTCGTGGGTCCAATTGCGGGGGTGTTCGTCGATCGCTGGCCGCTCAAGCCGACGCTTGTAACGAGCGACCTGGTCCGCGCCGTGCTCGCGGTCCTGCTGATTCCGGCCAGGTCGCTGTGGCAGGTCTATCTGGTGCTCGCGGCGCTCAGCTGCGTGTCGTCGTTCTTCGGGCCCGCCCAGCAGGCGACCATCCGGAGCAGCGTGCCCACGCACGGGCTGATTTCGGCGAATGCGCTGATGCAGATGGCGTTCATGGGGATGCGCATCGTCGGACCCGCGACGGCCGGGGCGGTGGCCGCAAGCTTCGGCCCCGGCACCTGTTACACGATTGACGTCCTGAGCTTCCTGATCTCCGGGGCGCTGATTGGATCGGTCATCATCCGCCGACCGCCTGCTGCGGCTGCGGCGGCGCAGACCACATCATCGAACCGGATTCACGCGATCTGGCGGGACATGATGCAGGGCGTGAATTTCATCTTTCACCACGCGGCAGTCCTGTTCGTGGTCCTGGCGATGGCCGCCGGCCTGTTCACCATCGGCTGTTTCGGCCCGCTGATTGCGATTTACGTCCGCGACACCCTGCACGCGAGCGCGCGCCTGTTCGGGTTCGTCAGCGCCGGCGTCGGCATCGGACTGCTCATCGGCACCCAGGTCGTCCGTCAGCTGACGCCGCGATTCTCGAACGACGCGCTGGTGCTCTCAGGGCTGGCGGGCATCGGCGCGGGCGTGTTCCTGCTCGGCGCCGTCCCGCTCAGCGCAGCCGCCATTGTGAGTACGGTGATCATCGGCTTTGCGTTCGCCGCGATCATGGTACCGGCCCAGACGCTGGTGCAGCGGGAAACGCCGCCCGAGATGATCGGACGCGTCTCGAGCACCAACATCTCGGTGGCTTTCTTCGCACAAATCATCGGTCTGGTGTTGTCAGGTGTGCTGGCCGACCGGTTCGGAGTCCGGACGGTGTTTCTGCTGTGCGCCGGTCTGGCCGTCGCGATGGCAGCCGGCGGGCGCGCGATGCTGAACCGCCGGTAGGTCGAGTGGGTCAAGTGGGTCGAGTGGGGCAGGTAGGGCGGGCCGACGGTCGAGTGGGTCGAGCAGGGCGGGTCGGGCACGATCGACGGGAGGTCGCGTAAGTTTAGTAAGCCGGGGGAGGCCAGTATCTCACCTTCTGGCCTGCTGCCACTCTCGTCGAGGCTCGTTCCCTACCAGGCCCCCTCGACCTGCCCCTTACCCGATACTGATCAACGCATACCCGTGCTCCTGCGCACGGGTGACGCCGAGCACGCCCGCCGCCACGAAATGCGCGTTGCCGACCGTGTTCGTCGTGAGCTCCTGATACGTCTCATCCCGGGTCTTGCCGGTCAGCTCGGCCAGCCGCTCGGAGAGCGACCGCGTTGTGAGGTTGCACACAGCCAGGTGCACCCCCTGCTTGACCAGCGCCGAGAGCTGCGCGCCGTAAGGATTCGTGGTTGGAGTTTCCTTCGTCTTCGGATCGGCGAGCTGCATGCGCTCGGCAAACGGCTTCCCGTACTTCGCCCACATGGCGTCGCTGAACGCAAACGGCGCCGTGCGGTGGCGGGCGACAATGATCACCGCGTGATCGCGCTCGGTGAGATCGTAGCCGTCCTTGTTGCCCCTGAAGATATTGTTCGCGAACCTGATCGCGTCGTCGAACTTGTCCGCCGTCCAGGTGTCGAACACCACCCGGTGACGGCCCGGCAGCTGGTCGAACCAGTCGTCTCTGGCGTGCCGCGCGGGCTCGAAGTGGCCGGACGGGGATGCCGACAAGGACTGTTCGCCCTGGCCGAACAGAGCCGCGGCAGCGGGGAACCGGGAGAGGAATGATCGACGCAGCATCATGAAGGAAGCCTCGGTGACTCGGCGAGCATCTCTTCGAGTGCCTCGACGAGGAGGACCAGCGAATACGGCTTCTCGATCAACCGCGTGCGCGGACGCGCGCGCTCGAGCTCCGCAGATTCCGAGGGAACGCCGGAAAAGATGATCACGGGCACGTCCCGCGGCGCCGCCCCGACGACGTCGCGGCCGGAGCCGCGCTTCAACCGCAGGTCCACCACAGCCGCCGCGAGGCCCTCGCTCTTCATCAACTCACGGCCGTCTTCGGCGGTCTCGGCGGTGACCACAGCAAAACCGTGCATTTCCAGGAACTTCACCAGCGGGCGCCGAACCGACACGTCGTCTTCGACGACGAGTACCTGGCGCGGGGTGTCCAGAGCCATTCGACCCTGAGATTATACGTGAACCGTCAGGCTCTAGGCTCTCGGCTCAGGCTCTCGCTTGGGGCCGTCGTGAGCACGGACCAAACCGCCCGAACAAACATCCTTCCTTCCCATCCCGCCCATCCTGCCTCTCCCGCCCCTAGCAGTCCGTGGTTTCGCCACGGGCTGCAAGAGTCCGGCGCGCGGGCCACCACTCCTCGCGATCCACCCGGCACAAAGCGTCCATCCAGCCGGTCACCGAATGTCTGCCATTCGGCAGCCCTTTTCGATCTCGCGGTGAGACATCCAGGGCGCGCGTTGTCGGCTCTCCACGAATTTGCCCACATTTCGTCAAATCCACTGGTCCCCCTCTTGCTCATCCGTTAGTGCCGACGTTTCCGCGCGTGACCGACCGAGTGTCGGCAGACCGCGCCGGGCAGCGCACAGCAGATTCAGTGGAAAGGAAAAGAGGAGACGCAATGACACGTCGTATCGCTCGTGCCTTACTTGTCGCACTCGTTGTCGCGGGCGGAGTCGGTTGGCGCCCGCAGATCGCCGCGCAATCCAGCCTGCCGCCCTGCGGCATCGCCATGCGGGTCCTCGTGGTCTCGAATGACGGCAAGGAGGCGGACCTGGCGGCCATTACGACCGCCCTTGAATACATCGGGACGCCCTACGACGTGTTCATCACCAACCCGACGATCAGCCAGAGTCCTCTCACGCTCGAGACGACGGCCTGTACGACTTCCTCGTTGTCCGAAACACCCGCGCGTGCGCTGTATCAAGGGGTCATTCTGACCAACAATTACGCGCCGGGCGGCTACGCCGGCATGCTCGCGGATTACGAAAAGCGGTTCGGCATCCGGCAGGTCACCTGGTACAACACGTGGCCGAGCCCGGAGGAGGGCTTCAACTGGCCCGCGGGCACCACGGCCTGGGACGGTCCGGCCGTTACCGGGCACCTGACGCCCACCGGCGCGGCCGTGTTTCCGTACATCCGGACCGGCGACGGCGCCAGCCCGATTGTGCTTCAGTATGCGACGGTCCAGCACGCCGCGCCGCTCGATGCCACAACGGTGCCGCTGTTGACCGACGACAGCAATCCGCCGAGCGCTCTTGCTGCGATTCACACGTACGCCGACGGCCGCCAGAACCTGGTGATGACCTTCGACAGCAACCCGTATCTGCTGCACTCGATGCTGCTTTCCTACGGGGTGGTGAACTGGGTGACCAACGGACTGTTCATCGGCGAGCGGCACACCTACGTCAGCCCGCAAATCGACGATCTCTTCATCGACGACGAACGGTGGACTGAAGCGACGGCGTGTGGAACGAGCGTCGACAACACGGGAGTGACACACCGGATGGTCGGCGACGATCTCACCGCGGTGTCGAACTGGCAGGCGTTGCGCCGCCAGCAGCCGCTGACGGCCGACTTCAAGATCACGATGGCCTTCAACGGCTGGGGGACCAGCCCCAACTACGATTACCGCGCCGTCGGCGGCAACGACACGCTCATCATCGGCGGCAGCACTGCCCCGGCCACACTGGATACGCTCACTCCCGCTGCCGTCGAGCAACAGCAGAACTACTACTGGACCAGCCACACGTACGATCACGAGAACCTCGATCACATCTCGTACGCCGCGGCGAGCCAGGAAATCACGCTCAACAACGCCGTCGCCACGCAGCTCGGGTTGGACAACTACAGCCTGCGATTCATCGTCCAGCCCGACGTTTCTGGACTCGGCAACGCGGACTTTCTCAGGGCGGCCTACGACAACGGCATTCGGTACGTGCTCAGCAACACGTCGAAACCGGGCCAGGGCAATCCCACGCCGAATACGGGATACTGGAATTCCGTCGACCCGCGCATCTTCGTCATTCCGCGCCGGGCCAATAACCTGTTCTTCAACGTCGGCACGCCGGCAGACTGGGTCAAGGAATACAACTGTATCTACGGGCCGCTCGGGTCCGCCCCATACTTCAAGGAAAATCAGACCTACGAGCAGATCCTCGATTTCATCAGCAACGAGCTCCTGGCCGACCTGCTGCGCGGCGAGCTCGACCCGTGGATGTTCCACCAGACGAACCTGGCGGCATTTACCGCGGCCGACGGCAGCGTGCACACGCTGCTCGGCGACCTGCTCGATCGCACGTTCGAAAAGTACGGCAGCTACATGACGTTCCCGATCGTCAGCCCGTCGATCGACGACCTCGCCGGCAAGATGAAAGATCGCACGACCATTCGCACCCAGGGCATTGAGGCGACCATCAAGCCAGGGATTAGTATCGTGTTCAACTCGACCCAGGATGTGACCCTGCCGGTGACGGGTCTCAGGAATGGTGCCGAGCTGTATGGCGGCCAGTGGATCTCATGGGTGCCGCTCAGCAAGAACGTCCCGGTTACCATTCCCTTCATTCCGCCGTTCGTGAGCGAGCAGAGCACCTCCTCCGACGGCGCGGGTATACGCACGGTGGCTGTCACGACTGCCAAGGCCGGAGACCTGCTGATCGCGTTCGTGGCCGCGGGCGGGCCGTCCACGGCGGCGCAGTCGGCGACGGTTTCAGGCGCAGGTCTGACTTGGACGCTGGTGAGCCGTGCCAATGCCCAGAGCGGCACGTCGGAAATCTGGATGGCCACCGCGGCCGCCCCGTTGTCGAACGCATCGGTGACGAGCACGCTCACGGTGCCCGGCTATCACCAGAGTCTCACCGTCGTGCCGTTCGCGGGTTCGGGCGGTATCGGCGCGTTTGCGGTCAACAGCGGGTCGACCGGGGCGCCCAGCGTGTCTCTCACGTCACTGAGCCGGAATTCGCTGGTCTACGCCGTCGGGAATGATCCGAGACACGCCGTCGCACGGACGCTGGGCTCGAGTCAGTGGATGGTGCACGAGTCCGTCGATTCCGCGGCGAACGATACCTTCTGGATTCAGGCGCTCGGGATGCCGGTGCCCGATTCGGGGACGCCGGTACGGCTGAACGACGTGGCGCCGACCAAGGATCCCTGGAATTTGGCCGCGGTTGAGATCGTGCCCGAGCCCAAGTCGGCGACCGTGCCCTCAGTCGTGAACATGACACAGGGGTGGGCGTCGACGTCGATCGCCATGGCGGGCCTTGTCGTCGGAAAGGTGACATATGAGATCAACTCCACCGTGCCGGCTGGACTGGTGATTAGTCAGAGTCCGGCGGGCGAGACGACCGTGTTGGCAGGAACGGCGGTTGATCTGTCGATCTCGGCGCCGGGGCCGCTCATGGACCAGCGGGTCTCGTCCGCCGGCAACGGCACATGGTCGGTGAATGTGAACGCGAAAAGTGGACAGCTGCTCGTCGCGTTCATCAGCGCCGACGGACCGAACAGCGGCGCCCAGACGGTGACGGTCTCGGGCGGCGGCCTCGCGTGGACCCGGGTGGCACGCGCCAACGCTCAGCGCGGGACCGCGGAAATCTGGAAAGCGGTCGCGACCGCCGACGGTCAACTGACCGTGACCAGCGCCGAAGGCCGGAGCGGGTACCTGCAGATGATGAATGTCGTGACGTTCAATGGAGCGGGCGTCGACGGCGCCTCCAGCACGGGCAGCGGGGCCAATGGAGCGCCGGCGGTGTCGCTCACCACGACGAAGCCCTACTCGCTCGTGTTCGGCGTAGGAATCGATCCGCAGAATGACCTTGCACGGACGCTCGGAGCGGGTCAGGTGCTGATTTCTGAACTCCGGAGCGCCGCGGCCAAGGCCGACTTCTGGCTCCAGGCGCGATCCGGGTTCGTCACGGTTCCCGGTACGGTACTCGTGAATGATACGGCGCCAACGAACGATCGATGGAACCTGGCCGCCGTTGAAATCGCGGTTCCCTGATTCGGGCACGGTCAATACCACGTCATGACCTGGTGAGTCGAATGGCCCCTCACTTGACAGCACGCCCCCTGGAAGCCGGCCGCGCTGCGGCCGGCAATCCCGCGCTCGACGAGCTCGTTGCGGCGGTGCAAGCCGCACGGCCGCGGCTCGTGGATGCCTGGGAGGCGGCGGCTCTCATCGAGTCGCTCGGCTACACCGACGCCCGCGTGCAGCACGAGTTCGGCTTCAGCGACACCCGCGCAGCCGGAGAGTACGTGTATCCGCTGTGCCGGGGGCCGCTCGGTCCCGGCGACCGCTGGTCGCCGAGGGCCGAATCGGCGGCCGCGATTTTCACGCGGGCCGCCGTCTCGACGCTGATCTACGCCGTCCCGTGGCTCGCGGTCTTCATCGCGCAGATCGCCCGCCCCGACGCGATGCGGGCGCCGATGCGCGTGGCGCCTGTGCTGGCGCTCGCGCTCATGTTCAGCCTCGTGGTGAGCGGCGGGTTCGTGCAGGTCATCGTGCGGCGCGGCGAGTTCTACATCGGGCTGCGTCAGCCGGGCATGGCGCGCCTGCTCGTCGAGGCGCTGTTGCGCATCGGTATCGCCTTCACGGTCGTTGCCGGAGTCGTCGGCCTGTTCATCGGCTGGTATTTCGAGCTCTTCGCGTGGCCGGCGCTGATCCTCGGCGCCGACGCGTTCATGACGCTGTCGGTTTTGTGGATGATCTGTGGCAGCCTGGCCATTCGCCAGCAGCAGTGGCGGGTCGCGATTGGGTTTCTCGCCGGTTTTGCCGCATTCGCCGCCCTTCGCTGGGCAGGCACCGGCGTCGTCATGGCACAGCTGTCGTCGGCGGTGATCGTCATCGGTGTGGCGCTGCTTCAGGTCCGCGCCATGCTTGCCGACGGCGACGGCGTCGTCACGCTGCCATGGCGGGTCAAGCTGCCGAAGTTCTCGGTGCTCGCCTATTCGAGTCTTCCGTACTTCTGGTACGGCACGGTCTATTTCGCGTTCCTGTTTGCCGACCGTGTGGCGGCCGCAACCGCGGTGGCGGCGACGAGCGCGCAGTTCAGCGTTCCCGCGGCCTATAACCTCGGAATGGAGCTCGCGCTCCTCACATTTCTTGTGGCGGCAAGCGGCGTCGAGGTCGGCGGTGCGCTGTTCGGGCGCGGATTCAGGGCCGCGGCGATCCAGCCGTTCGTCGGCGATCCGGGATCGTTCCGCGCGGCCCTCGAACGCTGCCACCGCCAGGCTCTTGCGGTGACGCTCGGCACCTTCGGGGCGACCGCCGTCGTGATCGCTGCGCTCGCGCCGCGCGCGCTGCCGGATGTTGCCACACCCGAGGCCTGGACGACGCTCCTCGCCGGAGACCTCGGCTACGCCGCCCTCGCCGTTGGCCTGCTGAATGGACTGGTCCTGCTCGAGACGCGCCGCATCTGGGCCGTGGTGCAGGCGCTGACCGAGGCACTGCTCATCAACCTGCTGAGCGGCTACGTGCTGAGCCACGCGTTCGGCAGCCTTCACGCCGTTGACGGGCTGCTGCTCGGGGCAGGCTACTTTGCCGTGAGATCCATGACGGCCGTTCGCGAGACGCTCGAGCGGCCCGATTACCCGTACGCCCTGGGATGAAGGATGACCACCCTCGCCACATCGCTGGTTCTGCTGTGGGTACTGCTCTGCTTTGCCGTCGTCGGCGTCTGTGCGCCGTTGGTGGCGCTCGGCGGGATTGCGGGCAGCCGGCGCAGGCTCGTGCTCAACGTCGGCCCGGCCCTGATGTGCACGTGGCTGACGCTGGCGATCGGAGTACCGCTTGCGGCGGCTGTGGACGGCTTCAATTGGGTGACCGCCATCGTGCTCGCGGCCGTGTGCCCGGTCGGATTGTGGCTGTGCCGGCATCGCGGCGTCTGCAAAGCGAGGTTCCGCCGGATGGTCCGGTCTGTCGTGATGGACGTGATCACGCTCAGAATCGTCCGACCCTCGCATCTGGACAATCGCAGATGGTTTGGTGCGATTGCCGGCGCCTCGCTGGTGCTGATGTGGACGCTTGTGACCGGCGGCCGGGACGTCCGCCTGCCTGTGCCGGCCGACTTCGATACGCTCTGGCGCACGCGGCAGCTTCTCACCGGCACCGCGGCCTGGGATCCGCTCGCCTCACTCGCCGCCGTGCTGACGCGGATTTCATCGGCAAATCCTTTGTACGTGGCAAGCGCGATCAGGCTGGCCCTGGTTGCCCTCACGGGCCTGACGGCTGCTGTGCTGATGACGGAGCTCGGCGGATGGCCGTGCACCGTTGTCATTGTTATCGCGGCGCTGGCGCTCCCGCTGGTTGTGCCGCCGTTTCCGGCGGCCGCCTGGGCGGTCGCGCTGGCGGTGCTCGCCGGTGCGACATCGCTTCTGCTGTGGACGCGCGGCCGGCGTGTGCGCGACGGCTGGTGCGCGCTGGCGGCGTTCGTGCTCGCGGCGGGACAGGTGATGCCGTTCCTGGGCAATGTCGACGTGCTGGTGCAGCCGAACGGGACTGCTCAGTACCTCGAGCCCCGCGCAGCGGCGCGGCAGGCGCTTCGACTCGATCAAACAGTGTCCGATACCGACTGGCTCCTGGTCGGGCCTCCGGAGCAGCAGCTCGAAATCGAAAAGGGACGCTTCTACGATCTGGCGCGGTTCGTGTCGCGATTCCGCGATCGGGCCGGGGACCCGGGCTTCCGGTTCGATCTCGGTGCCGAGCGGATTTACGTGTTCGTCGAGGCGCAGCCGTTCGAGCCAAGGACCATCGCGTTCGACGGCGCGTTCGTGGCGGCGCAGCCGGTGGCGTATCGCGTCCCGCGCGAACGATATCGGCTGTTCCAGCTCGCACGGCAGATTTGCGACGACTATCGCCGCACGCATGCGGGGGCGACGATCAGTTATGACGATGGGGAGCTGCGTGTCTATCAGATCGATCGGTGATGCCGGGAAGCGGGCGATCGTGCTGTCGGCGCTCCTGGTGGCCGCGGTGGATGCGCGGGCGAAGTCGGGCGCAGCGCCGCAGCGGATCGCGATTTACTACGGCTATCCCAGCCTGGTGAACGGCGCCGGCGGGGATCTCGCTCGCGCGTCGGCGGTGTTCGCCGAGCACGATGTGATTGTGCTCGGCGACGGACTGGAGTTCGACGCTCCGCGCCGGAATGCCGCCGGTCCTCTGGAGCACCAGTTTACGCGCCGCCTGATTCAGGCGCTGCGCCTGACGCCGCGGGCGCCGTCCGTCTACGGCTACATCGATCTCGGATCGACCCAGCGGTTGCCGCTCGAGGAGATCAAGGACCGCGTCGACCGTTGGGCGCAGATGGGCGCCGCCGGCGTGTTCTTCGACGAAGCGGGCTACGACTTCGGGGTCACGCGCGAGCGGCAGAATGCGGCCGTCGCGGCCGCTCACGCGCGCGGGCTGAGCGCCTGTCTGAACGCCTTTCGACCCGCCGACGTGTTCGGCGTGAGCCGCGTCCCGCTGAACGCGGTGGGTGGCGGCAATCCGGGCGGGGCGCTGCCGGAGCTGTCGGCTCGAGACGCGGTGCTGCTGGAATCGTTTGCCGTGCGCAACGGCGAGCCGGAGCCGACCGACAGCCTCGCGGCGCGCACGCGCGCGGCGTTGGAGGGGCGGGAGCGATTCGGGACGCGGGTGTTCGCCGTCGCAACCGCCGGTGAGCTGCCCGATCACCGGCCGCTGGCGGAGTTTGGCTGGTGGACGGCTTCTGCGTTCGGCCTGGACGGGTACGGCTGGGGCGCGCCGCACTACAGTGCGGCGACGAGCCAGCTGCCATCGATTTCCGGACCTGGCGCTGAGGCGGCATTGGCGCGCGCCGGCTATACGGGCGACGTGAGCTTTCGGCACGGCCGGTGGCGGCGACCTACCACGATGGGGACGATTGTCGTCGATACGAGCAGTCGCAGAGGAACGTTGGAAGAACGCTAGGAGCGTGGCTGAGTATTGGGGATCCACCGCGGAGGACGCTGAGGACGCGGAGGTTCAATCCTGAAAACCAACGGGATTTTGCCTCCGTATCCTCCGTGTCCTCCGTGGTCGGAACTCACTCGGACACACACGTAACCAGAGGGTCGAGGGATCGCCATGATGAATCCGTTGAAATTTCTGAAATCCGCATCAACCGGACGTGTTCTTGCCGTGCTGCTCGGCGCAACGCTGCTATCGGCCGCGGCGCTCGCCAGGCGCGTGGCTGAGCCGCCGGCCGCGCCCGAACGGATTGGCAGCGAGGCGTTCGTCGGCCTGATCCGCGCGACCGATGTCACGACGGTCATCGCGCCGGTCCCGCTGACGATCGCGGAGGTTGTCGCCGCGCCGGGCGACGAGCTGCGGGAGGGCGATCCCATTGCGCGGCTCGATCGCAGCGAAGCCGATCGCGCGCTCGCCCACCTCACGCTCGAGCTCGAACGCGCGACGCAGAACGTCGCCGAGCGCGAACGCGCGGTGGCGTGGACCGAGCATGCGAGTCAGCGGCTGATTTCGGAAACCACACACGCCAGCTCGGAGCTCGCGCTCGCCGAGCGCGAGACGCAGCAGGTGCCGATGCGCCAGGCCAGGGATTCACCCGAGCGCGCGCAGGTGGCCTACGACAAGGCGGTCTTGAAGGCGCGGCGCGCCGAGCAGCTGGCCGCGAACGGGCTGCTCTCGAAGCAGGAAGTCGAGGACGCGAGGTTCGAGGTCACGATGGCCGCCGACGATCTCGTCAACGCCCGCAAGGCGGCGGAGGCGGCAAGCCGCGTCCACGCCGCGGAACAGACGCAGGCCCGCGCGCGCCAGGACCTGTCGCTCGCCGAACAGCGGCGCCAGCTCGCCGGGCAGCAGGCAGAGCTGCGCGAAGCGCGGTTCACGCTGAAGGAGGCGCAGCTGCGCTATGACACGGCGCGGTCGGCGATGGCCGATGCCTTTGTGCGCGCGCCGCGGGCCGGCGCCATGCTCGAATGCCCCGTCCATGCCGGCGATCGCGTCCCGGCGGGCACGCTGCTGGCGAAGATGGCGCCGCTCGATCCGGTCGCCGTCGACGTGGACGTGCCGCCGAACGTTGTCAACCTGCTTCAGACCGGCGGCCTGGCCCGCGTCGACGTACCGGCGGTCAAGCTCCTCGACGGAGAAGCGCATATTCGATCGATTGCGCCGCTGCCGGGTGAGGATGGCCGCTATTCCGTGCAGCTCACGCTGGCGAACCCGACGCGGGCCCGGCTCGCCGGCCAGACTGCGCACGTGAAGCTGTTCACCAGCCGCGGATCCGGGAGACCATGACCGTGAACGACAGGCGCCTGTCGGTCCTTCTCACCACCGAAGGCACATATCCGTTTCACAAAGGCGGCGTGAGCACGTGGTGCCACGCGCTCACGCGCGAGCTGAGCGAGGTCGATTTCACGATTCTCGCCGTGGCGATGCATCCGTATCTCGAACGGAGCTACGAGCTCGCCGCGAACGTGCGCGACTTGATCACCGTGCCGTTGTGGGGCACGGAAGATCCGGCCGAGTACGGCTGGTACGCGTCGGCGGCCGACTTTCTCCGGAACCGCTGGCGGACCACGAGCGGCGTGATCGCGCGCCGGTTCGTGCCGCTCTACGAGCGCTTCCTGAATGAAACGATGGCGGCACGCTCGCAGCCGGCGTCCGTGGCCGACTCGATCGTGCGGATGCACGAGTATTTCGGCGAGTCCGACTATTACAGCTCGATGACCGATCCGCAGGTGTGGGAGACGTTCGTGCGCCGGGTGACCAGGGCATGGGCGGCCGCAGATGCGGATCATCCGGTGCCCTCGCTTGGCGAGCTCGCGGAGGCGTGGCGGCTGCTGATGCGGCTGCTGACGGTCCTTGCCGCCCCGATCCCGTCGACCGATCTGACGCATTCCGCCGCGGCCGCGTTCTGCGGGCTGCCGTGCATCGTGGCCAAGGTTCGATCGGGCACGCCGTACATCCTGACCGAGCACGGCGCCTACCTGCGCGAGCAGTACCTGAACCTGGGACGCTCGATCCGCTCGGCGTTCGTCCGCTGGTTCCTGCTCCGAGTGATCGCCGCCGTCGTCGATGTGAACTATGCCTATGCCGATTTGCTGACGCCCGTGTGCCGGTTCAACACGCGGTGGGAGCGGTGGAGGGGCGTCGAAGAGGAACGGATTCAGGTGATTTACAACGGCGTCGATCCCGCGCGCTTTTCGCCGGCCGCCAAGGGCGCGCCGCGATCGGAGCGGCCGCTGGTCGTGAACCTCGGCCTGATCTTTCCGCTCAAGGGCCAGCTCGATCTGATCGACGCCGCCGCGCAGGTGCGCCAGTCCGTTCCCGATGTGGAGTTCCGCTTCTACGGGTCGCCGAGCGACGAGAAGTATTACGCGGAATGCCAGGCGCGGATCAAGCAGCTCGACTTGGGGCGGACCGTCGTGTTCGCCGGCTCGACGAAAGAGCCATGGGAAGTCTATCGCCGCGCCGACGTGGTGGCGATGGCGAGCATCTCGGAAGGATTCCCGTACGCGCTGATCGAGTCGATGCTCTCCGGCGCGGCCATTGCCGCGACCGACGTCGGCGGCGTTCGCGAGGCGCTCGGATCGACGGGCCTGCTGGTGCCGCCGTGCGACCCGTCGTCCATGGCGAACGCGATCACGACGCTGCTGCTGTCGCCAGAGGAACGGCGGCGGGCCGGGCACCTGGCGCGCGCGCGCGCCCTGCAGTACTTCACCGAAGACAAGTTCGTGGACCAGTACCGCGAAAGCTATCACCGGCTGGCAGCTACGGCGCGCCCGACGCCTCGCTCGCTCTCACGAGCAGTGGTGCGGGCCTTTCCGGTGCCCGTCGGGTCGCGTTAGTGGCGCCGGGAGTACACAGACGATCAACGCAGAACTCGCGGGAACCCGCAGAAAAGAGCGACAGAGTTCAGCGAGTTCTGCGGGTTTTGTTTTTATCGTCGTTTCGGTCGATCACGCTCGCGGGTCCTGTGACGGTGACGGAGGCGCATTCGGGGCGAAAAGCCCCATCGCCGTCTCACGACGGACGATCAACGCAGAGTTCGCGGAACCAGCAGAAAAGTGCGACAGGGTTCAGCGAGTTCTGCGTTCATCGTCGTGTCAGTCGATAACGCTCGAGAGGATTTCGTGAGGTGAGCCGTGCGCGTCTGACAACTAAACACAATAAGCAGCGCTTGACCTTTGTGTTCTTTGTGACCCTTGTGTTGGCAGCGCAGCGTGTCCTCTAGCCGCCGCATCACGGCACAGGCGAGGGACATGCCGTCACCGGCGCGTCGAGGTCCAAACCCTTCTTCAACGCGTTGAACTTCAACGCCGCGGCCTTGTCGCAGAACTGACTCGTCGACAGGTTGAATTCCACTTCGAACACGGCTTTTCCCGCCTGGGTGAACGGTGCGAGCAGGCTGCACTCGTTGTACTCGAAGCACTGCTCGTTGAGCGCCCAATCGAAGCTGGTCACCAGCTGCGGAATCTGCGCGAGATCGTTCTTGAGCCCGATCGAGAGGCCGCGCGCGTGCGCGGCCGCCGCCAGCCATTTGTTGTAGTTCAGCTGGTCCTGCGCGGTGAGCGGGAATCCGGTGTTGTTCGAGTAGCCGTCGATGTTGTCTGGCTCCAGCGCGTCGAACCCCTTCGACTTGCAGAGATCCATGCGCGCCTCCATGATCGGTCCCAGCACGTCGAGCCGGCGGATGTCGAGCCATTTCTCACCTGGCCATCCGTTGCTGTTGCCGAGGACGGACGCGGGAAACGCCGACGCATCGGGACGCCAGTTTTCCCACGTGCCTGCAGACATGTAACAGACCACTCTGCGGCCTTTCGCATGCAGACTGGCCACCACCGTGGCCGACGTATCGAACAGGTCGACGTCGTACATGGTGACGTTCACGGTTTGATCGATTGTGCCGGTCAGCTGCCACTGCCAGGGTGTCACCAGCGCCGGGGTCCAGACGCCGCCCGACGAAGACGCGGAGACGGTGATCGTTGCCGTGGATGATGTCGCGGCGCCGCCGTCGGCGTCGAGCGCGATGGCTTTCAACGCGTACGTGCCGGCGGGCACGGACGACCAGGTGAAGGAGTACGGCGCCGTGGTGTCCGAGCCGAGAAGAGCCGTCCCGTTGTAGAAGTCGACGCGCGCCATCCGGCCTTCGGGATCCGACGCACCGGCCGTGACGGTCACAGTGGCCGGCGCCGTGTACGCTGCGCCGCTCGAGGGCGCTGTCAGCGAGACCGCGGGCGGCTGGTTCGGCGAGGGTTGTGTTCCCTGGACCGTGACTGTTGCCGGCGGCGACGCGGCGCTTCCGCCGTCGGCATCGTAGGCCACGGCAGTCAGCGCATAGGTCCCGGCCGGCACGGCCGGCCAGGTGATTGAATACGGCGCCGTGCTCGCAGTGCCGATCCGCGTGCTGCCGGAAAAGAAATCGACCCGTGCGAGGTGATTTTCGGGATCCGATGCGGCGGCCGTCACGCTGATGTTCGCGGGAGCGATGAATGCCGCGCCGCTGGCCGGCGCAGTCAGCCCCACGATCGGAGGCTGGTTGGCCGGCGCGGAGCCCGCAGCGATCTTCAGGTTGTCGATGACGGCCATTGTGGCCGCGCCGGTCGCGTGGCTCGTGACCGCGAGGCCGACATAAACCGAGGCGCCCATCGGGACGGTGTCGGTCCCCATCGCCGTCCACGTTTGCCCGTCAGCCGAGCGAAACGATTTGAACTCGAAGCCGGTGCGCACGAGACGCACCCATCCCGGCGCGACGCCCGCGCCGCCCAGGGTGTAGTCGGTATAGCCGGATGGATCGATCCGCCGCTCGAACTCGTAGCCCTGGGCGGCAGATGTCAGGGCGTACGCGTGGCGCGATCCGGCGGACAGTGATTCCCGGATCATCACCCCGGCCTTCGCCCAGGCATTCGTGTTCTTGATCGAGACGACCCGCGCGACGATATCAACGTCGCCGGTGATCTGCCGGTAGACGAACTGGAACTGATCCGCGGTGCCGAAGATGTCGGCGCCAGCCCCCCACACGGTGAAGGTCCCCTGCGCATAGTTGGTATTTCCGGCAATCGGTGGCGCACCGACGTCGACTGCGCGCAGGGGCGAGGGCACCGACAATGACCCGGCGACGGAGACCTGCGACACGACTGCCGTGGCGGGTGCCCCCGGGTTGTGGCTCGTGACGGCGATTCCGGCGTAGACGGTTGTGTCGACGGCGATCGTCGCGGCGCCGCTGCTCGTCCAGGTGCCGCCATCGGTGCTGATATAGGACTGGATGCGCGTGCCGGTGCGCACCAGCTTGACCCAGCGCGGCGCGGTTCCCGTCGCCGTGGCGGTTGACGTCGTGAGCGCGGCCGCAGACGGTCTGTACTGGAACGCGATCCCTTTCGCTGCTGAGACGAGGACCTGTCCGTGCGGCGCGTCGGCATTGGGCGAGGCGCGAATCATCACCCCCGCCTTCGACCAGACGTCGGCCTGTGTCAGCGACTCGATGCGCGCGATGATCTGGAAATCACCGGCGACGCGCTGGTAGACGAAGCGGAACTGATCGGACGTCCCCCAGATGTCGTTCCCGGCGCCGGTCACGGTGAACCTGCCGGTATCGAACGCGGCGCTGCCGGCGAGCGCCGGAGCACCGACGTCCCGCGTGGCCCAGGGACTTGGAACGCCCGCGAACACGCTGGCGCACCCGCAGAACGTGATGACAACGAGGAGGCGGGCGACATCGTACGGGCGGCACACAAGCATGAGAAAACTCGTTTATGACGCGCCGTACGCCGGCGCGGGTTATCCCATAGGTCGAGGCTGCGAGCGCAAGAGGGCTGCCATCAGCTGATCGGAAATTCACGACCGTGATCATCGGTGCCTGCTTCAGTTGAGCTCTGCACCGTCCGGCACATACGAGTGACGAAAATGGTGGGTCGACTTACGGCTTCGATTTGGCCGCGGGTGATCCCACGCCCGAAGAACAATGCGTGTACGAGCCACGTGGAGGGAGGCCCTGGAAGATCAGGAGGAGCTTGTGAGAGCGTCTGAGTGTGCTTCCACGGCGTGAATGTGTACGAACGTGTCAAGTTCGCCGTGAACGCACGGCGTAGGCGCGCGGTCTGCGCGCGGTGGGGTAGGGTGGGGCGCGCGCAGCGCGCCTGCGAGGGAGCGGAGCGGGGCAAAGGGGTCCCCGCAAGCGACCGAGCCGGGGTGCGGGCAGAGCCCCACGTTAGAAGACTGGCTAGAACCCAAGCCAAACCGCCACGCCGCCGACGATCGCTCACTCACCCACGGCGACACGCGAACAAGTGATGTCCCACCTGAAAGGTACGTTCATCCAGTCTCAGAACGCTCCGGAGGTCGTCAAACGAGTGGTAGATGTCCTGCGCTCCGGCGGCGGGGGTGAACAGGATTGTGATCAGCAGGCAGATGAATGCGTTCCGTGAATTGATCATCCCGACTCCTTCACCCAGGAATGTGCGAAGGAGCGCCAGACGGCTCAATTGGGCGGGCAAGAGGTGCGGCCTCCTGAACCCGGTGTGCTATCGTCAGCAGGCGGAAGCGGGGCGAAGGGCCCTGCGAGCGACCGAGCCGGAGCCCAGGTTAGGCGCGCGCAGCGCGGCCGCGAGGGAGCGGAGCGGGGGCAAGGGGGTCCCCGCGGGCGACCGATCCGGGGGGTGGGGCGGAGCCCCACGTTAGAATGTCCAGGCCACCTTAGGGCCCCTAGCTCAGTGGTAGAGCACGTGACTTTTAATCACGGTGTCCCGGGTTCGATCCCCGGGGGGCCCACCAACTTCAAGCTGTTGATTATAAAACGACTTAAGTCGGCAACCCGATTCATTGATCGAACCGCCGGTTGCTGGAGATCCCCTTGTGCACCGGTCTATCAAACCGGTTGGTTGGTAGCCAACGACGCTGACCAGATGCTCCGCTGCGAGCCGCCTATCGCACCTTCGATGCGAAGCCGACGATGACGAGTGCTCCGAGGATCGCGATGCTCGCGCCAATGAGATCGGTCACAGTCGGCCGCTGACGCTCGACGATCGACAACCACAGCAACGACGCCGCGATGTAGATCCCGCCGTACGCTGCGTACGCCCTGCCGGCGAACGCCGAATCGGCGCGAGTCAAGACGACGGCGAACGCGATCAGACTGACGATGCCCAGCATCGCGACGGGAATGCTCGCACCCCGGCGGAGCCACAGCCAGAATGCAAAGCACCCTGCAATCTCGAGGAACGCAGCAATGACGAAGACACCAAGGTTTCTGATCATGCGTCGAGCAACGCCTCGAAGTCGCCCTCGCGGGATTACCGGACGTGCGCCGCGTGCGCTCGAACTCACAACTCGGCGTCGCCCAGGTGACGATCGAATTCGAGCCGAGCGCTGATTACTACCGCTCGCGGCAATTCGTCGCCGAGAGGGTCGCGCAGGTCTCCGGCCAGCTTCCAGCCGGGACCGATCCGCCGTTGATCTCCAGTCTGACAGGACGTCTGAACGAGATCTTCGAATTCACACTAGAAGCCGACCCGGGCACCGCGGATCTCATGACGCTACGGGATCTCGCCGAATTCGAAGTGAACAACCGGCTCGTGGCCGTTCCTGGCGTGGCCGCGGTGGAACGTCTTGGGGGCTACTTGCGGCAGTTCCAAGTGCAGCTCGATCCTGAGCGTATGTCCGCGCGGCGCGTGAGCCTGGACGATGTCATGCATGCGGTCGAGGAATCGAACGTGAATGCGTCGGGTGGCATTGTCGCTCAAGGCTCGATCGAGTGGACCGTACGCGCGCTCGGTCGTGCACAGACCGTTGACGACCTTCGCCGCACGGTGGTGACAACGCGAGGGGACGTGCCCGTCCTGCTTGGGGACATCGCCGACATTCGGGAGGCGGCAGCCGTCCGGCGTGGGATCGCACACCGGCTGAAGGGCGAGGTCGTCAGCGCACGCATTATCAAGCAGTTCGGGTCCGATACGGTGACCGTTGCTGCTGGAATCCGCGGCGCGGTCGAGGAGATCCGGCGAGTACTGCTGAAGGGCGTTCAACTTCGCATCGTCTATGACCAGTCCCAGCTCGTGTCGTCCGCTCTGGGCGGCGTCGGGCGCGCGGTCATGCTCGGCGGCGTATTCGTCGTGCTCGTCATTCTGGTGCTACTCGGAAATGTTCGAGCCGCCCTGGTGGTCACGCTCACGATTCCGCTGTCGATCGCCCTCTCTGGACTCCTGCTGAAGCCACTCGGTGTGGGCTTGAACACGATGACGCTCGGCGGCCTCGCAATCGCCGTTGGCCTGCTGGTCGACGCAGCCATCATCATGGTGGCGGCGGTGATTGCCGCGATGGTCGCGGCGCTCATTCTGGCGCTAACCCTCGTCCCGATCGCGGCCGCTCTGGCGCTGAAACCGAGTCGTCCGGGATCAGACGAAGACGTGGCGCTTCTTCGAAAAGTCAAGCAGTGGTACGCACCAGCCTTGGACCGGTGCTTACGGCATCCCGCGCTTGTGGCTCTTGCGACATTGCTGATTGCCGCTCCGAGCATTGCGCTTGGCATGCGCATCGGCAGCGACTTCATGCCGCAACTGGACGAAGGCGCGTTTCTCTTGCAAACCGTCCTACCTGCCGAAGCAGCACTCGATGAAGTGGATCGCGTGAACCACCGCGTCGAAGACGTGCTTCGCCAGGTACCCGAGGTCGAGGACGTCGTGCGCCGAACAGGACGTGCGGAGCGGACGGAGGATCCGATGCCGCACACCGTCTCTGATGTCCTTGTTGTGCTCAAAACGGAGCGCTCCCGTAGCCTGGAAGAGATCGAAGCGGATATGCGTCAGCAACTCGAAGGCATGCCGGTGTGGCTGTGCTGTTCACCACTCCATTGGGGATGCGCATCGACGAGGGGTTAGGGGGTACGCCTGCGGATCTCTCCGTCAGGATTTTCGGCCCGGACCTGGACCAACTGTCCCGCCTCGCCGAGCAGGCCGAAGGACTGATTCGGGGTGTCGAGGGCATCGCCGATTTGCGTGCGGAACAGCTCACGGGGCTTCCTCAACTGCAGATCGCGGTCAACCGTGACGCGACCGCGCGCGTTGGCTTGGCGCCTGGGGATGGCATCCGGGCCGTCAGAATCGGTCTGGTTGGGGAAGAACAGTCTCAGATTTGGCTCGGGCAGCGTCGCTTCGATCTCATCGTACGCTTGCGCGACGATCGGCGTGACACCTTCGACGCCATTCGCACGCTGCTGATCGACGGCCATGACGGCCGGAAGATTCCGCTCGGGCAGCTTGCTGATGTGACTCAGACGTTCGGTCCCGCAGCCATTCGGCGGGAGGCGGGGACGCGTCGGATCGCGGTGGAGGCATCGGTCAGCGGACGCGACCTTGGCAGCACAGCGTCCGAGATCAGACAGATCCTGACCGACCAGCTGAAACTTCCCGCCGGTTACTTTTTCGATCTCGGCGGCAGGGTCGAGAGTCAGGCGCGTGCGTCTCGCGCGCTCACCCTAGCGATCGGTGCGGCGCTGTTCGGCGTATTCGTCCTGCTCCTCGTCGCACTTGGTTCCGCGGTCGAGGCCGCATTGATCCTCGGCACTGTCCCCATGGCGTTCGTCGGCGGGATCTTCGCGCTGCTCATCGCTGGCGAGACCTGGAACGTGTCATCGCTCGTCGGCCTGATCGGATTGTTCGGCATAGCCGTACAAAACAGCCTGGTGCTGGTGACACAGACGCGAGGATTGCTGTCTGAGGGCCCAACCCTGCCTGACGCGGTCCGCGAAGCAAGCATCGGCCGTGTCCGACCGAAGCTGATGACGGCTGGCACAGCGACCTTAGGCTTGCTTCCACTGCTGGTCCTGCAGCTGCACGGCACCGAGATTGAGCGCCCGTTGGCTGTGGTCATGATCGGCGGCCTCGTCACATCCACGCTATTCACGCTCCTGGTGTTGCCGACGTTCTACCTGCAGGTGCATGGGTGGCTCCAACGCCGTTCGGCAGGCGCCAGCGAGGCGTCGGCGTAACCGTCCGATGCGATTGAGAAAACCCGACTTCGTAACGGTCCTCGTCGTCGTGCTCGCGTTCGTTGTTCTGGCGATGCTCACATTCGAGCTCTGGATACCGCATCATTAGACACAACAGCATGGCGCACGATCATCAGCACGAACACGGCTCGGAAGGAGCGAACGCACGACGACTCGCGATGACTCTCGCCCTCGTGCTCCTCTACATGGGAGTCGAGGTTGTCGGCGGACTGCTTGCTGATTCGCTCGCCTTAATCGCCGATGCCGGCCACATGTTTTCAGATGCCGGCGCTCTGGGCCTGACACTTCTTGCGATGCGGTTTGCACGCCGGCCGGCGACCGCCCAGCGAACGTATGGGTCGTATCGCGCGGAGATCCTTGCTGCGCTGGTGAACGGTGCCACTCTCGTTGCCGTTGCGATTTACATCTTCATCGAGGCCTTTGAACGCATCAGGACGCCGCCGGAAGTGAAGGGTGGCTTGATGCTGGCGGTGGCGTGTGGTGGACTGCTTGTCAACGCTGCTGGGCTCTGGATCCTGCGTACCGGGAACGACGCCAACCTGAACATGCGCGGTGCCTGGTTGCACGTGCTCACCGATGCGCTGGGGAGCCTGCAGGCGATCATTGCCGGAGCGTTGATCTGGGCCTACGGCTGGTACTGGGTTGATCCCCTCGCATCGGTACTGATAGGCCTGCTCGTGATCTACTCCTCTTGGTCGCTTATTGGGCAGTCCGTAGCGGTGCTGATGGAAGGCGCTCCGGGGCACATCAATGTCGATGACGTGCGCTCGGCGCTCCTCCAGTTCCCGCACGTGTCGAACGTCCACGACCTCCACGTCTGGACGATCACAAGCGGGTTTGTCGCGTTGTCCGCGCACATCACGTGTCCAGGCGACCACAATCACGATTCGCTGCTGCGCGACGCCAGGACGATGCTCGCGGAGAAATTCGGCATTCGTCACACCACGATCCAAATCGATCGCGATCCGTCATGTGAAGGGACGGACCATCCACCATTCGCAGCATGACTCGGCCGATTGCACTCCTGCGGCTCGTCGAGTCGCCAAAACAGCGCCTCCAGAGCCGACGGCAGCCAACTCACTTGATCTGGGAAGTCGTTGAAACGGTTGGATTTAGTAGGAACAACGAAGATGTCCGAGAGGCGGATTTCCGTTCAGCAAACCGCCTTACGCGGCCCTCTGGAAGTCTTCGATTTGCCGCATCCAACTGGTCAATGGGTTCCATCTGGGACAAATCTGGGCCACCAAATCGCCCATCAGCATCTGGATGTGCCGCGCGTCCATGCCGTCGTCGGGGAACGGACTGCCGCACTCGGGCCGCAGATCATGCCAGTGCAGGTCGCCGTCAAGGTCCTTCTTCGGGTCGGTGATCGCCGCCAGGCGGAGCACCGTCTCCCACGCCGTTCGGAAGCTCTTGATGTAATCGCCCACGAGAGAGCCGAACGGATGGCCGTTGGCGCCCCCGACCAGACGTCGGGAGTTCAGGAACTTGAGGACACGCTCTGATGTGACCGGGATCTGACAGCGTCTTTTGATAGAACGGACTCGGGGACATCAGCTCGCGGCCGATCGACCAGTTGATCAGGTGCTTCAGTTGCGCGAGATAGCGGTTGACGGTGCTGTTCTCCTTGTCGTCTTCGAGGAGGTCGGTCTTGAAATCTTCGATTGGCCCTGGCTTCTCCAGATCGACGATGAGCAACGCGCCGAAGCGCCGTTCGAGCACGTTGAGTTTCGAGCCGAGTGAGTCCATGCTCAGCTGCTCGGTTTCGCAGTGGCGCTTCCGATAGTCGGCCAGGACAGCCGCCACCGTCAGTTTGTCCGATCGCTGGACGCCTTCGGGCTTCGGCCAATTGGCCTTCCATGACGTTCGTGACAAACTTCGGCAGCCACGTCTTCTCCGCTTCGCTCTGGCTGGCGACTGGCGTCTTGGCGAACAGCGTCACATTCGCCCGGAACCGCTTCCCGTTGTGGCTAAAGGTCATCCACTACGGGTGATCGCAGCGGGGTGAGCTACGACACCCTTCGCGGCGCACTGCTTGTAGATACTTCCTCCATCGGCCGTCCCTCCTTTCAAACGTGAGGGTGGCCCACCACGAGCCACCGCTCTCTTCACTGTCACATTGATCTCACGCCGCGACCGGCACCCGCATCGATTCGAGCCACCGATCAAGCCAGGTCTTCCTCGAGTCGAGGTCGAAGTCGGCCGTAAGTGGTGCCGATGCTGCGGTCGTAAATAGCCGCAGGAAGGCGCGACGGCTAGACATCAGTTCCGCAACTTATGCATGTAGGATGATCCCTTGACGGCACGCTAGAAGGAAGTGTAAAGGAAGAATCAGCTTCTTCGGTCATGCAAAACGCGGCGCCGGCTCGGCGGCGTATCCTCGTGGTCGAAGACAACATCGACGCGGCCGAGTTTCTCAGGCTGGTGCTCGAAATGGAAGGGCATGAAGTGCGGGTCGAGCATGATGGGCTCGACGGGCTCGCCGCAGCTGCCACCTTCCGCCCGAACGTGGTCGTCCTCGACATCGGCTTACCAGGCATGGACGGCTACGATCTGGCACGGGCGCTCCGCCAGCAGCCTGAGTTCAGCACCGTGCCGATGTTCGCCCTCACCGGCTACGGTCAAGAGGAAGATCGGCGAAAGTGTCGGGACGCCGGCTTCGACGGGCACATCCTGAAACCGGGCATCGACGAGTTACTCGAAGCCTTGTTCACGGCCACGCACAACAAATGTCACTGACCGAACTTGAACCCACACCACCCACACCGGCCCGCTTGCTCCAGGGCCAGAACCAAGTCCTCGAAGCCATCGCCCGAGGCGAACCCCTGGCTAGGACCCTCGACCTGCTCGTGCGCCTGATCGAGTCCCAGAGCAGAGGCATGCTCTGCTCGATTCTGCTGCTCGACGACGACGGCCTGACGGTGCATCACGGGGCCGCGCCTCACCTCCCGCACGCCTACATCAAGGCAATCGACGGCCAAAAGGTCGGCCCCAAGGCCGGGTCCTGTGGCACGGCCGCCCACCGAGGCGAACCCGTCATCGTCACCGACATCGCCACTGATCCGCTCTGGGAAGACTATCGCGCCCTCGCCCTGCAATACGGACTGCGTGCCTGTTGGTCGACCCCCATCTTCGACGAACGACGCGGCGTGATCGGCACCTTCGCCCAATACTTCGAGGAGCCCAAAACGCCCCAGAAATACCACTACAAGTTGGTCGAAATCGGCACCCACCTCGCCACCATCGCTATCGGACGGCAGAAGGTCGAGGATGAACTTCGCCGTCGGGAACGCCAACTCGCCGACTCTGAACGGATCGCGCACGTCGGCAGCTTCGAGTGGGTCATCCCGACGAATACCGTTCACCGCTCGCAGGAGCTACATCGGATTTTCGGGCTCAAACCCAGCGAATGTTTCAAACCCACCTTCGATGGCTACCTCGAACGGGTCCACCCCGACGATCGCGAGAACATCCGCGCCTCGATCCTCACCGCCTATCGTGCCCTCGCCCCTTATGAGGTCGAGGAACGGATCGTCCGCCCTGACGGCGAGGTGCGCACCCTGCACAGCCGGGGCGACTGGACGCTCGACGAGCACGGCAAACCCATTCGCCTGATCGGTATCTGCCAGGACATCACCGAGCACAAGAAAGCGGATGTCGCACTCCAAGAATATGCCGCCACGCTGACCGAGGAAGCTCGCCTGAAGGACGAGTTCCTGGCGATGCTCGGCCACGAGCTGCGCAACCCCCTGCTCCCCATCCGTTCCGCGGTCATGCTACTGCGGCGAGGCGCCAACACCCCGGAACTCCACGCCAAGACCTACGACGTGATCGAGCGGCAGCTGACCCACATGTCGCGCCTGCTCGACGACCTGCTCGACATCTCCCGCATCACCCGCGGCCGGATCACGCTCAAGGTGGCCGAGTCCATCGATTTGCGCGCGATCATCGCCGAAGCGGTCGACAATGTCCGCGACTTGATCACCGCCCGGCGGCACCATCTGCAGCTCGAGCTGCCCGACACGCCCAGCTTGATCCGGGGCGACCACACCCGCCTCGTCCAGGTGGTGGTCAACCTGCTGCACAACGCCGCCAAATACACTGACCCCGAAGGCCAGATTCACCTCACCATCGCGCCCGAAGAAGGCACCGCCGTGCTCCGGGTGCGCGACAACGGCAGCGGAATCTCGCCCCGCATCCTCCCCAAAATCTTCGATCTCTTCACCCAGGACGAGCGCAAGCTCGATCGCTCCCAGGGCGGCCTCGGGATCGGCCTGACCCTGGTGCGCCAGATTACAGAATTGCACGGTGGCACGGTCGAAGCCCACAGCGAGGGCCGCGACAAAGGCAGCGAGTTCATCGTCCGCCTCCCCCTCCTAGCGGCTGGCGCCGCTAGCTTAGCTATAGCTAAGCCTATGGCCTGCTAGGGAGGTTACTGACTGAACGGATACCGTTTCGCCCGGGCGCACGACATGCCCGCCACTCGGGTCCAGCGGTCGCGTCCGACTTTAATCATGGTGTCCCGGGTCCGATCCCCGGGGGGGCCCACCATGTAACCTGCAGACCTGCAGACCACGAACAACTTAAAGAGAGCAACGATGAGGGGCAGGTGAGGCGCGCGCCGTGACCAGGTCACCGCTGCGCGAGCACCCTCGCTTTCTCGACCTGAAACTCCTCCTCCGAGAGCACGCCCTGGGCTTTCAATTCAGCGAGCTGGCGCAATTGCTCAATCCGCGCTTGTGCCGGCGTCGTCGCTGGCTTCTGCTGCGCCCGCTGACGCGCCCAGTGAATCAGCGACATCAGCTGGTTGCCGATCACCTCACCATTTGACCCCGCCGGCAAGCGTTCGATGTTCTGGCCGCCGGCCGTCTCGAGCACGATCGAGCCGGAACCGAGGAACGGCTTGCGGTACACGATGTCGCGTATATCACTCAGAGACACGCTCTTCTGATTCTGTGACCAGAGCAAGCGGTGCGTCGTGAGTGTCACCTTGTGCGTGCTCCAGCGGCTGCGGCACGAGTCGAGCGGATGGGCTGGGACGCCACGATGCGGAGGGTTCGGGTACTCTCGACGCGGGTACTCGGCGACTGGGCCTTTGATCTCGGCACGTTCTCGTTCACAATCTCGCCAAAGCCGGGAGGCGACACGACAGAGGGACACGGGAAGTATCTGTTCGCCTACTCGCGAGGCGCCGATCGGGCGTGGAAGCTGGCGCGGGCGATCGTGAGCCGCGACGATCGCGACGTCAAAGTCTCATAAACCGCATACAGAGCGGCTTTCGCCACTTCTTGAATCGCAGAGGGCCCGTTGCGATGAACAGCATGCGCACCGTTTGCCTGGTGACTGCATTCCTGGTCGTCTCCGTCGGCGCGTACGTGCTCAGAGCAGGCGCGGCCGGCCGGCAGGCCGTCCGGCCACAGCCGGCGCCTGACACAATCTTGAAAAACGCGACCCCGCCTGAGATCACCTATCCTCAGGTGTACGTCGCGTCTGATGGAGAGACCCACTTTCGCGACGTCACGGTGCCGCTGACGTCGGAAACGACCGCGCCGCCGGCCCAACCGATCGCCCAGTCGGCCGCTCAACCGGCGACGACGATTCGACATGCGGCCTTTCCACCGCACTGGGGCGTTGTGGATCGCGAGCACGGGATCTTCCACAATGCATCGGGCGCGCGGTTCATCTCGATTCGCCGTGGTGTCATCTGGATCAAGGTCAGTGATGGCGACACGCGCCGATTTCAAGCCGGCGACGTGGTCGAAGTGCTCGACGTGGCGCCGTCGCGAGGGCATATCACGTGGACCGGCGACGAACCGGTGATCGCCCTCTTTGCGAACCATCCCTGAAAGCGTGTCAGTAAGCAGCGAGGACATCGAGGTGCGCCGGGACCAATCACGATGCGCCGGGTGACACGCTGCTTCGCCGGCATTGGTGTTCTGGCCGCGGTGATCCTCGTGGCCGCGAACGGCGAGGCCGAAACCGGCTACGACCTGTGGCTTCGCTACAACCGTGTGGGCGACGCCCGTTTGCTTCAACAGTACCGCGACTCTGTCACGGCCATCGTCGCGCGGCCGGCATCGGCAGTCAGCCAGGCGGCGACGGCGGAACTCGAGCGCGGCGTGCGCGGGTTGCTCGGCGTGACCGTTCCGGTCACCGATCGCATTCAAGCCGAGGGCGCCCTCGTGATCGGCACGCCGTCGAGCTTGCCGGTCGTCGCTGCGCTCGGGTGGTCCAAGCGCCTGGCGCCGCTGGGCGATGAGGGATATCTGATTCGATCGACCCGCATCGGCGGACACAGCGCGACCGTGATCGCCTCGGCCGGAGAGGCCGGTGTGCTCTACGGCGCATTCCATTTCCTGCGATTGATCCAGACCCGGCAGCCGCTGGCGAGCCTCGACGTGGCCATGCGACCACGGCTGGAACGGCGGCTGCTGAACCACTGGGACAACCTTGATGGAACGATCGAACGCGGGTACGCCGGACTGTCGCTCTGGTTCGACGATCCGGCCGGGCTCGACACGCGGCGGATTCAGGACTACGCGCGCGCGAACGCGTCGATTGGCATCAACGGTACGGTCATCAACAGCGTCAACGCGGATCCGAAATCGCTGACCGCGCCCTGTCTGCAGCAGGCGGGCGCGATCGCGCAGCTGCTCCGGCCCTTCGGCATCCGCGTGTATCTTTCAGCCAATCTGGCGGCTCCACGCATTCTCGACGGCCTGCCTACTGCCGATCCGCTGGATCCGGCGGTCGCACGGTGGTGGCGGACGAAGGCCGACGAGATCTACCGCGCGATCCCCGATTTCGGCGGCTTCCTGGTCAAGGCGAACAGCGAAGGTCAGCCCGGTCCGCAGGACTACGGCCGCACGCATGCCGATGGCGCCAATGTCGTTGCCGACGCGGTCCGGGCGCATGGCGGCGTCGTGATGTGGCGCGCCTTCGTCTACAACGCCGATGTCGACCCCGATCGCATCAAGCGCGCGTACCTGGAGTTCGTCCCGCTGGACGGCCGGTTCCGCGACAACGTCCTCGTGCAGGTCAAGAACGGGCCGCTCGACTTCCAGCCGCGCGAACCGTTTCATCCGATGTTCGGGGCGATGCCGAAGACGCCGCTGATGGCCGAACTGCAGATCACCCAGGAATACCTCGGGCAGTCGACTCATCTGGTTTACCTGGCGCCGATGTGGAAGGAGTTCCTGGAGTCGGACACATATGTGCGAGGCGCCGGTTCAACCGTGGCCAGGATCATCGACGGCTCGATCGAGGGAAAACGTCGAACCGGCATCGCCGGCGTCGCCAATACCGGCCGCGACGAGAACTGGACGGGGCATCACTTCGCGCAGGCCAACTGGTACGCCTACGGACGGCTGGCGTGGGATCCGGATCTGAGTGCCGGAGCCATCGCCGACGAGTGGATCAAGATGACGTGGGGAGATGCTCCGGCGGTTGTCGCGGCGATCCGCGCGATCATGCTCGAATCGCACCAGACGTTCGTGCGGTACACCATGCCGCTCGGGCTGCACCACCTGATTGGCGGCGATCATTACGCGCCGATGCCGGAGAACGAGGATCCACGGCGCGCGGACTGGTCCGCTGTCGTGTATCATCGCGCCGACGCGGCCGGCATCGGCGTCGACCGGACGAGCCGGGGCACCAACGCGATCGCGCAATATCGCCGGCCGCTCGCCGAACGCTGGAGCCATCCGGCGACGACGCCGGACGAGTTGTTATTGTGGTTTCACCGGCTGCCGTGGGACTACCGGTTGAAGTCGGGCCGGACGCTCTGGGAGGCGCTGGTCGACTGCTATCGACGGGGCGCTGACCAGGCACGCGGGTTTGAAACGCGTTGGAAGGAGCTCGACGGCCTGGTCGACGACCAGCGGTATCAAGCCGTTCTCGCCAGACTCCACCGCCAGGCCGAGGATGCGGCCGCATGGCGCGACAAGTGTGTGCG
>JBKPAI010000063.1:0-7904 GCA_046726355.1 Acidobacteriota bacterium | reverse complement strand
ATGTTGAAGAAGTTGGTGACGAACAGCGCGAGCATGAGCAGGAACGTGGCCCGCAGCCCGAACTCTTCCCGGATCAGATCGCTCAGGCCCTTGCCGGTGACCGCGCCCATTCGCGACGACATCTCCTGGATGATGACCAGCGCGATCGTAATCGGCACCATCGACCACAGCAGCGAGTAGCCGAACTGCGCGCCGGCCACCGAGTAGGTGGCGATGCCGCCGGCATCGTTGTCGACGTTGGCGGTGATGAATCCCGGACCGACGACCGCGAGGACCATCATCAGCCGCACCTTCCACGCCTTCGGCACCAGCCTCATGACGCGCGTCTCAACCGCGGTGCCGCAGCATCGTGATCACATCGTCGGCCGTGATGATGCCCGAGAGCCGCCCGTGCTCGTCGACGACGGCCAGCGTAATCAGGTTGTACTTGTCGAACAGCGCAGCGACTTCCGATTCCGGCGTATCCGGGGCGCAGGAGACGTACGGCTCGCTGAGATCCGAGAGCTGCACCGCCGCCGGCGAGATGGCGATCTTGACGAGCGGCACCGAGCCGACGAGCCGCTGTCCCTCACCGGTGAGGTAAATCGTCGCGAGCGCCTCGCGGCCGCCTGTGAACGTCTTCAGCGCGTCGATGGCCGCGTCGACGCTCGCAGTTTCCGGGACTGCAATGTACTCGGTTGTCATGCGCCCGGCCGCCGTGTGCTCGGGGAATTCGAGCAGCTGCGTGACTTCCTGCCGCTCCTGCGGCGCCATCTCCTCGAGGATCTCGTCCGACCGCTCTTCCGGCAGATCGCCGAGCAGGTCCGCGGCGGCATCCGGATCCATCTCTTCGAGAATGTCGGCCACGCGATCCTTGTCGAGCGACTCGACCACCGCGAGTTTGACGTCCGGGTCCAGTTCCTCGAGCGTCTCGGCCGCAACCTCCTCGTCGATCGTCTCGAAGACCGCCTCGCGTTCTCTTGGGGCCAGGTCTTCGACGATGTCCGCGATGTCGGCCGGATGCATCTTGGCGAGGCCTTCGTAGGCGATCTTGAGCTTGACCCGCCGCGCCGGATCGGTCTCGAGGAGATCGACGTACTCCCAGGGAATGACGCGCGGCGGAATCCGGTCGAGCAGCGCGCGCATCGTGAACGACGGCACCAGCCCCTTCGAGAGCCGCCGGATGGCGCCGCGCGCGCCCACGTCCACCGCGACGATGTTCAGCAGCAGATGATGGTTGACCGGGGTCGATTCGAGCTCGACGTCGTTCACGCGCACGACCTTCCGGCCATGGACGTCGATAATCTGACGGTCGAGCAGGTCGCGTTTGAGCAGCAGCACGCCATCCGACGGCGTGTAGCGATCCCATTGATAGGCGTCGCTGCCGGCCCGGACGCGAACGCCGGCCGATTTCAGCGCTTCGGGTGGCAGCACCCGCTCGCCTGCGGTGGTACGGACGATCAGATACGCGACGCGGGTGGGGTGGTCCTGGGGAGCGACGGCGATTTCGCGCACACGTCCGCGGACGGTGCCGGAGGCATCGCGCACGGGGGCGCCGAGCAGTTCGGAGAGGGCGACGAGGGACATGGACCGGATGGGGCCATTCCAGATACGTCTCTATTCTAACGTGATCGTGTGCTCCAGCCGCGTTAGATGGCGGAAGGAACGGAAACAGAGGTGACGGAGGAAACGGTATTCCACAGAGGAACGGAGCAACAGAGACGAGCAGAGAAGGTGGTGAAGTTTTGTCGTGAATCGTGAGTGATGGTGCCTGCGGGAAAATCTGACACTCACGACTCAAAACTCACGACTCAGGACTGACCTTGTCTTCTCCGTTTCGTCCGTTTCTCTGCTCCTCTGTGTTTACCGTTTACTCCGTCCCCTCCGTTCACACTACCGCCGCAGCGTGACCTTCTGCGCGCGCCAGTTCCAGACCTCCCCGACCCAGAGATCGTTTTCGGTGCGGCAATCGATCGCGTTGACCATCCCGAACTCGCGCGGCAGCTTGCCGGCCTTGCCGAACCTGCCGACGATCTGTCCGCTCAACTGGACCTTGTAGATCTCCCCGTGCTCCATGCTCTCGGAGTCGTTCGAGTTCGAGCTGTACAGATATTGCGTCGGCCCGCCTGACACGCAGATCGCCTGCGGCGTTCCGATGCCGCCGATCTGCGATTTGTACGTGCCCTCGCTGTCGAACGCCTGGATTCGATTGTTGCCGGCATCGGCGACGTAGATGTTGCCCGCGGCGTCGCTGGCGATCCCCCGAATCCCGTTGAACTGACCCTGTGCCGCGCCGGTCTGGCCCCACGACTTCAGAAAGTTTCCGTCTTTCGTGAATTTGGCGATGCGGTTGTTGGTGCCGAAGCCGTCGGCGACGTAGATATTGCCGGCGCGGTCCCAGGTGACGTCAGAGGGCCGGTTGAAGGTGTCGCCGTGAATACCCGATCCAGGAGGGCCGGCATTTCCCCGGCCGCCACCGCCGCCGCGGCCGCCTTCCGCACCGCCGCGCCCGGCAGCGGGCGCGGATCCTTCGGGCGGCAGGCCGCCGCTGGCGGGAACGCCCGGGCCGGGACGCACGGTGATGTTCTCGGGCTTGCGGCCGAGCACCAGCTGGAAGCGTCCGTCGGCATCGAACTTGACCACCTGATTCGATCCGGCATCGACGATCCAGATGTTGTCCTGGGAGTCGACGCGCACCTGCTGCGCGAAGTTGACGGCATAAACCCCCTGGCCGATTTCCTTCACGAACTTGCCGTTCTGGTCGAACTGAAACAGTCGGGAACCGTTATGGTAGAAGGTCCGCTCGTCGCCAAGCGTGGCGACGGCATGGCCCGTCCGCGTGTACACGAACACGTGTCCCTTTGAGTTGGTCGCGACCCCTGCCACCTCGCCAAGATACGTGTTGGGCGGAAGCGTCAGCGCCTCGGCATTCGCGTCGAACGCGAGTTCGCGCGGCGACTGCGCCAGCACCGCGGCGGCGCCGGCAATGACAGCGGCAAAAACGATGGAGCGCCCAGGCTGGATCGTCATGATCGTCTATCGTCCGCTGCCGGTCGACCGCGTCTGCGGCCGGAGCAGAATTTTCTGGACGCGCCACTCGGTGATCTCGGCGACGTAGAGTTCGTCCGGGTTGCGGCAGTCCATCTGGTGGATGCTGCTGAATTCTTTGAACGCGTGGCCGGCCTTGCCGAACCGTCCGATCACGGTTCCGTCCAGCTCCATCTTGTAGACCTCGCCCGTCGTCGCTGCCTGATCGAAGTTGTTGCCGGTGGGAAACGAGTTGGAGCTGTACAGATACTGGTGCGGTCCGTTGGAGATACAGACGGCCCACGGAGCGCCGACGTTGTCGTAAATCGACTTCAGGTTCAGATCGTTGTCGAGCACCTGGATCCGCGAGTTCCCGCGATCAGCCACGTAGACCAGGCCCCTGGCATCGACGGAGATCGCGTGCGGGGTGCTGAACTGCAGGGGCCCGTTGCCGCGCGTGCCCGCCGACTTGATGAAGCGGCCGTTCTTGTCGTACTTCACGACGCGCGAATCGCCGTATCCGTCGGACACGAAGATGTTGCCCTGCGGGTCCCAGCCGACGTCGGTCTCTCGGTGGAACGAATACGGCTTGTTGGCGCCGGAGTACTGGCCCCCGCCCGGCATCAGCGAGAGCTGCTCGAGCGGATCGGGCCGCTTGCCCAGAACCATCAGGATCCGTCCCTCCGGGCTGAACTTGGTGATCACGTTGGTGCCTTCGTCCACCGCCCAGATGTTGTCGTCCTTGTCGACGCGCACCGCGTGCGCGAACGAGAAGCCGTAGCTTCCGCTGCCGAGCTCCCTGACGAACGCGCCGTTCTGGTCGAACTCGAAGAGCCGCGTCTCCCCGCTGCGGACGAAGACGAACACGTGCCCCTTGGAATTGGTCGCCACGCCGACGGCTTCACCCAGGTACAGGCCAGCCGGCAGCTTGAGAAAGTTCGGAACCGATTCGAACGGGATTTCCGGTGTCGTGGCTTTCGCCCTGGCCGGCGTTCCACCGCCCTGGGCGATCGCTGCACCGGTGCACAACAGCGCACCCGCGACAACGCCGGCGATCACACGTCGCATCATGTGCCCTCCCAGGCGAAGCCTTGCACACGGCGTCGACTAAGTAAAGAGGCTCGCCGTTGAAGTTCCCATCGATTTGGACCGATACGAATCCGAGGGACCAGAACTGTCCATGCGACTATCAGTCTTGGCGCTCGTGTTCGCAACACTTATGCTCGTCGGCCTGTCCAGGACGGCCACGTTCGCTGAAACCGCCGGCGGCGCTGTTCGCGGCGCCGTGACCGACGAGTCCGGGGCCATGCTGCCCGGCGTCACCGTGGTCGCCACGTCCGCGGAAGGCCAGGTGCTCGGGACCGCCGTGACCGACGGCGCCGGCGGCTACGCGCTGTCGGCCCTGCCTGCCGGACCCGTTCATCTCAGGTTCGAGCTGGAAGGATTTGCGGCCGATTCCGTTGGCCTGACCATTGAACCGGGCACCGAGGCCGTCGTCGCCAAGCACCTGACGCTCGCGCCACTCGCCGAGACGGTCATGGTGTACGGCCAGGCGCCGCCCCCGCCGCCGCCTCCTCCTCCGGCCGTGATCCCGGTTGCGGATCACGATCGGGAGTCCATCTGCGGGCCGGCGAAACCGCCCGCGGCTCCTTCGTCGTTCGGAACGATCCGATCGCACCGCTCCGATGCCGCGCGGCAGCTGTACACCAAAGATGACCAGCTGGTGATCGAGGGCGGTACGCTTGACGGCTTGGAGGTCGGGCAGAACTTCGTTGTTCGCCGCCACTACCGCATCAGCGGCGCCGTCAAGGGCGAGCACACGTCGGGGCTGCTGCAGATTGTCGCCGCGGACGAACACACGTCGACAGCGGTTGTGATCTACGCCTGCGACGAGATGATGACCGGCGATTTTCTCGCCGCGTTCGAGCCGGAGCCGGTACGCACGCCGGATCCGGCCGGGACTCCGATGTTCGAAGATGCGGCGCAGATTCTGTTTGCCGACGTCGGGCAGATGCTGGGCGTGCCGCGGCGATTGATGGTGATCGACAAAGGGAGCGATGCAGGCCTCCGGGCAGGGCAGCGCCTGACGCTCTTCCGCCGTCCGGGCCGCACCGCGGCGAGCCCATCCGTCGTCGGCGACGCGGTCGTGGTGGCGGTCCGCAGCGATTCGGCGACCATCCGCGTGGAGCGGGCCACGGACGCGATTGCGTTCGGCGACTGGGCGGCTCCGCAGCGCCGCGCCACAGAAAGCTTGCCGAACTGAGCGATTCCGAACTACAACCGATGACATGCGCGTGCGTGTCTTCCCGGATCAGCAGACTCTCGCCCACACGGCGGCGGGCGACGCCGCCTCACGCCTCAGGGAGGCGATCGCCGCTTTCGGCCACGCCCGGATCATCGCCGCGACCGGGGTATCCCAGCTCGCATTCCTCGAGGCGCTGACGCGGGAGCCGGACGTCGAGTGGTCGGACGTCGAGATGTTCCATCTCGACGAGTACGTCGGCCTCCCGGACGATCATCCCGCAAGTTTCCGCAAGTACCTGCGGGAACGGCTCATCCGTCCCGCCGGCCTCACGCGGGTCCACCTGCTCGAAGGCGATCGGGATCCTGAAGAGGTCTGCCGCACCGTCGGACGCGAGCTTGCGGCGCGAGCGGTCGACGTGGCGTTCGTCGGGATCGGCGAGAACGGGCACCTCGCGTTCAACGATCCTCCGGCCGATTTCGAGACCGAGGAGCCCTACCTGGTCGTCCGGCTGGACGAGGCGTGCCGCCGCCAGCAGGTTGGCGAAGGGTGGTTCAAGACGATCGATGCGGTGCCGGAGCGCGCCATCACGATGTCCATCCGCCAGATCCTGAAGGCGCGGGCGATCATCGCGGTCGTCCCGGAGGCGCGGAAAGCGCCGGCGGTGCAGCGATGTCTCGAAGGCGACATCACGCCGGCAGCCCCGGCGTCGATCCTGAGAACGCACGAGAACACGACGGTGTACCTGGACGTCGATTCAGCCAACCTGCTGACGCGGTGTAAAGTAGAACGCGAAAGAAGGCACTGATGACTACATCGATTTCCCGCAGAAGCTTCATCGGCACGGCGGCTGCGTCAGCAGCATGGACGACATTCGGCCGCGTCCCGGCGCACGCGGCGGTTCCCACCGCCACCGGCGGCGACGCGGTGCTGAAGCTCGGCGTGGCGTCGTACTCGATGCGCGAGTTCCCGCTCGACCGGGCACTCGACATGGCGAAGACACTCGGCGTGAAATACATGACCTTCAAAGACGTGCACGTTCCGCGGACGGATCCGCCGGAGGCCACGCGCGCGCTGCGGGCGAAAATCGAGGCCGTCGGCATCACGATCATGGGAGGCGGCACGATCCGGGTTCCCAACGATCCGGGACAGATCGAAAAAGAGTTCGAGTACGCAAAGAACGCCGGCTTCCCGCTCATTTACATCGATCCCGATCGGGAGGCGCTGGACACCATCGAGCGGCTGGCGAAGACCTACGACATCAAGGTCGCGATCCATAACCACGGCCCGGAGGACAAGCGGTGGCCGCGCCCGCAGGACGCCTATGCGGCCGTCAAGTCCCGCGACAAACGACTCGGCCTGTGCATCGACGTCGGCCACACATTTCGCACGGGGACCGATCCGGTGCAGGCGTGTCGTGAGTGCCGGGACCGCCTCTACGACATGCACGTGAAGGACCTGGCGGCGCGGGGGGAAAAGGAGAGCCAGGTGGCGGTGGGCCGCGGCCTGATTGATTTTCCCGCGCTGTTCAAGACGCTGATCGAGATCGGCTACCCCGGCCAGGTCGGTCTCGAGTACGAGATCAATCCGAAAGATCCGCTGCCCGGCATGATCGAATCGATGGCGTACATGCGCGGTGTGCTGGCAGCGGTCACTCGTAAGACGTGACACGGTCCTTCTGGTCGATCCTGTTCACAATCGCCGCGACCATCGCGGCAGCCGCCGTGACACGCCTGCCATCCGCCGATGGCCAGTTCTGGGACGTTCAGGACACGTCGACCTGGGCGCAGGACAGCGGCGGCATCGCGACCGGCGGTGGTGCAAACCCCTTCAACGGATTCGGCTATCTCAAGATCGAGGTGCAGTCGGGCGCCGGCGAAGCGCTCGCGCGGAATCGGTACCTGCACGGGTTCGGCCTCGCATACGACGGCGCGGAACGGTTCGATTCGATCATGCCGGTCTATCAGGACGGCATTGTGGTCGCCCGCTCGATCTTCGCGCCAAAGGACACCAATTACCTGCGCTACGTCGACAGCTACACCAATGTCGCCGGCCAATCGCGGAGTGTCCGGGTGGCCTGGGGAGGCGCATCGGGCGCGTTCGACGATGGCGGGCGTGTGACCGTGGCGACGACGTCCAACGGCGACCGGCGGATCGATTTGACCGACAGCTTCGTGACCGTGATGCAGAACGCCCGCGGCGCGGCGGATCCGATGCGCGGGCCGTCCGGTCACGGCCCATCGGCGCACGTGCTCGGGGCGAAAACCTCCGGCGTGCTCGTCCGGATTGGCGACATGTATGGGGATCCGTTCATCGATCCCTGGCCGGGGTTCGACCCGGGGCACATCGGCTACGTGTTTTCCTTCACCCTCGGTCCCGGCCGCACGTCTGCGCTGATGACGTTCGTCGTGAAGGGCCTGAGCGAGGTCTACGATCCCCGCGGCGGCTGGCCGATTCCGATTCGCGACGGGCTTGTCACGCCGAAGCACCCGGCGCCGTACTCGCAGGGGGCTCCGGTCGTCCCGCCGCCTGGCTCCCAGATCGCAGCGGTGACCGAAACGGCCAGGCGACTGGTGCGCGATCCGGATCTTCGTGGGCTGACGGCGCGCCAGCGCGCGCAGCTCTTGAATTGGACGATTCCCGGCAATTCGGCGAA
>JBKPAI010000062.1:0-18710 GCA_046726355.1 Acidobacteriota bacterium | reverse complement strand
GTGCTGGGAGCCTGACGCTGCAACGTGCTGGGAGCCTGACGCTGCAACGTGCTGGGAGCCTGACGCTGCAACGTGCTCCCTCCCTGGCGCTGCAACGCGCTGGGAGCCTGGCGCTGCAACGTGCTGGGAGCCTGGCGCTGCAAGGTGCTGGGAGCCTGGCGCTGCAGCGTACTTGGCAGACTTACGCTGAAATTGGCTGGGGACTCACGCTCGAGGAAGTCTGCAAGACGGGGTGAGGCACCTGGAAATCGTTGACCGGCGTCACCGACGTGCAATCCACTTCTATGGCGATGCTCTGGTGGAGAAGATCGACAGAAAGGACAAGCAGACCCAGATTCGGTCTGCTGCGCACGTACACGCCCTCGATCCCGGCCAGCGGACCCGCGTCGATGCGAACGCGCTGGCCTTCGTGAAGATACGCGTACGGCATGACGGCGAGTTGCGAGGCGACGACCCGCTGCAGCGCGTCGATTTCCTGGTCCGGGACCGCCGTCAATTGATCCCACCGCTCTCCCAGAATCCGCGTGACACCCCTGGTTTTCAACACTTCGATGTAACAGCCCTTCTCTATCAATTGATGAATGAACAGATAGCCCGGAAACATGGGCCGGCCAACCAGACGCTGTGCGCCGGCGCGGCGGGACCACGTCCGAACCATCGGAAGAAAGACTTGAAATCCCTTGACAACCAGCTGATGGTGCACCAGCTGTTCACAATGACTGTGCGTCCAGATCGCGTACCACTGCGCCGTCGCCACAGCTTCGTCCTCCGGGAACCATAAACAGTCCCGAAGATTCGGACCATTCCACGAAGGTGACGGGAACCCGTGACACCCGGCTTCTGGATCAGATGGTGCTTCGCACTCCGTCTCAAACCGATGAGGTACCTCGTTGAGGTGGCACGTTCGCGGAGGCCCTCATCCTCCTGCCTCTTTTCTGCGACTCCGCTCAGGGCCCACGACGCGCTGCTGCAGCCGGTACAGGCGGCGATAGATGCCGGCGCTCTCGAGCAGTTCCTCGTGCCGCCCCACCTGCACGATTGTTCCGTTCTCGATGACCGCGATCTTGTCGGCATTCCACAGAGTCGAGAGCCGGTGTGCAATCAGGAACACCGTGCGGCCCTGGGCCACGCGATTGAAGGCCACCTGGACATGGCGCTCCGCTTCGGAGTCCAGATGCGACGTGGCCTCGTCGAGGATCAGGAGACGGGGGCGCCGCAGCCAGGCGCGCGCGATCGCGATGCGTTGTCGCTGGCCGCCCGAGAGCTGCACTCCACGCTCTCCAACTGGAGATTCGTAGCCCTGGGGCAACGCGCTGATGAAGTCATGGGCGTTGGCATTCCGCGCGGCCTCGACGACCTCGTCGTCCGTGGCTTCGGGCAAGGCGTAGGCGATGTTGTCCCGAATCGTGCCCGAGAACAGGAACACGTCCTGCGAGACGAGCCCGACCTGACTCCGCAGCCGGGCGAGGGGAATCTGCTCGAGCGGCACGCCGTCGAGCAGGATTCGTCCCGACGTCGGCGAATACAAGCGCAGCAGCAGGTTGACCAACGTGGTTTTACCGGCCCCGCTTCGTCCCACGAGCGCAACGGCCTCTCCCGGGGCCACTTCGAGCGTGAGATTTTCGAGCGCCGGCCGTTCGGTCCCGTAGTTGAACGTGACTTGTTCGAAGCGGACGCTCGGAGGCGACGCCGGCGAGACGGTCAAGGCAGGCGCCAGCCTCACGGCCTGCGCCACGTCGACCGGCTCAAACGCCAGGTCTCTGACCTCGAAGATGCGCTCGGCCGCAGCGACGATCTTCTGGATCGACACGTTGACCTTGCTCAGGCGCTTGGCCGGCCCATAGAGCTTCCCCAGGTAACCCAGATAGGCGACGAGAGCCCCTACCGACAGCGTGCCCGCGACGACCTCAGGCGCAGCAATTGTCACGACGATCACCGTCCCCAGCAGCACTCCCAGATCGACCGTGGCTGAAGAGGCGGATCTGAGCATGACGACGCCGACGCGCGCCCGCAGCACCTGCAGGGATTGAGCGGCAAAACGCCGGTTCTCATACTCCTCGCCAAGGAACCCCTTCACCACCCTCACTCCCGCCAGCGTCTCGGTCGCCATCGCGGCGAGGTCGCCGATCATGGCGCGAACCCGATAGGCGAAGCGCCTGACGCGCGGCTTGAAGAGGAAGAGCGCAGAGGCCATGCCCAGAACGGTCGGCGCGACGTACAGCGTGAGCCGCGGCTCCACGCGGAAGAGGAAATACACCGTGCCCAGCAGCAGCACGGCGTCCGTGACGACGTCGTCCACGAGTGTGGGCAGAAAGCCCTCGACGCAGTCGATGTCGCTCGTCACGCGCGAGGCGAGCTCGCCGGTGCGCCCGCGGTCGAAGAAGCGCACCGGGAGGTGCAGGAGATGATTGAACAGGTCGCAGCGGAGCCTGTGTACCAGCCGTTGATTGGCGAGCTCCTCGAAGTAGTCCTGGAGGAACCCGACCACCTTCTGTCCGAGAAAGATCGCCACCAGCAGGAACACGACGCGCGGCAGCAGGTCCAGCCTGGCCTGCTTGACAACCGTATCCAGAAGAAGGAACCCCATGACCCAGGGAACAGCGAGCTCGAGAAGCGAGCCGGCGAGGATGCAAACGAGGACCGCCGCAAGCAGCCTCCAGACACCGAGGGCATACGGGATCAACCTGGCGAGGCTGCCCCGGGCGGAGCGCGAAAACGGCGTGGGCTTCATAGGAGTCCGTCCGGGTGGCAAAGCAACCACGGCGGACAGGAGATGAAATCCTTTTCCCTCTTACCCGAAGGATAGGACTGACCCTCCGCGTTCTCTGTGGTCAGTCTCATGTCCGCATCACGCTGACGCGCCGGATCTCCCGCTCGTGGAACGCCGTCACGGTCGCCGAGCTGCCGTCGGGCCGCGCTTTTCGAAGATGTCCGAGATAGCTCAAGACGAGGAACGACAGCCAGTAGTGTGGCAGTCCGGCCGCTGCGTCAGGTACGAGGCCGAGGTACTGCCCGAGGAAGGCGTCCGTCACCTTGTCGGTCAGGCGCTCATCCACTCCGGCGCGGAACGCTGCGAGCCGCAGCACGCGCACGAACTCCGCCACGTCTTTGGCGGGGTCCGTCGGCCGGCTGCGATCGAGGTCGATGACCGTGACGGATTCGGAAGTGAGGAACACATGGTCGTGGTGGAAGCGCCCGTGCGTCTGGACGACCGGCCGCCCCGCGGGCAGGTCCATGAGCCGCTCCTTCAGCAACTGCATGATGTCCAGAAGGAGCGCGCGTTTCGAGGGCTGCGCGGCCGCCGCTTTCACGAGCCGCGTCGCAAGCCGGAACGTCTTCAGCGAGTCCCACTCCGGCTCGGGATCGCCGACGCGCAGCGGCGATTGGTGAAAGGCGGCGAGCCAGCGGGCCGCTTCGCGGACGCCGGCCTTCCAATCGCCGGTGCTGTCTCCAAGCAGTCTGGCCAACGGCGCGCCAGGACTTTCCCGCATCAGGAACAGGTTCTCCTCCGGGAGGAATGCCAGCGGTTCGGGCACCCGGAATCTCGAGGCCGTCCCGAAGCCGTTGTCCCAGAACATCCTCTGCACCTGAAAGCTGTGGGCACCGAGATCGTCCATGTACCGCTTGGCATACACGACCGTGGTGCCGTCGATCTGGCAACGCGTCGTCACCCGGCCGGTGCCGACGTCTTGCACCAGTGTGGCTTTGCAGTCAGCGGCCGACAGATCCGTGCCCCCGAGCGGCAGGTGCGGGGTCAGGAAGTGCGTGACGATGGCGGCGAGGCTGTCGCCAGTTGATTGTCGACGGTCGGCGTGCGGGAGCGCATGGTTGGGTTGCAACACGGCCTGGCCTGAGAAACTGCGCTCGAAGTGACCGAGGTAAAGGGATTCGACCGTTCGGCGGACAGGGTCGTCGGCGGCGCGGTCCTTCGCGCACTTCGCGAAGCGGTTCAACCAGAAGAGCGCGGTGTAGTACGAAAGGGTCTCGAGCGGCTGACGGGAGTGCGCCGTGTAGGCGTCCACGAACTCATGGCCGATCCGATCCGCGTCGGACGCCGGGCCACAGGCCTTGACGCGCAGCGAGATGGCGCGGTACAGGAACATCGCGACGTCTTTGGCGGGGTCGGACAGACTGAGCCGATCGACATCGATCACGGTGACGCCCGACCCATCCACGAACACGTTCGAGGGCGAGTACTGCCCGTGGGTGGTGACCTCGGCAACGCTGTCGGCGGGCGCGAGACTGCGGAGCCGCTGCAGGAGGTCGAGGAGCAGGCGCAGGTCGGCGGGATGGCTGGCCGCCGCTTTTCCGAGCCGGTCCGCGAGCTCGAACACTTTGACCCGGTTGCAGGCGGGCTCGCGCGGAAGCCCCTCCAACTTCGTACTATGCAGCCGGGCGAGCCAGCGCCCCGCGGCCCGCACAGCGGGCAGTACGCGCTCGAGCGAGTCGCGGAGCAGGAGCGTCCCGATGGGAACGCCGGGCGCCTCCCGCATCAGCACGAGATTCTCCTCGGCGCAAAAGCCGAGCGGCTCCGGCACCCGGTCGGCGCTTCCGGGCCCGAAGCCGTCCATCCACAGCCGCTGCAACGCCGAGTAGCCCGCCAGCCCCTGTTGGCCCGTGTAGACCTTGCCGTACGCCGTGACGCCGTTGTCGAAGGCGTAGCGGACGGTCATGCGGCTGGGAGCCCAGTTCCAGACCAGATCCACCTTGCAGCTCGCGTCTGCGCCCGCCTCGTTCAACAGCGGCCGGACGTGCCGTTCCAGGAAGGCAGGACTGGAGAGCACTGGCAGTCGTTCCCGAAGCTGCTTTCTCTGCTCCTCACGCCGTTCGATCCTGTCCTGCATGTCCGCGTTCCTACAGACGGCTCGCGAGCGCCGTCTCGAACTCCGACAAGTAGAAGTCCACGAGCCTGGAATAATCGGGGTGGTCAGGCGGCGTCCCCTTCATGAAGCGCCAGAGAGAAACCAGGTTGTGATAACCCCAGTAGAAGGGCAGATTCACGAGGTTCTGGGGCAGCTCCGCCGCGTACTCCTCGAGCAGCGCCCGCGTTGCCTGCTCGGCACGGCTGTTCCCTCCGCTCGCCTTGTACCGCTTTGTTCGCATGCGATGGATGTACTCGCCCACATCGCGCGCCGGGTCGCCGGGCCGGCAGCGATCGAGATCGATGACCGTGACCGCCTCATCCGCCAGAAAGACGTGGATGTGCCGGAACTGTCCGTGGGCCTGCACCAGCTGCAACTGGAGCTTTCGGGCCTGCTCCTCCAGCCGGTCGGCCTGCTCGAGAAGCGTCTCTACCTGTTCGGGCCGCGCCGCGGCCGCCTTGGCGAGCCGGTGCAGCAGCTTGTGATAAACCTCCCATGGGTAGCGGGGCTCGCCCACGCGGACCGGCGACCGGTGAAGCTGCCGCAGCCAGCGCGCAGCCTCGCGCGCGCCGCCGACCAGCTCCTCGTCCGTCTTGGCCGCGGCCAGTTCCTTTCCCGGAGCAGCCCGGGCGAGCAGGAGGTTCAACTCGGGAATGAAGCCGAGCGGCTGGGCGACGCGGTAGCGGCTCGTCTCGCCGAAGCCGTCCTGCCAGAGCGTCGACAGGATCTGGTAGGCGTGTTTGCCCGATTCATCGCGATACAGCTTGGCGAACACGCGTCCCGATCCGTTCAAGTCAAAGAACAACGTGGCCGGACCAGTGCCGTCGTTCTGGACGATATGAGCGCGGCACGTCGCCGGGTCGAGGCTCCGGCCCAGGAATTCGGGCAGAGCCTCACGAAGCGGCCCGGCCACGAACTCGGGTGTCGTGATCCGCGCGATGCGGCCGGCGAAATCGTCACGAGCTGCGGCCTGCTGGGCGAGCAGCTTTTCGGTCGGCATGTTCAATCCCTCCTCTATCGACGTCGCTGACACGGGCCGCTGTCCCTCGCGCCGCCCGGGCCGCGTCCACCCGAGTCGGTCCGCCGCCCGGTCAACCCACCGTGTGACGTGGCTCGGGTCTTCCTTGCCTTTCATGCGCACGGTATGAACGATGTGCCGGACGTAGGTGCGGGCTTGATACACCGGCAGCAGAGTCAGCGACGGTTGCGGAGCGATCCGGCGGTATTCGTCGAGAAGCGCGTTCGCAAGGGCACCGGCGTCAAGGGGGCTCGGTAGATCTCTGCGCCACCAATAGCGGTCCGACTGGATCTCGATCTGACCCAGCAGAAAGCCGACGTCCACAGCCGGATCGGCCATCGCCGCGTGTTCCCAATCGATGACGGTCACTTCCCCGCCGCGGACCAGAATGTTCTCCGTGTGGCAGTCACCGTGGATCAGTCCCACGCCGCGTGGATCGCGCCGGCTCTGGCGCGCGAGGATCTCACGCAGCAGCGCACTGATCCGACCCCTTTCATGATCGAGCCACGGCGCGTCGCACGTCGTCAGGTCGGCCAGCCAACCCTCGATCGCGCTCGCCTCTTCCTTCACCGTGAGCTGTCTCGGGACGGAGATCGGTGATCCGTGCAGTTTTGCCAGGCAGCGCGCTACCGGCCGGATCACCGCAGGCCAGTCAGTTCTCGGGTTGTAGATCCACTGGCGGAGCAGGCTGCCGCCCGCCTTCTCCATCATCACGAGCCGCGCGCGCGGGAAGTATCCGAGCGGCTGCGGGACGGAGTGACCCGAGGTTCCGTCGAAGCCGTTGCCACGAAGCGCGCGCATCACTTCGTAGATCTGCTGCCCGCGTTCGTCCTTTCGCCAGGCACCCACGAGGCTCCGCTTGAACGGCTCGCCGCGCCCCTTGTCCGCAAGAGCAAGGTCGTACTGGAGGATCAGCCGGTCGTGGTGAGGCTTGAGGACGCTGATGCGGCATTCCCTCACTTCGGCGGGCACACCGGAGCCGGCGGGGAAGTGACGGGACAGCAGCCGCCGCATGAAGCGCGGATCCGCGGCCGGCACCGGTGGAACGGGCCGGGGCTCTCGCGCGTGTGACGCCGGCGCGGCATCGCCGACAACCGGCCGCTGAACATGGGCCGACGTGGAAGGCGAGCCGACACCGAGCTCCAGACCGAAGCGCCGCGCAAAGGACGTCACCCGGAGATTGAGGCCGTGCCCGCTCCGCTCCTGATGTGGAGTGTCCCAAAGCGCGGCCTGCCTCGGGCTGATGCGCACCCACACCCGGGCGCCGCCGTTACGCCAGCCGCGCCAGCGTGGCCCACTGAGAGGGGAGAGGGCCTTCGGCCCCTGCTGGAGCAGCCGTGCGTAGTCAGGCGAGAGGCAAAACTCGGTGCTGAGACGCCGCACTGCCGGAGGCAGCGCGTAACGTACGGACAAGTGAGCGTCGCCTGCCGCCAGGCGAACGTGTTTCTCGACTCCCCAGAGGAGGCTTCCGCTCTCGACGTTCCGGAGCGTCGCCTCTGCAATCCGACCGGCGCAACCTCCGAGCACCGCTTCGTGACGATCGTGCTCGTGGTTCACGTCCGCCAGCGCGCCCGGGTGGTTCCGCGGGCAGTCCATGTAGCGGTGCAGGTCCTCCTGCAGGTTCCAGTCGTCGCTGAGGTTCCCGACCACGAGGCGGCCGGATCGGCCGGTGAAATCAAAGAGGTAAGTGAGGCGGCCGCCCCAGCGCGGAGAGAATACTGCGAGCAGCTGCGGGTTCTTCAGCACCAGCTCGTTCACGCCATCGTCATCGATGTCGAGGCTCTCGGCGTGGGCTTCCGCATCCCGCTCGACCGCCCAGCGCGCGGCGCGCGCGATCATGATCGAGCTGCGCGCATGGCTGGTGAGCGCCGCGGCGAAACCGGCCAGACGAGGCACGCCGTCGGAATTTCTGGCCGGATACGTTTCGTGCCATGAGGTCTCGTAGCAGCAGTGAAGGAAGTGCTTCCATCCGAGATCGAGCAGGACGGGATCAGCGCCGACACGCTCGGCCTCGCGCAGCGCCTGTTTCGACCGCGCCAGGTACGCGCGGTGCTCGGCGCAGTTGGGGTCGTCGTACCACCCGCGGTAGTCTTCACCGGCGTTCCAGGAGCGCGCCAGCTCGAAGAACGTGCCGCGCTCGACGGTCCGCACACCAGCGGGCGAGTGCGCCGCGCCCCATTCGCTGATCAGGACCGGCCGCACCCATTTCTGATCGCGGAGGAAGCGCAGAAACCGCTCGTACCGATCGGGATGCTGCGGGTCCCAGCCGCCGACGCCGGCCGCCTTCTCGAGGTCGTCGCCGTAGACGGCGAGCGCCTGCGGCCGTCGCGTCGAGGCGAGCCACCACAGGATGCCGGCGAGCTTCTCGAGGTCGTGTCCCGTCACCGGTGGAATGGCGTACCGCAGGTCGCGCGAGATCGGCAGCATGATCAATCCTCCGCCGCCGGCAACTTCCCACGGCATATAGGCCGTGATGTCGCGCGGACGCTCCCGGTCGAAGCGCTCGCGAGGACTTCCGGCGTACTGCCCGTCGAACGGGTACAAGAGGCGATCGTCGAGCAGCACGTAGCGATAGCCGCCGTTCAGGAGCTGTGGGCTGTTCAGGATCGGGGCGAGACTGTCCGTATCCCAGACGCGCTCGGGCACCCAGAAGGCCTTCACTCTGGCGGCGTTCCACCCCAGATGCCGGCGGAGCAGTGCCAGCTCGTCGTTCATCTGGCGCAGATTCAGCTGGTCGTCGAAGAACGGCATCACGTTCTGACTGAAGGTGCTGCCGACGATTTCGAGCAATCCGGCGCGCTCGAGATCCTTGATGAAGGCGAAGCTCTGTGGACAGTGCCAGGCGAGCGCCTCGATCAGCGTCCCGCTCAGATGGAGGTTGAGCGGGATGCCGTATTCGAGATGCATCCGGAGAAGCGGCAGGAAGCCGGCGGACGCAGGGCCGCGGAGTCCGAGGATGTCCGGCATTCCCTGCCGATCGCTGTACGAGTCCGCGATGACGTACTGATTGGCGTGATGGACGATCGCCAGGCAGGCCATGTCTCGCGACTCGGCCGAAGGTTCCATGACTACTGGGCCGAGCACGTGGCTAGCCGGTCGCTTCCCGGAGAATGCGTCGCTGCCCAGCCCAGAAGCCACGTGACCTGGTCCTGAGTAAGCGGCGTCCCTCCGTTCAGGCGCTGCCCTTCTGCGATCGCCGCCTCGGTCGGCCACCCGTCAACGGCATAACGCAGCAGTGCGACCAGCGTCGCTCGGACATCCGACGCGCCACCCGAGATGTGCGCGGGCCCGTTGTCGCACGACTGAACGAAGTTCAGGAAGCTCGCGGCTTCTTCGCCTGTCGGGGTTTGTCCGGCCCCGACCGGCATCCAGAGGAAGCTCTCGAAGCCGTACTGGACGACGTCGTACATCACCGCATCGAGGTTGACGATGGTGTTGACGCCCTGCCCGCGTAACCACTGCCACTGGCCGGCGGTCGCCGGCCTGTCGGACGTCGCCAGCCGTCCGGGCCAAATGAGTCCGAAGCCACCCACAGGTGTTCCGTCCAGCAGCGATGTTCCCGCCGCGTTGGCAGCCGTCACGCTTCCGCTGTCCGTCCGGGACTGTCCCGGAGCCGGGGCCTGGCCCGTCGAAGCCGATGTCCTCGCCGACTCAGTTCCGACCGTCGTGGAGCTCGCTGCCCCTGCGAGGTCGACTCGTGCGGCGAAGAGTTGACCCGCGTCGCTGTGCGTCGCGACCAGACCGGTGCTCGCATCCACGTTCTGTTTCGTCGAGGTCACACTGGTTCCGTGGCTGAGGAAAACGCACCGCAACCCGAATCCTGGACTGCTCATCGCAGTGCGTGAGAGGTATGTCTGTCCATCAGTCGAGTTGCGGTAGATGACATACGCGTGATCGTCTTCGACGTGCAGGGCCAGCGTCGGGCGTGTGGCCTGCGTCAGCGGGTCGGAGTCGATGGGGGTCTTCTGGCCCCACTGCCCGCCCGCGCCCCGCACGAAGAAGTGGAGGTGGCCGTTGCCGATGCTGTCCTTCGCCACCAGGAACAGCCGGCCGTCGGGAGCGGCGCGCAGACTCAAATGGTCGTCGGCGACGCTCCCGTCCGGCGAACAGCAATCGATAACTTCCTTCGAACTCCAGTTGGTTTCGGGGTCCCCGTCGCGGTGGAAGCGGAAGGCATATTCGGCGAGCGCCTGATTGCCCCACACCACGCCGATTTTGTCGCCGCCGAAATGCGTGATGGCCGCCGCTTCGGTGGTCTGCGCAGAGATATCCGGAGCGAGAATGAACCCCGTGGTATTCCACGTGAGGTGGTCGGCCGACGTGGACCAGATCACATACACGTTGCTGCCCGACGGGTAGGTCGCCCACAGCTTGCCTGTGCTGTCCTGATGCAGCGGGACCGCAGCCGCCAGCCCGGCCAGCGGTAGATCAACGGGGAATCCCGCAATGAGTCCGAACGATCGCGCAGCCGACGAATAACTGTACTTGTAGAGTTTCGCCAGTGAGCCGGACTGCTGCACGAGGACAAAGAGCTCGCTGCCGTTCCAGAGTACGTCGGGCTTGCCGGCGGTGAAACTCGCGTTGATGAAGTCGCCCTTCACGAAGGTCGATCCTTCGAGTCGGTAAAAGTAGATTCCGGTCGCGGCGTCGGAGAACACACCCCACCAGGTGTTGTCGGTAATCCACATCTGCGCCCGGACGGTGCTGTTGAACAGCGTACTGCCCGGAAACGCGTTCAACGGCGTCGCGCATTCTGGCGGCGTCGAATCGTTGGCGACGGTCACGGTGACAGGAGCAGATGTGGCGCGGCGACCGGCGGCATCACGCGCGATCGCGGTCAGGGTATGAGCGCCGTTGCTGGTGCCGGTCGTGTTCCACGAGATTGCGTAGGGCTCGGTGGTGTCTTCCACACCCGACGCGTCGTCGATCCGGAACTCGACGCCGAGGACGCCGGCATCGCTGGAGGCACTGGCGCTGATCGTGATCGTGCCCGCTACGGTTGAACCGGGCGCAGGCGAGGTGAGGGCGACGGTCAGCGGGTTGGACACCGTGACCGTCACCGGATCCGAGGTCCACCGAGCGCCGAGCTGATCGCGGGCGACAGCGGTCAGGGTGTGGGAACCATTCCCGGTCGTGGTCGTGTCCCAGGAGACCGCGTATGGAGCCGAGGTGTCTTCAGCGCCCAGATTGACCCCGTCCCGCTTGAACTGGACACCCGCAACTGTGAGCGAGCCGAGGACTGTCACGCTTGCGCTGACACTAATAGAGCCGGAAACCGTGGACCCGGACTCGGGGGACGTAATGGTGACCACAAGACTGCCGAGGCCCTGAGCCGGAGCCGCTGAGGGCACAAAAGAGAACGAGCCGGAAATCATAAAGAGAGCGGCTGCCTGAGCAAGTCTCATGTTTGTCGCTGCCTCGTTACGTCCGAGTCGAACCTAAGACACCGTTCCCGCGGGCGCAATTCGTGGAACCCTTGAAATCACGTCGGTCCGCACCTGAATCCACTAGTTGATCGCCGTGCGTAACCGGCCTGAATCTGTACAAGGTTGTCGAATTCTCCGAGCAACCACAGCTAGTGGCCTGTATCTCAGCTGACTCCGCAGCAGCTGCCTCAACGTGAAGCGCCGTTACAAAGTCGTTACAGCGACAACGATAGGTGTTCCCGGCAGTCGGAAGAATCCCCCGGAGGTGACTACAGTTCTTGGCACTTGTGGCGCATTTGCGGCCGCGCAGCCGTCGAGAGCACTGCGGCTGTGTTTGTTTCGCGCACTACCGCACCGACATGCCCAGGCAGGAGTTGAGGCGTTCACTTCCCGGCGAGTGAGTCGCGGCCCAGCCCAGAAGCCACGTGACCTGTTCCTCAGAAAGCGGGGTCGCTCCGTTGAGGCGCTGCCCTTCTGCCATCGCCGCCTCGATCGTCCATGCGTCAACCGCATAACGCAGCAGTGCGACCAGCATCGCCCGGACATCGGCGGCGCCTCCCAAGAGGTGCGCGGGCACGTTGTCGCACGACTGAATGAACTTCAGGAAGCTCGCGGCCGATTCGTCTGCCGGCGCCTGCGCGGCCCCGACCGGCATCCAGAAAAAGCTCTCGAATGCGTACTGGACGAAGTCGTACATCACTGCGTCCAGGTTGACGATGGTGTTGACGCGCTGCTGGCGCAACCACCACCACTGGCTATCGTTTGCCGGCACGTCAGAAATCGACAGCCGCCCGTTCCAGATGTGGTTGAAACCGGGCACTGCCGGTGGGTCCGGCGGGACGTCCGGCGGTCCGGCCGCCACGCGACCAGCCGACGGCCGGACCTGCCCTCGAGGATCGTCGACGTTCAGGGCCGAGGCAGGCACCGTCGGGGTGGTTCTCTCCGACGCGCCTGCGAACGTCACAGAGCTCGGCGTGGTGGGCAAGTCCATCCGGGCGGAAAAGATTTGGCCCGTGTCGCTGTGCGCCACGACCAGACCCGTGCTCGCAGTCACGTTCTGTTTGGTCGAGGTCATGCTGGTTCCCTGGTTCAGAAAGACGCAGCGCAAGCCAAATCCTGTACTGCTCATCGAGCTGCGGGCAACGTACGTCCGTCCGTCTGTCGAGTTGCGGTAGACGGCGTACGCCTGATCGTTTTCGACGTGCAGGGCCAGCGTCGGGCGCGTCGGCTGGATCTGAGGATCGGAATCGACCCTTGCCTTCTGCCCCCATACCCCGTTCACGTCGCGCACGTAGAGATAGAGGTTGCCCGTTCCAATGCTGTCCTTCGCCACGAGGAACAGCCGCCCGTCGGGCGCCGCGCGCAGGCTCAAGTGGTCGTCGGCAACACCTCCATCCTGTGAATTACAACAATCGATAATCTCCTTGGGACTCCAAGTGGTTTCGGGGTCACCGTCGCGGTGGAACCGGAAGGCATATTCCCGCAGGTTTTGATTGCCCCACACCACCCCAATCTTGTCGCCACCAAAATGCATGATGGCCGCGGCTTCGGTCGTCAATGCGGAGACATCCGGGGCGAGAATGAAGCCGGTCGTGTCCCAGGTGCGGTGATCGCCCGACGTGGACCAGATCACACGCACGTTGCTGCCCGCCGCGTAGGTCGCCCAGAGCTTGTCGGTACTGTCCTGATGAAGCGCGACCGCGTTCGCTACGGCCGGTACCGCGCTGCCGCTCAGCGGCAGGTCGACCGGGAAGCCCGCCGTGAGCACGAACGATTCCGTCGCCGGCAGGTAGCTGTACTTATAGAGTTTCGCCAACGAGCCGGACTGCTGCACAACGACGAAGAGCTCGCTGCCGTTCCACAGCGTGTCGGGCTTGCCGGCCGCGAAACTCGGGTCGATGAAGTCGCCCTTGATGAAAGTGCTCCCCTGCAGCTTGTAAAAGTAGATCCCGGTCGAGTTATCCGAGAAGACGCCCCACCACGTGCTGTCGATGATCCACATCTGGGCCCGGACGGTGTTGTTGAAAAGCGTGTTGCCGGGAAACGCGTCCAGCGGGACCGTGCATTCCAGGGGGGTCGTGTCGTTGGCAACCGTAACGGAGACGGGGGCTGACGTGGTGCGGTTGCCGGCGGCATCACGAGCGATCGCGGTCAGCGTATGAGAGCCGTTGCTGGCGGTCGTGGTGTTCCAAGAAACCGCGTAGGGGGCCGTGGTGTCTTCGACGGCCGACGTACCGTCGATCCGGAATTCGACGCCCCCGACGCCGACGTTGTCAGAGGCGCTGGCGGTGATCGTAATCGTGCCGGCCACCGTGCTGCCCGACGCAGGCGCGGTGATGGCGACTGTCGGCGGCACGCAATCCGAACCGTCGTTCGACACCGCGACCGTGACCGGGCTTGAGGTAGTGGTGTTTCCGGCGGCATCGCGGGCCCCTGCAGTCAGGGTATGCGAGCCGTTACTTGTGGTGGTGGTATCCCAGGATACTGAGTACGGCGCGCTCGTGTCCTCCACACCAATCGGGTTGCCGTCAAGCCGGAATTGAACGCCGGTCACGCCGACGTTGTCGGAGGCGTCGGCGGTCACGGTCACTGGCCCGCAAACCGTCGAACCGGAAGCGGGCGACGTGATGCTGACCGTCGGCGGCATCGTGTCCGCGGCGCCGTTGGTAACGGTGACCGTGATGGCGCTCGACGTGGTAGCGTTTCCCGCCGCGTCGCGGGCCCGCGCGGTCAGTGTGTGCGATCCATCGCCGGCCGTCGTCGTATCCCACGAAATCGAATAGGGCGCGCTGGAATCCTCTCCGCCGAGATCCGCGCCATCGAGCTTGAACTGGACGCCTGCCACGCCGACATTGTCAGAAGCGGCGGCGCTCACGGTGATCGTTCCGGAAACCGTCGCGCCGGACGATGGGGACGTGATACTGACCGTCGGCGGCGTGGTGTCTGGTGGGGTGTTGGAAACGGTGACGGTCACGCCGGCGGATATGGTCGTATTTCCGGCGGCGTCACGCGCCTGCGCCGTCAGCGTATGCGAGCCGTTCGTCGCTGTCGTCGTGTTCCACGAAACCGAGAAGGGCGCGCTGGTGTCCTCTGCGCCGAGGGTGGCGCCGTCAAGTTTGAACTGCACGCCGGCAACACCGGCGTTGTCGGAAGCGGTTGCGGTCACGGTCGTCGTTCCCGTCACGGTCGCACCTGACGACGGCGACGTGATGCTGACGGTTGGCGGTGCGGTGTCCGAGACGGTGACAGTGACGGCGCTGGAGGTCGTCGCGTTTCCCGCGGCGTCGCGCGCGCGCGCGGTAAGCGTGTGCGACCCGGGGCTGGCTGTCGTGGTGTTCCACGAAACCGAGTAGGGCGCGGCGGTGTCCTCTGCGCCAAGGTTGCCGCCGTCGAGCAGGAACTGAACCCCGGCCACGCCGGCATTGTCGGATGCGCTGGCCGTCACCGAAACAGTTCCGGAGACGGTCGAGCCTGACGAAGGCGACGTGATGCTGACCGTCGGCGATGTCGTGTCGGAGACGGTGACTGCGATTGCGCTGGAGGTGGTGGCGTTTCCCGCGGCATCACGCGCGCGCGCCGTGAGCGTATGAGAACCGGGGCTGGCCGTGGATGTGTTCCACGAGACCGAGTACGGCGCGGTCGCGTCCTCTCCGCCCAGGTTGCCGCCGTCGAGCATGAACTGGACGCCGACGACGCCGACATTGTCGGAAGCGCTGGCGGTCACGTTGATCGTCCCGGAGACCGTCGAGCTGGACGCGGGCGACGTGATGCTGACCGTTGGCGGCGTCGTGTCGGGTGGCGGGCCGTTGGAGACGGTCACGCTGACTGCGGCGGAGGTAGTGGTGTTTCCGGCAGCGTCGCGCGCCTGCGCAACCAGCGTGTGCGATCCGTTGCTGGCCGTAGTGGTGTCCCATGAAACCGAATAGGGCGCGCTGGTGTCCGCTGCGCCAAAGTTGACACCGTCGAGCTTGAACTGGACGCCTGCCACACCGACGTTGTCGGCAGCGCTGGCGGTCATGGCGATGGTGCCGGAGACCGTCGAACCCGATGAAGGCGACGTGATGCTGACCGTCGGTGGCGTCGTATCAGGCGGAGTGTTGTTGACGGAAACGGTGACTGCGGCGGAAGTGGTGGTGTTTCCGGCGGCGTCGCGAGCGCGCGCCGTCAGAGTGTGCGACGCGTTGCTGGCAGAGGTTGTGTTCCACGAGATCGAGTAAGGAGCGCTGGTGTCCTCAGCGCCGAGGTTGGCGCCGTCGAGTCTGAACTGAACGCCGACCACACCGACGTTGTCGGACGCGCTGGCGGTCACGCCGATGGTGCCGGAGACCGTCGAACCGGACGAGGGGGAAGTGATGACGACGGCTGGCGGCGTGGTGTCGTTGGATACCGTGACCGTCACCGGATCGGAGGTCCACTTGAGGCCGAGCAGATCGCGGCCAACGGCGGTCAGGATATGCGAGCCATTGGCACTTGTGGTTGTGTTCCAGGACACCGCGTAAGGAGCGGACGTGTCTTCTGCGCCCAGGTTGTTGCCATCGAGCTTGAACTGGACACCTGCGACAGTGAGAGAACCGATGATCGTCACGCTGGCGCTGACAGTTGTCGAGCCTGAGACAGTTGACCCGGGTGCCGGGGACGTGATTTTCACCACCAGACTGCCCAGACTCTGGGCCAGCGCTGGATGTGGTGTCACCGGGACCCAGACGGAAATCAGCAATAGAAGTGCGGTCCGAACGAATCTCATATCGAGTCGCCAGGCGGTCGTCAGGCTTGGGAGCGTGGACGCACGCACGTCATTGGTGACGCTGCAAGCGCAGCCGTCTCGCAAATCAACAACGACGCGCGTTACGCTGTCGTTACACCCACAAACGATACGAGCGCCGAGACGGTTGAGAGAATCCCCCGGAGGTGACCAGACTGGTTAGCACCCCTGGAGCAGGCGGGGCATGATCCGTCAGAGCACCCGCGGAGATGGTGGGCTCGGCCCAGGGCCGGTGGGAACTGACACGGTGAGGTCGTTGGCGAAGCCGGACTCCGTCGCGATGAGCGCAAGCTCCAGCCGGTTGGACGCCCCCACCTTGTCGAACATGCGCGTGAGGTGATGTTTGACCGTTTCTTCACTGACCGCGCACGCGCGCGCGATTTCCTTGTTCGAGCAGCCGTTGGCCACGAGCGCGAGCACTTCACGCTCGCGCGCCGTGAGGCCGAACGGCGGGGCGGGATTTGAGGGATGCGCGCATGCGCTCACCATGTCCATCAGATCGGCCACGAGGCGCTGCTCGAGCCACGGCCTGCCGGCCAGCACAGCCAGAATGGACTCGAACAGCACTTCCGTCGGCACATCCTTCAGGACGACGCCGCGAACGCCGAACTGGACCGCCTTGAACAGCTCTGATTTATTGATGTTCCCGGCGAGGAGAAGCGTACGCAACGGCCAGGTGACACCCTGGAGCGCACGCAAGACGTCCAGACCGGACAGACGCGGCATGTCCAGATCGAGAAGCACAAGGTCCGGTCTGGTCGACTCGACGATCGTGACCGTGTCTTCGCCGGTGCCAGCCTCGCCGACAACGTTGAAGCCAAGACCAATGTCGACGCCGTAGACATCCTTGATGACCGCGGGAGGGGCGGTCAGCAACTGGCGCAGGCTGGCTCTGAATATCCACTCGTCATCGGCAGCGACAATGGTCGCCGCACGGTCAGCGCAGATTGGAATGCTCCCGGCCGGGGACGGGTACCGATCGTTACTCATATGGGAGAACGTCACGATTCACCGCGCTCCACCGTGGCGACAGTTAATCAAGTACGTTCTTAATGAACGCGCCAGCCGGGCGTGCCGATGACCGAAGACAATGTCGCACTCAGCTCCTGCAGTGTAAACGGCTTCGCGATCGCCGCCTGGAATCCGTATTCACGAAAGTCGGCCATCACCGAGTCGCGTGCATAGCCGCTCGCGAGGATCGCTTTCACGGAAGGATTGATTCCGGCGAGCCGCCGCATCGCCTCCCTGCCGCCCATCTCGCCCGGCACGATCAGGTCCAGGATGACGACGTCGAATTTCTCGTGCGCGAAGCGTTCGAGCGCCGCGCCGCCGCTGTCGACCACCTCTGCGTCGTAGCCGAGAAATTGGAGCATGTTGCTCGCCAGCGTCCGGACCGATGCCTCATCGTCCATCACGAGCACGCGGCAACGCTCGCCCCGCACGTCAACCGCGGGCTCTGCCGGCTGATAGATCGCGCGATTCGAGGAAGCGGGCAGGCTCACGTGCACCGCCGTTCCACGTCCAAGGTTCGAGTCGATGACCAGGAACCCGCCGTGGTTCTTGACGATCGAGTACGTGGTCGCCAGACCGAGGCCGCTCCCCCTCTGTTTCGTGCTGAAATAGGGATCGAATATCCGGCCGATGTGCTCCTTGGGAATGCCGATTCCCTCATCGACAATCGAGACGCGCAGGTAGTTGCCTGGTACCACGGGCAACGCGCATTCCGAACGCCGATCGGCCTCGACGACGTTCTCGGCGGTGACGGCAATGACGCCGCCGTGGGGCATGGCCTCCTGCGCGTTGATGAAGACGTTGCTGAAGACCTGCACCAGCTGGACCTCGTCGGCCTCCACCGTCCAGAGGTCCGGCGGCAGGTCGAACGTGCAGCGGACGGCGGAGCCGCGCAGCGCGATGCCGGCCGATTCCTGCAGAATGCGCGGGATGGCGACCTTCTTCTTCGAAGGGACGCCGCCCTTCGAGAACGTCAGGAGCTGCCAGGTGAGCTGCCGCGCGCGCACGCAGGCCTGCTCCGCTTCCAACAGCAGGTTGATTGGTGGACCGGTGCGGGGCAACGTCGCGCGCGCCATGGAGACGTTGCCCATGACCGAGGTGAGAATGTTGTTGAAGTCGTGCGCCATGCCGCCCGCCAGCAGGCCGAGTGACTCCAGCCGGGCGGCCTTCGCGCGCTCCTCCTGAATCCTGAGCGCGTCGGTGATATCGCGGAAGGCGAGGACCATGCCGATCGTCCGCCCTTCCTGATCGCAAAGCGGGGCGGCGCTCTCCTCGATCGGGCGCTCGCTCAGATCGCGGGCGACGAGGATCGTCGATCGGCCGCCGCCAAGCTTCACCCCGAGGCCGGTGAGTGCAGCGACCGAATTGTCGCAGGATGCGCGCGTCTCGGGCTCGAAATTTCGAAACACCAACCCGAGCGGCTGGCCGACTGCCTCCCGTTGCGGCCAGCCGGTGAGTGCTTCGGCGACGCTGTTGATCAGCAGGATCGTGCCGTCGAGATCGGTCGTGATGACGCCGTCGCCGATGCTGCGCAGCGTGACCGAGAGGCGCTCCTTTTCCTCCGCGAGCGCCCGTTCGGCCCTTTGCGCCTGCAGCAACGCGGTAACCGCTTCATCGTGCAGCCGCGTCGT
>JBKPAI010000061.1:0-61979 GCA_046726355.1 Acidobacteriota bacterium | reverse complement strand
CCCGGCTTGGTCGCGTCCGGCCGGAGCCGGATACTACAGAGAGGGGATCAGCTCCACCGACGATGTGAGGGCGATCGCCGTGTGCAGCGTTCGGTAGAGCGGACATCGCATCGCGTACATCCCGTGCACGCGTTGCACCGTCTCGTGCGTGTCGGGTGGAGCGGCGAGCCGGAAGCGCACGTGAATGCGGCGAATCACAAGCACTCCGTCCTCGGTTTCGACCTCTCCCGTGACGTCCGCGCTCAGCCGTCCTTCGCTGGCGTCGATGTGACGCGCCTCCAGCGCGCCTCCAAACGTGCCCAGCATTCAACCGGCAGTCGCGGCGACAACGTAGTCGATGGTGGCGGCGTGGGATTCGGTCAGCGCTGCGGGATCGACCTTGTAGTGCGCCGCGATCGCGCCGTGTACGCTGAACGCGACCGGCTGCGGCTCACCCGGCAGCCGGGCAATCCGCAGCGGGCCTTTTATACGATCGATGTGGATCGTCGACGTGTAGGAGACATCGGACATGCGCGGTCAGCGCTGGTCCCGTGTGCTGGAACCGGTTTTCACGAGCTCGCGGCTGTCGATCGTGAGGGGCATCTCACGGTCGGTGACCTTCGCGCGAACGGACTTCGCCCAGGGGCGTACATCCTCGTAGGAAATAAGCGACATCGGCGCGATCGCGCCGGGCCGATGGCACGTCACGCACCTGTTGGAAAGGATCGGGGCGATGTCTCTGGTAAGCGTCGGCGTTGTCGATGAGCCGGCCAGCGTCCTTGTGGGGGTCATCGCGGGGATGATGACTGAAGCACAGGCAGCACGCGTCATCGAGCCCTGCCTTTCGGCGCCGATTATACGCCTTCCGTCGGCCACGGTCGGACTGGACTCCGACGGCGGCGGGACCAGGCTCCGACTTCGGTCGAACTCAGCTCCGACGGCTGTCGGAGTTTGATCGGACTTCGATCGGACTGGAGTCGGAGTTCGGTCGGACTTCGGTCGGAGTTCAGTCGAACTGTATACTTCCTTACCAGCCGGCTACGGCGGTCCGGACAGTCGAGCGACCATTTGCGGTTTCGGTCCAAGCGAACAGCAGTTGGCGGCCGACTCGCGCCAGACGCGGATACCCGGTGGCGCGTTCCGTGCCGATACCGGCAACGGACTGCGCAGCCCCACGGGCCCCGCTTCCATCAATCCACCGAACCCGCAGCTCGGCCCGTCGATCCGAGAGCTCCACCCACGACGCGAACGCCGATTCATCTTCGAGCAGCTCGATGTCGACGCGTCCGAGCGACGCCTGATCGTCGAGCCGGACAGGCGCGCCGAACGTGGCGCCGCCATCATTCGAGAACGCGGCGAACGCGCGTCCCTGATCGTCTTTCGCCGTCATCCATGCCACCGCCACGGTTCGTCCGCGTGCGCTCACCGCCGGCCCATTCACCGGGCACGCCGCGATCTGCCAGCCATCGTCATGCACCGTCTGCGGCTTGCTCCATTGCCCGCCTGTCGTACGCGACACGGAAATGTCGCGGACCTCAGTTGCGCTCCGGTCGCGGAAGACGACGACGGGGCCTTCCGCCGCGACCGCGACGCTGGTCGGACAGCAGTCGCACACCCGGTCGTCGATGAGCGACTCCGACATCTGTGTGCCGTTCGGTTCGAACACCGCCGCGCGCAGGCTCATGTTGTCGTTTCCATGGCCGTCGTTCGCGACCGCGCGGCCATCGAGCCACACGAGACCGAGACCGGCGCCGGGCGCCTGAAACAGCGACCCGAACCCGTGCTGTGACTTCGTCCCGTCATGGTGCGGCGAGACCGGCGGCGTCCAGTTGCCGCCGCCGTCTTTCGAGAACGCGAGCCGCAAATCGTAGGCTTCGCTGGCGGCGTCGGTCGTCTGGAGCCAATGGGCCGCGAGCGTACCGTTGTCGAGCCGGAACACCGACGGGACATCGGCCGGATTGACGAACCAGTCCTCTCCGGACGCTGCGATGCGCGGCTCTGACCAGCCCGCGGGAGTCCGCTCCGCGAATTTCAGCAGCGAAGTATCAGCCCGGGTCTCAACCCAGCTGACGAGCACGCGATCGCCGTTTACTGTCATCTGCGGCGCAAGACTGGGTTCGGCGGCTGCCAGCGCCAGCGGTTCGATCTTCAGCGCCGCCGGCGGGTGCGCGGACGTGGAGCACGCCACGTGAATGACGACGCCAGCGGTGCCGAGGGCGAGCGTCACTCGGGCGGCGATAGTCATAGGTGCCTGGAACATTGGTCCGCTGCTACTCACAACTGATGTGCACCGTCTTCCTGCCCGACTCGCTCTCGATGTCCATCTCGAACTCGTTCAGCATCGAGTCGATCGTCGCCGAATCGAGCTTCGAGAAATCGACATCGAGGCCCTGCTCCCGCATCCGCGCCGTCGCCTGTTCCCCGGCGAAGGCGGGAATGATCGCGCCGAGCCGCATGCCGCTGCGGACAATACCGAGTGGAACACGGATCGTGACGTCCTTGCCGACGCCACCATCGTCGGCGGGCTTTCGGACGGCAATCCTGAGATACCGGGGGCGCGGTTTTTCGCCGCGCTCGCCCGCCGCCGACCCTGAATCGGCAGCGATGGCGCGAAGCAGCCGATCGGCTTCATCCACCGTGATCTTTCCCTGCGCCAGCAGATCGAGAATCCGTCGAGGCTCGTCGTTCATGGCGTCACTCCTCTCCCCCCTCTCCCCGTAGCGTCCTGAGGACGTCGTTGACCTGCATCTCGCCGCGTTCCAGCCTGGTGAGCAGATCGGCGACTGCCGGGCGCGGCGATTCAGCCGGCGCCTCGACCTCCACCATCGGCAGGAGCGCCCCTATTCGATTGAGCCGGTTCTTGATGGTGGGATAGCTCACGCCGAAGAACTTCTCCATCTGCTTGATCGACCCGTGACACCGCACGAATGCCGCGACGAACACCTGATCCTCCGACGACAGGCGCGCAAGCGGTGGAAGCTCGAACCGGCCCTCGATGACCACATCGTCATCAAGCAGGCGGATGCGCTCTACATCGAACGGTGCCCCGGCGGTAATGCGCGTCAGCGCGTTCCAATCCTTGACGACCATAATGTGCGCATTACTGTAGCGTTTTTCTTCACAAGAACAAGCGCAAAAATGAAGGAAATCAATGTATGAATGAGCCTGTGATGGGCAGACACGCGATGGGCTGGATGGGCTGGATGGGCTGGATTGGCTGGATGGGCTGGACGGGCAGGAAGGGAGGGGCAGGAAGGGCAGGAAGGGCGGGATGGGCAGGAAGGGCAGGAACGGCGGGATGGGCAGGAACGGCGGGATGGGCAGGCAGGAAGGGCGGGATGGAATTCGATCTCGGAGGAAGAGTCGGTCGCGCCGTCGTGGCTTAGCACTTCGTTGACAAGTACTTTATGTTGTAAAGTAGTGGCCGGGAGTGCATCGCATGCCAGCCGCCCGTCCCCTGCGCGTCAAGCTCATTCTTCCCGCGCTGACCGAAGCGACCAGCCCGTACTGGCGGCCGATCAAATATTCGCTCTTCCCTCCACTCGGACTGGCGACGATTGCCGCCTGTCTGTCATCCGATGACGACGCGGTGATCGTCGATGAACACGTCGAGCCGCTCGGTCTCGACGACCACCCGGACCTGGTGGTGATTCAGGTCTACATCACCAACGCGTCCCGCGCCTATCGCATTGCCGACCATTACCGAGCCCGCGGCGCGTTCGTGGCGCTGGGCGGCCTGCACGTAACCGCTCTGCCCGACGAGGCGATGGACCATGCAGACGCGATTTTCCTCGGCCCCGGCGACCAGACGTTCCCGATCTTTCTGCAGCACTTCCGCGCCGGCCGGCCGGCGAAGATCTACCGCTCCACCATCGGCCGCACGCTCGATCAAGCGCCTCCGATCCGCCGCGACCTGATCAAGCGGCATCTTTACCTGGTGCCGAACTCGATCGTGGTCACCCGCGGCTGCCCGCAGCATTGCGACTTCTGCTACAAGGACGCCTTCTTCGCCGGCGGGCGCTCGTTCTACACGCAGCGTGTCGATGCCGCGCTCGCCGAGATCGCCCGGCTTCCCGGGCGCCATCTCTACTTTCTCGACGACCATCTGCTTGGCCACCGCCGCTTCGCCGCCGCGCTCTTCGACGGCATGCGCGGGATGAACCGGTTGTTCCAGGGAGCGGCGACCGTCGATTCGATTCTCCAGGGCGACCTGATCGAGCGCGCCGCTGATGCCGGCCTGCGCAGCCTCTTCGTCGGCTTCGAGACCCTGACCCCGGGAAATCTGGCGAGAAGCAACAAGCTCCAGAACCTTGGCCGCAGCTACCAGGCCGTGACCGATCGATTGCACAGCCTCGGCATCATGATCAACGGCAGCTTCGTGTTCGGGATGGATGACGACGATGAGGACGTGTTCGCGCGGACGGTCGAGTGGGCGATTGTCCACGGCATCACCACGGCGACGTTCCACATTCAAACACCGTATCCGGGGACAAGGCTGTTCGCGCGCATGGAGCAGGAGGGTCGAATCGTGAGCCGCGACTGGGACCTCTACGACACGCGCCACGTCGTGTACCGCCCGGCGCGTTTGAAGCCGGAAGTCCTCGAGGCCGGCTATCACTGGGCTTATCGCGCGTTTTATCGATGGTCGGCGATCGGACGCGCGTCGCTCTCACACGGAACGATCAAGCACCAGGCCAAGCACTTCTTCTATGCCGCGGGATGGAAGAAGTTCGAGCCGCTCTGGGATCTGGTCATCAGCACCAGACAGCTTCGATGCATGACGCCGCTGCTGGAGGCGGTGCTCGCCAAGGTGAGTCACTCAGCAGCGGCCGTCCGCGTCTCAGCTGGCAGGTTGCTGAACAACCCGACATTCAACGCAGAACCCGCTGAAACCGCAGAGAATTCTTAGGAAAAAGACTCTGCGGGTTCTGCGGGTTCGTGCTCTTTCGGCATGCTGCTGGATCAGAAACCGTGTCATGCAGGTCTTCCTGTGTGTCCGGCGTTCCTGCCCTTTCGCTTTTCGCGACCAGTCGGACCCGCTCAGGCGAGCTCCGACCGCCAGCCGGGCCGCGCTTCTCTTCGGAGAAACTCGTTCGCCGCCGCGTCGTTCGTCACCCGCATGTTCGCGCCGTCGTACGCGATCTTCCTGCCCGCACGGAGCGACACGACCCCAAGGAGCATGACTTCGGTGAGTCGCGCGGCGTACTCGAATGGACACGAGGCGTCGGTCTTGCCTTTGGCGGCATCGACCCAGTTCATCTCGTGAGCCTCGTTCGCGATGCGCGGCAGCTTCTGCGCGGGGGTGCCGAACGAGTCGTGCAGCGACTGCGGCAGCAGCCGCGGCTTGTAGCCGTAGGTGTCGTGCATCAACTTGCCCTTGCTGCCGACGAGCAGCGCGCCGCCGCCCTTGTTCAGCTCCTCCTCGCCGAGCTCCAGGGGCTTCGGCGGCAGCAGGCCGCCGTCATACCAAGTGAGCTTCACCGGCGGTTTGTCACCCCGCGCGGGGAATTCGTAGTAGGTCGTCGTCGCGTGCGGGTGCGAGACGCCGTTGAACGGCGTCGACACGGTTTCGACGACGGTCGGGTATCCGAGATCGAGCGCCCACATCGAATGATCCATGAGGTGCGCGCCCATGTCGCCAATCGCGCCAACGCCCCAGTCGACCCAGCCGCGCCAGTTGAACGGGTGATAAATCGGATGGTAGTCGACGTAAGGCGCCGGTCCGAGAAACAGGTCCCACGCAAGGGAGGCGGGCATCGGATAGTTGCCGGCGAGCGCCGCCGCCAGCCGCTCGTTCACGCCGGGACCATTCCATCGCAGCCGGTCCACGGGAGTTTTGAGCGGCTCCGGTCTCGGAATGCCTTGCGGCCAGTATCCGAGCGGCCGGTTCGTCCACACGTGAACCTCGCGCACCTCGCCGATCGCCCCGGCCCACACGTATTCGACCGCCGTGCGGGCCTCATCGAACGAATGCCCCTGGTTACCCATCTGCGTGGCGACTTTCGTTTCCTTTGCCCGCCGCGCCAGCTGCCGCGCCTCCGCGACCGACCAGGTCAACGGCTTCTGCACATACACGTGCTTGCCGAGATCCATCGCGGCGAGCGCGATCCCGGCGTGGAGATGGTCGGGCGTGGCGACAACGACCGCATCGATGTCCTTCTGCCGCTCCAACATCTCGCGATAGTCCTGATAACGCTTGATGCGCGGCAGGTGGTCGGTCTTGAGCCGCTTCAGGTTCTCGATCTGCGCGCCTGTCCGCGACCGCTCGAGCGGCGTCATCGGCCGCCGCTGCACCGGCGCATCACCCTGGTTGCGTGCCGAGGCGGGCGGCCGGAATTCGACCACATTCGCCTCGAGCCGTTTTTCAAGCGATGTGATCTCCGAGTCGAGCTGGGCGAACCCTTTGTTCGCGTACTCCCAGTCCACATCGCACATCGCGACGAGATTCTGGCTCGAGAGATTGGTCATGTTGCTCCGGCCCATGCCGCCGACACCGACCGCGGCGATGTTCAGGGTGTCGCTCGGCGCTTCATACCCGCGGCCGAGCACGTGCCGCGGCACGATCGCAAAGCCCGCTGCCGCAAGACCAACGTCGACCACGAACTTCCGGCGGGACTGATCAGCCTTATCCATAACACTCCCTTGCAACTCAAACCTCAAACCTCAAACCTCAAACCTCATCACTCGAAGCGCCAAGGCTCACTTCAGCTCACGCACCCGAATGTTTCGAAATGCCAGCACACCCGCGTGATCGCCCTGCAGCGCGATGTGCCCGCGTTTCGCGCGGCCGAAGTTCGGATACGGAGCAAACTTGCTGCTCTTGACCTTCGCCTCCCACTCCGGACTCCACAGCTCGTACTCGAGCAATTTCACGGTGTTCAGCCAGTGCTCGACGTGCGCACCGCGCGCGACGATCTTCGTCGCGTTGAACTCGCCGACCGGCTTGAGGTGCCCCGACGGCGACGGGTACAGCGCGTAGGCCGCGCCCGCGCAGGTGAGCCGCGTCTTGTTGTCCGCGGCCTTGGTATCGTCGAGGAGCTGATATTCCGGGGCGCTCCAGTAAATATGATCGTATTCCTCGGTGCCCCGGTACAGAATTCCGCTGTTGCCGCCCTCGCCGATCTTCCATTCAAGCTCGAGCTCGAAATCGCCAAACTGATCCTTGCTGACGAGATCCCCGACCGACCCGTTCTTGGTCAGCGTGCCGGTTTCGATTCTCCAGCCCTGCGGCACGGCGTCGTTCTTGTAGCCGCGCCACGCGTCAAGCGACGTGCCGTCGAAAAGCACCTTCGCCGCGGATTGCGGCTTGCTGGCTGCGGACTGACTCGTCGGCTTCTGGGTTGGGGTGAAGGCTGCCGGGCTCAGGCCGGCCGAAACGCCCACGGCGATAACCGCGCAGAGGAACCGCATGATCATGAACAAGATTATGCAACTTGTCGATGCTCTGCGGCAGCAAAATCTGGGTTTCACGATCGGCGATCGGCAATGACAGCGCCCAGATAACAGCCGGCAACCACGGTCAGGAGAAACCGGTAACCGGCGACAAGCGACAGGTACTCGCCCACGCCGCCGGCCATCGCCCCCAGCAGGTTGGCGCCGAAGTCGCCGGCGGCAGACGACGAGTGTCTGAAGCTGCGGCTGAACAACAGACCGGCGCAGAAAACCGGACTGAACACGAGAGCGCCGTAGAAAATCGACGTGGCCGTCCGGCTGTCGAACGCCACCCGTCCCACCGGCAGCCAGTAATTCAAAAGAATCGACGCCAGCAGCGGGACGGCAATCGGCCAGCGCCGGCGGATCTCGATCCGTGCCGCGACGGCGGCGCTCGCGAGCGCCATCACGAGCACTGACGCGATGGCGAGCGACGCCGACGACCAGGTCGAGCCCCACAGCAGCGCGAACTGCACAATCGATTTCGTTTCGAGCAGCATGAACCCGGCGCCGAGCAGGAAGAAATGCAGGCTCGAGCGCGCGGCATTTTGCTTGGCGAGTGGAATCGATGCGTCGACGGTCGCCGTCCCGGTGGCAGCGGCGGCTCGCGAGCCGTCTGTCCCTGAGCGGTGTTCCGCGTCTCTTTTGCGCGCCGGGATGACCGGTTGCGCGTCGAGAGCGGCCGAACCTCCGCTTGGTGTCCGGCTGCGAGTTCCTTGATTCACGAACCACACCGCGCATCCGGACACGAGCAGCACCGCGGCGAGCGCGATGACGTAGTGGCGCGGGATTCCGGGTCCGCGCATGTAAAGAAACGGCCAGTCGTCGGTCGCCGGGACCACACTCGCGTCGCGCTGCAGCGGGCGGGGCGGGCTCGGATCCTGTGACTGGCGATAGGCGAGCACGCGCGCGGGCGGCGTCGGATACGAGGGGACGACCGCCAGCCGCGGACCGGCCAGCAGCACGGCGAGATAGGCGCGTTCCTGGTGGATGTGCACGCGCGGCTCCTGGCCGAACGCCGAGGCCACCGTGTTCGCGAGCCGATCCACCAGCCATTTCTCACGGAAATAGTTGTAGAGCGCGACGGCGCCGTCCGGCTTGAGATGCTGGCGGACGGCGCGGAAGGATTCCTCGGTGAACATGTAGCTCTCCAACCTGACGCCGGAGAAGCTCGATTGCACGGTCAGCGAATCGATCAACGCGAACACAATCAAGTCGTACTTCTGCTCGGTCGTCGACAGAAAATGACGCGCATCGTCGTTCACGACCCGCACGCGCGGATCGGAATACGGATGCTCCGGATGCCGCTCGACACCGAGCCTGATGATCACCGGATCGATTTCCACTGCGTCGACGCGCCTGGCGCCGTGACGCAGCGCCGCGGCGACATCGGTCCCGCTGCCCGCTCCGAGCACGAGCACGTCATCGAACGTGTCGCCGAATACGGTGTACGGCCACTGGTAGAAGTATTCCTTCTGTTCGAGCGGCGCCATCGACTGGTGGAACACGTTGTTCACCACGACAGCGGTCTCCTGGCCATTCCGGACGACGTTGATGCGGTAATACGGCGACCAGAGGCTTGATGCCTCCATGCTCCACGCGAGCACGAGCGCGCCGGCGAGGAGCCCGACGTTGGCCAGGACGATCGCGCGGCGACGGTCGATGAGCAATGGCAGCGCGACAGCCGACGCGACCGTGAACCAGGCAAGCGGGGGAGCCTGGAGCCACGAGATGAGCGCGAACGCGCCGACCCCGGCCAGGCTGCCGAGCAGGTTCACCGTATAGGCCCGCAGGGCACGGCCTGCCTGCACGTCCCGCTCCGCGCGGGAGGCGTCCTCGAGCTCGCGTGCCATGCGTTGAGCCACCGTCACGAACAGCAGCGCGACAACGACAAAGAGCACGGGCAGCAGCAGCGTGCTTTCGACGGGGACGACCGGGTCGCTGGTGCCGCTCGAAAAGTAGAGGCTGGTGGTGCTGGGGACGGCGACCTCGAGCCGCAGCCGATTGACGGCGACCAGCACGATCAACTGAATCAGCGGAAAAAGCGCGAACAGGTTTCTGCGGCTCCGGACCAGCAGGCAGCCCAGGCCGCAGCCCAGAAACGCGGCCAGCAGAATGAAATTCGAGAAGTATGCGAGCAGCCGGATGTACGCCGGCATCCAGCGGATGAGCGCGATTTCGAGGAACAGGACCAGGAACGAGGAGAGGAAGAGAGTCATTTCATTTCAGATTGCTGATTGTTGATTGCTGATTGTTGATTGCTGAACCGTCGGAAGACTCGAACGGGGTGACACGCTTCTTCGAGTCCTTAACACCTATGAAGGGGCAGGGCCGCCAAAGTGGCGCGAGTCCGGCTGGCTAGGTGATTTGGATGTGCACGGAATTATCGGCAATCAGCAATCGGCAATCAGCAATCAGCAATCAGCAATCAGGAGTACTTGACTCCGAGCTTGTTGAGCGCCTCCTCCGGACAGCCGTTCCACTCGTCGAGGAACACGTTGCCCTGGTACCGCAGGTCCGCGATGCCCATTTTCGTCGTCCAGAAACCACTGGCCGTGAGATCGCGGAAGGCATTGAAGAACGCGACCGCCTGGGTCCGCGATGCCGGCACGTCGTTCGTGTACGCGATCTGGTCGAGGAGCTCGCGCCGCTGGCCGTCCAAGCACGCCACGAACCGCCGGCCGAACTGCTCCTCGCACATGCGATCGATGAGGGCGAGCCCGCCACGCATCGCGACCTGGCGCCGCGGCTGATCGATCATCATGAAGTCCATGAACTCGGGCACGCCGGCGTCCGTCGCGCTGCCGGATCGGTCGTCCTTCGGAATGATCACATCCACGAGGATGGCGACGGTGGCATATTCGTGCGCCGTGAAGAACTTCGGCTTGTAGGGCCGCGACTGCCGGTCCGCCGCCGCCCGCGCCCGCTGCGCCTGCGCATACGCGTGCGCGGCTTCCGCCGGCGTCCACGCCATCGCCGCCGCCACGGGTGCACTGCCGAACGCCCGAAGCGCCGCTCTACGGGAGATCTTGGTCATAGTCCGCACTCTGCAATCCCTGTGTCACAACGACAGCTGATTCCTTCTTTCCGCGATATGCTCCGCGGTCCGCATCGCCAGCGCCAGAATCGTCCAGGTGCAGTTCTTGTCGGCGTTCGAGACAAACGGCCCGCCGTCGGCGACGAACAGGTTCTTCACGTCGTGCGCCTGGCAGAATTGATTGACAACCGACGTGTGCGGATCGTTGCCCATCCGCGTTGTCCCGACCTCGTGAATGATCCGCCCGCCGTTCTCGAGTCCGTAGCCTTCTTCGGGCGAGGGCATCCGCGACAGCGGAGTGCCGCCGAGCTCGTGAATGATCTCGCGAAACGTTTCCTGCATGTGCTTCGCCTGAAGGTATTCGTGCTCAGTGAAACGGAAGTGAAAGCGCAAGACCGGGATGCCGTAGGTGTCGACGACCGAGGGATCGAGCTCGCAGTAGGTCTGATCGTTCGGCACCATTTCGCCGCGCCCGGCAAAGCCCACGGTGGATCCGTAGTACTTCCGGTAATCATCTTTCAGCTGTTTGCCGTACCCGCCCTTGCCGTTGAAACGCTGAATGCCGCTCAGGATGCCGAACGACGGTGCGCTGCGCCGGCCGCCACCGAGCTCGATGTGATAGCCGCGCGGGAAGTCGAGCTTCTTGTTGTCCAGCCACCACGGCATGTACAGGTGCATGCCGCCGACGCCGTCCTCGTTGTGCGGCACACCGTCCGCCAGCTTCGGGATGTACCCCGAGACCGACAGCCCGGTCGAGTCGGTCAGGTACTTGCCGACGACGCCGCTCGAGTTGGCAAGGCCGTTGGGAGACCGCGCAGACTTCGAGTTGAGCAGGATCCGCGCCGACTCGCACGCGCTCGCGGCGAGAACGACAATCCGCGCGCGCACGGCATTGTCGCGGCGGTCGCTTCGATTCACGTACGACACGCCGGTCGCCATGCCGTTCTCGTCAGTCGTCACTTCACGCGCCATCGCATTGGCAATGATCCGCAGCCGGCCCGTCGAAAGAGCCGGGGGCAGCAGCACCGACGGCGATGAGAAGTTCGAGTGCGTCGAACACCCGCGGCCGCACTGGCCGCAATAGTGGCACGCCGCGCGGCCGTTGAGGGGTTTGGTGAGGATCGAGAGGCGCGACGGAATGCAGGTGATGTTGAGGCGGTCGGCCGCCTGCTTGATCAGCAGCTCGTGGCATCGCGGGCGCGGGGGCGGAAGGAAGATGCCATCGGGGTCGTTCGGCAGGTTCTCAACCGATCCGAAGATGCCGACCAGACGATCGAGCTTGTCGTAATACGGCTTCAGGTCGTCATAGCTGATTGGCCAGTCGTCGCCCAGGCCGTCGATGCTGCGGCGTCTGAAGTCGTCGGGGCCGAAGCGGAGCGAGATCCGCCCCCAGTGATTGGTCCGGCCGCCGAGCATGCGCGCGCGGAACCAGTCGAACGTGGTTCCCGGTCCCTGTGTGTAGGGCTCCCCCTCAATCTCCCAGCCGCCCAGACAGCCGTCGAACTCGCCGAACGGCTTCTCCGGGGTCGAGGCGCCGCGCCGCGGCGAATCGTATGCCCAGGCGGACATCTTCGAGTCCTTCTCGGTGTCCCACATCGGGCCCGCCTCGAGCATGACGACGTCGGCACCCGCTTCGCACAGCACCTTCGCGGCCATGCCCCCGCCGGCGCCGGAGCCCACAATACAGACGTCGTAGACTTTTGGCTGACGAATGACCTGCATACTTGAGAAAGAGTACTACATCTAAAGATTGGGTAATCTGGTGATTGCTAGGCGCGCCACAGGCGCGTCCGCCGTAGCGTTAGCGGAGGCGGAAGCGGGGCAGTGGGCCCCCGCGAGCGACGGCGTGCGGGCCCGCGGGGGCGAAGAACCCCGGATCTAGTTGGTCGATTGGGTGATTGAATTGACCTGGTGGGCGATGCCGTGGCGCCATGAGCGCGCAATACAATCCGTCACGCCATTTCCGCAATCCGTCACCGGTTCACGAAGTCATCCAATCATCAGAGTCTCAGTGGTTGCCCTGCTCGTCGTCGGTCTGGCCGCCGGCCTTCTGGCTCAGGGGGCGACAGGCGAAATCCGGGTGACCGTCAGTGACACCGCCGGGCTGCCGATTGCCACAAGGGTCGAGCTCACCAGCGAGTCCAATCAACTGCACGAGCAGGTCGACACCGATTCGAGCGGGCACGTGGTCGTCTCACGCCTCCCCGACGGCGTCTATCAGCTGCACGTGCGGCACCCGGGCTTTACGGCGCGGACGGAACGAGTGGAGGTCCGTTCCGCCCTCCCGCGCGACGTTCGCATCGTCCTCAGCCCGGCCGCCGTGCAGGTGGCGGTCACTGTCAGCGGCGCCGACACGCTCGTCGACCCGCGGCAGACGGCGATGATTGCACGGGTCGGCGAGGAGACGATTGCTCACCGGCTGACGCCACTTCCGGGGCGCTCGATGCTGGATCTGGTGAGCACCCAGCCGGGGTGGCTGCTCGAGGCGAACGGGATCCTGCACCCGCGCGGATCAGAGTATCAGACGCAATATCTGATCGATGGCATCCCGTTTACCGACAATCGGTCGCCTGCTTTCATCTCCGATTTCGACGTTGACACGGTGCAGGCCCTGCGGGTGATGACGGCCAGTTATCCGGCCGAATACGGGCGCAAGCTTGGCGGCGTCGTCGACGTTGTCACCAAAGCGGTCAGTGAGCCGGGAATGCGCGGAGGCGGCACCGTGTACGGCGGCTCGGATCGAACGCTCGGCGGATCGGCGGCGGCCGGCATCCGTTCCGGCCGTCTCGGTATCAGCGGCGGCGGCGACTGGGGCCGTACGGATCGGTTCCTTGATCCTCCCGTCACTGCGAACTACAACAACGAGGGGAGCACATGGGCCGCGTTCGGCGGCGGCGATCTCGCCGTCGGCGACCGTGATCGCCTGGGCGGAACCGTCCGTCGCGGACGCACGCGCTTCCTCGTTCCCAATGAACGAGTGCAGCAGCTCGCTGGTCAACGCCAGGAGCGCCGCAACACCGAATCGGCCGGGCAGTTGTCCTACCAGCACGTGGCATCGAGGACGGTTACCGACGTCCGTGGTCTCGTCCGCACCATCTCCGCCGGGCTCGACTCGAATTCGGCATCAACTCCGATCGTCGCAGCCCAGGATCGCGGCTACCGTGAGCGCTATGTCAAGGCCACGGTGTCGCTGGAGTACGGCCGGCACGATTTGAAGGCCGGCGGTGAGGCTGATGTCGCCACCATCCGCGAAGCGTTCAGCGGCCGTCTCACCGATCGATCGCGATTCCCTGCGGCGACGCCGGACTTGATCGAATTCGACGGCCGCGCGGCGGATCGTGAGCACGCCGTGTTCATCCAGGATCTCATCCGCGCGGCGGCATGGACCATCGCGACGGGCGTGCGCTGGGATCGATACGCGGTCCTCGTCCACGACCAGGCTTGGAGTCCGCGGCTTGGCGGCGCCTACAACTGGTCGGCGGCGGGGCTGATCGTGCGCGGCTCCTACGATCGCGTGTTCCAGACGCCGGCGTTCGAGAACCTGCTCGTGTCGAGCTCGCCGGATCTCGGCGACTTTGGTCGAGGCACCGTTCGAGTGCCGGTCCCGCCGTCACGCGGGCACTTTCTCGAAGCCGGCGTCACGCGGGCGCTTGCCGGAACGGTCCGCGCCGACGTGAACGTCTATCGCCGCACGTTCACCAACTATGCCGACGACGAGCTGCTGCTGAATACGGGGATCGGGTTTCCCGTCTCGTTTCATGGCGCGACGATCAACGGCGCTGAGGCGCGCGTCACCGTCCCGCACTGGCGCCACGGCTCGGGCTCGTTCAGTTATTCGCTGCTGAAGGGCAACGCGGAACCGCCGATCACGGGTGGTTTGTTTCTCCCCGCCGCCGGTGGTAGTGTCTCGAGCGAAACGGAGACGTTTCCGATCACGCAGGATCAGCGCCACACCATCAGCACCCGATGGCGGTACGAGCTGCAGCGGCATGCGTGGGTCGCCGCCGGCGCGTCGTTCGGCAGCGGGCTGCCGACCGCGCTGGAAGAGACCGCGGATGATCTCCTCGAGGCATACGGCCGACGGATTCTGGACAAGGTCGACTTCCAACGCGGTCGTGTGCGCCCCACGGTCTCGGTGAATGTGACGGCAGGCACGACGTTGCGGCAAGGGCACCGGCAGAGGGTTGCCATGCAGGTCGATGCGATTAATGTGTTCAACCGGCTCAACGTGATCAATTTCGCCGGGTTGTTCTCGGGGACGGCGCTCGGCGCGCCGCGCCGGTTTCTGGTCCGGCTGCGAGCGGAGTTTTAGCCCCGTTACGGCGGACACAGGTAAAATCCTGTCGGCTTACTGACCGAAGGGCAGGATTGAACCTCCGCGTCGTCTGGGGTCGTCACCATGATTCCTGGAAAGGGAGATTGCCTCGAATGAAAAACTGGATTGCCGTATTCGGCCTTGCCGCGCTGACGGGGTCGCTGGCTCCGAAAGCTGCGGCACCGGTTCGGGTCATGCTGCTCGACGGCGCAAACAACCACGACTGGAAGGCGACGTCCCCGGTTATTCAGAAGGTGCTCGACGAGGCGGGAATCTTCAAAACCACCCGGGTCACTGTCGACAACGCCGATCTCGAGACGTTCAAGCCCGTTTGGAAGCAGTACGACGTCATCGTCCTGAACTACAACACCGGCATCACCGGCGATGCGCCGTTGTGGCTCCCGCAAACGCGAGCGGCCTTCCAGCGCTACGTGTCCGAAGGCGGCGGCGTGGTATCGGTGCACGCCGCGGACAATGCCTTCGCGAAGTGGCCTGAATTCAACGAGATGATCGGCGTGGGCGGCTGGGGCAATCGCGACGAGCAGGCGGGCCCCTACTGGTACTACAAGGACAATGCCGTGATGAAAGACGAAACGCCCGGCCCTGCGGGCAGCCACGGTCCGCGGGCGCCGTTCGAAGTGGTCGTCCGCGACCCCGCGCATCCGATCACACGCGGCCTCCCGCCGAAATGGACGCACGATACCGACGAGCTGTACGCGCGGCTCCGCGGGCCCGGCAAGAACCTGACGATTCTGGCGACGGCGTATTCGGATCAGACCCATCGCGACGAGCCGATTCTGATGGCCATCACGTATGGGAAGGGACGAGTCTTTCACACGACGGAAGGGCATGACGTCGTGGCCATGAGCTCCAAAGATTTTGTCGTCACGCTTCAGCGCGGCACGGAATGGGCCGCCACAGGCCGTGTGACGTTATCCAGACCGGGGGGCTTCGCCCCGCCGGACCCCCCAACGCCGTCGCTCGCGGGGACCCCGAGTGCCCCGCTCCGCTCCGGCGGGCGCGCTGGCGCGCGCCTAAGCCGTGCCTGCACGGCAAGCCTGACAGCTTCGTACTCATTCAAGCGCGTGCAAGCACGGCTAGTGATCGGGTGAGCTGGTGATCGGGTGATTGATTGACAGATCGACTCGATCAATCACCAAATCATTAGATCATCACATCACCAGATTGCCTTCTATGTCCCTTCTCGGCATCGATGTCGGCACCGGCGGCTCACGCGCGCTCGTGATCGACGAGTCCGGACGTCTCGTGGCCGCGGCATCGGCGGATCACGCGCCCTTCCGGTCGCCGCGCACCGGGTGGGCGGAGCAGGATCCGGTCGACTGGTGGCGCGCCTCGGTGGAGGCAGTCCGCCGCGTGCTCGCCGCCGGCGGAGTGAAGGCCAGCGCGATTCGCGGGATCGGCCTTTCCGGGCAGATGCACGGCGCCGTGCTGCTCGATCCGGCCGGCGAGGTGATCAGGCCCGCGATCATCTGGTGCGATCAGCGCACCGAGCAGGAGTGCGCATGGCTCGAGGCGACGATCGGCGCGAGCCGGCTGATTGAGCTGACGGCGAATCCCGCGCTGACGAACTTCACCCTGACGAAATTGCTCTGGGTCCGATCGCACGAGCCGGCGCTGTGGACGCGCGTGCGCCGCGTGCTGCTGCCGAAGGATTACGTGCGCTTCCGGCTGAGCGGCGAATATGCCACGGATGTTGCCGACGCGTCGGGGACGCTGATGCTCGACGTCGCGCGGCGTCAGTGGTCGCCCGCCGTGCTGGATCAGGCGTCGATTGATGCCGGCCTGCTGCCGAATGTTTTCGAATCGCCCGACATCTGTGCCCGTGTGTCCAGTGCGGCTGCCGCCGCCACCGGGCTCCCCGAAGGAACGCCGATCGTCGCAGGCGCCGGGGATCAGGCGGCTGGCGCGATCGGCATGGGGATCACGCGGCCAGGGGCCGTCAGCGTCACCATCGGCACGTCCGGGGTCGTGTTCGCGGCCACCGACAGGCCGGCGACCGATCCGAAAGGCCGGCTGCACACGTTCTGTCACGCCGTGCCCGGGCGCTGGCACGTGATGGGCGTGACGCAGGCCGCGGGTCTGTCACTGCGCTGGCTGCGCGATCAAACTGGTCGTGTGGGTCAGGTGGGTCGGGTGGAGAGCCACACCCAGGCGACGCACCGGCCAGACTCGACCGACCAGCCCTACCCGACCTATCTGACCTACGAACAGCTGACGGCCGAAGCGGCAGACATTCCAGCCGGCGCCGATGGCGTCTTGTGGGCGCCCTATCTGATGGGAGAGCGCACGCCGCACTGCGATCCGAATGTGCGCGCGGCATTGCTCGGCCTTGCCGCGAGCCACTCGCGCGGTCATATCGTGCGCGCGGTGATGGAAGGTGTCGCCTTCAGTCTTCGCGACACGTTTACGATCTTTTCCGAGCTTGCGGTGCCGGTCGAGCGAATCGTGCTCGGCGGCGGCGGCGCGCGGTCGGCGTTGTGGCGGCAGATTCAGGCCGACGTGTACGGCGCGGCCGTTCAGACCGTCGCCGCCGATGAAGGCGCCGCGTACGGCGCCGCGCTCCTGGCGGGCGTCGGGGCGGGTGTCTGGACGAGCGTCGACGCCGCCTGCGAAGCGGTCGTTCGTCCCGCCGACGTCGTCTCGCCGCAGGCAGAGGCCCTCGCCGTGTTGAACGACCGGTATGAGGAATATCGGCGCATCTACCCGGCGCTGCGGCAAGTCGCCGGACGCGGTGTGAGCGGCATTTCAGATGCAGCCAGGACCTAAACTAACAGCAAGCTGAAAGGCACGAAAACGCAGAACGCCCAGAAACCGCAGAGTCTTGGCGAGGGTTTCTCAGTCTCAGGCGGGTTCTGCGTTGAACGTCGGGTTTTCAGTTACCTGCCGACAGCATCGACTGAGCGGACCAACGACTAACGACCAACGACTATTGAAGACCTCCGCGCACCGACGTGATGCGCTGCGTGTTGAAGCCGAGCCAGTGCATCCGTCCCAGATAACGCGCGTGCTCGACCTTGATACACCGATCCATGACGACCGAAAGGCCGCCGGCCTCCGCGATCCGCCCGCCTTCCTCATTGATGACCGTGAACTGACACCAGAGATTCGTGGCGCCGATCGCCACGGCCTCCCTGGCGACTCCGGGCAGCGCCTCCGGCGCGCGAAAGACGTTGACGATGTCGACTGGAACCGGGACGTCGGTCAGACTGTTGAAGCTCTTCTCCCCGAAGACGTCCGTTTCGCGGGGGTTGATCGGAATGACGCGGTAGCCGTGCCGCCGGAGATAGTACCCGACGAAATAGCTCGCGCGCAGCTGATTCTTCGAGAGCCCCACGATCGCGATCGTCTTCGCGTTGTGGATCACCCGCTGGATCGTCAACGGATCCTGATAGCGGCTCAGATCGAACGGCGGTCTCATAACGACGCCAATTCCCGCGTTGCCGATGCGCCCACCCGTGCGAAGCCCTGCTCGAGATCCCAGATCAAATCGTCGACCGCTTCGATGCCGACGGAGAGCCGGATCGTCCCGGGGCCGACACCGGCGGCGCGGAGCTCCTGCTCGTCGAGCTGCCGATGGGTCGTGCTCGCCGGGTGGATGATGAGGCTCTTGGAATCGCCGACATTCGCGAGGTGCGACCACAGGATGACACCGCGAATGAAATCCTGTCCCGCGGCGCGGCCGCCGCGGCAGTCGAAGGAGAATACGGCACCCGCGCCCCGCGGCAGATACTTGTCGACGAGCGGCCGATAGCGGCTTGTGCTCAGGCCGGGGTAGGTCACGTTCGAGGCGAGCTCGTGCGAGTCGAGATAATTGGCGACCGCGGCGGCATTCTCGACGTGACGCGCCATCCGCAGCGACAGCGTCTCGAGTCCCTGCAGGAAGAGGAACGCGTTGAACGGGCTCATGCACGCGCCGAGATCGCGCAGCGTTTCGGCGCGCAGCTTCATCAGATAGCCGTAGGTGCCGAACGTTTCATGGAACTGGAGCCCGTGATAGGCCGGTGACGGTTCGGCGACAACGGGAAAGCGGCCGTTCGACCAGTTGAACTGCCCGGAGTCGACGACCACGCCGCCGATGCTCGTGCCGTGGCCGCCGATGAACTTCGTCGCCGAGTGCACGACGATGTCCGCCCCCGACTCGATCGGACGGCACAGAAACGGCGTGGCGAACGTATTGTCCACGATCAGCGGGAGGTCGTGGTCGTGGGCGATAGCGGCGATCGCTTCGATATCGAGCACGTTGCCGCCGGGGTTCCCGATGGTTTCGCCGAAAAAAAGCTTGGTGTTCTTCCGGACAGCGGCCCGCCAGGCGCTGGGATCGTCGGGATCGACCCACGTCAGTTCGACGGACATCTTGCGGAGGAAGTGCTTCAGCTGATTGACGGTCCCGCCGTACAGCGCCGATGAAGACACGACGTGATCGCCCGGCGACAGGAGCGTGAACAGTGCCGCCGCCTGCGCCGCGATCCCGCTGGCGAACGCGACGGCGCCGCATCCGCCTTCGAGGCTCGCCATGCGCTCCTCGAACACGGCAACGGTCGGGTTCATGATGCGCGAGTAGGTGTTGCCGTACTCCTGAAGATTGAAGTACGCCGCCGCCGACTCAGGATCTTCGAACACGTAACTCGTCGTCTGAAAGATCGGCACGGCGCGTGCGCCGGTGTTCGGGTCCGGCCGCTGGCCGGCATGCACTTGACGGGTCTCAAAGCCGAAGCGACGCGATTCTTCCATGGATGCGGTCTCCAATCAGCGCGCTCAATCAAAGACATTCTCACCACGGAGGACGCGGAGGACAGGAGGACAAATCCTGTTCGCCTTCCCCCCTCGTCCCTCGACTCCCTCGGAGGCCAACGGCCAGGATGAACCCCCGCGTCCTCAGTGGTAGCTCTATCGCGCAAGGAACCGCTGAATCATCGGAGTCTGGCGCGCCTCCTCCAGCAGGAAGCAGTCGTGTCCGTACGGCGCTTCGATGACATGGAGCTCCACCTCCTTGCCGGCCGCTTCGAGCGCTTCCGCCAGCTCTTCGGAATCCGACGGCGGGTAGAGCCAGTCGGAGCTGAAGGCAATGAGCAGTGTTCTGGCCGATATGTTACAGACGGCGCGCGTGAGCTGGCCGCCGCCGTACTGGCGGCCGAGGTCGAAATACGACAGAGCCCGGGACATGTAGAGATAGGTATTGGCGTCGAAGCGCTTCACGAACGTGTCCGCCTGGTGACGAAGATAACTCTCGATTTCGAACTCGGGGTCGGTCAGGCGGTAGCGAATATCCTCGGAGAAGCGCAGGCGCCTTCCGAATTTGTCCTTGAGCGACCCGGCCGAGAGATACGTGATGTGTCCGAGCATGCGGGCGACACCCATCCCCGCCACCGGCGCGCGTCCCGTGCCGTAGTAATGGCCGCCCTGCCAGTCCGGATCAGCGGTGATGGCGTTGCGCGCGATGGCATTCCACGCCACGCCCTGCGGCTGGAGCGCGTGCGTGCTCGCGATAGGAATAATCGCGTCAACCTCACGGCCGTATTGAACGGCCCACTCGAGCGCCTGCATGCCGCCCAGCGAGCCGCCGGCTACCGCGGCCAGTCGAGTGATCCCGAGCTCGTGCAAGAGTGCCCGCTCGGCCCGCACCATGTCCGCAACCGTGATGACCGGAAAGTCGGATCCGTAGGGCCGGCCGGTGGCCGGGTTCGTGGACGAGGGCCCGGTGGTCCCGCGGCACCCACCGAGGAGATTCGAGCTGACCACGAAGAAGCGGTCCGTGTCGAACGCCTTGCCCGGGCCGATCATGCCGTCCCACCACCCCAGGCCGCGGCCGACTCCGGCGTCGCGCTCCTCCGCACGGAACCCGTCTCTGGTGCTCTCGGCGGCGGGCGTCTTTGCAAGACCAGCGGCATGCGCGTCGCCGCTCAGCGCGTGGCAGACGAGGATCACGTTGTCACGTGCCGGCGAGAGCGTGCCGTAGGTCTCGTAGGCAATGCGTATCGGATGCAGCTCGCGTCCACAGTCGAGCAGAAGCGGTCGCGGAAGATCGACGAACTGTGTATCGACCGTGCCGACCGAGCCTGCGGCAGGTTTCGAAGCTAGCATCGCCCTGCCGACGATCATATCCTTGTCGGTGCGTGGAGGACGATGTCGCTGGCAAGAATCGAAACCCGGGACTCAGACTCAAACTCAGAGAGCGTGAAACATTCACGCGTTTGGGCGCCTTGCGAACCACAAGGCTCACAAAGATCACAGGGAGATGGCTTTGTTTGTGGCCTTTGTGGTCTTTGTGGTTTGATCTGGAGCTGATTTTTTCACAAGCTCTCAGAACTCAAGACTCAAACTCACAACTGAAAACCTATGCCTGACCCCTACGCACCGCGCCCTGAGGACAAGTTCTCGTTCGGGTTGTGGACGGTCGGCAATCGCGGGCGCGATCCGTTCGGCGATGCCGTCCGCGATCCGCTGCCGCCCGTCGATGCCGTGGCCATGCTCGCCGAAGTTGGCGCGTGGGGAGTCAACCTCCACGACAACGATCTGGTGCCGATCGATGCCACACCCTCCGAACGCGACCGGATCGTGCGCGAGTTTGCCGCCGCGTGCGCGCGCCACGGCATCGTGGTGCCGATGGCGACGGTCAACCTGTTTTATGACCCCGTATTCCGCGACGGCGCGTTCACGGCCAACGATCCCGGCGTTCGCGCTTACGCGCTGCAGAAGACGATGAGAGCGATGGATCTCGGGGCCGAGCTCGGGGCGAAAATCTTCGTGCTGTGGGGCGGACGGGAGGGTTCGGAAACCGACGCCTGCCGGCGGCCGGACGTCGCGATCATGCGGCTCCGCGAAGCCGTCAACCACCTTTGTGAATACTCGATTGATCGGAACTACGGGTTCAGGTTCGCGCTCGAAGCCAAGCCCAATGAGCCGCGCGGCGACATCTACATGGCGACGACCGGCGCCTACCTCGGCTTCATCGCGACGCTCGACCATCCCGAGATGGTCGGCGTGAATCCGGAAGTGGCGCACGAGCAGATGGCCGGGCTCAACATGTTGCATGCCGCGGCGCAGGCCTGGGAAGCCGGCAAGCTGTTTCATATCGATCTCAACGACCAGATGCCCGGCCGCTACGATCAGGATTTCCGGTTCGGATCGGCGAATGTCAAGGCAGCTTTCTGGCTGGTGAAATTCCTGGAGGATGTCGGCTATGCCGGACCGCGCCACTTCGATGCACACGCGTACCGGACGGAAGACGTCGAGGGCGTGAAAGACTTCGCCCGCGGCTGCATGCGGACGTATCTCATCCTGCGTGAAAAGGCGAAGCGGTGGAACGCCGATCCTGACATCCGGGCGATGCTGACCGAAATCAACAGCGGCACGGGCGCCGCTGAAGCCGCCGTTCCGCCGCCGCATTCATCGCGCCATCGCGACGCGCTGCTGGCGGCGACCTTCGATCGCGCCCGGCTCGCGAAGCGCGGGCTCGCTTACGAACGGCTCGACCAGTTGACGATGGACGTGCTGCTCGGGGTTCGATGAAGCCTGTGAAAATCGCTTCTGATGTCGTGCGGACCTTCCGCCTTCGCCACGGCTACGGCGGGCCACCGTAGCTTTAGCGGAGGTGGTCAGGTCCGCTGGACACAGCAGGCCCAAAGGCCCGCACTACACCGATTGTTGCCTACGATGCTTCCTGGCGGAGCTCCGCCGGCAGTCCGCGATCGGACGACACTGATCGAAGGGCCTTGGCGAGATGCCGGCCGAATGGCGTGCCGGATCGCGCCTCGAGCAGATGCGCGACGTGACCATCGAATAGCGTCACGTCGGCGTCGTCGGACGACTCAAGGCGGCGAGCGAACGCATCGCGCGCGTACGCGAGGTTCGCCGCCAACCGGGCGACCACATCAGAAGTGCCTTCGGCCGATTCGAGGTCCGATCGGTAAATCTCTTCGAGATGGCCGAGCAGCTGGGCCAGATATCCGGCGTGTTCGCCGTGTGGCCCCGCGTCCCGACTCGCCGTCCGGATCGTGAGGTCGGCCGACTGGAATTCCGCAGAGTCTTCCCGGTCCGCGGGGGTCTGGGTGGCGCTCAATTCGTCGTGGGCTTCGGCAACGTGGGTCGACGGAAGCGGCGTCGGATCCGGATCCTGCTGATCGGGATCGCCGCCCGTCACCAGAAGCCGCACCGTTTCAAGCGTCGCGGCAAAGCGCGCCTTTGCCGCGCGTTCCCGCTCGAGCTCGTCTTTGAGTTGGGCCGCACCCGCGCGTTCGAGCGTCAGCTCCCGCTCGGCGGAAGTCACCTTGTTCCGCTCCGCCTGTAACTCGTCCCTGAGCCGGTCGATGGTCCGATGAAGCTGACTGATCTCGATCTGAGCCTGGGCCCGCGTGCGTTGTGCGGCGGCGTCGACCTCGGCTGTTGCGGCGGCCACAAGCTTCTGAACCAGATCCGAAACCCGCTCGGTGGCCAGAGCAGGAGCATCGACAGGGTTGGGCAGAGTCATGACGGTTCGTTTATCGGCCGAATTGACTGATCGCTGTAGTGGGCAGCAGGAGGGCAGGACACGCCAGGACAGGCAGAGGGGCGCCCGTCCCGGCCCATCCTGCCTATCCCGCCCGTCCTGCCTCTCCTGGTTTAATCGCCCGAGGTCAGGGGCGGATCGACGCATCCGGCAAAGCGGATGTCGTCGAAGCCGACCAGCGACACGCCGTCGGGCACCCGCAGGTTCCGCCGCCGTGCGGTCTGGATGACGCCCATCGCCATCTCGTCGTTGAACGAGAAGATGGCGGTCGGCCGCTCGCGGCGGCCGAGCAGACGCGCGGCGGCGACGGCGCCCGACTCGATCGAAAAATCGCCGTGCATGACGATGGCCTCGTGCTCCGCGCGCCGTCTTCGCGACCGCGCCATCGCTCCGGCCAGACGGTCGCGGCTGACGGGACTCACCAGCGGACCGGTCGGCGCATGATACCCGTTGTCGCGAGCGCCGAGTTCTGCTAGCCTCTGCAACCGATTACATGAACGGCTTTGCCTGCGCGGACGGTCTCCGGATCGTCCCGCGCGCGCGAGGCTCGAGCGTCGCCTCGAAATCACCACGACCAGCCCGCCGGGTTAAAGTAAGAGGCATTGGCGGCCGCGACCGCTGAACGGCCGCTCGGACACTGCAAGGGATTCCGCATGAACTGTGGGTTCACAGAAAAGGCCGGAGCAGGTTCACGCGGTCTGCGGGTGTTGGCGGGCTTCGCGGCGGCGTCGGGCGTGGCGGGCCTGACGGTAGCGCTGCACGCACAACCGCCTGCGCCGGCGCAACCGCCGCCGGGCGGGCGCGGCGTGATCACGTCGCCGCGAAATGCGTATCCGGACCGGCCGACCGGCGATCCCGCCGCGATCGAGCGCGGAAAGTCCTTGTATGGCGTGAACTGCCAGTTCTGCCACGGTGCCGATACGCGCGGCGGCGATGGCGGTCCAAGCCTGCTGCGATCCTCGACGGTGCTCGACGACCAGCGTGGTGAATTGATCGCGCCGGTCGTGCGCGCCGGCCGTCCCGGCATGCCGAAGTTCACGTTGACCGACGATCAAATCAGCGATATCGCCGCATTCGTCCACAGCTTCCGTGCAGCCGGCTATGACGAATCGCGCAACAAGCCGCCAAGCATCCTTGTCGGCGACGCCGGCGCTGGGGAGACCATTTTCAAGGCCCGCTGCGCGTCGTGCCATTCGGTGACCGGCGATCTGCACGGGCTGGCCAGCCGGATCACGGATGAGCGGCTGCTGCAGCAGTCCTGGCTGATGCCGGGCAGCGGCGGCGGCCGCGGCGGTCCGCCGCCGGTCACCGTGCCGCCGGTCATGGTCACGGTCACATTGCCGTCGGGCGAGAAGGTTGAAGGCACGCTCGATCGCCTCGACGACTTCATCGTCTCGCTGACAACGGCTGACGGCACTCACCGGTCGTTTCGAACGAGCGGCGGCACGCCGAAAGTGGAGGTCCGCGATCCGTTGCAGCCGCACCGTGATCTGCTCCGCGTCTACACCGACGCGGACATTCACAACGTGACCGCGTTTCTGGCGACGTTGAAATGAGCATGACGGCTGTTGTGCGATCCTCCACAGCGTCCGGGCCAACCATGATTCACCCTCTGGACCCACCGCGGACACCAGGGACACAAAACCGAGTCCGGCGCAACGTCCTGGTGTCCTTCGTACGCGTCGGATTGCTGGCGTGCCTGACGGTGTCAACGGCCGGCGCGGTCGGCGAGGGCCTCGATCCCTCGGAGCTCTTGAAGCCGCTCGCCGATTCCTGGCCCTCCTATTCCGGCGATTACACCGGCCGGCGCTACAGCGCGCTCACGCAGATCAACCAGTCGAACGTGAAGAACCTCACGCTCGTCTGGTCGGCGCGGCTGACGGGCGGGCCCGGCGGCGGGGGGCCGGGCAGCGGGCTCGGATCCGCGGCGGTCCGAACGATCGTCGGCGGTGAAGGGAAGGGGGACATCACCGTCGGCGGCGCGACGACAATCAAAGGTGCGGTGTTGATGGTGAACGGGATCCTCTACGCCACCGCCCCGGACAACGTCTGGGCGCTCGATGCGCACGACGGTCACGAGCTGTGGCACTACTTCTGGAAGACGAAGGGCGGCACGCACATCGGCAATCGCGGCGTGGCGATGTGGGGCAATTATCTGTACTTCGTGACGCCCGATGATTACTTCGTGTCGCTCGACGCGAGGACCGGAAAGGAGCGCTGGCACAAGGAAGCGGCGCCGTTCAGCCAGCAGTATTTCATGACCTCGGCCCCCATGGCGATCGGCAATCACATCATCGTCGGCACCGGCAACGATCTCGATTCGCCCGGCTATCTCATGTCGTTCGATCCGGAGACCGGCGATCAGCAGTGGCGGTTCTACACCGTCCCGATGAACCCGGGAGATCCGGGTCTCGAGACCTGGAAGAGTCTCGACGCGGCGCGCCACGGCGGCGGCCACCCGTGGCTGCCCGGCGTCTACGATCCGGAAACGCATCTGTACATCTTCGGCACCGGCAATCCGACGCCGGCCTACACTTCGAAGCCACGCGGCGAAGGGATGGACAACCTGTTCACCTGTGCGATCGTGGCGGTGAACGTCGACACCGGAAAGATGGAGTGGTACTACCAGACGTCGCCGCATGACACCCACGACTGGGATTCGGCGCAGACGCCGGTGCTCGTCGACGGCGACTTCCGCGGGAGCGGTCCGCGCAAGATGGTGCTGACGGCGAGCCGCAACGGCTATTACTTCACGCTCGACCGCCGCACGGGGGAGCACCTCGTGACCAGCCAGTTCTCCGAGACCGTGAACTGGGCGAAGGGGCTGAACGAAAAAGGACAGCCGGTTCGCGAGCCGGCGAAGGACCATCACGTGGCCGGTGCGCTGGTCTCGGCGGCGAACGGCGGCGCGACCAACTGGCCGCCGCCCGCCTACAGTCCGGATACAAAGCTGTTCTACGTTCCGACCTCCGAAACCTACGCGATGTACTACCTGAGCGAAACGGATCCGCGCGGCGCGATGGGGCTGGGCGGGAAAGACGAGATCGGCGTCGGCTCGGCGGGCAGCTACATCTCAGCCATCGACTATGCGACCGGAAAGACGGTGTGGCGCCACCGGTTTCGCACGGTCAACACAGGCCGCGGCGCGCCGGGCCTGTTGACGACGGCGGGGAAATTGCTGTTCGGCGGCGATGTGTCGGGCAATTTCGTCGCCTTCGATCCGGCCAACGGCAACGTGTTGTGGAATACCCGCATCGGACAGGTGACGAACGCGCCGGAAACATATATGGTCGATGGCCGCCAGCACGTGCTGATAGCCGCGGGGGACATGTTGTATGCGTTCGGGTTGTACTGACGTTGGAGAAGGACACAAAGGGTGCAAAGGACACAAAGGTTCGGCCCTGATATGAAACGACGAGGGACTCACTTTCCTGAGCATCCGACAACGGCCCTCGGTCTGAGCTCATGGGGTGCCGGCCGTTCACGCGTTCCAGTGCCGACGTCGAACAGGGACAAGCTCACCTTCGGAAGGATCGTGTGGGCAGTTCCCTTTGTGTCCCTTGTCGCCTTTGTGTCCTTCTCAAGCATCAGCGCGCAGCAACCCCCCGAGCCCCGATTCGATCCTGCGGCGGTAGAGCGCGGACAGCAGCTGCTGGCGTCGCAGTGCGGGTTCTGCCACGGGTCGACTGCGCGCGGCGGCGCGAGCGGCCCCGACCTGACGCGCTCCGAGCTGGTGCAGAGCGACGAGAACGGCAAGCAGCTGGGAGAATTCCTGGCGGTCGGCCGGCCCGATCGCGGCATGCCGCGGTTCGAGCTGACGCCGGCGCAGGTCTCCGATCTGGCGACCTTCCTCCATTCGACGATCCACTTCGCCGCGAATCGCCGGCTCTACAAGATCCTGAATATCCTGGTCGGCGATCCGCGGGCAGGCGAGGCGTACTTCAACGGCGCCGGGCGCTGCTCATCGTGTCATTCACCCGCGGGCGATCTGAAAGGCGTCGGGGCCCGATACGATCCGGTCGTCCTGCAAGGTCGTCTGCTGTTGCCGCGCGGGCGGCCACCGGCCGGTCCCGGCGGACCACCGCCGCCGCCGTTGTATACGGAGCGGACGGCGATGCAGGTGGCGGTCACGCTGCCATCGGGAGAAACCGCCGCCGGCGCACTCGTCCGGCTCACCGATTTCGACGTGACGCTGTACGAGCCGGGCACCGGCCGAATGCGATCGTGGCTCCGCGGCGGCGAGGTGCCGAAGGTCGTCGTGACCGATCCGCTCCAGGGACACGTCGATCAACTGAGCAAGTGGACGGACGAGGACATGCACAACATGACTGCTTATCTCGCGAGCCTGAAATGATCACCAGGGATCGTGTCGGCGGCGTTGCGCTCGTGTTCGCTCTCGGTTTGGCCGCAATCGCGGTGGCCGCCCAGACGCCCATCCTCGATCCGGCACTGCTGACGAAGCCGGCGGTCGATGCGTGGCCGACCTATCACGGCGACTATTCAGGGCGCCGTTACAGCACGCTCAAGCAGATCAACGCGGGGAACGTGAAGAATCTCACGCTCGCCTGGGTCTATCGCGTGAACACGTCGCGCGCCGGCGCCCTGCTGGGCGGCGAGGGGCCGGATACGCCGCCGCCCATCGCGGGAACGCCGTCGATCAAGTCCACCCCGTTGATGCTGAACGGGGTCCTGTACTTCTCCGTTCCCGATCACGTGTGGGCCCTGGACGCACGGACGGGACGTGAAATCTGGCACTTCGCGTGGAAGACGCGCGGCGGCGACCATATCGGCAATCGCGGCGTGGGCATCTACGGCAGCTGGCTGTACTTCCTCACGCCGGACAATTACTTCGTCTCGCTCGACGCCGCCACGGGAAAGGAGCGCTGGCACCACGAGATCGCGAACATGAAGCGCGAGTACTTCTCCACCAACGCGCCGATCATCATCGGCCGGCACGTTCTCATCGGCGTCGGTGGTGATGCGCTCGACGTGCCCGGGTACCTCGAGTCTCGCGATCCCGAGAATGGACAGCTGGTATGGCGCTGGAACACGGCGCCGCGGCCGGGCGAGCCGGAGGCGGCGACCTGGCCGAACGAGTACGCGATGAGCCACGGCGGCGGTATGCCGTGGCTGCCCGGCACCTACGATCCCGAGTTGAACCTGTATTACGTCGGGACGGGCAATCCGAACCCGGTTCTGACCGGCGCGAGCCGCGAGGGCGACAACCTCTACACGTGCTCGATCGTCGCGCTCAATCCGGATACCGGGAAGATGGCGTGGTATTTCCAGGCCACTCCGCACGACACGCACGACTGGGACGCTGCGCAGACGCCGGTGCTCATCGATGGCGTCCTCGACGGCCGGCCGCGCAAGCTCGTCGCGCAGGCGAACCGCAACGGCCATTTCATCCTGCTCGATCGCACGAACGGGCAACACATCCTGACAACGAGGATGATCGACTCGCTGAACTGGACAAGGGAAATCAACGCGAAGGGCCAGCCGATCCGCAATCCGGCCAAGGACGCGAATATCCCGGGGACGCTCGTTTCGCCGGACACGAGCGGCGCCACGAACTGGCCGCCTCCCAGCTTCAACCCCGAGGCCGGCCTGTTCTACGTGGCGACTCGCCAGAGCTACAGCGTGATGTATCTCACCGACACCGACGAGCGGCCGCAGGGCTGGGCCGCCGCCGAGCGCGGCGTCGGGAACGTCGGCAGCGCGCTGAAGGCGATAGACTACCGGACCGGCAAGGTCCGATGGTCGCATCCGCTGGCCATGGGGCCTGCCGGCAGCGTTGGCGGCGCCATGGGGCTGCTCAGCACGGCAGGTGGACTGCTGTTTGGCAACGACGGTGGCGGCAATTTCGTGGCCTTCGAGCCGACGACCGGCAAACCGTTGTGGCATGCCGGGCTTGGCGCGACAACAAGCAACGGACCGCAGACCTTTCTGCTGGACGGCCGTCAATATGTGGTCGTCGGTGCTGGAGATACGTTGTACGCGTTCGCGCTGCAGCAATGACTTTAGGCGCGCCACAGGCGCGTCCGCCGTAGCTTTAGCGGAGGCGGAAGCGGGGCAAGAGGGGCCCCGCGAGCGGAGGCGTGGGGGGTCTGCGGGGCGAAGCCCCCGGATCCGGTTATAAGAGGTGAACATGTATACACGCCGTGAGTTCGGAATGTTGACGCTCGCCGGCCTCGCCCGGCTCAAGCCGGACACGACCGGGTTCGACGCGACCGTCAACGGCGTGCGCGTCGGCGTGCAGACCTACAGCTTCCGCGACCTGCCGCGCACACCCGGTGGTGACGCCGTCGACACCGTCGTCAAGGCGATGACCGAATGCGGCCTCACCGAGTGCGAGCTCTTCGCTCCGCAGGTCGAGCCGAAGTTCGACTCCGGCCGAGGCGGCGGCTCGTCCCCCGACGCGCAGAAGGCGCGCGAGGACCTGCGCAAATGGCGCCTCGAGACCCCGCTCGATCATTTCCGCGCGGTCAAGAAGAAGTTCGACGCCGCCGGCATTACCGTCTACGGCTACAACTACAGCGCCAGCCAGAGCTTTACCGATCCGGAGATCGACCGCGGGTTCGAGATGGCGAAGGCGCTCGGAGCCGAGATCCTCACGATGTCGACCACGCTCGACGTGGTGAAGCGGATCCAGCCGTTTGCCGAGAAGCACCGGATGATCGTGGCGATGCACGGGCATTCCAAGGTCGACGATCCGAACGAGTTCGCCACGCCGGAGAGCTTCGCGAAGGCCCTGAAGATGTCGAAGTACTTCAAGGTCAACCTCGATATCGGACATTTCACCGCCGGCAACTTCGATGCGGTGTCGTACATCCGCGAGCACCATGCCGACATCACCAATCTTCACATCAAGGACCGCCGCAAAAACCAGGGCGACGCCACCCCGTGGGGAGAGGGCGACACGCCAATCCGCGAGGTGCTGCAGCTGCTGAAGAAAGAGCGATGGCCGATTCGTGCCTACATCGAGTACGAATATCGCGGCGCCGGCTCGCCGATTGAAGAAGTACGGAAGTGCAATGAGTTCATGAAGAAGGCGCTCGCATGACTCGCATCGGCATGGGGCTCATCGGTCCTGGTTTCGTCGGCGCGCACCACATCGATGCGGTACGGCGGCTCGGGTTCGTCGACGTCGTGGCGCTTGCCGCCAGCAGCGAGGCGTCGGCGCGCCGGAAAGCCGACGCGCTCGGTGTGCCGAAGGCCTACGGCAGCTACGAAGCGTTGATTGCCGATCCCGACGTGCACGTCGTGCACAACACGACGCCGAACTACCTCCACGTGCCGGTGATCATGGCGGCGCTGGCGCACCGCAAGCATGTGATCTCCGACAAGCCGCTGGCGGTGACCGCGCCCGAGGCGCGGCGTCTGCTCGAGGCCGCGGCCGGCGCCGGAGTGGTGCATGCGGTCACCTTCAATTACCGCGGTAATCCGCTCGTCCAGCAGGCGCGCGAGATGATCGCGGCCGGCGAGATCGGTCCCGTCCACTTCGTGCACGGCCAGTATCTCCAGGACTGGCTGCTCGAGGAGACCGATTTTTCCTGGCGCCTCGAGCCGGAAAAAGGCGGCACGAGCTCGGCGATTGCCGACATCGGGTCGCATTGGTGCGATCTCGTCCAGCACGTGACCGGGCAGCGGATCGTCGAGGTGCTCGCCGAGCTCACAACGGTGATCGCCACGCGCTTGAAACCGGCAACGTCGACCGAAGCCTTCGCTCGAGGCGGCGATGAAGGCCGGGTCCGGGTCACCATCCGCAGCGAGGATCTCGCGACCGTTCTCGTCCGCTTCGACGGCGGCGCGAAAGGAACGCTGTCGGTCGGCCAGGTGTGCGCCGGGCACAAGAACGACCTCTGGTTCGAGGTGAACGGCCGCCGCGCCTCGCTGCGCTGGCTGCAGGAGCGCCAGAACGAGCTCTGGATCGGACGGCGCGACGGGCCGAGCGCGATCCTGCCCAAGGATCCCTCGCTGCTGCTGCCGGTCGCCCGGGCCTACGCGCACCTGCCCGGCGGCCATCAGGAAGCCTGGGCCGACGCCTTCTGCAACGTGCTTCGTGACGTGTACGGTCTCATCGCCGCGGGCAAGCGGCCCTCCGACGCCCGCCCCCCGGCCTATGCGAGCTTCGAGGACGGCTACCGCGCCGCGGTAATCGTCGACGCCATTCTGGAGAGCCACAGGCACGGTGGCGTGTGGACGAAAGTCGACACGGTGATGGAAGCGAAGACGTAGATTCACCACGGAGGACGCGGAGGACGCAGAGGCCCGATCCCGAACCGGCGGGACTCTTCGGTCCTGTTCTCCTCCTCCCTGATCATCGAGGAACAACGATGAAGCTCGGTCTGTTCACACCTGTCTTCGGGAAGCTGTCGACACGTGAAATGCTCGCGCAGGTGAAGGCGCTTGGGCGCGTGCAGGCGCTCGAGCTCGGCACCGGCGGCTGGCCCGGGAGCAATCACCTCGATCTTGACGCGCTGCTTAACGATCAGCATCGCGCCGACGAGTACCGGGCGGTGCTGGCGGCTGCCGGCCTGACGATCAGCGCACTCTCGTGCCACGGCAATCCGCTCCATCCCGATCGCAAGACGGCGCACGCGTACGATGACGTGTTCCGGAAGACGGTCTGCCTCGCCAAGCGCCTCGAGGTGCCGGTCGTTGTCACCTTTTCGGGATGTCCCGGCGATTCGGAAGAAGCACAGCACCCCAACTGGGTGACCACGCCATGGCCGCCGGAGTTTCTCGACGTGCTCGAGTGGCAGTGGGAGAAGAAGGCGATCCCGTACTGGCGCGACACCGGACGGTTCGCCGCCGATCATGGCGTGAAAGTCGCCCTCGAAGCGCATCCCGGCTTCATTGTCTACAACGTTGAAAGCCTGCTGCGCCTGCGCGCCGAGGCCGGCGCCAACATCGGCATCAACTTCGACCCGAGCCACCTGTTCTGGCAGGGCGTCGATGTGCCCGCGGCGATCCGCGCGCTCGGCGACGCGATTTTCCACGTGCATGCGAAGGACGTCGCCCTCGATCGGCAGAATGTCGCCGTGAACGGCGTCATCGATACGAAGACCTACCGCCGAATGGCCGAGCGTTCGTGGCTGTTCCGGAGCGTCGGGTGGGGCCACGACGAGCTCGAGTGGAAGCGAATCGTCTCGGCGCTTCGGCTTGCCGGCTACGATTACGTGATCAGCATCGAGCACGAGGATGCGCTGGCCTCGATCGATGAGGGGCTGAAGGCCGCCGTCGATCTGCTGTCGCGCGTGGTCCTCACCGAACCGCCGGTGGAGGCGTGGTGGACATGAATCCCACAGTCCGCCTGAAGCTCTCGACCCTGATGTTCCTCCAGTACTTCGTGTGGGGCACGTGGTACGTGACCATGGGCACGTGGCTGGGGGAGACGCTCCACTTTTCGGGCGAGCAGATCGGGCTGGCGTTCGGCACGACGGCCGTGGGCGCGATGATTTCGCCCTTTTTCGTCGGCATGATCGCCGATCGGTTCCTGGCGACCGAGCGAATTCTCGCGGCGCTGCACCTCGTCGGCGCCGTTATGATGTTCGCCGCCTCGGCGCAGACCACGTTCGGTCCGTTCTACGCCATCCTGCTCGTCTACACGCTCTGCTACATGCCGACGCTGGCGCTCAGCAACTCGCTGTCGTTCCGGCAGATGGACGATCCAGGCCACGAATTCCCGCCGGTTCGCGTGCTCGGCACGATCGGCTGGATCGTGGCCGGGTTGATCATCGGCACGCTCGCTCTCGAGCGGACGGCGATCCCGCTGCGCATCGGCGCCGCCGCCTCCGTGGTTCTCGGCTTCTTCTGTCTCGCACTGCCGCACACGCCTCCACAGAAGACCGGCCGCGTGACGCTGCACGACGTGCTGGGACTCGACGCGTTGAAGCTGCTCGGTGAACGCTCGTTTGCGATCTTCGTGCTCGGGTCTTTTCTCGTCTGCATTCCGCTGCAGTTCTACTACGCGTTCGCCAACCCGTTTCTCAATGAGCTGCACCTGACCAATGCGGCGGGCAAGATGACGCTCGGGCAGATGTCGGAGATCTTCTTTCTGCTCGTCATGCCGTGGTTCTTCCGGCGTCTCGGCGTCAAGTACATGCTGCTCGTCGGCATGGCTGCGTGGACGACGCGCTACCTGCTCTTTGCGTACGGAAACAACGGCTCGCTCGCGTGGATGTTGTATGCAGGTATTCTGCTCCACGGCATCTGCTACGACTTTTTCTTCGTGACCGGGCAGATTTACGTGGATCGCAAGGCTCCCGGCGACCTGCGGGCGGCGGCCCAGGGGTTCATCGCGTTCGTCACCCTCGGAGTCGGCATGCTGATCGGATCGTGGGCATCGGGTCGCGTTGTCGATACGTTCGCGCAGGCGCCCGGATCACACGCCTGGAAGGAAATCTGGGTCGTTCCCTCGGCCGGCGCCGCCGCAGTCCTCGTGCTTTTTGCGCTGTTCTTCCGCGCCGCCGATGCCCGGACGGAAGCCGTTTCGGTCCAGCCTCTGGCGGTCGAACCGTAATCAGATGGGCAGGTGGGGCAGGTAGGGCGGGTGGGGCAGGCGGGTCAGGTGGGGTTGGGAGGACAGCATGAGAACGATTGCCTTCGCGTTGCTCGCCGCAGCCTGCTCATTTGCCGCCCTGACCGCGCAGGGCGATCCGCAGCCGACCTGCAGGATGTGCCCGGCGACCTATATTCCGAACGACGAGATTCAGGCCTATGTGAAGAAAGCGATTGCCGAGAAGCTCACCGATCAGCAGGTTCGTGATGTCGAGATCGGCAAGAGTCATGTGGGCATCGGCGTCGTCCATCGCGGCAGGCTTTCGGCGCCGGCGCCGGATTCGGTCGCCGAGCACGACTTTGTCAGTGAGGTCTACCACGTCATCGACGGCTCCGCGACGCTGGTCACGGGACCTGATCTCGTGGGCAGCAAACGCCGTCCGGCGGACCTGGAAACGGTTCGCCTGTTCAATGGTCCTGGAACCAATTCGGCGTCGATTCGCAACGGCGCGACCCACGAGCTCAAACCCGGTGATGTCATCGTCATTCCCGCCGGGACCGGACACTGGTTCACTAAAATCGACGACCACATTACGTATCTGATGGTGCGCGTCGATCCCGACAAGGTGACCCCGCTCCGCGACGAAGATGCTTCAAAGGCCTACTTGCAGAAGCCCAAGTCGTCTCGCGAATAAAGCTGAGGTTCGGTGTCGTGCGGACCTTCAGATCCGCTCACCTTATAGGTCCGCTCCACGTAGGCCTGAAGGCCTGGACCACGGTGGATATGCGCTCGTTGAGCTGAGCCGTTTCACGCCCTTGACATTTTTCTTACGTGGCGGACAATCATGGCTGGCATCCCAGGGCCCCGCGACAGAGAGAGGTCATGCTGCTTGTGAGGTCTGCCGATGATCGTCCCCGGTGATCCGATCGATCAGGATGCACTCCGTGTGCGCAATGAGTTCCTCGAAGTGCCCGGGCTCATCGTGAGTGTCCCGCAGGTGGCACGGCTCTTCGGCCTCCGTTCCGAGCACGCCAGCGCGATTCTGGCGACGCTCGAGCGCGAGCGTTTTCTTGCGCAGAACGCGAACGGGGCGTACCAGCTCGCGCCGCCCCCCGTCGAGAGCTAGGCGCGCGCAGCGCGCCTGCGAGGGAGCGGAGCGGGGCGAAGGGCCCCCGCGAGCACCGAACCGGGGTCCGGGGCAGACTCCCGTCTAATTTAGTCTGGCGATCCGATAAAGATGGCTGTCTGTCCGGATGAACAACGATCCGGCCGATACGGCCATAGATGCCAGTGCCTCGCCGTCGAGCGTGTTCGTGGCGAGCCTGCGGAATTCTCGGCCGGCGGCGACGACCGTCGCCACACCACCCTCGCTCAGGAAATAGAGGCGCCCGTCGACGAGTACCGGCGAGGCCGAATAGTCGCCGCCTCCGAGCCGCTGCACCCACCGTGTTGCCCCGCTCTCGGCATCGAGGCATGTCGCGATGCCGCCGTCATTGACCACATAAAGCTCGTCGCCGGCGAGGAGCGGGGAAGGCGTGAGCGGCGCGCCCCGCCGCAGGGTCCAGACGACGTGCGAGCGCGTCACGTCGCCGGTGCCGTCCGCGCGCACCGCGAGCAGCGAGGGCTGCTGGAAACCGGTGGCGATGTAGACCAGGCCGTGACCGTACACCGGGCGCGGCACATTCGAAAACCCCTCACCGTACGCCACGCGCCAGATCTCCCGGCCGGTCTCGGGATCGTACGCTGCGGCGCGGAAGGCGCCGGCGCTCACGATCTGATCGCGCTCGCCGACACGGATGACCAGCGGCGTCGAATACGCCTGATCGAACGGCTGGCGCCGCGGTGTCTTCCAGCGCACCTTCCCGGTCAGGCGGTCGAGCGCGGCCACAAAGGCCTCGTCGCTGCCGTCACAGCTGACGATCAACAGGTCTCGATAAAGCACCGGCGAACCACCGTTGCCGTGCTGGGACTGGTACGGCAGTCGCATTTTCCAGACGATTTCGCCGGCGGTGGTGAGCGCGGCGGTGCCCTCCGCGCCGAAATGCACGAACACGCGATCCCCGTCGACGATCGGCGTCGGTGACGCATGGCTGTTCTTCGCGTTGAGCAGTTCGCGGGTGCGGGTGTGAAATACTTCGACGTTCACCACCGCGCGGCCGTTTTCGATGTCGAACGCGAGCGCCCGGAGGGACGAGCCGGTCCCATCTTTGATCGCTGTTGTCAGCCAGACCCGCCCGGCGGCGACCACCGGCGACGACCAGCCCCGTCCGGGGACCGGCGTCTTCCATCGCACATTGTGCGACTCGCTCCATTCAACCGGCACGCCGCGTTCGGTAGACTGTCCCTGACCGGTTGGTCCCCGGAACTGGGGCCAGTCTTCCGCGCGAAAGCCGCGCGAGCTGAGCGCGACGAGCACGCTGAGGAGTGTCAACGACCGGCGCATCGACTGATCATAGCTCCTGAGATCGCGTGCGGGCCTTGAGCTCCGCCCGACACTCAGAGGCTGTGAAGAATCACGTGTCGCGCAGCCCTTCAGGGCTGCTCCGGCGGCCGTGATGCAGGCCTGAAGGCCTGCGCTACAGGAGGTTGCCAGCGGATTGTTTTCGCAGGCTCTCAGAACTCAAAACTCACAAGTGAGCATGCGCCGCATCCTCATCTACACGCACCGTTGGCTGGGCATTTGCGGCTGCCTGCTGTTCGTCGCCTGGTTCGCGTCGGGCATCGTGATGATGTACGTGCGGATGCCGGAGCTGGCGGCGGCCGAGCGGCTCGCACGCCTGGAGCCGCTCGATCTGTCGCGGGCACGCCTGTCGATCGGCCAGCTGGTCGGGCCTGACATCGAGCGGGTACGCCTCAACATGCTGGCGGGTCGGCCGGTGTATCGCCTGGTCACTGCCGCAGCGCGACAGCGCCTCGTCTATGCGGACGACGGCGAAACGCCGGATGGCATCGACGCCGACCAAGCGTGCGCGATCGCGCGCCGGTTCGTTCCCGAGCATGCCGCCACGCTTCGATACCGGTCGCTTCTCACCGATCCCGATCAATGGACGCTCAGCGGCGAGCCGCGCCGGTCCCTGCCGCTGCACCTGATCGCGCTCGGCGACGCGGCGCGCACAGCGCTCTACATCTCTCAGCGGACCGGCGAAGTGGTCCTGAAAACAGACGCGCGCGCCCGCCGATGGGCCTATGCGGGCGCGATCCCGCACTGGATCTATTTCACACCACTTCGTCGTCACGGGCCGCTCTGGACGCAGACGATCATCTGGCTGTCGCTCGCCGGCTGTGTGCTCTGCCTGTCGGGTATCGTCTGGGGAATCTGGCGAGTGTCGGCATTCCGGAAATACCGCATCAAGCGCGAGTACTCGCACACGCCCTATGCGGGCCTGATGCGCTGGCATCACTACGCCGGTCTCATCTTCGGCGCGGCGACGTTTACCTGGATATTCAGCGGCCTCCTCTCGATGAATCCGTGGGACTGGCACCCGTCGACCGAGCCGACACACGTTCAGCGCAGGGCGGCTGCCGGCGGCGGTCTGCGACTCGATGATGTGACGGCAGAACGCCTGGCGGTGGCGGCGCGGCTGCTCGCGGGATCGACAGTCGCGCCGCTGAAAGAGCTCGAGATCATCGCGTTCCGCGGCGAACGATTTCTGGCGTCCGCGTCGAAGCTCGTCTCGCTGGATGCGCCGGAGCGCGGCGCCTTCGAATTCTTCGCCGGCGACCTGATGCTCGCCTCGGCACGCGCGGCCATGCCCGGCATTCCCATACACGACGCGGCGTGGTTGAACGAATACGACTCGTACTACTACGACCGTGCGCAAGCGCTCCGGCTGCCGGTTCTGCGTGTGCGCTTCGACGATGCGCGGCGGACGTGGCTGTATCTGGATCCGCGGCGCGGAACGATCGCCCACAGCGAGGAGCGGCTCACGCGTGTGAACCGCTGGCTGTATCACGGGCTGCACAGTCTCGACTTCCCCTTCCTCTATGGCTGGCGCCCGCTCTGGGACGTGGTCGTCATCGGGTTGAGCGCCGGCGGCCTTGTCGTGAGCGCGACGCCCGTCCTCACGGCCGCACGCCGCTTGCGGAGACACTGCTGGAGACTCAAAAACATCTGGTTGATTTGGTAATCTGGTGAGCTGGTGATTGATTGCACGATTGCGCAGACAATCACCCGGTCATCAGATCATCAAATCACCAGATTCACAGTGCGTCCATCCTATGTGGGGCTCCGCCCCACACCCCGGCTCGGTCGCTCGCGGGGACCCCGGCGCCCCGCTCCGCTCCCTCGCACCGTCGTCTGCGTGATTGCCGTTGCGGTCCTGGCTCCTCTCATGGGCCAGACTGTCCCGCCGCCGGACGGCGCGGCGCTGTTCGCCGCCGCGTGCAGCAGCTGCCACGACGAGAGCGATCCGCGGGCACCGGGGCGCGAGGCGCTGCGCGCGCGCTCGCCGAAAGCGATCGTGGACGCTCTCACGTCGGGAGCGATGCGCTATCAGGGGCTGCCGCTCACTGGTCCGGAGCGGCGTGCAATCGCGGAGTTCCTGACCGGCCGGAAAATGCGCGGGACGCCCGTCGGGGCGAGTGCCGGCCGGTGCGCGAAGCCGCCGCCCTTTACGAATCCATTCGCCGCGCCTTCCTGGAATGGGTGGGGCGCAACGATTCAGAATTCGCATTTTCAACCGGCGCTGCACGCCGGTCTCAGGGCCGATCGCGTTCCGGCTCTGGAGCTGAAATGGGCGTTCGGCTTTCCCGACACGACGGCCGCGTGGGCGCAGCCGACCGTTGCCGGCCGCCGCCTCTTCGTCGGCAGTCAGAACGGCACGGTGTATTCACTCGACGCGGCGAGCGGCTGTATTGCCTGGACCTTCGCTGCGGAAGCGGGCGTTCGCGCGTCGATCGTAATCGGCGCGCGGATTCCAGCCGGCCGACGGGCCGTGTATCCGGCCTACGTGTCCGATCAGCAGGGTTTCGTGTATGCGCTGAATGCCGCGGATGGCAGGTTGATCTGGAAGCGAAAAGTCGACGACCATCCGCTCGTCCGCCTCACCGGCTCGCCGACAGTCTTCGGCGGCCGCGTCTACGTCCCGACGTCCTCGTATGAAGAGGGCGGGAAAGCACCGGGCTACCCGTGCTGCACGTTTCGAGGGGCCGTCGTCGCCCTGGATGCGCGCACGGGCGCAGTGGTGTGGAAGACGTACACGATTCCTGATGCACCGCGTCTGATCCGCGCGTATGCCGATGGCACCGAAGTCTGGGGCCCGGCTGGAGGAGGAGTCTGGTCGACACCCACAATCGACGCACGCCGGCGTGCCATCTACGTGGGTGTGGGCAATGCGTACAGCGGCCCGCCGCAGCCGACCACGGACGCCGTGCTGGCTCTGGATCTCGAGACCGGACGGGTCCGCTGGGCACGGCAGATGAATCCCGGTCAGCGCGACATCTTCGGATGCGCGGCCGGCGAGATCAACTGCAGCGAGCGGCCCGGTCCCGACTTCGATTTCGGCGCCTCACCCGTACTCACAACCACGGCTGACGGCCGGGACATCGTCGTGGCCGGGCAGAAATCGGGCGTCGCGTACGGGTTGGATCCGGACAGGAAGGGCGCGGAGCTGTGGCGCTACCGTGCGGGCGGCGGCAGCGGTCTCGGCGGCATTCAGTGGGGCATTGCGTCCGACGGTGAGCGGGCCTACATTCCGGTCGCCGACATCTACAATCCCGCCCCGGGCGGATTGCACGCCGTGTCGCTCGCAACCGGCCGGCGCGTCTGGTTCACGCCGCCGGACGCTCCGGTGTGCGGCAGACCGGGCCGTGCCTGCAGCGGCGCCCAGTTTTCCGCCGTGACCGTCATTCCCGGCGTGGTGTTTTCGCCGTCGAATGACGGCGCCGTGCGCGCGTACTCGACCCGGGACGGGACCGTCGTCTGGATGTTCGACACGAACCGCGACTTTGCGACCGTGAATCGGGTGAAGGCGAGGGGCGGGTCGATGTACGGTCCCGCTCCGGTGGTAGCGGGCGGCATGGTGTACGTCAGCTCCGGGTATGGTACGTTCGGGCTGCGTCCAGGAAACGTGCTGCTGGCGTTTGCCGCCAGATAGACGCGTAGGCGGTGCTCCCGGCGCACGCGAACAACTCGTCGATCGAGATGGCAGAGATGATCACGGACGCAATCGGAACACTGCTCGAATCACATGACGAACCGCTGCGGGTCGCGCACTTTTGTCTCGGTCGCGTCAACCCCCACGCGTTGGACGGGATGGACAAGACCATCTACTACCTGAGCAGGGCACAAGCTGTCCTGGGTCACTCAGTCCGAGTGTTCTCCATTACGAACAAGCCGCCGTTGCCGATTCAGGGAGTTGCCGTTTCGAGCTACCGATCGCTGAAGCCCTCACGGTTGCTGTTCACCCGTCGCATGCAGGATCTCCTCTGCTGGCGATCTCCCCTCAATCTGCCGCGGGCCCTCGTGGCCGACATGCTGGCCTGGCGACCGGACATTGTGCACTTTCACGGTGTCCACATGCTCCAGCACGTTGTTCTCGGTACGCGGTTAAGGCGCGCCGCTATCCCGTACTGCGTCAGCGTCCACGGCATGCTGGCCACGGCCGCGCGCGGTCGTCATCGCCTCACTAAATCGGCAGCGGCGTTGTGGGAGCGGCCTTTCTTGCGGAATGCCGCATTTCTGCACGCGCTCGACGAAGAAGAAGCCCGCGGCCTGAGATCCTATGGCGCCTCTTCGCAGATCGTGGTCGCGCCGAATGGGATCGATCTGCCGGACTTTCTCGAACCATCCGAGCCTTGCAGCGAACCGCTGCCAGCCGTTCCGGAAAACTCGCTCATGTTCCTCTTCCTCGGCCGCCTCGACCCGGAGCAGAAAGGGCTCGACCTGCTGCTCGAAGCGTGGAGCGAGGCACGCCTGGGCGCAGCAGCGCGGCTGATACTGGTTGGTCCGAGCTGGCGCAACAGCCGTCCTCGTCTCGAGGCGCTCGCAAGCCGTCTCGGTGTGGCGGCGGAAGTTGTGTTCGCGGGGCCGGCTTCCGGACAAAAAAAGATCGACCTGCTGCGACTGGCTTCCGTGTTCGTCCACGTATCCCGCTGGGAAGGTCTCGCGTTTTCAGTTCTCGAAGCAGCAGCCCTTGCCAAGCCGTGCCTGCTGACTGCAGCGGCGGACCCTCGCGGACGCTTTGCCGATACCGGTGCCGCAATCGCCGTTCGACCGACGCCTGCAGAAATCGCATCGGGTCTTCGATCGTTCGCGCACATGAGTGAGTCCCAGCGTGAGGCGATGGGGAGCCGTGCGCGCAAGCTTGTCGAATCGGAGTTCACGTGGACCCCGATTGCGCGCACGCTGATCACGGCATACCGGAATTGCGTGGCGGAGAGCGTGCGTCCATGACTGCGATGGGAATCGGCATCATCGACTGGAGTACCCGGGACCAGGGTGGCCGCCTGCGTCGCGGAGGGGCGCGATCCAGGTTTCGGCTTCGGCAATCCACGGGTCGCGAGCAGCCGGGACCTTGGGCCGCATCGCCGTCACCCGATTGGCTATCCGATCGCGTGAAAGGGCAGTCAGGGTCGTGGCAACGCTGCGCGCCTGACCTCTGGCCGCTGCTTGCACGAAATGGCCTAACGCGGGCCAGCGACGTCCGGACCGGAGGCAAACCCAAGCCAGGTAGCGGTAAAGTTCGCCGTAGTCGAGCCGGACCGCATAGCGCCCGTCCAGGAAGCGCGCCTCGCGCAGGATGAGTTTTGTATCCGAGGACGCGTTGCCGCGGTGGATCCGGTAGCCGACAAGCGGAGCGGCCACGCATGCCGGCGGAGCCGCTCTGGCCAGCCGCGCCCACAGATCCCAGTCCGCGAGGTTGACGAGAGCAGGGTCCCAACCGCCAGCCGTCGAGAACAGGTCTGCACGCAAGATCACGTTGGATGAACCACCGGGCATCAAGGTCCAACTCGGCAGACGCTCCACGAGCTGATCAGGCGTCGGCGGTGGAGCACCGGCCAGGATGTTGTGGCTCAAATCGATGCGGACGTCGCCCCCGTAGGCCCATTTGCGACCGGCTCCAGCAGCCGTGGCGAGCTGGCGCGCCAGCTTGTCGGGGGCCCACAGATCATCGTCGTCACAGAAAGCCAGCCAGTCGGCCATGGCCGCCGCGGCACCGTGATTCCTCGCGATGCTGACGCCAGTGGGCCGCTCATGGCGGATCAGGCGCACTCGTCGGTCCTGAAACCCGCTCACCATTGCGGACGTGTCGTCGGCTGAACCATCATCCACGACGATGACTTCGAGGTCCACGTCGCGCTGGGCAAGGATCGTCCGCAGTGTCAGCTGCAGCAGTTCCCTCCGGTTGCGGGTTGGCACGACGACGGTGATGTCAGGGTGCACGGCGGAGTCCCAGACGACGGCGCAGCGGTAGGGAGGCCGTGCCCAAGCGCACCCTGCTCTGATAGATTGCCAGGCGTGCCGACCGAGCCACGTACCACCGCCAGTCCCGCAGGACGTGCTTACTCGAGTGTGTGATGGAGCGTTTAGAAGCCTGAGTCATGTACCCCAGGTGACGGAGCTGGGCGCCGGCGAGCCAGTCAAACCGCTCGAGCTGCTCGGTGCTCCACGATCGCCACCGCTCCTTTGGTGCGAACGACTCGTCTTTGGCTATGCCTTCCCAGTGGACCTCGCGGCCTTCGCGACCAAACGCCGAGGATCCGCGAACCGGCAGGTCACGTGCGGCCTTGAAGTCGTACAGCGCGGGGTCGAGGGCCAGGAACTCGAATATGCCTCGCAGCTGTCGTTCCATGTCGTCCAGGAGATCCTCGTACCGTACGAGCCGCCACCGGTCCGCACGCGCAGACTCGGCGTGTTGGAAGCGGCGGATTGTGTCGGCAGCCTCCGCCCACATGCGGCAGGCAAGGTCAAAGTCCCACCACGGAAAAGTCGCCATGCCGGACTGCACGACCGAACGACCATCGCGGACGAGGATCAATAGTCGCGCCCACGGATAGAACGCGAAGAACCGCGCCAGATGTCGAACGCTGGGCGACTTGGTGACGAGCCGCCGGCTACGGTCGGCCCAGAGGAATGACACGAGCCCCTCACCGATGCCCGCGCACAATCGGTCCGAAAGGTCGGAGCCAAAAGTGCCCCACCGTGGGTCCCAGGCGGCGTGCATGGCCTCAGCGAACGCAACGAGATGCTCGGAGTGGTCGAGGAACAAATCTTCTCGCACCGGTTCCCGTGCCCGCGAGCAGTCCGGGTGCAGCAACAACAAATCGCACAAAAAATTGGTGCCGCTGCGAGGAAGGATACCGTGGATAAAGATCGGGTCTGCGCGAGCGAGATCAAGACCAACGCTCTGCGTCAGGTTCTGCTCCCCAACGGGATCGAGCCGCCCCTCTCGGATCACCAGCATCCTCCATGCTCGATCGCAGCTGTGCCGCAGCCGTCAAGCTCTCGCAGCCACATGGAGGCGTCCGCAATCCAAGGCGTTTCAGACAGTGCGGCTTTATCGAGATCACCGCTGATCCAGAGCGGGATGCGCCTGCGCAAGATGGCCGCCACATCGGAGGCGACCCCTCGAGCCTGGCCGCGAACGGCGGCCTTGGCGAACTGGACGAGTGCCTGCTTGCGATACCCCAGCCGAAGGTAAGATTCGGCCATCCAGCGGTGTATGCGCCCCCAGTCGACTGTGGTGGCGTGCAGCTGCTCAATCAGCCGTGCTCCACGCCTGATTTCGATGACATTGAGTGACGCGTTCGACGAGTGCACGCGGTAAGCCACCAATGGACTGCACACCCACGCGGGGGGTCCGATCTTGGCAAGACGAATCCACATTTCCCAGTCCTCGGTATTGAGCAATCGGGTGTCGAAGGGGCCGGCGCGGTGCAAAGTCGTCCGCCGCACGATCACGTTGGAGCCTCCCCCCGGGATCGCGTTGTAGCGGAGGAGCGCCATGACCATCTCCTCCGGGGGCGGTGGCGGTTCGCCATACACGATCTCGCAACGATCCCCGATGTTCACCGATCCGGTATAAACCCAATCGCGGCCGGCGGCGATGGCCGACTGCACCTGGCGAGCGAGCTTATCGGGCGCCCACAGATCGTCGTCATCCAGGAAGGCGACCCAATCCCCACGCGCTTCTTCCGCACCGCGGTTGCGGGCCGCGCTCACGCCCAGGGGTACGTCGTGACGCACGACCCGAACGCGTGGATCGCGCATTGCGGCGAGCACCGCCGTCGTGTCGTCGGTGGAGGCTTCGTCCACGACGATCACCTCGAGATCGACCGCACGCTGGCGCAAGACGCCGCGCACGGTCGTTGCCAGCAACCGGCTGCGGTTACGCGTGGGCAGGACGACGGATACATGCATGTCTGTCAGTGCCCCCGCATCAGGTTGAGGGTGACGATGCCTGCTCGACTCACCGGTGCCGGTTGCTCAGCCCGGCAATGATGCCAGGCAACAGCCCCGTCACTTCTCCCGCTCCCATTGCGACGAGGTCGGAATTGCGAGTGACCAGACCTCTCGCGAGCAGCCAGGGAGCCCGCACCAGATCCCGGACGGCGCGACGGACGATGAACAGGTCGCCCCTCCGCAACCACTTTCCGTAGAAGGCTCCCTGACCGCGGGCATAACGGCGGTGCAGTGCGGAGAGCTCGCTGGCCTTGTGGCGTGCGAGGTGGCGGACGACAATCGCGGGATCGTACAGGATAGGCACACCGGCCCTCAGGAGCCGGTGCGCCCAATCGTTGTCCTCTCCGGCGGTTGCAAGCGACGGGTGCTCGTCGAACCAGCCGACGCGACGCAACAGACGGACGGGAAACGCCATATTGGGTGGGAAGAGCACATCCCCGCGCAACAACGGCGCAGTGTAGGTGGCCGGTTCGGAGTCGGTCTTGACGGTGAGGACGATACCGTCTCCTTCCGGCTCGACCCGTCCGGTAAGGACAGCCTCGCCGATGTGAAGGAGTCGGGCGGCGAGCCGCTCCAGCCAATCCTCGCGAACCCGACAGTCATCGTGAGTGACCGCCGCGTATGTCGTCTCGACACGCTCAAGCCCGCGATTCGTCGCCGCGGAGATGCCGGTCTCCGTGCTGGCAACGTGTTCTGCGTTCACGCCCAGCGCCCGGAGTGCACTGACATCGTGCGCGACTTCTGCCCGGCAACCCTGGTCCACGACGATCAGCCGTGCTGGCCAGATGCTGCCAGCGGCGAGCGAGTCGAGGCAACCACTCACGACCGATCCACCGGTGGTCGGAACGATCACAGTGACCCGGTCCGCTATGGATTGAATCCCGGTATTCACGAATTGCCTGTCCCTGTGTTGCGCAACTCATCCAGCCAGATCTGCGCCGTTTTAACCCACTCATCGTCCGGTGACACGCGGTGACGTTGCGCGATACCCGGATTGAGAAGGGCCACGACCGCACGTCCGGCCGAACGCCAGTCACCGCCGGCGACCGCTTCGGCATAATGCCGCACCGCCGTACTGCGCCGGCCGTCCTGCAGGGCCATCCAGGCGACCCAGCGATGATGGCGGGGCCGATCCACACGTATGCCGTGACGAGTAGCAATCACGTCGATGTCGCCGAAGATACGGTCACCCTGTCGGGAGGCCATCCGCGCGTGTGTCCGCAAGGCGACGAGTGGTCGCGGTACGCAGGCCGGCGGACCGGCGATGCGCGCGAGCCGCAGCCACAGGTCCCAGTCCTCGCTCGTGCGAAGCGCGGGATCGAACCGGCCGACACGGGCCAGCGTGTCGGCTCGGACCACAACGTTCGATGCACCGGCGGGAAGTGCGTTATAGCGGACGAGGTCGCGCATGACACGGTCGGGCGTCTGCGGCGGGCTCCCCGACAGCAGCCGCAAGTTCTCGTCTACGGTGACGTCGCCAGCGTATACCCAAGCCGCATCCTGCTCGACGGCTGCTGAGAGCTGGGCAAGGAGCTTGTCCGGAGCCCACAAATCGTCATCGTCGCAGAACGCCACCCATTCGCCTCGGGCCGCGGCCACGCCGCGATTCCGTGCGCCACTGACGCCTCTTGGCTCGACATTGCGGATAAGCCGAACGCGCGGATCACCGAACGCCTCGACGAGCGCGACCGTCTCCGGCCCATCACCGTCGTCCACAACGTTCACGTCGATCCGCAAGGCGACCTGACGCAGCACGCTCTGCAGTGTAAGCGCGAGCAGATCCGGACGGTCACGTGTAGGGATCACAACGGTCACCGTTGACTCGGTCATTGCAGCCGCCCTTCGGCGGCGGCCTCCGTGGCGGACGTTTCGACGTACGCGGCCAGCCAGCGCTCTGCTTCCGCCATCCACGCCGGGTCGCCGCGCAGCAAACCGAACAACGAATCGGTCCCCACCGCCGGATGGACCAGCGCAAAGACGGCCCGCCCGATTGACCGGAAATCTCCTCGGGCTAACGCTCGCGCGTAGTGACCGATTGCCTGGCCCCGGCGGCCGCCGCGGAGAGCCGTCCAGGCAGCGCGGCGGTGCATCGCCGCAATATCGATCGAAATGCCGTAACGGGACGCGAGCTGTCGCGCTTCGGCGACCATGCTCTGGACATCGGTGACGATGTTCAGGGAATGAAAACGATACGCGACAAGCGGCCGACAAACCCAAGCCGGAGGGCCCGTGGAGGTCAGCCGCAGCCAGAGATCCCAGTCTTCGGTGCGCCGCAGTCCGGGATCGAATCCACCGGTGGCAGCGAGCACGTCGGCGCGAATCACGACGTTCGAACCTCCGGAAGACAGAGGATTGTGGTGTCGGAGAAGGTCCGTTACCTCGGCTGGGCAGTGGGGCGGCGAGCCAAAGAGGACGCGCGACTGGTAGTCTACGTTGACATCTCCGCTGTACACCCATCCCAGCCGCGCTTCGTCAGCCGCAGAAAGTTGAGCCGCGAGCTTGTCAGGCGCCCAGAGGTCGTCATCGTCGCAGAAGCCGATCCAGTCGCCACGCGCGGCCGTGATTCCAATGTTACGCGCGACGCTCACCCCGCAGGGCCGAGGATTACAAATGACTTTCACGCGCGGGTCTGCGGCGGCCGCTACGGCCGCCGTATCGTCGGTCGACCCATCGTCGACAACCACGACCTCAAAATCGACAGACTGCTGAGCGCAAATGGACCGCAGCGTGCGACCGAGAAGCCGGGCGCGGTTGTGGGTGGGAACAACGACCGTGACAAAGGCCATCACGTCCCGTTGCGGTCACGTTCGCGGTCCACTGCAGAACGCATTCCGCACGTGAGGTGCCGTACATCCATGTGCGGCCAGCACACAGCGCAGTTCGTGGCCGACGATTCGGAGCTGATAAAGACCTAATGGAACGCAGTCGGCACTGATGCCGGGCTGCGTTCCGGGTAACCGGGAGAATGGAAGGCGCCTCTGTGTTCCATGAACGCACGTAATCGGGAACCGACCGTCTGCAGCGAAAATTCGGTCTCGGCGCGCTGTCGGGCGCGCTTGCCAAGTTCGCGGCGGAGCGGCTCGTCATCGAGCAGGTGTCCGAGGGCTTTCGCCAGAGCGGCAGCGTCCTCGGGCGGAACGACAACCCCGGCGGGCTCGTCGCCAAGCGCATCGGTGACGCCTGAGACATCGGTGGCGACCACTGGCAGGCCACAAGCCATGGCTTCGATGACAGCGACTGGGAAGCCCTCGCGACGGGAGGATAGGACAGAGATGTCGGCGGCCGACAAGTACTGCCGGATCAAGTTGCGGTCGCGAACCCAACGGCCGTCCCATCGAACAGCACCTTCGGGAAGGCACGCCGCGCGGCGCTGTAGAGCGTCGTGGTCCCGACCGGAACCCACGAGGAGGAGAAGGAGCCGGGTATGCGGCCGCGCTGCGCAGAGCTGCTTCCAGGCGTCAAGAAGGACGTCGAGCCCTTTGGTTTCAATTTCCACGCGGCCGTGCCACGCGACGACTGGTCTGTCATCGGGGATGCCCAGCGCTGAACGGGCCGCCTGTCGGTCGGCAGGCCGCCACTTTGCCACGTCGAGGCCATTCGGGACGAGCCCGGTCCGCTCCGCGGGAACGCCGTAGGCCGTGCGTACGCGCTGCACTTCGCCGCGCGCCCCGATAATGAGACCAGACGCGCGGCAGATCATCGCCCGGCGGAGGGGGAGTTCTATGGCGCTGCGCGGCGTGCTGCCTCCCTGATAGGTCGCGAACACCGGCATGCGCAGCACCCGCCCAACCATGACCGCTTCGTCAAACCGCGGGTCCTCATACTCCTGACAGAGGATCGCCTCGCAGCCGTCGCGCCTGAACTCCGCGGCGAGAGCGCGCCATGGTGTGGCAGCGTACGAGAGCACGGATGGGAACATCGAAGAACGGATCCGAAAACGGTCACGCGCGCCTTGCAACTTCCGATGAAGCCACGGAGCTGGCAGGACGCGGATCGAAGCACCCGTTGGCGGGTGAGTGAAGCGCACGATACCCGGCACACGCGCGGAGAAGAAGTACAGCACCGGGCGGATTCCGGCCGTCTGCAGCGCCTCGACGTAATTGAACAGCCAGGTGCCGGAAAATCCTTCCCGGAGGTCATCCAGTGAGACGCCGATCCTGTCGTGGAAGTCCTCGAACCGGTCGCCGCCGGGCAGGAGCGCGATGGCCGGTTGCTGATTGCCGGTAGCCGCCGTCGCGCCCGTCTTCGTGCTCATAAGAAAGCTGTAAACGACCTGCCTTTCACAGCAGGTTCGGCGGCGGCCAAAGAAATCACGGACGCGTTCCGGCCAGCAGCTCATCGAACGCGATCACGGCATTCACCGCGTCAGCGTCCGGGCAGGGTCGGTCCCAGAGCTCTCCGGCCAGGTGGAACGTGGCCCGCTGGCCGGTATAGTAAACGAGCGCGTTTTTGGCCGCCCAGTCGAACAGTAGCTCGTGTACAGCGAATGCGCCGCGGGGTGCGGGCCTCGTGACGGTCCGCTGGACACCACAGACGGCGACCTCCGCGCCGTCTGGAAACCGGGCCGCGAGCAGGTGTGCGGACCGCTCTACAAAGTCTGCGGACGCGAGGCGCACCGACACGCTGAGGGTCAGCGACAGGATCGCCCCAGCTGCGAACGCGCCACCAACGACGCCGGGCCGTGAAGGGTGGCGCCACCGCACGCGGGCGGCGACCGTCGTGAACGTCACAACCAGGGCGAGCCACGTCGGTGTAAATATCCGCGGGGATCCCTCGTGTGGAACCGTTAGCAAGACCGGAGCGTTCATGAGCGCCAGGAGGGCCCCCACGACAATGATCGTCCACACCATGTCGTCCCGGCTGAGGCCGGGGCCGGCAGGAAGCCGCCGGGTTACGAGCCCGCCAAGCACCGCGCCGGCGACGAGAACGACGATACTCCACGGCAGCGCCCACCATACGGCCAGCGGGATCGAGTGCAGGCCGAGACCGACGGCGGGAAAGCCGACATAAAACCGGACGTCTTTGGTGAGCGCAGCGACGCGCTCGGCCAGCCCGGCGTGCAGCCGCGGATCGGCACCGGGGTACAGAGAAAACGCAAGCAGCGCCACGAGCGACACCACGCTGGCCACCATTGCAGCGCGGGTCCGGTGCGCGCAGGGCGTTACCAGCCAGGCGGCGAGTGGCATTGCAAGAATCACCTGCTCTACCGACATGGCCGCACCGAGGCCGGCCAGCGCTGCTCGTCCCAGGTGGCCGCGATGGTACTGGCGGAGCGCAACAAGTGCCAGGGTGAGCCCGAGTGGCACATGCAGCGCGGCCGGCCACAGACCGGCTTCTGTGCCCAGCGGCTGCAAGAGCCATAAGGCGCCGCCGAAACTAGCCCACGTGGGAGGCGTGCCTACGTCGCGAAGCAGTCCTCGGACGAGCACGGCCACTGCGAGTGTCAGCAGCAATGGGACGGCAATCGCGACACCAAACGGTAGCGTCCTGCAGGCGCATGTTGTCAGCAGAATTTCGAGAAACCGAGCAGGCCGCACCATACCGAGACGGTCCCAGGATGCCGCGAAAAAGCCCTTTAAACCCAGGCCCATCGGGCCGAGGCAGTTGGTGAAGTCGTCGGCGAGTGGTGCCCCGCGCCAGACGACGGGAGCGCCCACAGCGACAAAAACGAGGACTGCAGCGATGAATGTGATGCGGCCAAGGCGTTCGGCGGCGTGCCGCTCGTATACGTCGCGGTCTTGTACAACGGACACGGCCATCACGACGTTGCGCTTGCGGGCGGAGCCGCACGATGGAGCCGGACTGCCAGCTTCACCAGAAGATCGTCAACGGCCAGTGGGCCCGGTTCCCACCGTCCGATGCGATAGCGGTCAGCGCGTGGGGTGAGCGGTTCGGGCCGCCCGGTAAAAGCGGCGTCGAAGCCGGCACGCCGAACGGCGTCGACGGAGCGGGAATCGACCCTGCCGTATGGATAGGCGAAGTAACGCATGCGCGCACCCGCAGTAGCGGCGAGCCGGTCGCGGCCGTGTCGGACGATCATGTCGAGAGCGCTGTTGTCAACGTCAGGCAGGGCATGATGGTCGACCGTGTGGAAACCGATACTCATGCCGCTGGCGGCGAGGGCGGCTATCCCCTCAGGTTCGAGAACGCCTGGGGTCTGCACGCCCGCAGAAGCCTCAAACACGCGCCGGCGCAATTCCGGATCGCGCTCGCAGGCAAGGGCGAGATCTGCCGGCTGGTCCGAGCAGGGCGACGGCAGTCCGAGCAGCACCGCCGTTCGTGCGTGGCCATACGCGATCAGAAGCGCCTCGAGTCCCTGAAACCAGTACGGACCGCAGCCGTTCAGCGCGCGTCCGGATAAGAAGAACGCCGCAGGCGCGCCTATTTCACGCAGGACCGGCAGGGCCTGCGTCGCATGGCTTGGCAGATCGTCGTCGAAGGTGATCGCGATGAGGGGCCGCCGAGCGAACATGTCTGCCGACTGCGGGCCATCGGCCGCCAACAGCTCGTCAAGGGTCACCAGATCGACGATCTCACCGAGAGCCTGCAATTGCGCTTTGAACACCTGCACCGGAACTGACGGCACGACCTGACAGCCAGGCGGAGCCGGAGGGCCGAGGCGGTGGTACACCAGGACGAGGCGGTGCCCGCGGGCGCGTGCGAGCGCGCGGACGGCGCGGTGCACCGTCCTCGATCGCAGCACGAGTGTCACGGCACGCTTCGCCAATATCGGCAGGGCCTTTACCGGTTCGCCCATCATTTACGGCTTGCGGGCCACGAGAATGACATTCTTGCCAAAGGGGGGATGTGGGACGAACCGTTGCAGGAGGCGACTCGCCGGTACAACCAACCGGTCGTACATCCACATCGTCGAGCCTGGGATGTCGTTGTGGCGTAACAGACGATAAACGAACCAGTAGGGCGCAACACCGAAGACGTCGAAGTACCGCAGCGAGACAATCTCAAAACCTGCAGCCATGACGACCGAGCGCAGCTGTTGGACGGTATAGCGCCGATAGTGTCCGGCCTTGTAGTCGAGGTCACAATAGAGCCATTCGTGCGCCGGACCGAACACAAGGAGAGCCCCACCGGGCCGTAGCGCCGCCGCCGCACTCACCAACTCGGCGCGGTCATCCGCGATGTGTTCGAGCACGTTCAGGTACATCGCTGCGTCGAACCCGCCTGGCGGCACGACATACTCCGATAACGTCATACGGTGGACTTCCACGCGCGGGTGCAGTGCCGCGTACGCCTGCAGCTCACCGATCATGTTCTCCGCCGGCTCGAGCGCCGTGATCGTAATATCCCGGTAGCGCTCGACGAGCTTACGTGTGATCGTTCCCGTTCCGGCACCCACGTCGAGCACCCGGCCGCGTAAGTACGGCTCGAACTCGTCGAGTACCCAGTCGAAGAAATACTTGGCCGTACTCAGCCGCTCAATGTCGTCTGCCGCCCCGAAATGCTCATCGTCGAACGATCGCCCGCTCGGCGACAGGCGCCGCTGACGAATATGGTCGACGGCGCCTCGCAGGCCACGCAAGTGCCGGACGAATTGCGTGACGTCGCCAAGACCGAGGCCGGCCCGCCCGCTGACAGGCGGGCGGTAGATAATCGGCCCCTCCCCGACTCGATAGCCGCGGGCGATGGCGGTCGCGACGAAGTTCGTTTGCACGCTGTGGCTGCTGACCGACCGGGTGTCGAGGTCGAAATCCCGGACGACCTCAATCCTCGCGATTCGGAAGCTGGTGGTGGCGTCGGCGATGCCATACGTCCCCGTGATTGCGCGGAAGGCGACATTGGCAAGCCGACCGAGGATCCACCGCCCGACGCTCAATCCCGGGGTGCCGCTGCCACGCGTCCAGCGCGAGCCGATCACGACGTGCAGTCCACGATCGACAAGCACGTCGACGAGCCTTGGGATCTCGGTCGCATCATGCCGTCCAGTCGCGTCGAGTGTCGCGACGAGGTCAGCTCGACCCTCGGCGACGACATCGCGAAACCCTTGAAGGAAGGCAGCGCCCGCGCCGGCAGTCGGTCCGTCGATGACCCTAAGTGGCAGACCCAGTTCCGCGGCGACCGCCTGCGTCGCGGCGGTTACGGCGGTCCCGTCACCATTAAGCAGCAGGACGTCGAGATGCATGCCGCGAAGACGCAGCGCATAGGCGGCGACGGCCAGGTCGCGAACCACCGACGTGACGGACTCACCGACGCCGTATGCCGGCAGGATGACCGTGACGGTGTTCGGGTGCTTCATCCGATTTCGAGGCTATCATCCGCGGCAGCCGAGCACCGATGAACGTCGTCACGGGCCCTACAACCCACTGCCGGCAGAAGAGTCGCGCACACAGCATCACGAACTCGCGAATCTCGCCAAAACCGAATTTCGACGTCCCGCGCGTCCTGTTGGCAAAGGTGATTGGTACCTCGCTCACGCGGAGCGACGGCTGCATGGTGAGCACCTCGAGCAGCAGCTTGAAACCGTGCGATGAGAAACGGGTTGGCAGCGTCTCTAATATCTCGCGGCGGAAAGCGACGAACCCGCTGAGCGGGTCACGGACTCGCAAGCGAAAAATACGGCGCACGAACTGAGTCATAACCGCGCTGCCGAACCGGCGATGGAGGGTCCACCCCTCGATATGGGCGCCTGGTATGTACCGTGAACCGATGACTACGTCGTTTCCCCACTGAACCTTCTTCACCAGCAGCGGTACAACGACGGGGTCGTGGGACAGGTCAGCGTCCATCATCACCACGATCCCGCCCGCCGACCGGGCCGCTCCCTCGAGCACGGCTGACGAAAGACCGAACCTTCCACTCCTTTGCAGCAGGCGCACGTTGTCATGTTGTTCAGCGTCCTCGCTCACCGCCTGTCCGGTACCATCCGAACTGGCGTCGTCCACGACCAATACCTCGAAATCGCTGCCACGCAGCGCGGTGCGCACGGCCGCCAGAAACGGAGCGATGTTGTCCCGCTCGTTCAATGTGGGAACGATAATGGAAACCAGCTGTGCCGAGGTCTCCACTGGTGAACTCTTTATCACGCGCGTTCCGTTCCGTGGCGAGCCATCGCGACACGGCGACGATACAACACCTCGTCGACTGTGCCGAGGCGCGGAAACGTGGCGACGCCTATAGCCGTGAGCAGGCCGGCGACGATCCAACTGGCCAGTTCGTCCCACAAGGCCAGCGTTTGCGAGAGACTGCCTACCCACAGCATCAGGACAACGGCGACGATCGTCAACGATGCCAGAAACGAGAGTTGGTGCGTAGAAGCGCGTGCCCAATCACAGAGTTGCGGAAGGGTAAGCAGAAGAAAGATCAACCGGTAGTCGAAATTCTTCCCGATCGCGAAAGTGCCAAGATAGACGAGCAATGACACGTGCAACGCCATGAGCGAAGCCGGAGTGACCACGGTATCGTCGAAAGGTGAAGCCAGACGGCGGACTCCGACACTGACCACGATAACAACGGCAGCGAGCAGTACTCCGGCGAGCAGTTGCTTGAGAACAGCGGGACCCGCCCAGTGGTCGGCACCTGTCAGGTGATAAAGATGCGCCGGCAGGATGCGAGCCCCATACGAGAAGTGGTCTCCCTGAGGGGCGATCCGAGCGATGTGCACGATGTCACTCAGACTATAGGCCACGTAAACGCTGAACCCGGCCAGGCAGAGGAGCGCGGTACGGCGAGCAAGCCGGCTGCTGCTGACGACGAAAACGGGCAGCGCGAATATCGGGTAGACCTTCGCTACGGCCGCGAGCAATATCAGGATGGGACTGACGATTTGGCCGCTGCCGGGAAAGGCCTGCCACGAGAGAGACGAGATCGCTACGAGCGAGAACATCGCGATGTCCATGTTCGCCCTCTCGACGGCGAGCATGACGGCCGGCGAGCACGCGGCAAGCGCCATCACAATGCCCGTTCCGACGGGCACTCGCCCCACCAAGAGGCTGAACGATACGAACATGGCGACGATCAGAACAGTGGCGAACGCGAATGTATGCGACTGGTCGAGTCCCAACACACCCAGCAGGAGCCACGGCCGCAGGTAGTTCAATGGCCGATGCCATGGATCGCACGGGCTCTCGTAGAGTGTGTCATAACCAAGCCGCTGGCACTCCCATGCGGCGGTGACATTGCGAGCGTCGAAGAAGAGTGACGGACCCGAAGGCACGCCGAGGCGGGGCCAGAGATCCACATCCCACAGCAGCCGGCCTGACGCGATGGTCATCAGGTACACTGCCACGGCGGCGAGCAGCACCACGCGCCCATCGGCGCCCGGCGCCCATCTCAGAAGGCGACGGAGTGAGCTGGTGAGTCGGCGCTCAGCGACGCCGGTTCCACCGGCTCTCGAAGGTCTGCTGACGGTGCTCACCCGCGGTGGCTAGACAGAGGATTCATTTGCGCAGCGCATCCGCCGCCGGTGACCGCACCGGCCGATACAGACGATACCGGCCGACCCACCGCTCCGGTTGATAGGCTGCGCGTAGCGCGTTCGCGACGCGGGGGCCAAAGTGATAGTCCGACCACCAGTAATCGAACTCCGGGTTCTCTAACGGGACGATCAGGACGACGAGATCGAACCGGCGTGCATTGATCCAGCCGATGAGCGGATCAACCAGGCGCGGATCAGCCCGGTCCAGGCGCCTCAACATAAACGGATCCATGACTAACGGCCGCCGACCCATGGCAACATCGATCGATGGGTCTTCGACGAGTACTTGTTCCCCGGGTCGCACCATCCGGGCAATGACTTCGGCCGCGCGAATGCCGGGCTTTCCCGCACTGACCGCGCGCCGCACGTCGAAGCCGACGGTTCGTACGAGATCGATGCCTGCTGCCCATATCACCGAGGTGGCCACCGCCAGCATGACAACCTGGCCGTAACGGCGGTCGGCGTCGTGCGCGGCACGACCAGCCAGATAGCCGGCGGCGAGCGCGGTCAACACCATCACGTCCAGCAACTGGTTGGAGCCGGTGCCCAGATCCGCATAAACCACCAGCAGCAGAACCAGCGAATACGCGAGGGCGAAGTGGACAACCGGCAGCCGCCGCCAACTGCCGGTCAACAGGGCGCCGAGCGCGGCCAGCGGCAACAGCACGACCGTGCCCGTTGCAAAGCCACGGAGGTTGTAGAGAACCTGATTCGGAGCACGCAGGAGGGAATAGATGCCCTGGATACCCGCCACCGAAAAAAACATCAGGTGCTTCGCCAAGCCGCCTCCGCTGATGACTTGGACGGTTCCGAGGAGGACGGATCCCGTACCCACACACGCCATCGCGAACGTCGCCGCGGGCTTCCACTGCCGCTGCGCCGCCAGCCAGGTCACGACCGCAAGGCCCGCCCACAACCCCGTGAGCTTGCTGGCGATGGAAAGGCCTGCCAGCACTCCCGCAACCACGATCGACCACCGGGTCCGGCCGGTGCACGCTATCGCCAGAACACCCACCTGCAACAGGACCGGCAGAACGTCTCCGCCAATCGTCGTCCCAGCCTGCAATCCAGCGTCAGTCGCGACAACGGTCGCGGCGAGGGCGGCGGCGATCGGCCAGGGGCACGAAAAATATCGAAGCAGTCCCACGACGAGTACCAGCAGTGCTGCCATGAGAATTGCGGCAAGCAGCTTCCCTCCGATCAGGGGGTCACCCGTGGCGCTGGACGCGAGGGCATTGAGAAGAATGGATAGCGGCATGTATCGCGTGCCGGCGTAGTGCTCACCGTCAAACAGTGGTGGATACAGCTGATTCGCGCGGGCGGCCTCGGCCGAAGCAATCCAGACACCTTGTGTATGAGTGATGTGATAGTCGTCATTGACGTGGAACGCGGCCAGGCCGAGCCAACCGGCGACGATTGCACCAGCCAGTGCCCATAGAACCATGCGCAGGAGCGGGTGCACGCGGGGCAGCGGCTCGCCGATCACATCTTCCAATGCGATCGGGCCTTTGATGACTTCGTGCGAAATCATGCCTGCGATCATTTCTTTGCGCCCTTCGCGGCCTGTGCCGTCATCCATGAAGGAGGCTAGGCCTACGCGCGCCGAGCACCGACCGGTCAGCTGGTGCTGGTGACAAGTTGCGGGACGGAGTCTTGGGGCCCATACGTAATGTCAACGAGCTCGAAGCGACATGCGACAGCAGCATTGGGGTTGAGACTTGACTGATCGGAACCACCGCGAACGACCTCGAGATCAAACGCGGACTCCACGTAGTCGTAGACGCCTCTGACACCGCGGACACTTCGCGGATTGGCGAGCCATAGCGCCACTCGATAAAGGCCAGGATTGAGGTGCAGCTGTTCGATCCGGAGGGTGACAACATTGCCGCCTGTTTGTAACTGGATGGTGCGATCAATGAGAACGATATCTGCGTTGATCAGTCTCGTTCCAGAGAGGTCATGCAACGTAACGGCGAGACTGTGGATGGTTCGTGGTGAGTCTGAAGTGATCGCCAATCGAAACTCCAGCGATCCGTCGGAATATGGCTGATAGGCCAGCGCAGGGTTCGAGCCGCTGTACCACACGGCTGCAAAGCGCGCTTCCCCGGTCCCGACGCGGGACGCGCGGGAAACATCCACCCACTCGTGAGGTCGTGTCCTTGCGGAAGTCCTGGAGAGATAGCGGGCGACGACGTCGGCGGTTTTGCCATGAACCAGCAGGTGGCCGGCGTCAAAGAGCGCGCATTGCGGGCAGAGCCGCTGGATCGCCTCCATGTTGTGACTGACAAACAGGACGGTCCGCCCCTGGGTTTTCGAGACCTCCTGCATCTTCCCAAGGCATTTTCTCTGGAACTGTGCATCACCGACCGCCAGCACCTCATCGACAATCAGAATGTCCGGGTCAAGATGGGCGGCCACTGCGAACGCGAGCCGCATATACATACCAGTCGAGTAGTGCTTGACCGGCGTATCTATGAACCTCTCCACCTCGGCGAATCCAACAATGTCATCGAACCGGTGCTTGATCTCGCGCCGACTCAGGCCCAACAGTGCTCCGTTCATGAAAACGTTCTCACGCCCGGACAACTCCATATGAAATCCGGTACCGACCTCGAGTAGGCTCCCGACTCGTCCGTGGATGTCGGCCCAGCCTTCCGTCGGGTCCGTGATTCCGGTCAGCACCTTGAGGAACGTACTCTTCCCGGCTCCGTTGCGGCCGATGATCCCGAGCACCTCGCCCTGCTTCACCTCGAGGTTGATGTCGCGCAAGGCCCAGAACCAATCCGGCTGGGTCGCGTTGTCCATACCGTTCCACCAACGCAGCGGCTTGAATGCGGCGCGAACCAACGCTTCGCGGATCGTCGAATATCTTTCACGCGGCCCGATTCGGTAGCGTTTTGACAGTCCTTTCGCCCGGATGGCGAGGTCAGCCATGGTCATCAGGCGATATCGGCGAAGGTTCGTTCCATACGGCGGAAATAGAACATCCCGCCGGTGAGCAGCAGCGCGGTGGTTGCGACCGAGACCACCAGCAGTGGGGCTGGAGGCGCTGCACCGAGAAGCGCCCAGCGAAACCCATCGACCACACCGGCCATCGGGTTTATCCCGTAGAGGGGCTGCCATCTCTCCGGTACTAGCGAACTGGGATAGGCAACCGGCGTCACGAAGAGCCACAACTGAGCGAGGAAGGGAATCGCATACCGGACATCGCGATACGTCACGTTCAATGCCGAAAGCCACAACCCGACAGCCAGTGCCGCACTCACGGCCAGCAGGGTAAACAACGGCAATGTCACGACGGCCCAGCCCGGGACAATTCCGTACCCGAGCATCAGGACGACCAGCACCAGACTGGCAATGGCGAAATCTACAAGGCCGGTAATCACTGAAGCGAGCGGGGCGATCAATCGCGGGAAGTACACCTTCTTGATCGTTTGTGCGTTCTCCACCAGGCTGTTACTGGAGTGCACGAGGGCATAGGCGAACAGTTGCCACGGCAGCAGGCCGCAGAACGCGAAGATCGGATAGGGGACGTCGCCGGAAGGGATGCGAGCGAGCCGCCCGAAGAAAATGCTGAATACAGCCATGGTCAGCCCTGGCTGCAGGATCGCCCAGGCGGCTCCAAGCACAGTCTGCCGATACCGCACCTTGAGGTCGCGTGTGGCAAAGAAGACCAGCAGTTCGCGATAACGCCATAATTCACCGAGGTCGACGGCGAGCCAGCCAGTCCGCGGCCGCCTGCGCACCACAGGCGGGTACGAAGCCCCATGCTCCAACCTCAGCACGTTCCTAGGCTCCACACGCCAAGGATGCATGTCCCAGCACAGCAGTATCCATCATGTCGTTCCACAGCTCGGCCGCTGGATATCCAAATCGCAATCAACACTGCACGATCGTAATCGCCAACCTGAATCTCGGGCGCTGCCCGCCCAAATTCCCGCGAAAAACCGGCGCACCGACGAAAAGTGAAAGGCGGCGCACCTTTGGCAGTAAGCAATCGCGTTCGACGAACCGACCGATCTGAGATTTCCCGGGTCCCACCGTCGAGCAGTCTCGTCGCCGTTCGATCGACACGCTAGATCGCGCACGGCTCGCAACCGACGTCGGGCGCCCGGCACACGAATCAACCAACCCGATCTGAATCGGAAGAGGCAAGAGTTGATGCAGTACCCGTGTCTTTGTTTTCAGTTGCGACTGCGCCGCGCATCGGCGCACCTAGCTCTCGCGGTGCTCGGTTCGTTGGCTGGTACCGGTACGCTGCAGGCGCAGACCAACCCGAATGTCGTCGAATTTCTGCCCTCGCCCGAACATAACCTCGTTCTGTCCACCGGTGAGCCCGCTGTGAGCGGGTATCAGCTCCTTATTTATCAAGGCGCCGCGCTGGAGCCCTACATGACGACGAACCTGGGCAAGCCGGCGATTCAGGCTGATGGACTCGTCCGCGTCGACTTCTCGAAGGTGATGAGTGCCTGGCCGCTTCCCAACGTTCCATCTGTCGGGCGCGTCGCGGTGACCGGTCCAAACGGGACGGATGTGAGCCTCCCGTCGGCCACGTTTGTGTACTCGTGCGGATTCAGTCTGTCGTCGAACGGCCAGGCCTTCACCGCGAGCGGCGGAAACGGCAGCGTTCAGATCACCACCGACGCCACGTGCGGGTGGGCAGTCACAAGTTCGGTGGGCTGGATCACGACCGCTTCCCAGACGACAACCGCCGGATCCGGCGCCGTCAGTTATCAGGTCGCTGCGAACACGGGCAGCACCGATCGCAGCGGCACCCTTCAAATCGCCGGTCTGACGTACACGGTCAGTCAGACAGCGGCCGCCACCTCACCACCGGCGCAAACCACGACGCAGGTGAGCAATCTCGCCTGGACGTCGATGACGAACGGGTCGGGGCCGGTCGAACGGGACCGCAGCAATGGTGGCGTGCTCGCAGGTGACGGCGGCGTCATCACATTGAACGGACGCACCTACACGAAGGGATTGGGGACAGCCGCGGCTTCGACTGTCCGCTATGCACTGAACGGGGCGTGTTCGACGTTCCAATCGGACATCGGTGTCGACGACGAAGTGGGGGCGAAGGGATCGGTCATCTTCCAGGTCGTGGCCGATGGCGTGAAGCTGTTTGACAGCGGAGTCATGACCGGTTCCACGGCCACGAAGACAGTGAGCGTCAATGTCGCCGGTAAGCGTGAGCTCGCCCTGATCGTGGTCTCCAGCGCGGGCCGTAAGGCGGATCACGCTGACTGGGCTGACGCGCGCGTGACGTGCACGGGAGGTTTTTAGCAATGGGAGGACGGATGGCGGGTGAAATCGTGCACGCTGCCGGGATCGTCTGGAATCGTTGTTTCGAACATGGTGGAAACAGCTTGAATTTTACGAGGGCACAGATGGAGTCAGGTCTTCAGCGTCGCAGGTCCCGCGTCGCCCTGTTGTTGATGATGGGGGTTTCGCTGTTCGCGTCGCTCTGGGGTGTTGAGGTCCAGGCGCAGACCGCTCCGGCCGCGCCGCAGAACGTCCGCATCTATTACGGGACCCCGACGGCGCCCCCGGTCACGATTTCGGTCTCACCTGCGAGCGTGACACTCGCCCCTGGCGCGACCGTCCAATTCACAGCGACGGTCTCAGGGACGACCAACACGGCTGTGTCCTGGACGGCAACCGGCGGTACGGTGACGCAAACGGGCACATATACCGCGGGATCGACTACCGGTACCTATGCGGTGACGGCGACGCTGACGGGTGGAACGATCAGCGCCACGGCTCAAGTGACGATTGCGACGGGTCCCAGCACCATCGACATCAATCCCGGCGAAGACATTCAGGGTAAGGTGAATGTCGCCACGTCCGGGACCGTCTTCAAGCTGAAGGCTGGTACGCATCGTTTGTCCGCGCCGGTGACGCTCAAGGACGGGATGACGATCGTGGGAGAATCGGGCACCATCGTGTCCGGAGCCAGAGTCCTGACCGGCTGGGTCGCTGACGGGAGTGACTGGAAGGTCATCGGACAGACACAGCAAATCGCTCCTCATCCGGGTGCGCAGTGTCTGGACGGCTATCCTCGATGCCGCTATCCGGAAGATCTCTTCATGGACAACACGTTCCTGAGACATGTCGACTCGCGGGCGGCACTCGGGCCCGGGAAGTGGTTCTTCGATTACCAGAACGATACGATCTACATGCGCGACAATCCCGCCGGCCACATCATGGAAACGTCGGTCGCGCCGGGGGCATTCACTGGCAATTCGTCCGGCGTCGTGATCCGGAGTCTGGTCATTGAAAAGTTCGCGTGCAACGCGCAGATGGCGGCGATCGCCGGCGGCAACGGCAGCGGCTGGACTGTCAGCGACAACGACGTCCGCTTCAACCACGGCGCGGCCATCGATGTCGGCGCCAACGCGAAGGTGCTGAACAACAAATTCCATCACAACGGTCAGCAGGGAATTCACATCGGAGGCGCCGTCAAGAAGGGCATCCTGCTCGAAGGGAATGAAATCGCCTATAACAACCAGGCCGGGTTCAATCCGGGCTGGGAGGGAGGTGGAAGCAAATTCACCCTCACCGACGGCCTGATCGTTCGCAACAACTGGGCGCATCACAACCTTGGGCCCGGCTTGTGGACCGATGAGGACAATATCAATACGACCTACGAGTACAACACGGCGGAAGACAACTTCGTACCGGCCGGCGTGACCGTCTCCGCCGCGGGCATCTTCCATGAAATCAGCTACTCGGGCGTCATCCGCTACAACACCGTGCGCCGGAACGGCATCGGCTTCGATGCCTGGGGGTGGGGCGCAGGCATTGTCGTTGCGGCGTCAGGCGGCACCGGCCTGGAGATTTACGGCAACACCGTAGAGGACAACAAAGACGGGATCATGCTGATTCAGCAGAACCGTGGCAGCGGTCTCTACGGTGCGCACATCGTGCAGAACGTTGACGTTCATCACAACACTGTGCGCATGTCGGAGGGTTGGACGGGCGCCGTTCAGGACATCAACGACACGGCGATCTTTACCAGCCGCAACAACCGGTTTCACGACAACATCTATTACCTCGGTGCGCTGACAAGGTACTTCGCCTGGATGAACCGGGACGTAACTGATTCGGAATGGAAGGGGTACGGGCAGGATACGAGCGGCACGTTCAACCGCTAGGAGGGTGTCCGACCAACCGACGCCGCCACACGGCATGACATTCACGCAGAAACCGCAGCACTCGCAGAACAAAACCGGCTGTCTCAGCGGGTTCCGCGAGTTCTGCGTTGATCGTCGTGGGCTAAAGACCGGATTACTCTGCGGCAGGACCGCCGTGTTTGAATCGCCCACGATCGCGCCCGCTCGGCCATAGGTGACCCCGCTCGAGTAGATGGC
>JBKPAI010000060.1:0-61385 GCA_046726355.1 Acidobacteriota bacterium | reverse complement strand
CCCCCCCCCCCCCCCCCCCCACCTACCGCGGCAGCCCCACCTCAGTATACCCCCCCCGGCCCCCCGCACGTTTCAGCGTCAGGCCCCCCGCACGATACAGCGTCAGGCCCCCAGCACGCTACAGCGTCAGGGCCCCAGCACGCTACAGCGTCAGCGCCCAGCACGATGCAGCGTCAGGCCCCCAGCACGTTACAGCGTCAGGCCCCCAGCACGTTACAGCGTCAGGCCCCCGCACGTTACAGCGTCAGGCCCCCCAGCACGTTACAGCGTCAGGTCCCCCAGCACGTTACAGCGTCAGGTCCCCCAGCACGTTACAGCGTCAGGTCCCCCAGCACGTTACAGCGTCAGGTCCCCCAGCACGATGCAGCGTCAGTCCCCCAGCACGCTACAGCGTCAGCGCCCAGCACGGTGCAGCGTCAGGCCCCCAGCTACGCGAGAATCGCGCCGGCCCGCCCCTTCTCGACAACGAACGATGCCACGGTGCCGATTCCGCCGTCGTCCGCCGCGACAACTGAAGGAACCACGCGGTAGTCCGTCCGCCACAGGTCGGGACTGACCGTGCAGCGCACGTAGCCGTGATGATTGTCCTGGAAGCGCAGATGCGGGTTGTTGACGTTGCCGCCGAACACGGTGGTGAGCGCACGGTCGCCGCCAGTGCTGATCGAGGTCCCGATGAATTCCGTCGCCAGCGGCTCGGCGTCCAGATGGAGGTGATCCGGCGGAACATTGCGGACGAAGTTCTGGTGCACGTCGCCGGTGATCACGACGGTGTTGACCAGATCCCGCTCGGCGATGAAATCCAGGATCTGCTGGCGGTCGAGCGGATATCCATCCCATTTCTCGCCGCCGAACGTGCGGAGCGCAGGATTGGCGTTCGTGTCGTTGGGCGCGAACGGCACCTGGTTCGCCAGCACGTTCCAGCTCGCCGCCGACTGCGCGAGCCCGTCCATCAGCCAGGTGAGCTGCGCCTCGCCCACGATCGTGCGCGACGGATCCAGCGCCAGCGGGCAATAGCCGTCAATGCGGCTCGTCTGATCGCAGCCGGCCGGCGCGCGGGCCGATCGATATTGCCGCGTGTCGAGCACGTTCACGAGCAGCAAATCTCCAAACGCCAGACGGCGATAGAGCTGGAGGAACGGGCCGGACGGCAGCTGCGCGGCCCGGAGCGGCATGTGCTCGTAATAGGCCTGGTAGGCCCGCGCGCGGCGTGCCGCGAAATCCGGCTGGTTGTCTGCCGGGTCCGCCGGGTTCTCCGGGAGAAATCCAGCGTAGTCGTTCTCCGTTTCGTGATCGTCCCACGTCATGATCCACGGGAACGCGGCATGAACCGCCTGGAGATCCGGATCGGACTTGTAGAGCGCGTAGCGAATGCGGTAGTCCTCGATCGACGCGATCTCGTGCTGCGGCAGATGCGGGCGCCCGATCTGGCTCGTCGACGGCCCCTCGTAGATGTAGTCGCCCAGGTGCACCGCGAAATCAAGACTCTCGCGCGCGAGGTGACGGTGCGCGTAGTAGAAGCCGTTCGCGTAATGCTGGCACGACACGAACGCGAAGCGGAGGCTCTCCGTCGATCCTGGGGCGGGAGCGGTGCGGGTCCGGCCGATCTGACTGAGCTCGCTTCCAACCTTGAATTGATACCAATACCACCGCGACGGCTCCAGTCCGTTCACCTCGACATGCACTGAATGCGCGAGCTCCGGCACGGCGAGCACTGCACCGCGCTTGACGATCTTCTGCATGCGATCGTCGGCCGCCACGCGCCATTGGACGGCGATGGGATGCGCGGGCATGCCGCCGCCCACGAGCGGCGCGGGCGCGAGTCTCGTCCAGAGCACGACGCCATCAGGTGTCGGGTCCCCGGACGCGACGCCGAGGGTGAACGGGTAGTCGCCCAGGTTCTGTGCTGCCGCGGGCCGTGACGACGTGTGTTCCGCCAGCGCGACGCGCAACAGCGCGGCGCCCACGCCGGTTAGAAACCCGCGCCGGCCGAACAGCGCGGCGGGCGGACCGGACCTGTGGAGGATGTCCATCGACGATACTCCTTTCTAACGTGGGGGCTCCGCCCCACACCCCGGCTCGGTCGCTCGCGGGGGGACCCCTCGCCCCGCTTCCGCCTCCGCTAAAGCTACGGCGGACGCGCCGTAGCGCCTCCGGCGCGAAGGCGGGCCGCTCCCTCGCAGGCGCGCTGTGCGCGCCTTGCGTCCGCCGCGCCACTGTGGCAGACGGCGAGCAGAAGGATAGTCGTCGAGGCGGGTTACCGGCGATTGTCGACGCGATGAAGGTTCAGTAAATTGTGTGAAGCTCGGCAGTCGCCTTCCGGCAGCGCAGGCCTTTAGCCTGCATCACGCCCGCGGGGCAGCCCTGAAGGGCTGCGCTACACGCGTTGAGAGCGTTCCGGCGCGATTCTGCGAACTTACGCCTTGAGCCGTTCCGCCACGATCGACCGCACGTCCACCCGCTGACCGGTGTCGCACGCGCGTGTGGCTGCGACGGCCACCCGCAGCGCTTCCACACCGTCCTGAATGGTAATCGGCGCGGGACGATCGCGCAGGACATTTTCAGCGAAGTTCTCGAGCTGCAGCGTGTACGCGCGCTCGAACCGCTCCATGAAGTAGGGCACGGTGTCGTGCGCGACGTTGTTCTTCGTCATGAGCAGGAGCGGAGTCTCGCGGATGTAGCCGATGCGGATGGTCCCTTCAGTGCCCAGCAGCTCGGTCGTGATGTCGTAGCCATACACGCCGCTGCGCGTCAGGTCGACGACTCCGAGCCGTCCGTCGGCGAACGTGAGCGTGGCGATGACGTTGTCGCGATCCCCGACGGTCGCCAGCTCCGGGAACACCAGCGTGGCGCCGGCGGCTTGCACCGCGTCGACCTCGCCCATGAACCACCGCGCCAGATCGAAATCGTGGATACCCATGTCGATGAAGATCCCCCCGCTGCTCTTCGGGTTCGCGTACTCGAGCGCCGGCGGGAACGGATCTCTGGATGTGGCCTTGAACACAATCGGCCGGCCGATCCTGCCCTCGTCGATCTGCCGTTTGGCCGCGGCGTACCCGGGATCGAAGCGGCGCATGAACCCCATCTGCAGGAACGTTCCGGTGCGCTCCTCCGCCTCCGCCATGTCGATGGCTTCCGCGAGCGAGAGGGCCGGCGGTTTCTCGCAGAACGTCGGCTTCCGTGATGCCAGCGCCGCATTGACCACGTCACGATGTGTGTGCGTCGGCGAGACGATGACGACGGCGTCGACGCCGGGATCGCCGATCAGTTGTGCCGGGTCGTCGTAGGCATGCGGCACGTCGAGCTCGCCGGCAACCGCGCGAGCCAGGGTGCCGTTCGTGTCGGCGACCGCTGTGAGCCGTGTCTGCGCAATCCTGGAGCTCAGATCCCGCGCGTACACGCGGCCCAACCGGCCCAGCCCGACGAGTCCGATGTTCAGTCGCGCCATTACTTCACATTCTCCCGGGTGATGAGCTCGATGCGAACCTTTGCGTCCTGTGGAACCGCTTCGCCCTTGATTGCGTGAAGCGCGTTCTCGACGGCAATCCGTCCCATTTCGTCGGGGAACTGCGCCACCGACCCGGCCATGACACCCTCGCGAATCGCCTTCCGGGCGTCTTCGACGGCATCGAAACCGACGACGCGAATCGATCCGGCCCTGCCGGCCGCGCGGATGGCTTCGGCCGCGCCGAGCGCCATCATGTCGTTGCAGGCGAACAGCGTGTCGAGATCGGGATGCGCCTGCAGCATGTTCTGGAACACGTTGAAGCCCTGATCGCGCTCCCAGTTGGCCGGCTGTGATGCGACGACGCGTACGCCCGGCGCGTCTTTGATGCCGTCGTGAAATCCGCGCAGCCTGGAATCGCCCGTCTCGTGGCCCGGAATGCCTTCGAGCACGGCAACGGTCGCCCTGCCCTTCGTCTGTTCGACAATGAAACGCGCGGCAATGCGCCCGCCCTCGTAGTTGTCGGAGCCGATGAAGCTCGCGATCTTCACGCCCGCCTCATCGGATGCGACCGGATCGAGCCGCGTGTCGACGATGACCACTGGAATGTTTGACTGGTTCGCTTTCGCGACGGCCGGCACCAGCTCCCGCGATCCGGCCGGCGTGAGGCAGAGCGCCTGGACGCCGGTCTGCAGCACGTTCTCGACAATCTGCATCTGCCGGTCCACGTCGATCTCGCGCTCGGCGGCCTGGACGACGAGATCGACGCCGAGGCGGCCGGCCGCCTCCTGCGCGCCGCGCTGCATGTCGTTGAAGAACGGGCTGTTCAGCGTCTTCAGCACCAGCGCGACCCGCGGCGTCCCGCCCGCCTTGTTGGATGCGGCCCGATTGCAGGCGGGAAGCGCCACGACGAACGCGAGGGCCGCGATGACGGCACGACGACGCGGCCGAGCGACAATGCGGTTCACGCCCTCTTCTCCTTGATCATCAGATCCACGAGCACTGCGACGATGATAACCACGCCGATGACCAGCTGCTGAAGAAACGACGACACGCCCAGAAGATTGAGCCCGTTTCGCAGCACCCCCATCGTCAGCGCTCCGATGAGCGTGCCGGCGAGCGTGCCCTCGCCGCCGGTCAAGCTCGTCCCGCCGATGACGGTGGCGGCAATGGCGTCGAGCTCGTACATGATGCCGGCAATCGGCTGTGCCGTGTTCAGTCGCGCCGTCAGCAGCACGGCGGCAACCGCACTCGCCGCTCCCGAGACCACATACACCATGATCTTATGAAACCGAACGGCGACGCCCGACAGCCGCGTGGCTTCCTCGTTGCCGCCGATACCGTACACGTATCGCCCGAATCGCGTCCGCGAAAGGCCGAAATGCGCGACGGCATAGATCGCCAGCGTCAGCACGATGGGCGCGGGAACGCCGAGCACACGTCCGGTCGCAATGGACCGGAACCCGGGACCGAACCCGGAAATCGGCCGGCCATCGGTGAACAGCAGCGCGGCCCCGCGCGCGACGCTCATCATGCCGAGCGTCATGATGAACGGCGGCAATCGTCCGATGGAGATGGCGGCGCCGTTGACCAGGCCGCCGCCGGCGCCCGCCGCCACGGCAACGACCACCGCGAGCGGCGTTGGCCAGCCCGCTTTCAGCGCTGCCGCGAGCGTGACGCCGGAGAACGCCACGAGCGACCCGACCGACAAGTCGATGCCGCCGGCAATGATCACGTACGTCATGCCGACGGCGACAATCGCGTTGATGGCCGTCTGCTCCATCACGTTCAGCGCGTTCGCCACGGTCAGGAAGTGCGGCGTCAACGCCCAGAGCAGCAGGCACAGGCCGGCCAGGCCCGCGACCGTGCCGAACCGGCGGCCCATCTGATGCAGCCATACCGTCAAAGGGCAAGTCCCTGCGCTTCTTCGTGCCTGTGCGGCAACTTACGCATCATTGTGGTGATTGACGGCGAACTTGAGGCGCTGTAGGTCCGCATAGGATTCGTCCTCCGCGTCCTCCCGCCTTCGCTGAAGCTACGGCGGGCCACCGTAGCCTTGCGCGAAGGTGGCCGCGTCCTCCGTGGTGAAGATCAAACCGCAAGCCCCAGCGCCGCCTGCAGCACCCGTGCTTCCGTCGCGTTCGCGGCGTCGAAGCTCGCTTCGATGCGGCCCCGGCGCATCACGTAAATGCGATCGCTCATCCCGAGCACCTCCGGCAGCTCGGACGAGATCATCAGGATGCCGGCGCCGGCATCGGTCAGGCGGTTCATCAACTCGTAGATTTCGATCTTGGCACCGACGTCGACGCCGCGCGTCGGTTCGTCCATGACGAGCAGCCTGGCGTCGGCAGCCAGCCACCGGGCCAGCACCACCTTCTGCTGCGTGCCGCCGCTCAAGCGGACGACACGTTCGTCGACGCCGGGCGTCTTGATGCGCAGATCGGCAACCCAGCGCTCGGCGGCGCGCCGTTCCTGCCGTTCCGAGACGATGCCCAGCCGCGACCAGCGCGGCAGGTTCGGCAGGCTGATGTTCTCGCTCACCGAGAGCGTCAGCACAAGCCCCTGACGCTTGCGATCTTCAGGCAGAAACCCGATGCCCGCGGCAATGGCCTCTCGTGGCGTACGTGCGGTCAGGTGGCGCCCGCCGACGATGACCCGTCCGCGCGAAGGCGGATCGGCCCCGAAGATGATCCGCGCAAGCTCGGTGCGGCCGGCGCCCAGCAGGCCGGCCAGGCCGACGATCTCCCCCCGCCGCACCGACAGGCTGACATCGTCTACGCCCGAGGGGCCGGACACGTGCTCGAGGCGCAGGAGTTCGTCGCCCGGCGTGCAGCGGCGCCGGGGAAAGTGATCCCGGACTTCTCGATTGGCCATCAGCCGGATGAGCGCGTCAAACGCCACGTCTGCCAGCCGGAACGTGCCCATGCCGCGGCCGTCGCGCAGGACGGTGACACGCGTGCCGATCTCGGCCAGCTCACGCATCCGATGTGAGATGTACACGACGCCGACGCCGCCGGCGGTGACGCGCCGGATCATCGAGAACAGGCGCTCGATCTCACGCGCGGTGAGGGCTGATGTCGGCTCGTCCATCACCAGCACACGCGCACGCCGGAACAGGGCCTTTGCCACTTCGACCATCTGCTGTGCCGCGACTCCCAGGCGATCGACGCGCCGTTCGGGATCGATCGAAAGGCCGACTTCCTCCAGGCATCGCCGCGCCGCCTCGCGGAGCGCCCGGCGGTCGATCACACCCGCACGTGATGGCTCGTGCCCGAGCAGGATGTTCTCGGCGACGGTCAGCTGCGGAACCAGACTGAGCTCCTGGTAGATGGTCGCGATGCCCAGCGACTGCGCATCGCGGGGCGAGGCAATTGCGACGGCGTGGCCATCGAGCAGGATGTCGCCCGCGTCCTTACGATACGCGCCGCTGAGAATCTTCATCAGCGTCGACTTGCCCGCGCCGTTTTCACCCAGCAGCACGTGAACCTCACCGGCCCGGAGCTCGAAATCGACGTGGTCGAGCGCGACGACGCCGGGGAATACCTTGCGGATCCCGCGCATCTCGAGGACGGCGGCGCCGCCCTGCGCGTCACCTCGCGACTCTGTCATGTGGTGGTTGATTGTCGAGGTTGAGCTACGTTGCCGTCAATCCCGGTGCCCCTGGCGGGCCTGCGGGACGGCGACGGATCGCGACCCTCGGGGCATCAACTCGAATATCATCTGTTTCACGCGGCCCCGGAGGGCCTGCATTACCACCGGGTTTTCGCAGACGCCAACGCATGCCATGCCCGACCGCCGGTTCGACGTCCTGGCCATGGGACGAAGCTCAATCGACCTGTACGCGCACCAGATTGGAGTGCCGCTGCCCGAGGTCACCAGCTTCGACGCATACGTCGGCGGCTGTCCGACGAACATCTCCGTCGGCGCGCGCCGGCTCGGGCTGAAATCGGCGCTGCTGACCGCGGTCGGCGACGACCAGGTCGGCGATTTCGTGCTGACGTTTCTCGAGCGCGAGGGGGTCGAGACCCGGTTCATTCCGCACAAGACGGGACACCGGACGAGCGCGGTGATCATGGCGATCCAGCCGCCGGATCGCTTTCCGCTGACGTTTTATCGCGACAACTGCGCCGACCGCGAGATCACGGTCGCCGACGTCGATCACGCGCCGATTACCGATTCGGCGATCCTGGTCGTCAGCGGCACCGGATTGAGTCACGAGCCGTCGCGCAGCGCGACGATGTATGCGGCAGCCCGGGCACGCGCCGCAGCGACAGACGTGATTGTGGATATCGACTACCGCGCCGATCAATGGGTCGACCGGACGACGTTCGCCTCGGCGGTGCAGTCGCTGCTGCGGCATGCGCAAATCGCGCTCGGCACCGAAGAGGAAGTCGCCGCCGCGCTCGACCGCTCGCTGCCTGCCGACGATGCCGCCGCGTGGGTGCTGGCGTCGGGTCCCGATACGCTGGTTCTGAAGCGCGGCAGCGCCGGCGCGCGCGTCTACACCAAGGACGGATCGCGGATCGACGTACCTCCGTTCGAGGTCGACGTGCTCAACGTACTGGGCGCGGGTGACGCGTTCGGCAGCGGATTCATCTATGGCCTGCGGCGCGGGTGGACGCTGGGGCGCGCGGCCCGCGTCGGCAACGCCACCGGCGCAATCGTCGTGACGCGTCACGGCTGCGCCAACTTCATGCCGACGTGGCCGGAAGTCGAATCATTCGTCGCGGAACGAGGAGGATGGAAGTGGCAATCCGTCGCATGACTGTCGGTCAGGCCATCGTCGAATTTCTGATCGCGCAGCACACGGAGCGCGACGGCATCACGCAGCCGCTGTTTGCCGGCGTGTTCGGCATCTTCGGTCATGGCAACGTCGCCGGCCTGGGCGAGGCGCTGCTGGCCGCGCGCGACCGGCTCCGGTTCGTCCTGCCGCGCAACGAGCAGGCCATGGTCCACACCGCGGCCGCGTTCGCCAAGATGCGCAACCGGCTGCAGACGTTCGCCTGCACGTCGTCCATCGGGCCGGGCGCGACGAACATGCTGACCGGCGCCGCCGGCGCGACGATCAACCGCGTCCCCGTGCTGCTGCTGCCGGGCGACATCTTCGCCACCCGCCGTGCCGCGCCGGTGCTCCAGCAGCTGGAATCGGGCTCGTCGCCGGACGTGTCCGTGAACGATTGTTTCAAGCCGGTCTCGCGGTTCTGGGACCGGATCAACCGGCCCGAACAGCTCCCGGTGTCGCTCGTCGAGGCGATGCGCGTGCTGACGTCGCCGGTCGACACCGGCGCCGTGACGCTGGCGCTGCCCCAGGACGTGCAGGCGGAGGCGTTCGATTTTCCGGAGGAGTTGTTCCAGCCGCGCACGTGGCACGTACCGCGGCTGCGGGCAGATGCCGTGCTGCTCGATCGCGCCGCCGCGATCATACGTGCCTCGGCCCGCCCCTTCATCGTCGCCGGAGGCGGCGTGATTTACAGCGACGCGTGCGACGCGCTGCGGCGCCTCGTCGAGCGGACGGGGATCGCTGTCGGCGAGACGCAGGCCGGCAAGGGCGTGCTGCCGTTCGATCATCCGCAGTCGGCCGGCGCCGTCGGCGCCACCGGGACCTCCACCGCCAATCGCCTGGCCCGCGACGCCGACGTGGTTCTCGTCGTCGGCTCGCGACTGAGCGACTTCACCACCGCGTCCAACACCGCGTTTGCGCACCCCGACGTCCGTTTCATCGCGATCAACGTTGCCGAGGTGGACGCCTTCAAGCGCGGCGCGCTTCCGCTGATCGGCGACGCGCGCATCACGCTGGAAGAGCTCGAGGCGCGCATCAAGGGATATCGCGTCGCGGACACCTATACGAGATCGGTGTGCGAGTGGAAGCGCGAATGGGAGAAAGAAACGGATCGTGTGTGCCGGCCGGCCGGCGCTCCGGTTCTGGCGCAGGCGGCCGTGATCGGGACGCTGAACGCCGCGCTCGACGCACGCGATGTCATCGTCTGCGCCGCCGGCAGCCTGCCGGGCGATCTCCACAAGCTGTGGCGCAGCCGCGACCCGAAAGGGTACCACCTCGAATACGGATACTCGTGCATGGGATACGAGATCGCCGGCGGACTCGGGGTGAAGCTGGCGGCGCCGGATCGAGAGGTTGTCGTCCTTGTCGGCGACGGATCGTATCTAATGATGGCGCAGGAGCTCGCCACCGCCGTGCAGGAAGGGATCAAGATCACGGTGGTGCTGCTCGACAACCATGGTTTCTCGAGCATCGCCGGCCTGTCGACTGCCGTGGGATGCGGCGGCTACGCGACCGAGTACCGGCGCCGGACTGCATCAGGCGCGCTCGATGGCGAGCACGTGAGTGTGGACTTTGCCGCGAATGCCGAATCGCTCGGTGCGAAAGCGATTGTGGCGACGGACGTGGAAGCGTTGCGCCGCGCCATCCGGGACGCCCGTGGTGGTCCGGACACAACCGTCATCGTCGTGCCCGTCGATCGAAATGCGCGTGTGGGCGGCTACGAGTCGTGGTGGGACGTGCCGGTCGCGGAGACGTCAACGCTCGAGTCGGTGCGCACGGCGCGCACGGAATACGATCGCGCCCGGCGGCGGCAGCGGCAATACCTTTAAGGGGTCTGACGCCGCAACGTGCTCGGGGCCTGACGCCGCAACGTGCTCGGGGCCTGACGCCGCAACGTGCTCGGGGCCTGACGCCGCAACGTGCTCGGGGCCTGACGTCGCAACGTGCTCGGGGCCTGACGCCGCAACGTGCTCGGGGCCTGACGCCGCAACGTGCTCGGGGCCTGACGCGGCAACGTGCTCGGGGCCTGGAGCCAACGTTTAGACTCCCAGACGCCGCAGGAATTCACGGCTTCGTTGCGCGCTGGCCGCGGGTGTTCCCATCTCCGGGAGCACGTCCTGCTCGACCACGATCCAACCCGTGTAGCCTGTTCTGCGGAGATGCGTGAGGATGGCGGCGAAGTCGACCTGGCCCTGCCCAAGCTCGCAGAACAGCCCACGTCGTATCGCCTGCAGATAACCCCAGTTCTCCCCTCGGGCCCGCGCTGCGACCGAGGTCGAGCAATCCTTGAAATGAACATGGCGGACGCGGCCGGCATACCGGGACAGGATGTCGAGCGGATTGCCGCCGCCGTACGTCGCATGACCGGTGTCGAGGCACAAGCCGACCAGATCCGGGTCGATGCGCTCCATCAACGCGTCGATCTCGCCGGGGGTCTCGATGAACGTCGCGCAGTGGTGATGAAAGACCGTTTGCAGGCCGGTTGCCTCACGCACCGCCCGGGCGGCCCGCTCGACGCCTGCCGCCATGGTGGCCCAGGCTTCGGCCGGCAGCCGATCTGCCGGCGCGATGCGGCCGGCCCGGGCCGTTCGATCGGGGTCCGCCGCCGTCGCATCGGACAGCACGATCGGGGGCGGCTCCGGCGCGGCGGCCGTGAGCAGCCGCGCCGTCTTCACTGCTGCTGCTTCACCGCCCGCGTGGGCGGCTCGATCCGTCAATGGAAATGCGACGAATGCGCCGGCGAGTCCGAGGCGTCTTCGATCGAGGTCGGCCCGAAGCTGCCGCGCGTCAGTGCCAAGAAATCCCCAGTCGCCCAGCTCGGTGCCCTCGTACCCGGTCGCCGCGATTTCATCGAGCACCTGGCCGCCCGAAGCCGCTGGCGGCGCGGATTGGAATTCGAGCACTCCCCACGAGCACGGCGCGTTGGCTACACGAATCATCTCCACATCCCCCAGCGCGGTGCAGCGTCAGTCGCCAGCACATTGCGGCGTAAGACTTCAAGCACCCTGCGTAAGATCCTCAGCACCGTGCAGCGTAAGATCTCCAGCACCGTGCAGCGTAAGATCCCCAGCACCGTGCAGCGTAAGATCTCCAGCACGTTGCAGCGTAAGATCCCCAGCACCTTGCAGCGTAAGATCCCCAGCACCTTGCAGCGTAAGATCCCCAGCACGTTGCAGCGTAAGATCACCAGCACGTTGCAGCGTAAGATCCCCAGCACGTTGCAGCGTAAGATCTCCAGCACGTTGCAGCGTAAGATCCCCAGCACGTTGCAGCGCAAGATCTCCAGCACGTTGCGGCGTAAGATCTCCAGCACGTTGCAGCGTAAGATCTCCAGCACGTTGCAGCGTAAGATCCTCAGCACCCTCCAGCGTAAGATCCCCAGCACCTTGCAGCGCCAGATCTCAACTATCGTCGTCGGGGCGTTCGTGCTCAATGCGCCGGTCCTCGCGGCCCAGCCCCCTGCCATCACCGGAGCGCTGACGTTCGAACGGGCGCTCGACCTCGCCACCTCACGAAATCTCAACCTCGAAGCGGCGCGGCGGCAGCGCGCCATCCGCGAGTCCGCGATCCGGACGGCGCGTCTCGTTCCAAATCCCGACGTCAGCGTGGAGCTCACCCAGGATGCCCCGCATCAGGCGGTCAGTGTCGACGTGCCGATCGAGCTTGGCGGCAAACGCGGGCGCCGGGTCGATCTGGCGCAGGCGGAGCTCACGCTCGCAGATCTCGATGTCCAGGCCGAGCTCCGCGCCGTTCGCCGCGATCTTCGCCAGACCTTCTACACGCTCATTGCCGCGGACGAGCGTGTCCGGCTGGCCGGGGACCTGCTCGATATTTCGCGCCGCGGCAGGGATGCCGCGCAGGCCCGATTCGATGCCGGCGCGGCGCCGCGGCTCGAAGTCATGCAGGCTGATCTTGGCGTGACCCGCGCCGAGGCCGACCTGGAGCTGGCGCGCGCCACCCGGCTCGCGGCCCAGGCCACGCTCAACGCGGTGCTGAACCAGCCGCCCCAGAACGGCCTCACGGTCACCGGCAGCCTGTCGGACCACGTGCAACCGATCACGTACGAGCAGGCGCTGGCAATCGCCACCACGTCGAACGTCGATCTGATCGCCCTCGATCGTCAGATGGCCATCGAAGCGCGCCGGCTGGAACTGTTCCGGGCGGAGCGCACGCCGACGCCCGTGTTCACGGCGGGCGGCCTGTTCAACAGCCCTGGCGAGTTCTCGGCCGGCGCGCGGGTGGCTTTGAGCGTCGGCGTGCCACTCTTCAGCCGCAACCAGGGTGAAATCGCGGGCTCGATTGCCACGACGGCGCAACTGCGCACGAAGCGGGAGGCGGCGCTGCGGACGATCGAAAACGAGGTCTATGGGACAATCGCGCGCATCGACGCGGAACGCCGTCAGGTCGATGCGTACGAACAGCGGCTCGTGCCGACGGCGACGGACCTCGAGCTGCTGGCCGAGGAGAGCTACCGCGCCGGCCGGAGCTCCGTGCTGTCGCTGCTCGACGCGCAGCGCAGCCTGCGCGATCTGCGGCGCGAAGCGCTGCAGGCGGCGCTGGATCTCCAGATTTCGATGGCGGAACTGGAGGAGATCCTGGGCACGTCGGTGCGGTGATCGTGCCCGCGTGTCTCGTGTCGTGCGGGCCTTCAGGTCCGCAGGACAGGCCTGAAAGCCTGCACTACAGGTGAAGAAGAAGACGAGATGAAGGAGACCCGACGACGAGCGGCGCTTCTGCGATTCTTCGCATTGTCATCCCTGCCGTTCGTCGTGATGTGCGGGGCGAAGAGCGGCGATGAAGAAGAGGCCAAGGCTCCGGACGTTCCCACCATCACGGCGGAAACGGCGAAGGTGGAACGGCGGACGTTCATCGACGATCTCGTGGTCCGCGGGATCATCGCCGCCATCCCCAACGAAGACGTGAAGGTCAGCGCGCTCGTGGCCGGGCGCGTGAACGCCGTGACGGTTGCCGAGGGCGACACGGTGCGGCAAGGCCAGGTGATCGCAGAACTGGATCGCCAGCCGCTCGAGGACCAGCGCCGGCAGGCGGCCGCGGCGGTCGAACAGGCGAAGGCGCAGGTCGAAAACGCGCGGCTGAACCTGCAGCGCAATCAGCAGCTGTTCGACCGGGGCATCGCCGCCGGCAAGGAAGTCGAAGACGCCAAGGCCCAGCTCGCGGCGGCAGGAGCGGCACTCGAACAGGCCACCGCCTCGCTGAATACGGCCAACCGCAACATCGATCGGGCCGCGGTGCGGTCGCCGATCTCCGGCCAGGTCGTGAAACGGATGGTCAGCGTCGGCGAGCAGGTCGACGGCACGGCGGCGCAGCCGATCATGGAGGTTGCGAACCTCGATCGCGTCGAGCTCGCCGCGAACGTGCCGTCCGAGTATCTCCCGCGCATCAAAGTCAGGCAGACGGCGTCGATCAGCAGCGACGCCTCCGCAGCGGAGACCTTCCGCGGCACCGTCATCGCGATCGCTCCGGCGGTCGACGCAGCGACCAACGCCGCGCTGGTGCGGCTGCGGATTGCCAACCCGGCGCATTCGCTGAAGGTCGGTATGTATGCCGAAGCGCACGTATCACTGGCAGAACACGAAAATGCTCTCGCGGTGCCGCCCGCGGCGCTCGTCCGCGATCAGCGCGGCACGGCCGTGTACGTCGTCACCGGCGACGTCGCACAACGAACCGAAGTGAAGGTCGGTCTGGAAAAGCCCGACGCCGTCGAAATCATGTCTGGGTTGAAAGACGGCGACACCGTTCTGACGTCGTCGGTGCACGGGCTCCGGGAGAAGGCGAAGCTCGCGAAGCCCGGCGGCGAGCCCGAAAGGCCTGACGGGACGTGAGGTTCAGGCATCCGGCATCGAACACGATCAACACAAAGGACACGATGGACACTAAGTGCTGACTTTCATCATTACGGTGGCATTCGGCCGGCGAGGCATCCCGCCTGGCGGCGTTGCTCGGCGCTCAAATATTCCCGATTTTCTCACGCCTCGCGCCTTGCCAGGCGGGCGCCTCGCCGCCCTCGGTGCGTCACCGTAATGATGAAAGGCAGCACTAAGGAAGATCGTACCGGGTGTTCTGGATCCTTTGTGTCCTTTGTATCCTTTGCGTCCTTTGTGCCATGAATGTTTCGCGGTTCGCCGCCGACCATTCTCGCGTCATCGTCCTCGGCGTCGTCCTCATGACGCTCGCCGGCCTCTACTCGATGACCGTGCTGCCGAGCGGCATCTATCCCGAAGTCGAGTTCCCGCGCATCGTCGTGATCGCCCAGGCCGGCAACCTCTCGCCGCGGCTCATGCTGCTTGCGGTGACGCGGCCGCTCGAAGAAGCCGCACGCGGTGTGCTGGGGGTGCGGCGGGTCCGGTCCAAGACAATCAGAGGCGCCACGGAAATCTCGGCGCTGTTCAACCCCGACGCGGACATGCCGTACGCGCTGCAGTTGATGCAGGCGAAGGTCGACGAGGCCCGCCAGACGCTGCCCGCCGGCACCGAAATCCGCGTCGAGCGGATGACGCCGTCGCTCTTCCCGATGCTCAGCTACAACGTCAGCGGCGATCTGCCCGCGGTCGATCTCCACGACATCGCGATGTTCGATCTACGGCCGCTCATCAGCCGGATCGCCGGCGTCGCGCGCGTCGACGTCGCCGCGACCGACGTGCGAGAGGTCTCGGTTGTCGTCGATCCGAACAAGCTGAACGCCGTCAAGGTGACACTGGACCAGGTCGCTGAGGCGCTCAAGAACACGAACCAGATCACCTCGGTGGGACGGCTGCCGAAGGATTACCAGCAGTACCTCGTGCTCGCGACCGGCGAGCTCACCAGCCTGGACGATATCCGCCATGTCGTCGTCGCGTTCCGCAACCAGACTCCGGTCTACGTCGGCGACATCGCCGAGGTGCGCGAAGGCGTCGAAGACCGTCTGACGCTCATTACCGGGAGCGGCCTGCCGGCGGCCGTCATCACGATCGCGCGACAGATTCGCGGCAACATGCTCGCGATTGCCGACGGCATCGAACAGGCATTGCGAGAACATACGTCGACGCTGCCACCCGGCGTCCGTATTTCCAAGGTCTACGATCTCGCCGGGTTCGTTCGCGATTCGGTCACGAGTATCACCGAGGCCATCGTCATCGGCAGCGTCCTCGCCGTGGGTGTCCTCCTCCTGTTTCTCCGCGAGTGGCGGGCGACGCTCGTGGCGGCGACGACGCTTCCGTTGACCATTATCGGAACGTTCTTCGTGCTCCTGCTCGCCAACGGCACCATCAATCTCATGTCGATGGGCGGGCTGGCGATTGCAATCGGTCTCGTCATCGACGATGCGATCGTCGTGGTCGAGAACATTCACCGGCATGTCGCGGCGGGCGAAACGCCGGCGGCGGCGGCCGAACGCGGGACGAACGAGCTCGTTGGCGCCGTGGTCGGCTCGACACTGACGACCGTTGTCGTGTTCGTGCCGCTCGGCCTGCTGCAGGGGATGCTGGGGCAATTCTTCGTCGCGCTGTCGTTGACGCTGTCCGCCGCCGTGCTGTTGTCGCTCGTCTACGCGCTCCTGTTCATTCCGATACCGGCCTCGCGATTCCTGAGCGCGAGACGTCCGGAGCGCGGCGAGACGGCTGCCGACCTCGAACACAGCTGGCTCGGCCTGCGCTACGCCTCGTTTCTGCGGCGCGCGCTCGCCCGGCCGATCCGGGTGATTGCCGTCACCGTCGTCTTCGCGGCCATCGGCGGCCTTCTGTACTTTCAGCTCGAGAGCGGCTTCCTCCCGGAAATGGACGAGGGCGGGTACGTCATCGACTACTTCACGCCCGACGGGACATCGCTGCAGGAGACCGATCGCATGCTGCAGCGGCTCGAAGCGATCCTCGAGAAGACGCCAGAAATTGCGACATTCACGCGCCGGACGGGCTCCGAGCTCGGATTCTTTGCGACCGAGCAGAACAGCGGCGACATCCTGGTGCGTCTCAAGCCGCGCCGCCTCCGCCACAAGAACGCCGAGGATCTCATCTCAGACCAGCGCGACCGGTTCGCGGCGGAACTGCCGGGGATGACGATCGAGTTCGTCCAGATTCTTCAGGACATGCTCGGCGATCTCGAAGGCAATCCTGAGCCGGTCGAGGTGAAGTTGTTCGGCGACGATCTCGGCACGCTCGAGACGCTGGCCGCGCAGGTGGCCGCGAAGCTGAAGGACGTGCCCGGGCTCGTCGACCTCGTCCAGCCGCGGCACAGCAACCCGGAGCTCGAAATCAGAATCGACCCGACACGCGCCGCCAAGGCCGGCTTCACGCCGCAGGCGATCTCGACGCAGCTCGCCGATGGCCTGCTCGGCGACGTCGCAACCGCCGTGCGACGCGGCGACCGCCTCATCGACCTGCGCGTCCGCTATCCGGACGCGTACCGTTTCAACCCGGCGTGGATCCACGAGTTTCCACTCGTGACCGAGACAGGCGCGGTCGTGCCCCTGTCCGCGACGGCCCGAATCGCGACGGTGGAAGGCTCGGCGCAGCTGCACCGCGAAGATCTGAAGCAGATGGTGCCGATCACCGGCCGGCTCGAAAACCGCGATCTCGGAAGCACGGTTGCGGACGTCAAGAGGATGCTCGACGAAGTGCATCTCCCGATCGGCTACACCTTTCAGATCGGTGGGATCTACGAGAGCCAGCAAGCCTCATTTCGTTCGCTGTTTCTCGTGCTCTCGGTCGCGATGGTGCTGGTCTTCGGCGTCCTCGTCGCGCAGTTCCGCCGCTTTACCGCGGCGCTCGTCATCATGTCGGCGGCACCGCTGTCGCTGGTCGGCGCCTTCGGCCTGCTGCTGGTCACGCATACGCCGCTGAACGTCTCGTCGTACATGGGCCTGATTCTGCTCATCGGCTTGATCGTCAAGAACGGGATCATCCTGATCGATTACGCCGATCGCCTCGAAGCCGGCGGGCTGAACCGAGCCGACGCGCTCGTTCGCGCCGGCGCCATCCGGCTGCGGCCCATTCTCATGACCACGCTGTGCACGCTGTTTGGATTGCTGCCCCTGGCGCTGGGGCTGGGCGCCGGAGCGGAATTGCAGAAGCCGCTGGCGATCGCCGTGATCGGCGGGCTGTCGGTGTCGACGATCGTGACGCTGGTGTTTGTTCCGACGCTGACGCTGGCGCTCAGGATCGACCACGGAGGACGCGGAGGACGCTGAGGGACGATCGAGACTTCAGCCCCTCGGCACAACGCTCTCGGCCACAGACTCTTCACGACCAGAACGCAGGGAACGGCAGCCTTCAGTGATCCTCCGTGTCCTCCGCGTCCGCCGTGGTGAAAAAATCAAGACTCCTTCTTCTTCTTCACTGCACGCTTCCGCGGCGCCTTGTTCGGCGCCGGTTCACTCGTGGCCTGAAGCACGACGAGACGCGTCGCAAACACACGGCGGCCGTGCTCATCGAAGTCGATCACGGTGTGGTGTTCGTTCACTTCGACGAGCGTGCCCGCTCCGTACGTCGGCTGCACGACGCGATCGCCTTTCGCCCAGTTCTTCATGATTGCCTGTTACGGCCGGCTACCAGCGCGGCTCGCGGCGTCCGCCACCGCCGCCACGGCCGCCGCCGAAGCCGCCGCCGCCGCCGAAGCCACCCTCCGGTTTGGGCCGCGCCTCGTTCACCGTCAGCGGACGGCCGCCGAGCTGATATTGATTGAACTCCGTTGCCGCCTTCTGGGCCTCCTCGTCCGTGGCCATTTCGACGAATGCGAACCCACGGGCGCGCCCGGTGGCGGCGTCACGCATCACGCGAACCGATTCCACGGTGCCTGCACGACTGAACAACTCCTGCAGCTCAGCCTCGCCGGTCGTATACGGGAGATTTCCCACGTAGAGCCTGCGCCCCATACGCTTTCCTCACTCCTCACGGTGGCGGCACGACGCTGAGCAATCACGGGGCGGGAGCGGCTCGGATTCGAGACTCGATCGGCTCTCGGCGCAGGCGAAGCAGGCGGGGCTGACCACCAAACGGCGGGTAGTGTAACGAACCGCTCTTCGGGAGGCAAGTGCCGGATGGGGAAGCAGGACGGGGCACTGCCCGGGACCCCGGCCCACACCACCCCGGGGCGCTCGCAGGGCCCAGCGTCTACAATCGCCGGATGGCCATCACACTCGGATCGGAACAGCTTCTGGCATCGGACCGTTTGAAAGGCCAGCGTGTCGGCGTTGTTTGTAATCCGGCATCTGTCGATCGCAACCTCAGCCACATTGTGGACCGTACCGCCGCCCACTCGGGGGCCCGGCTCGCGGCGATTTTCGGACCGCAGCACGGGTTTCGATCAGACGTGCAGGACAACATGATCGAGACCTCGCACGCCACTGATGAAATCCGCCGCGTACCGATCTACTCCCTTTACAGCGAGACCCGCGAGCCGACGGCAGAGATGCTGCGCGACCTCGACGTGCTCGTCATCGACCTGCAGGACGTCGGCGTCCGCATCTACACCTACATCTACACGATGGCGAACTGTCTCAAGGCCGCACACCGCCACGGCCTGAAGGTCATCGTCTGCGACCGGCCAAACCCGATTGGCGGGCTGCAGGTCGAAGGTCCGGTGCTCGTGGAAGGCCACGAGTCGTTCGTCGGCATGTATCCAATCCCGATGCGCCACGGCATGACGATTGCCGAGATCGCGCGGCTCTTCAACGATCACTTCGGCATCGGCGCGGACCTGGAGGTCGTCGCCATGGACGGTTGGCGGCGCGACATGTATTTCGACGAGACGGGCCGCACGTGGATCCTGTCGTCGCCCAACATTCCGACCTTTGACACGACGATGGTCTATCCGGGCACGGTGTTGTTCGAAGGCACGAACGTGTCAGAAGGGCGCGGCACCACCCGGCCGTTCGAGCTCGTCGGCGCGCCCTGGGTCGTTGCGGAACGGTTTGCCGATGCCATGAACCGGCGCGGGCTGCCAGGCGTGTTCTTTCGGCCGGTCGTGTTCGAGCCGACGTTTCACAAGCATGCGGGCCAGCCGTGCGCCGGCTGCCAGATCCACGTGCTCGATCGGCGGGCGTTTCGAGCGGTCGAGAGCGGCGTCGCGCTGATCGAAGCCTTCCGGGCGAGCGATCCGGATCGGTTCAAGTGGAAGGCGCCTCCCTATGAGTACGAGCACGAGCGGACGCCGATCGACGTGCTCGCCGGGTCGACAGAACTGCGGGAGCAGATCGAACATGGCACGCCTTCCCATGACATTGCGCGCTCGTGGGAGGGGCCGACGGAGGCGTTCTTGCGGATTCGCAGGAAGTTCTTGTTATATTGACTCGACCTAGAGGGGTCGCTCACCGAGCGTACCGCGAAAGTCGGCATCGAGTTGATCAATGCGCTGCGTCTGCTGGTGCAGCTGGATCTCAACGCGCTCCAACAACCGAATGAGCTGGTCGATCTGCCGGCAGAGATTCTCGTGTTCCATCCGCGTGACATCGGTGCGGCGGCTCGGAAGATCGTCGGCGGTGTGTCGGCGGTCCTCGGTTCCCCGGCGATCGTGGCGGCGGTCGCTCGTCGAACGGCGGTCGCGGAAACGACGTTCTGAACGTGCCATAACCCCCGCGCCCGGGCCGTGTACGGTTCGAGCCGACGGCCCTTTCTTTTGTCCGGCGTCAATACACGAATACTGCCGGCGCCGCGAGAGGATGCACAGGACGTGCCACTTGTCGCGTAATGACAAGTTGTGAGCTGTGGGAGCGTGTGAAGAAATCCGCCGGCGGCCTCTTGTAGCGCAGGCCTTCAGGCCTGCATGATCGCCCCCGGGGGCATCCCTGAAGGGCTGCGCGACACTCACCACTCACTCCTCAGAACTTTACTAACACGTCCTCTGCTCGTCTCTGTTGCTCCGTTCCTCGGTGTTGATACCGTTCCCTCCGTCTCCTCTTATATCTACAGACGTCTCCCCTACGTCTCCAGCCTCTGTTTTCGTCCTGCATCACGCGCAACGAGGATTTGTTCCGCATGTCTGTGCGCGTGCGGCGCGTAGATTTCGAGCCATCGTTCGAGGCTGTAGCGGCCGGCTTGGGAATGCGTTCCCTCGCGCCGCCATTCGTCATCGCTCAACCGTTCCAGCAGCTCGGCAGTCGACACGCGGGCAGCCTTGAACGCTTCCAACGACGACTCGATCGGCCGGTCGTAATGCAGCCGCCGCGCGAACTCGTCCTGATCGAAGCCGACGAGTTGCGGACGGTCGACGGCGACGAGGAGACGCGCGCGGACGGCAGCCGTCATCTCGCTGTCGGCCAGGTGATGCACGACTTCGCGCGCCGTCCATTTTCCCGGCGCCGGGCGGCCGTCCAGCTCCTGCTCGGTGGCACCCATCAGGGCTTCCGTTACGACGCGGAACCCGTCCTTGTATTGATCAATCAACTTCTTTCGAGTCTGTGCATCCATGGACGTCCTCGCGCCCGTTATTCAGCCGCGCGTTTTGGCAATGCCTGGCGCCGCCGCTTCCTGCTCGCTGGCGGGCTCCAGATGATGCGTGACGAGGTGCGCGCGCAGGAGCTCGAACGCGCCGCCCGGCGTGTCGGCGCGCTGCAACAGGTTCAGGTCCTTGGCCGCGATGGCGCCCCACTCCTGCATCGGCCCGAAGTCGAACACCTCGTCCCAGTATTCGCTGCCGTACAGGATGATGCCGATCTTCTTCGACAGCTTGTCGGTCTGCACCAGTGTGAGGATCTCGAACAGCTCGTCGCACGTGCCGAAGCCGCCGGGAAAAATGACGAGCGCCTTGGCCAGGTACGCGAACCAGAACTTCCGCATGAAGAAGTAGTGGAACTCGAAGTGCAGACCGTCGGTGATGTAGGGATTGGCCCCCTGCTCGAACGGCAGCCGGATGTTCAAGCCGATTGTCTTGCCGCCGGCTTCATGCGCGCCGCGGTTCGCGGCCTCCATGATGCCGGGACCGCCGCCCGACGTGACCACGAACCGATGATTTCCGGAGCTGAGCGTAAGGCTCCACGTCGTGAGCAGCCGCGCCAGCTCGCGGGCCTCTTCGTAATACCGGGCCCATTCGATCGCCCGGCGGCTTCTCGCCAGCTCGGCGTCGTACTGCGCATCCGTTTCCCCCTCCCCCCGCGCGCGCAGCATCTGCAGCGCCCGCTCGGAGCGGTCCCGGCTGGTCACGCGCGCAGATCCGAAGAACACGACCGTGTCCTGGATCTTCTCCTGCTTGAAGCGGCGCAGCGGCTCGAGATATTCGGCAAGAATTCGGACGGGCCGGCCTTCGGCGCTCTCGAGGAACTCCGGATTGAGGTACGCGAGCGGCTGCGCCATATGGCCAATTTACCACTCGCGCTTGACACGACATACTGCTCGCTGATGAGTTCATCATGATCGACGACACTTGAGAGTTGAGACGTGAAGCTTGATCTGTCGGTCGTCATCAAGGCGCCGCCGCCGCGCGTCCTGACGGCGTTCTTCGATGCGGGCGATCTCGCCCGCTGGTGGGGCGTGGTGCACGCCGTCACCGCGGCGCGCATGCTGGGACCGTACGCGCTGGAGTGGCCGCCCTCCGAGGTCCGCGACGAGGTGCTCGGACGCCTGGGCGGGGTGTTCCGCGGCACGGTCATGCAGTTCGACAGCGGCGCAGGCTTTTTCGTTGCCGATGCGTTCTGGCTGCCGCCCGACAGCGATCCGATCGGACCGATGGCGCTCGACGTCGCCGTCGCCCCCGAGGGGAACGGCAGTACTCGCCTCCGCGTCACGCAAAGCGGATTCCAGGAGAGCGTCCGGTGGCGGCGATATTATGAAGTTATCGGCCTGGGCTGGGAGCGGGCCCTTGCGTCACTCAAATATCTGCTGGAAGGCTAGCTCTGGTGGGGCGGGTGCGGCGCTACCAGTGCGGCGCCCAGCCGGCGCGTTCCAGGTCCTTCCGCTTGTCCATCGCGGTCTGGACGGCGTGCGCACGGCACGAGTAGCGCCGGGCCACCAGCCGCGTCCCGTTCATGGTGAATTCGAGGATGAAGTCGCGTCCTTCGGCTTCGTGCATCACGACATCGATGATGTGCTGACGTCTTCGAAGCCGCCAGAGCCGTTGACTGATCACTTCCCTGCCTGCCCTACCCGCCCCACTTGCCCTACCCGTCCGTCTTCCGTCGCGCGCGAATTGCGAGATACGTCAGCAGCCCGCCGACGGCCATGACGCCGGCCACGAGCGCAGCACCTGAGTAGATGACCGGACCAGGCGGCGCCGGCACCTTTACGCGCGCGGCGTCCGAGGTCGCCCGCCGCCTCGCCAGCTCCAGCTTCAAGCTCTCCTCCCCTTGCGCCATCGCCCACCGGTGATTCGCTGCGAACAACGGCTTCATCAGAAACGACAGCTGCTGCAGCAACGGCTTCTCCGCCCGGATCCGCCAGTCGAAGGTGATGTTCACGAACGCATCGTCCTGCTCGAACGTCCAAATGCCGCGGCCCTCGAAATCGCCGGTCGCGATCAGCGTGAAGCCATGTGGATACCGGGACTCGACGATTTCAAACTCCCACCGGAGCGTGTACGGCAGCCATCCCCTGGTGTGCAGCGCCACCCTCCGCCCGAGCCCGCGCGCATCCGCCGGACGCAGCTCAATCACGTCCAGGTAGACCGATGGCCACCAGCGTGACAACGACAGGGCATCGCCGAGGATGTCGGCGACTTCGCCACATGTGGCCTCGACCCGCCACCGCGAGATGAAATGGTACTCGTTAACCACGGCATTCAACGCAGAACCCGCTGAAGACCGAACGGGGACGGCCACGATTGAACGCAAAGGCCGCAAAGGACGCAGAGAAAACCAAGATTTTCTCTGCAGGTTCCGCGAGTTCTGCGTGGAGCGTCGGTAAGCGCACCAGCCGTCACCCCACAACATTTCACGCAGAACCCGCAGAACACGCAGAACAGATTGTTCTCCGCGGGCTCCGCGAGTTCTGCGTGGATCGTCCGTGCACCTGACTCCTTTATCCCAGTGTCGACCTTCATTGGGGCGGCGGAATCGATTTCCCGTCGGGATCGAAGAACTTGATCTCCTTGAACCCTGCGATCTGATCCTTCACTTTCCCGTAATCGCCGACGATGGCGATCACCGACGGCTGCGACCCGAGCAGCGTACCGGTGGCGTTCTTCACCTGCTCCGGGGTGACCGCGGCAATCTTCGCCCGGAACGTTTCGGGATAGTCCTTCGGCAGCCCGAACACATAGACCGTGTTCAGCACGTTCGCCAGTCCGCCCTGTGTGGCCGTCTGAATCGGAAAGACGCCGCGCAGGTACGCCTTGGCGCCCTGCAGCTCGGCGCCGTCGCTCCCCTCGGCCCGCATCTTGTCGATTTCCTTGAAGACCTCCGTCAGCGTGGCGCCGGTGACGTCGTTGCGCACGTCGGCGCTGAAGCGATAGAAGCCGGCATCGGCAAACCCGGTCAACACCGACCCCGGTGAATAGGTATAGCCCTTCTCCTCGCGGATGTTCCGGACGATTCGTGAGTTGAACGCGCCGCCGAAGATCGTGTTCGCGAGCGTGAGCTCGTACCAGCGCGGGTCGCTGCGCTTGACGGCGAGATTGCCGACGCTGATCGACGACTGCACGCTGTTGGGCCGCTGCACGAAGTACACCCGCCGGCCTTCAGCTGCCGGCGGCGCCGGAAAGGACGGCTTGGGGATGTCGCCGCGGGTCCAGCCGCCGAACGACTTCTCGGCCAGGGTCATGATCGCCTCCGGCTCCACCGCACCGACGACGAGCAGGAACGAGTTGTTCGGCCGGTAGTGCGTGCGGTGGAACGTCTCGAGCTTCGCCCGGTCCATTCCCTGCAGCGTCGCTTCGGTCTCGCTCGTCCGCGCGTACGGATGGCTCCCGAACAGTGCCTGGCGGAACTGACGGTTCGAGAGGAATTGCGGCGAGGCCTTCTGCTGCATGACGGTCTGCAGCCGCTGTTGTTTCAGGATCGCGATCTCGTCGGCCGGCAGTGTCGGGTTCATCGCGACGTCGGCCAGCAGGTCGATCAGCTGCGGCGCGAACTCGGTCAAGCCGCGGACGCTCAGCGAACAGTAGTCCTGCGAAACCGCGGCGGAGAGCGATCCGCCCATCCCGAACACCTGCCGGCGAATCTCCCGGCTGGTCCGGGTCTTCGTGCCTTCCTGCACGGCATCGGCCGTGAGCGCGGCGAGCCCGGTGAGATCGGGAGGATCGCTGGAATATCCGGAGAGCACCGTCAGCATCGCCGTGACCTTGGGTACAACGGTCTGGCGCGTGACGATGACGCGCAGTCCGTTCGCGAGCGTGCGCTCCACACGCGGCGCGAGCTGAAACGGGCGCTCGGGCCCGACCGCCGGCCGTTCAGTTTGTGCCGCGGCCGTCGTCCCCAGCGTCAGCATCGCCGCCGCTATCAAAACTCGGCCGTAGTGGCGGGACGGACCGGGGACGGAGTGGGGACGGACCCGGGACGGACCCGGGACGGACCCGGGACGGAGGCGGGACGGACCGGGGACGGACCCGGGACGGACCCGGGACGGAGCGGGGCGCTTCATCGGCCACCCCCTTCCGGCCGGCGATCGATCGACGTTCGGTTGGCCGGCACGAGATATTTCCGCGCCGCCTCACGCACATCTCCCGCCGTCACCTTGTCGAGCTCGCCCAGAATCGTGTTGATCCGATTGGGATCGTCGTCGTAAAGCGTCAGCGCGGCCAGCAGGTCGGCGCGGCCGAACCCCGGAATCGTCCCGCCTTCGAGGCTTTCGAGAAACGACGACCGGAAATTGACCTTCGCCTGCTTCAGCTCGTCCTCGGTGATGCCGTTCTCCTGCACGGCGGCAATCACCTTGTCGACGACCTTCAGCACGTCGGCGCCCTTCAAATCGGGCCGGTAATCGACGCGGAATGTGTAGAGCATCGGACCGTTGTAGTCGAAGTTGTTTCCGAGGCCGTAATTGAAGCCGCCCGTCACGTTCGACGCGATCTGATTCTCCTTGATGAGCGCCTGATAGAGCTTCGCGCTTTCGTCGCTGACGAGCAGCGGGTCGAGCAGCGACAGCGCGAAGAAATCGCGGCTCATGCGGTCGGGCAGGTGATAACCGAAGGCGAGCGCGGGCGTGCGCGCGAGCTTGTCGCCTTCGGTAAAGCTCTTCTCGGCGGTCTGCGGCGGTTCCGAGATGTCGACCTTTGGCGGCAGCGCGCGCGACGGAATGGCGCCGAAGTGTTTCTCGGCCAGCTTCATCACGTCGTCGGCCGTCGCGTCGCCGGCGACGACGAGCACGGCATTGTTCGGCGCATAGTACGTATCGAAGAACTTCTTCACGTCGTCGAGCGTCGCGGCCTCGAGATCGGAGAGGTCGCCGTAGAAGTTGTGGGCGTTGTACCAGTTGGTGTTCGCCTTCTGCGGGAGGCCCAGCCACTCGAAGGCGCCGTACGGCTGGTTGAGCACGTTCACCCGCACTTCTTCGCTGACGACGTCCTGCTGGTTCTTCAGGTTTTCCGGAGTGATCTTGAGAGACCGCATCCGGTCGGCTTCGAGCCAGATGGCGAGCTCGAGCGCGTTCGAGGGCATGACCTCGAAGTAATTGGTATGGTCGAAGCGCGTCGACCCGTTCAGGACACCGCCGTTCTCATTCACGATCCGCACGTGTTCGAATTTGGACACATGTTCGGATCCCTGAAACATCAGGTGCTCGAACAGATGGGCGAAGCCGGTCCGGTTTCGCGGCTCGATCCGGAACCCGATCCGGTACATGACTTCGACCACGACCACCGGGGCGGCGTGGTTTTCGCTCACCACGACACGCAGGCCGTTCGGCAGCTTCCGGTAGACGACCGGAACAGAAAACGAGGCAGACGTGCCCGGCTGGGCCGATGGCACGGCCGGAACAGCCGTCGCGAGACAGACGCCAAGGATGAATGTGCGCACGAACCTGGAATGTAGCATATGGACCTTAGACGTTATTGCCGGGCGAACAGGTCGAAAAATCCTGCAGGGTTCGCCTTAGCGGCATGTTAATTGGGCTGTGGATCTTCGAGGGTGATGCCCCATGCCCTGCGGGGCCGTTGTGGTGGCTGCCGAGCCCTGGCTGAAGCCGGACACTACCGGTGATCCGCGGCTCACACAAACGGTTTGATCCCGCGCGTGACGAACGTCGCGAGGATGCGGCGGCGCATCTCGTTCGCCACTTTCGCCTGGTTGAGCGGCAGCGTCTTGAATCTCACCCGCACGGTTGTCCGCCCATCCTCCAGCGACGCGACGCCCAGCACGTCGAGCGGCGCCTGGACCAGGCGGCCCCAGTAGGAATCGCGCTGGATCCCGTCGCCGATTTCCCGCAGCGTTCCGAATACGCGATCCAGGTTCTCCTCGTACGCAACCTTCACGTCGACGACGGCATAGCCAAACTGCTTGCTCGAATTGGCAAGCGCTGTAATCGTGCCGTTTGGAAACACCTGCACCGCTCCGTCGGCGTCGCGCAGCACGATCGTCCTGAGGTTGATCTGCTCCACAGTGCCCCCCACGCCGTTGATCCGGACGAGATCGCCGATGCGCACTTGATCTTCGAGAATCAGAAAGAACCCGGAGATGACATCGCGCACCAGGTTCTGCGCGCCGAATCCGATCGCGAGACCCGCAATGCCGGCGCCGGTCACGATCGGCAGGACGTCGATGGACATCTCGCGCAGAATCATCAGCAGGGCGACGAAGCCGACGGCCACGGTCACGAGGCTGGTGAGAATCCCGGCAAGCGTCGTGGCCCGGCGCTGCCATTCGAGATCGCTCGCCGCGTGGCCGCGGGCCAGCTTGTACTGCAGGTGGTCGATCGCGAGATTGGCGACGCGGACAGTGACGAACGCGCCGGTCGCAATCACGATCAGGTTGATGCCGTGAGTGAGCGCCCACTCTCCCGCTGCCCGCACGTTCCATCTCGACTCGGCGATCCCGAAGCGCGACAACGTCAACGACCCGCTCGCGATCGCCGCCAGGCCGAAGGCCAGGATGCTCAGAGCCCGGATCAACTGCTTCGCCCGCGCGTAAACCGCAGCGCGATTCTCCTTTCCGACGATGTCGAGCGCACCGAGCAGGCGATGGATGAGGAAGTGGGCGATCCGGACAACAAGTCCGGCAACGATGAACGCGATGATGATGGCGGCGAGCGTGGACGGCATTACAACCGCTGAATCTTAAGGTAGTTCGCGTCGGCGCGGGTGAGGTCGGGGCTGATGCTGATCAGCACCACGGCGCTGCCGGCGCGGACGAGGCCGCGCTGGACGAGCAACTCACCGATAATGGCGCCGGTCGAATCGACGTTCTCGCCCATGTTCGTGTGCAGCGACACGACCCCCCAGTAAATCGACAGACGCCGGGCCGTCTCGTCGCGGTCGGTGGTGGCAAAAATCGGCGCGCGCGGGCGGAGCGCCGACAGACGGCGGGCGGTCCCGCCGCCGCGGGTGACGGCGATGATCGCCTCGGCCTCGCCACGATTGGCCAGCATCACGGCCGCCTCGCACAGGGCGTGAGCGTGATCCTTGTGCTCGGTCCGGCGGTAGAGCGCGGCCAGCTCGAAGGCTGGACTGGACTCGGCATCCCGGATGATGGCATCGAGCGTTCGCACCGCGCGGTCCGGGTGCTCGCCGGCGGCCGTCTCGCCCGCGAGCATGATGGCATCGACGCCATCGTCGACCGCGTTGGCGGCGTCGTTCACCTCGGCGCGTGTAGGACGCGCTTCGCGCATCATCGATTCGAGCACCTGGGTGGCGACGATGACGGGAATGCCATGCCGGCGCGCGGTACGGGTGATTTCCTTCTGCGCCCGCGGGACGCTCTCGAGCGGCATCTCGAGGCCGAGATCTCCTCTGGCCACCATGACCGCGTCGCTGGCGGCCAGGATGGCCGGCAGATCGTCGAGCGCCGCGGGCCGTTCGAGCTTGGCAATCAGCGGCACGTCGGCGGCGCCGGCCTCGGCCGTCAACTCGCGCGCCTTCCGCAGGTCGGCGGCGGTCTGCACGAAGCTGACGGCAACCATGTCGACACCGAGGCCGAGCGCGAACTTCAGATCGTCAACGTCCTTCGGGGTAATCGCCGAGGCGGGCAGCGGCACGCCCGGGGCGTTGATCCCCTTGTGTTCGCCGATCTCGCCGCCTTCGATGACCCTCGTCTGGATCTCACGACCGTCGCTCGATTCGACCTCGAGCTCAACCGAGCCGTCTGCGAGCAGAAGCCGGTCGCCGGAGCGGACGTTCCGGGCGAGGCCTTCGAACGTGGTCGAGATGCGGCCCGGGCCGCCGATCGCATCGCCGGTCACAATGCAGAGCGCGTCGCCGGCGCGCACGCCGATCGGTTGATGCTCCCGGAGCCGGCCGGTCCGAATCTTCGGCCCGGCGAGGTCCTGCATGATGGCCACCTGGACGCCGGCGCGGCGCGCCGCTTCGCGAATCTTCGCGAAGGTCGCTCGATGGGTCTGGTGCGTGCCGTGCGAGAAGTTCTGGCGGAAGATATTCGTGCCCGCCGCGATCAGCGCGTCGAGGACCGCATCGCTGTCGCTGGCAGGACCGACGGTCGCGATGATTTTTGTCTGACGCATACGAAGACTGCACCACGGAGGACGCGGAGGACGCGGAGGGACTCTGGAAGGCTGACGACTCTGCGCTCCGGGCCCAGGCTCTGAGCGAGGGATTCTAAACATCAGCAGGCTGGACCCTGAAGCCTGGAACAGCCTGAAGCGTCGAGCGGCCCTCTGCGTCCTCCGCGTCCTCCGTGGTAGGCACCGACTAGAATACCCGTTATGGGCGTGATCGTTCCGGATGCGGTCGAGCGGTATCTCGCCAGCCTGAATCGGTCCGACGATTCGGTGCTGAAAGAGATCGCTCGAGCCGGCCAGGAGCGAGAGTTGCCGCTCGTTGACGCTGAGGTGGGGGCGCTGCTTCGAACTCTCGCGATTGCGGCCGGCGCGACGCGCATCCTGGAAATCGGAACGGCCGTCGGCTATTCGGGCATCTGGCTGGCGGGCGCACTGCCGCCGCGCGGATTGCTGCTCACCATGGAAGTGAGCGCCGAACGGGCACACGAAGCGCGCGAGAACTTCGCGCGCGCGGGATTGGCCGATCGCGTCAACGTCGTCGTCGGCGACGCTCAGCTGCTGCTCGCGAAATTTGCCGGACCGTTCGACGTCATTTTCCAGGACGGCGACAAACAGCTGTATTCGCCGATGCTCGATCGGCTGGTCGCACTGCTGCGGCCCGGCGGACTGCTCCTGACCGACAACGTCTTGTGGGATGGTGAAGTCGTCCCCGGATTCGTGTCGGCACCGCAACGGGATCCGCGCGACACGCGGGCGATCGTCGAATACAACGCCCGGCTCGCGGCTCACCCCCAGCTGATGACGGCCATCGTGCCGCTGCGGGATGGAGTGGCGATTTCGGTGAAGAGGTCCTAGATCCACCACGGGGGACGCGGAGGACACGGAGAAGGCTCATAGTTCGGAGGGAGCTTCGGGACTTGGGACGCTGGTGAGCCGACGTGGATCCAGAGAGCCAAAAGCGTTGAACCTGAAGGCCGAAGCCGCGATCCTCCGCGTCCTCCGCGTCCGCCGTGGTTGCAATTGGAGAACCACTCATGACCGTCGAACAATGGCTCGAGCTCGCGCAGACCGATGCCGATCGTCGCGGGCTGCCGGCTCTCAAGCCGCTGCTCGAGACGCTGGCACGGATGACGAAGACGCTTCGTGACGCTGACTTCAACGAGCGGGCTGACGCGGCGCGGCCTGCCGGCGGGACGCCATGATGACCATCGAGGAATTCGGGCGCAGGCTGCGCGCACGCGCGGTGACGTCGGAACAGGTGACGAACGAGTGTCTGCAGCGCATAGAGGCCGACAATGCCAGGCTGAATGCGTTCATCCTCGTCATGGCGGACGAGGCGCGGCGGCAGGCGCGCCTCGCGGATCAGGAGCTCGCATCGGGCCGCGATCGCGGGGCGCTGCACGGGGTGCCGATCTCGATCAAGGACCTGCTCGATATCCGCGGGCTTCCGACCACCGCGGCCTCACGCGTTCGTGAAGGCCATCTGGCCGACCACGATGCGCCGACCATTGCGCATCTGCGCCAGGCCGGTGCGGTGTTCGTCGGTAAGACCAACCTGCACGAGTTCGCGTTCGGCACGACCAACGAAGACTCGGCGTTCGGCCCGGCGCGCAACCCGTGCGACCCGGCGCGCTCGCCGGGCGGGTCCAGCGGCGGCTCCGCCGCGAGCGTCGCTGCGGGGATGGCGCTCGCTTCGATCGGCAGCGACACCGGCGGGTCGATTCGGATCCCGGCGGCCGCCTGCGGAATCGTCGGTCTCAAGCCATCGTTCGGCGAAGTGTCCTGCGACGGCGTGGTGCCGCTGTCGCGGACGCTCGATCACGTGGGGCCGCTCGCGCAGACCGTGTCGGACGCGTCGATCGTGTATCACGTCCTGCTCGGCGACGTGGCCGCCGGCACGCCGGCGCCGATGCCGGTCGGCGGGCTCCGCCTCGCTGTGCCGCGCCCGTACTTCTGCGACGTGCTGGACGATGAGGTTCGCGGTCTGTTCGAGGGCGCGCTCGAACGCCTGCAAGCGGCGGGAGCGCACGTCGGCGACATCGAAATCCATCACGCGTCTGCCGTCGCCTCGGTGTACATGCACATCAGTTTTGCCGATGCCAGCGCGTACCACGCCGTCACGCTCGAGACAAAACCGGAGCGCTACACCGAGCCGGTCCGGCTTCGATTGGAACTGGCGCGGTACGTGCTCGCCGAAGATTACGTGCGTGCGCTGGCCGGGCGGGAAGTGCTCCGCCGGGAGGTCGATGCGGCACTTGCGCAGCACGACGCGCTGGTGCTGCCGGCGCTGGCCATACCGGCGCCACCGATCGGCGCGGCGACCGTTCCGGTCGGCCAATCCACGGAGCCCGTGCGGAACGTGATGCTCCGATTAACACAACTCTTCAACGTAACCGGCCATCCATCGATGTCGGTCCCGATGGGCCGTACGTCGGCGGGTCTCCCATGCGGTCTGCAGCTGGTGGGCTGCCGGATGCAGACCGACGCGCTGCTGCGAGTCGCCCTGGCCTGCGAGCAGATCATCGGTAGTGCGGACGTTCAGGGGCAGGCCTAAAGGCCTGCGCCGAGCGGCCGGCCGACTTTTTCACAATCCCGGCGTGCCGACGCGATCCGGTCCGGTCGGGGGTTGCACATCCGGCGGCCCGGCCGGCGGCGGGATGTCCGGCGGCGGCACCGGCTTGATATCCGGCGGGGGACGGTCGATGACGTCAGGCGGCCGCGGGATCTCGGGCCTCGACGGTTGTTCGATCATGGCTCCCTCCCCTGACGGATCTGCTTCAATCACCACCGTACCAGATTACTCGATTCCGCGGTTCAAACATCGAGCCCGACCGCTCGCATCAAGGCGAGCGCATTGCTGTGTTCGACCACGCCAGGGTGCATCCGGTAATCGAACGTCATCCGCCCGTCGTCGATGCGATCCTGGAAATGCATATTGACGCAGGTACTTCCGAGCTGCGCCGGCAGCTCGGTCAGCGCCAGGTCGTGCGTGGTCACCAGCCCGATGCTCCCCGCGTCGACCAGCGTCCGGACAATCGCCTCCGCCCCGATACGGCGGTCGTACGAGTTGGTCCCGTGGAGGATTTCGTCGAGCAGAAACAGCAGCGGCACCGGACCACGCGCGGTATCGACGATGGCGCGGATGCGCAGGATCTCGGTGTAGAACCGCGAATGTCCGGTCTGCAGTGAGTCGTCGATCCGAAGCGTCGCACCGAGCACGAGACTGGACAGCCGGAGCGTTGCCGCCCGCACCGGAGCGCCGGCCAGCGCGAGCACCGCATTCACGCCGACCGATCGCAGCAACGTGCTCTTGCCCGACATGTTCGAGCCGCTGACGACGATCACGTGGGGGTCGGTGCCACCCAGCCGCACGTCGTTGCGAACCGAGACCGCATCCATCAGCAGCGGGTGGCCGAGCGCCTCGGCGATGAAGAGCGGACCCTGTGGAACGATCACCGGAAACGGATCGGCTGGATGTTCGAACGCATACAGCGCCAGCGCCGACAGCGCCTCGAGCTCGCCGACGACTCTCAACCAGCCGGCGACGTGAACGCCGGAGGTCGCGTGCCACCGATCGATGGCGATGGCCAGCTGCTCCGGCACGAGCAGCGCCGTCGTGATCGGCCGGAAGAGCAGGTTGTGCGTCGACGATTCACGCCACGAGACCAGCTGCGTCAATCGCGCGATCGCGCGCGCCGCGGTCACGCCGTTGGCGGTCAGGGCCGCCTGCAGCGCCGCCAGCCGCGGCGCCGCGAACGGCTGGCGTTCGATCCGCGCGATCAAGCCGGCGAGCAGCGCGAGATCGTTCGCCGGCTTCCCGATGCGCTCGGCAACCAGGTGAAGCCGGCGGCGCCAGTGCCGGACGATCGCCGCCTCGACGAGGAACCATGCGAGCACGACGCCGACGGTAACCGTGCCGTCCAGGGCGAGGGCCACGATGATCATCGAGACGACGGCACAGGCGGCCAGCAGAATCGGAACAGCATTCGCAACGCACAGCGGGGTCTGGGCGGACCAGACGGCCAGCGTGCCAGTGCGGCTCACCTCGCCATCGGCCGCCAGAACGGCCGTCTCCTCGCGAAAGTCCAGCGCACTGCGAAGCTCGGCGACGGCCGTCTGGCGGGCCAGCACTTCGTCCAGATCGGCCGGCACGCGCAGCCAATCGGCGAGCGTCGCCTCGCCCGCTTCGGTGCGGGCGGTGTTGAGCAGCTCGAAGAGCGACCCGCGGCCGAACAGATCGAGGTCGCGGGCGTACGCATGGTCCTGGAGAAACTGATCACCGCCGCGGCCGGTGCCGGCCCATCGGCCGCTGAGCCGGTCCAGGCCGTGCTCGTACATCAGCGACGCCCGCCGCGCGCGTTCGAGGCGCTGCAACAGGCGCGCATGGAACACGACGAGGGCGGTGAAGACAACAGCGGCGGCACCCACCCACCTTGCCGACAGCGCCGTACGGAAAAATGCGAGCCATGACAGCAGGGCGATGAGCGCCGCCACAGCGAGCCGTACATTGGAGAGCATCAGATGGCGGCGGTTGGAGGCGGCGATTCGTTCGCGCCATCGCGCCAGACGGTGCTCGTACTCGGAGCGTGGGTTCCCCGCTGTCATTCGTCGTGGGGCGGCTTGCAGGCGGCTCCCGAGCCGCCCCTATCGCAGCAGCTCGCGAGCAATCGTGACGTAATGATCCGCCGCCGCGTGCAACTCCGCGATCGAAACATGTTCGTCCGCGGTGTGCGCGAGGTGAATGGAGCCGGGCCCGAAGAGCAGCGGTTCGCCCCAACCCGCAAGGAGCGGAATATCGGTCGTATATGGAAACACCGCGACCTCGAAGCCGGGGACCGTTGCCATTCTCGCCGGCGGCACTTCGAGGACCTGCTCGATGGCGACGCGGTTTTCGAGGCTCGCGACCGCCGCGCGCACCGCTCCCGCGTCGCTCACGGTGCGGAACATGACTTCGGCTTCGGCGGACGGCGAGACGACGTTCGGCGCGACTCCCCCCGAGATGAGCCCGATGGTGTAGTGCGTGCGGCCCAGCGCATCATCGGCCGGCAGCTCAATCGCCCGCAGGGCAACGAGCGCGTCGAGCAGCTTGTCAATCGCCGAGTCACCGAGCTCCGGAAACGATGAATGGGCGGCGCGGCCGCTGGCACGCAGCTTCAGCCGCAGAATGCCGCGCGTGGCGAGCCCGAGCCGGTTGTCTGTCGGCTCGCCGTCGACAAGGAACCGGCACCCGTTCGCCGCGGCGTTGGCAATCCGGGCGCCGTCGCTCCCGCGTTCCTCACCAACGACGAACAGCAGTCCGACGCGCGATTCCCCCTCACGTCGCAGCCGCTCGACGGCCGCGACCTGGGCGGCGAGAATCCCCTTCGCGTCGCAGGCGCCTCGGCCGAACAGGCGATCACCCTCGACACGGCTGGGAAAGAACGGCGGAACGCAATCGAAGTGGGTCGAGAGGACGACGGTCGGCGCCCGGCTGCCGCTCGAGGCGGCGGCCGCGGGTGTCGCGATGACGTTGAAGCGAGTGTCATCGACCGGCTGCTCAACGACCGACAACCCGCGCCCCCGGAGATAGCTCACCAGCCAGCGGCCTGCCTCGGCTTCCCGGCCGGTCGTCGAGTCGATGTCGACGAGCGCACGCGTCAGCGCGACGATGTCGAGGGCGGCCGTGGTATCTGACATCAACGTGCGATCCCGGAACGCGGCTTCACCGCCGGGCACCAGGCGATCTCAGAGCCGAGTACCGGCATGCTGGGATTGGCCCGCTGGGTTCGCATCGTGTCAGATTCTATCGAATCCACTTTTCCAGCCCGGTACGCGTATCCGTCCGCGAGTCGCGGTATTTGACGATGACCGGCGTCGCCAGCGACAAACCCCACTCGGGACCGCGTCCGCCGGTAACGGCGCGGCCGCCAGGCGCCACCACTGCGCCTTCGGGAATGACGAGCGGTTGATCGGGCGCCGGCTTGATGATCGTGCCCGTCACGAGATCGTAGACGGGCGTGGATCCCGTCACGACCGTTCCAGCGGCGATCACTGCGCGGGCCTTCACGACCGCGCCTTCATAGATGCCGGTGTTGCCGCCGACGAGCACGTCGTCCTCGATGATGACCGGCAGCGCGCCGACGGGCTCGATCACCCCGCCGATCTGCGCGCCGGCGCTCACGTGGACGCGCGCGCCGACCTGCGCGCACGAACCGACCAGCGCGTGCGAATCGATCAGCGACTGCTCGCCGACCCACGCGCCGATGTTCACGTACATCGGCGGCATGCAGATCACGCCGCGGCCGAGAAAGGCGCCGTCGCGAACGGCTGATCCGCCGGGCACGATCCGCACGCCGGCGGCAAGACCGGGCTTCTTCAGCGGCAGCGTGTCCTTGTCGTAAAAAGGCACGCGCCCGTGGTCCATGGACGCATCCACGATGTCGCCGAATCTGAAGCCGAGCAGGATCCCCTGTTTGACCCAGGTATTCACGCGCCAGCCGGTCGGGGTCGACGGGTCGGGTTCCGCAGCCCGCACCTGACCGCTTGACAGGGCGTCGCGCAGTATCGCGAACACCGCGCGTGCCGTGTCACGGTCGGCGGACTGGCCGGCAGCTGCAAGCGACTCGATGTCAGCCTGAAGCGTCGCGCTCACACCAGAGCGCCTTTGAGCAGCCCGAGCTCTTTCAGCACGTAGACGATCTTCTCGCGGGCCGCCGGCCGCGGCGGCACCATCGGCAGCCGGTACACGTCCTCGAGCAGTCCCATCGCGGCCATCGCCGCCTTGACCGGAATCGGGTTGGCCTCGACGAAGTTGACCTGCATCAGCGGCAGGATGCGCGCGTGGATGTGGCGGGCGGCGGCAAAATCGTTGCGCTCCGCGGTCTCGACCATCTGTACCATTTCGGCGGGGATCTCGTTCGACGCGACCGAAATGATCCCCCGGCCTCCGACCGACATCAACGGCAGCGTGAGCGCATCGTCGCCGGAGAGCACGATGAAGTCCGGTGGCAGGGCGCGACAGATCTCGCACATCTGCGTCATGTTGCCGGATGCTTCCTTCACGCCGACGATATTCGGAATATCGGCCAGGCGCATGAGCGTTGCGGCGTCCACGTTGAGACCGGTGCGGCCGGGAACGTTGTAAACGACGATCGGCAGCGGAGTACTTTCGGCAATGGCCCGGTAATGCTGGTACAGGCCCTCTTGCGTCGGCTTGTTGTAGTAGGGCGTCACCGACAGCAGCCCCGAGACGCCTCGCTTCTGCATCTCGCCGGCGAGATGAATTACCGCGTTCGTGTTGTAGCCGCCGGCACCCGCGAGGATCGGCACCTTCCCGGCCGCTTCGTCGACGAGGATCTCGATGATGCGGAGCCGCTCGTCCTCGGTCAGCGTCGGGTTTTCTCCCGTCGTTCCACACGGACAGAGGAAATGGATGCCGGCGTCGATCTGCCGCCGGCCGAGACGGCGCACTGCCGCCTCGTCGAGGGCGCCGCTGCGCGTGAACGGAGTAACGAGGGCCGTTCCAACTCCTGTGAATGGCGTTCGCATGTCATGGCTCCAACTTACTTACACCGAGCACGTCCTTCATGGTGAACCATCCGCGCCGGCCATGAATCCATCGCGCTGCGGTCAGCGCGCCGTGCGCAAAGGCGCTGCGATCCCGTGCCGCGTGGGTCAGCGTCAGCGTTTCTGCCGGACCGTCGAAGCCGACGGTATGCGTGCCGGGCAGGAACCCGGCGCGCGTCGACGACACATCGATAGGGCGGGGGAATCCCGCCTGTTCCATTGCCCGTTTCAGCGTCAACGCCGTGCCCGACGGCGCGTCTTTTTTAGCTGCATGATGCGATTCGTGCAGAAAGGCGCCGAACTGCTGCTGCGGCGAGATCAGCCGCGCCGCGTAGGCGACAATCGCTTCGAACAGGACCACGCCGGTTGAAAAGTTCGCCGCGACGACCGCGCCGACGCCCGCGTCGGCGACAACGCTCTGCAGCTCGGGCTCGTGCCTGGTCCAGCCGGTCGTCCCGATCACCAGGCTGATGCCGCGTTTGGCCAGCACCGGCACGTTCGTCATCACCGCGTCCGGCGAGGTGAAGTCGAGCGCCACGTCGACGCCCTGCCACCGGCTATCGTCCGCAGTACCGCCGTGTGCCGGCGACTGCGGGTCGATGACGCCGGCGACATCACAGTCGTATTCACCCGCAAGCGCCTCGATCATCCGGCCCATCTTGCCGTGACCCACGAGGAGGATCCTCATCCTTAAGAACCTCCGCGTCCTCCGTGGTGACCAGAAGTTCCACCGTCAAACCGACCCAAAGGCCGGCACCGACTTCGATTCGAAGAACTCCTGATGCAGCCGCTCCATCGCGTCCGGCACATCGGCATCGTGCAGGACGAACGTGATGTTCCGCCGTCCGGCAGCCTGCGAGACGAGACGCAGCGGAATGCGCTCGAGCGACGTCACCGCGCGGGCGAACAACGACGGATCGGATCTGAGATTCTCGCCAACCGCCGAGATGATGGCCATCTCCCGCTCGCAGCTCACGTCGGCGAAATGGCGCAGGTTGTCGACGACGTCATCGAGCCGGCGCGTGTCGTCGACAGTCACCGATACGCTGACTTCGGACGTCGTGACGACGTCGACGGCCGTCTTGAACCGTTCGAACACCTCGAACAGCCGCCGCAGGAACCCGAACGCCATCAGCATTCGCGTCGACGTGATGTCGACAACCGTCACGTTACGTTTGCACGCGATCGCCGTGAGCGCGCGGCTGGTCGTGTTCCTGTCGCCGGTAATGACTGTCCCCGTGTTGTCGGGGCGCTGCGAGTTGAGAATGCGCACCGGAATCGCCTTGCCGACGGCCGGCAGAATCGTGCTCGGGTGCAGCACCTTCGCTCCGAAATACGCCAGCTCCGAGGCTTCGGCGAACGACAGCCGCGGCACCAGCCGCGGCTGCCGCACGATCCGCGGATCCGCGGTCAGCATCCCGTCGACGTCAGTCCAGATCTGAATCTCCTCGGCGTGAAGCGCCGCACCGAAGATCGAGGCGGAGTAATCCGATCCGCCGCGGCCGAGCGTCGTCGTCACCCCGTTGGGCGTCGCACCGATGAAGCCGGCCAGCACCGCGACCTGGCGGGCCTGGGTCACCGGCCGGATCCGTTCCGCCGCCCGGCGCTCGGTCGCTTCCATATCAGGTGCGGCGCCCGTGTGATCCGCATCCGTGACGAGCACCGACCGTGCGTCCACCCACGCGCAGGTAATTCCATGATCCGAAAGCGCGGCGGCAACGAGGCGGCTGCTGACCATTTCGCCGGTCGCAACCACCGCGTCGTACGACCGCGGGGACACTTCACGTAGAACGCTGAGCGCGTGAACCAGTCCGATCAACTCGTCGAACTCCGCCCGAATCGAGGCGATGAGCGGCGCCTGGGCGGCTGTCGTCACGGCCGCGGCGACCTCGAGGTGGCGCTCGAGGACAAGCTGCAGGGCGGCGACCGCGCGTTCGCCGTCGCCCTCTCCTGCCCGGCGCGTCACCTCGATCAGCTTGTCGGTCACGCCCGCGAGCGCGGATACGACGACAACCGGCGGACGCGAGCCGCTCTTGTCGATCTGGCGGCGAACGATGCCGATCAGCCGTTCGACGGCGGCGGCGTCACCAACCGACGTGCCGCCGAATTTCATGACCACGCTCATGGGCGATCCTCGAGATGGTCAGGTGGGTCGAGTGGGTCGGGTGCGTCACGTCGGTCGAGGGGGTCGGGTAGGGAAGACGGATCGGCTGCGAGCCCGTTCGTTCCTCCCGGGTCGTGACTTGTACGCCCCACCTGACCCATCATCCCTACTCGACCCACCCTACCCGACCCACCTGACCTACCTGCCTTACCCCGCCCATCTCTCACACCAGGCCTTCCGAGTGCATCAACTCGGCGTTCAGGATCGCCGCGCCGGCCGCACCGCGGATCGTGTTGTGGCCCAGCGCAATGAACTTGTAATCGAGCACCGGGCACGGACGAAGCCGGCCGATGCTGATGCGCATCCCGCCATCGCGATCGACGTCGAGCGCGGGCTGCGGCCGGTTCTGTTCGGTCAGGTAGACAATTGGATTCGGCGGCGCCGACGGCAGTCCGAGCTCCTGCGGCCGACCCTTGAACGTCCGCCACGCCTCGACGATCGCATCGGCCGGCGGCGCATGCTCGAACCCGACCGAGATCGATCCGGTATGACCGTTCTGGACGCCGACGCGCGTTGTCTGTGCGCTGATCACCACCGGATGCGGATCGACACGCCCGTTTGCCACGCAGCCGAGAATCTTCTTCGTCTCGGTCTCGACCTTCTCCTCTTCGCCGCCGCCGATGTAGGGAATGATGTTGCCGAGGATGTCCCAGGACGCCACGCCGGGATATCCGGCGCCGGAGATAGCCTGCAAGGTCGTGATCGTTGTCGTCTTGAGGCCGAACTGCCGCAGCGGCGCGAGCGCCATCGCGTGGACGACGACGGCGCAGTTCGGGTTCGTCACGATGCGGCCGGACCAGCCGCGCGCGCGCTGCTGCTGAAGCAGCGCCAGGTGATCGGCGTTGACTTCGGGAATGAGCAGCGGCACATCCGCGTCCATGCGGTAGTTGCGCGAGTTGCTCACGATGGTGTGGCCGGACTGGGCGAACGCCGCTTCGATCTCGCCGGCCACGGACGAATCAAGGCCGGAGAACACCAGCTGCGGCGCCCGGCCCGGTACGGCCGCTTCGACCGTCAGCTTCGCCACATCGTCGGGCAGCGCGGATGCGAGGCGCCACGCGCTCGCCTCGCGATACGGCTTCCCTTCGGAGCGCTGGCTCGCGCCGAGCCAGCGCACTTTGAACCAGGGATGCCGCGCCAGCAGCGCGATGAACTGCTGACCGACCATGCCGGTGGCGCCGAGAATCCCGACTTCAATCGCTGGCATACAAGGCTCCGAACACAAAAAAGCCGACGCGGCAGGGACCGTGTCGGCTGTGTGATCGCTCGATTGAGTTACGTAATATCAGTGCTCGAGGACACAACATCCGCCACGTCGGGCCCGCTTTCGACCAGAACGCTTTCGTGTGTCCGGGAGACGCTGCATCAAGAGTGCAGTATAGCCCTGACTCAGAGATATTTCAAAATCCCGCGGAGCGCGTTGTAGAGCACCTGTGCCAGGTCGCGGACGAACGGCGACACGTCTCCTTCGTTCACCGCGTTGGCAACGGTGACCGGATTGGTCAGAAACAGCCAGATCGTCGCCGTCGCAAGAATGATGCTGACGATGGCAATCAAGCTGAACAGGCTGAGGCCGATCTGCTGAAACCGCATCGGGCCTTCCCGATTGTACCGAACTGGACCGGGCCTGCGAGCCTGTTTGTCTGAAAAATCGGTTTAACAACCGGCTGTCGTGCAGGCCTTCAGGCCTGCCGTGACGAGCGGACCTCCACCCCACGGCGCACAGTCCGCGCCGTGGGGGCCCCGGCCTGAAGGTCCGCACGACATGTCCCTGGGCCCGCCGGACACGACGGGTGTCTACGGGTGCGTGTCCGGCGAGAGCACGACCGGATCGCCCAGGCCGAGGGCTGCGAGGTCGGCGCCGATAGCATCCAAATCCCCGACGATCAGTGTGGTGAGACGCTCGGGATCGACATGCCGTTGCATCACGCTGTGGACATCGTCGGCGGTGACGCGCGAGACGGTGGGCACGAACTCTGCGAAGTAGTCGTCGGGAAGGTCGAACAACGCGAGCTGCATGACGGCCCGGGCGATGTGATCGGCGGTTTCGAAATTGCGCGCGTATCCGCGCGTCAGTGCAGCAATCCCCAGCTCGAGCTCGCCGCTCGTGACCGGACGAGGTCCCCGCAACCCGGCGATCTCAGCGATCGACTCGTCGATGGCGCGCGCCGTCGCGGTCGTCTGCACGCTGACCTGGAGCACGAACGGTCCAGCCAGCCGGCGGAACTCGAACGCGGTGCGGGCGCCGTAGGTGAACCCTTTGTCCTCGCGGAGGTTGAGATTGATGCGGCTCACGAACTGGCCGCCGAGGATCGTGTTCGCGACGACGAGCGCGTGATAGTCCGGCGTCGCGCGCGGAACTCCCACGTGGCCGATGCGGAGCTCCGATTGCGGCGCCTTCGGCCGCGGCACGACGTTGAGCCGCGCCGCCGCCGGCAGTCCGTCGTCGACCCGGGGAGGATCCTCCGGCGCAGGCTCCCACGTGCCGAACGAGTCGGCTGCGAGCTGCGCGATCTGATCGTGGGTGCAGTCGCCGACCGCGATCAGTGTGGCAAACGAGGGCCGGATGGCGATCGCGTGAAACGAGCGCACGTCGTCCACGGTCATACCGGCCAGCGATACTTCGTTGCCGATGGGGGTATGGCCGTAGGGATGCGCGCCGTACAGCAGCTTCAGGAACACGCGATCGGCGAGGGCGCCGGGCATGTCGCGCAGCTGCGTGAGCCGGTGCAGCCGCAGCTGCCGCACCCGCGAGAAATCGCTGTCGCGCAGCGAGGGGCGCACGACGATGTCGGACAGGATGGCGAGCGCGCGGGCGGCGAAGCGGCTGAGCACGGTCGCACTCATGGATAGGGCGTCGGATCCGATGTCGGTGTCGAACTGCGCGCCTATGCGCGCGAGCTCCTCGTGGATCTCGATCGCCGAGCGCGCACCGCTCCCCTCGTCGAGCATGTCGGCGGTGAGGGCGGCAAGGCCGTCCCGCCCCGGCGGATCCGCCGACGCGCCGCGGCGCACCAGCAGAACGAACGCAATGAGCGGCACGTCGGGGCGCGCGACGGTCCAGACGTTCAGCCCGTTCGGAAGCCGTGACTTCTCGATCGCCGGAAACGCGAAGCTGCGGCCCGGGCCGGGCACCGGGAGGCGGGACCGGTCGACAGCCACCGTGCGCCTGGATGTCATCACGACACAACCGTCGGCGATGAATGGAGGGCGGCCAGCGCCGTGCGACCGTGCGGCACGATGCTGAGCGTCACTCGCCGCGTGAGGTCCAGATACCCGGCCACCGCCTGCTGCAGCGACGTCGCGGTGACCTGGTGGTAGCGCGCAAGATCGCGCTCGAAGTACGCCGGATCCCGGAGAAACACGTTGTACGCGTTCAGCTGATCGGATTTTCCACCGAAGCCGCCGATCGTCTGCAGGCGGTACATGAACTGCGCTTCGGCCTGGACGCGGCCGCGCTGGATTTCATCGTCGGTCGGGCCCTCGGCGGCGAGCCGCGCCACTTCGTCGACGATCACCTGCTCGATTTCGGCGAGCGCGTGGCCGGGCGCGGCGGTGGCGGTGATCTGGGCGTAGCCGGCGATCTCGCGCGAGTTCTGCGCGGCGGACACGTCGGTCGCGATCCGGTCCTCGAACACCAGGCGGCGGTACAGGCGCGACGTCTTGCCGTTCGCCAGCAGGTCGGTGGCGAGGTCGAGATCGGCGTCGCCGTCGGCAAACATCGCCGGCGTCAGCCAGGCGAGATAGAGGCGCGGCAGCTCGACCCGATCCTCGAAGAAAATCCGGGTGTCGCCCGACAGTGCCGCCGGGGCAATGACCGGTGCGACCGTCTCGCCCGGCTCGAGGTCCTCGAAGTACGCGCGCACGAGCGCCAGCGCGTCGTCGCCATCGATGTCGCCGGCGATCGCAATCGAGGCATTGGCGGGATGGTAGTAGCGGCGGAAGAACGCCTGCACTTCATCGAGCTGGGCGGCGTGCAGATCGGCAATCTCGCCGATGGTGGTCCAGTGATACGGATGATCGGCCGGGAACAGCGCCGCCAGCATGGCCATCGGCGCGAGCCCGTACGGCCGGTTTTCGTAGTTCTGCCGGCGCTCGTTCAACACGACGTCGCGCTGGTTCGAGAACTTCGCCTCGGTCAGCGCCGGCAGGAGGTACCCCATGCGATCGGATTCCATCCACAGCGCGAGCTCGAGCGCATTCGCCGGCACGACCTCCCAGTAGTTCGTGCGATCCGCGTTCGTCGATCCGTTCAGCGTGCCGCCGGCGCCCTGCAGCGGCTGGAAGTACCCGCGATCGTAATGCTCGGATCCCTCGAACATCAGGTGCTCGAAGAGGTGCGCGAATCCCGTATGCCCCGGCCGCTCGTTCTTCGACCCGACGTGATACCAGAGATTCACCGCCACAATCGGACAGGCGCGGTCTTCGTGCAGCAGCACGTCGAGGCCGTTGCCGAGCGTGTGCTTCGTAAACGAGAGCGGCGTCACTTGAACTCGCCGCAGGTCGGCATCGAGGTGCCGTAATAGGGATTGGCCAGCGTGTCTCCTTTCTGCAGCCACGACTTCCGCGCCATCGGGCACCAGGCTTTGCGGACGCCTTCCGGCGCGGCAAGGTGCTGGCCGTCCATGTAGGCCACGACCGCGTCGGTGAGCGTGCCGAACTTTTCGCGCGCGTCAGCGAGCGCGCCGGCCGACGCGAGCTGCGCCGCCGCGGTGTCGATCTTCATCGCCGGCGCACCGAGCGCGGTCGACGCCGTCGCAATCTCGCCGGCGTTCGCGCGCACGTCGTCCGTGCGGTCCTGCGCCAGCGCGGTCTGAATCTTCAGATACGGCTCGAGGATCGACGACGGCATCTGAGATCCGGCGGCCGGCGCCGCGGCCGTGCGCGGGCCGCCTCCGCCGCAGCTCACCCCGATCCCGCCCGATCCCGCTCCACAGGCGACGCTTGCGAGCGCCGCGGTCACCAGCAGCTTTCTCATCGCACCACCGTCAATGGAATCGTTGGCCTCTTGTAGCTCGCAATCGACACCTGCGCCGCCGTGCGCTCGGCCGCCGCCATGAAGGCGCGGGCGGCCGGCGATTCGGGTTCGCTGATCATCAGCGGCACGCCGGCGTCGCTGCCTTCACGAATCGGCTGATAGATCGGAATGCCGCCGATGAAGGGAATGTTCAGGTCGGCCGCCATCTGCTCGCCGCCGCCGCGGCCGAAGATATCGGCCTCGTGCCGGCAGTTCGTGCAGACGAAATAGCTCATGTTCTCGATAATCCCCAGGGGTGGGATGTTCAGTTTTTTGTACATCGCGACGGCGCGGCGGGTGTCGGCGAGCGACACCTGTTGCGGGGTCGTGACGACGATTGCGCCCGCAACCGGGACTGTCTGGCTCAGGCTCAGGGCCACGTCGCCCGTGCCCGGCGGCAGATCGATCACGAGGTAGTCGAGCGCCACCCAGCGGACTTCGCGGAAGAACTGCTGCAGCGCGCCGTGCAGCATCGGACCGCGCCAGATGATCGGCGCATCGTCTCCGGTCAGAAACCCCATGGAGATGACCTGGAGCCCGTATTTCTCGGCCGGCACGATCTTCTGACCGTCCGTCGTCAGCTGCGTCTTCATGCCGAGCATGATCGGCACGTTCGGCCCGTAAATATCGCCGTCGATGATCCCGACCTTGCTCCCGCACTTCGCCAGCGCGACGGCCAGGTTGACCGCCACCGTCGTCTTGCCGACTCCGCCCTTGCCGGCGCCGACGGCGATGATGTTCTTCACGCCGGGCGGCGCCTGGCGGGCGCCATCGCCGCCGACGGCCTCGCGCACGCGCGCGCTCAGACGAACGTCAACCGACGTCACGCCGGGAACCTGCATCACGGCTGCCCGCGCCTGCTCGAGCATCTGGTCCTTGACCGGACACGCGGGCGTCGTGAGCTCGATGGTGAACGCGACACGGCCGGCCTCGATCTGGAGATCCTTGATAAACCCGAGACTGACGATGTCCCGATTCAGATCAGGGTCCCTGACGACCTTCAGCGCCGCCAGAACACTCGTCTGTTCAACTTGCATATCTCAAAGAATATCGTACACTCGCGGCGCTCGTCCGCGTGCCGCGCGGGGCGATCATCAGTCCGACCCGCCATGAGCCTCGACCGAACACGACCGAACATTCTCAGGACCGAACTAAGATGACCGACGCTTCCCCGGATCGCGGCGTGATGATCGTACTGGCCTATCTCTGGCCGCTGGCGCTGATCCCGCTGCTGCTTCAGAAAGACGACGCGGAGGTGCAATGGCACGCCAAGCACGGGGTTGTCCTGATGGTCGCGGAGCTCGTTCTGATCTTCGTGTATGCTGCGCTCACGAGCCTTGTGAGCCTGGCGACGTTCGGATTCGGCTGCGTCCTCGGCGTGCTGATGGTGTTCGCGTGGGTCGGCATCCTCGCCCTGCACATCGTCGCCATCCTGAAAGGCGTCAATGGTGGACGGCTCATCATCCCGGGCGTCAGCCAGTATGCGAACCGCTTTTAGACTCACCACGGAGGACGCGGAGGTCGCGGAGAGTGAATCCCGAGGAGAACATGACTTCCGCCGTGGTCGGATCCGGCTTGTCCGGGTTCTCGCAGCCGCAGCGATTGCCGTCGTCGTTCTCAACGCGCGGAGTGTGGCGCTGGCCGGGATTCACGCGTATCAGCACACGCTCTCACCGCTCGCGGCCCGTGCGGGCATTCAATGCCGGTTCACACCGAGCTGCAGCCGTTACGCGGAGATAGTCGTTCAGAGACACGGCGTGCTGCGTGGCGGATGGAAGACGCTGGCGCGGATCGCGCGGTGCAATCCGCTGACCCCAGCCGGCACACATATTGAGCCCTGAAGACACCAGCGCATGCACCGCTCGGGGCTTCGCCGGGTCGCGGTCGGCCTTACCCGGATGTTCCGCTAACGGGTGCCCGCCTGGCTGACCTTGAGCACGGCAGACGGATTTCCCTGCGCGAAGTTTATGACGATGTAGACCGTACGCAGATCCGGCGCCGGATTGGCCTGAAGCCTGAACGTGACGCTGCCCGGAACCGTGCCCGTCGTCGAGCCTACGAACGAGACTGGACCGGGCGGCTCCGCCCCGGCCGTCCATAGGCCGCAGGCCGGTGCTATGCCGGCGGTGACCTGGATCGAAGCCGTGAATTCTCCGGCACTCGCGGCCACGGCGATCGGGTTCTGTCCGTTGACGGTTATGCCTGCCACGCATGGGTCGCGGTCCCCGAGTTGTCTTACGGTGAGACTCGCGCTGCCGCCGCTCCAATCGACCCTGATGATGCCGGTGCGAGCGGTCATGCCCGGATTGGAGGCGTACGTGAACGTCAAAGTCCCGTCGCCATTCCCCGACGTGCTGGCCAGAGCGATCCAGCTCGCGTCCGTGCTCGCGCTCCAAGCGCAGCTGCCCGACGTGCGCCTGATCGCCAGGCTGATCTGTCCAGGGACGGATCCGAGCTGGGGGAGCGAATCCGGCGTTACCGTGTACGAGCACGCCACATCTCGACGCTGCGTCCGCAACGCGAAGTCGACGCGTACATCCGCGACGTCGAGCGTAACCTGGTGGTCGCGGGACTCGTAGCCCGTGGCCCGTGCGCGCAGGGTGAATGTGCCGGCCGCGACGTCCGGAATGGCGTAAGCGCCATTCGCGTCGACCCGGCCGGCCTTCCCCGCGTCTTCACCGTCCATGATCTGCGCCTCGGCCTGTTCGGTGATCGGGCGCCCGGTGTTGTCGTCGGTAATCACGCCGGTCAGCGTCCGCCGGGCGGCCGGCGCCGCCACGATTTTCAGATGCTGCAGTCCGGCGACTCCAGAGTACGTTGCCGTGAGGTCGGCCTCGCCTGCAGCCACGCTCCGGACTACGCCGCCGCTGGACACCACCGCCACAGACGCATCGGATGACCGCCAGGTCGCCTGCGCGGTGACGTCCTGTGTCGCGCCATTGGATAACATGGCCGTGGCCGTGAACTGCGCGGTCTCACCGGGCGCCGACAAGCTCCCGTTCACAGTCACCGAGCTCACGGTTAGGGTCGGCGCAGCCGGCATCGACGGCGTGGAGGGGGAACTTCCGCCGCATCCGGCCAGGAGGAGCATCGGCAAGGCAACCCAAACGCGATGAAACATGGGCGGATCCTCGAAAGCGGAAAAACTTCGGTCCAGGGGCGGGGTCGGTGCGTCGCTTCACGGCGGGATAGCAACGGATGTGCCGGATCGCGCGACCAATAATGCGGTCGCTTTCATCAATCCGACATGGCGAGGATAAAAGTCGCCCCGATATGGCACGATCTGTCAGGTTGATCGTGCCGATCGATTCGCCGTCGATTGAAACGCGTTGTTCGCCGCCCGGGACCAACAACCAGTAATTCCCGCTGCCGTTCGCCGTGGTTGTGGCATCGCCGATACCGACGTGCGCGCCGCCAATGGGAATGTCTGTCTGAAAGTCGCGGATCCACCCGGCGAGGAGGAGCACCGGCAAGACCAGCCGCGCCCGATGAAACATGGGCAGTCTCACAGCTGAAAAACACGGAGACTCCGCGGGGTCGCCGCTTCATGCCGGATAGCAACGGATGTACCGAACGGCTCGACCGAAAAAGCGGTCGCCTGCAGAAACTGGAGATTGCCGATGTCTTGAATTTGATACAGGACCTGTATCGCGGCCGACACACCTGCGCGTGCAAATCGTGAAGCCGGTGTCACGCTCATCGAGCCGCGAAGCGGTGCGGCCGCCGTCAGGCGGAAGTCACCGGCCCATGGGTGCCGGCTCCGCAAACAGCGCCTTGCCACGTTCGCTGAGGAGCACCCACAGCGCGTACGCGCCGAGCGCGGTCCCGTACGGCAGGAGGAGCAGGTCCACCGATCCAAGCATCAGGGCCGCGAAGCGCGCCCACGCCCTGCGGCGGCGCAGCGGAATGCCAACGATGACGTGTGTCATGCCCCAGATGATGGCGATGAGGGCCAATGTCGTGAACACCGCGGCGGTCATGCCGGCAGCGACCTGACTGCCGCCGCCGCGGCTCGCCGACACAATCAACGCTATCGCGCCGATTCCGAGCGCCAGCGTCGAGACGCCGATCAGCGTCGTCAGCAGCCCCCAGATGATGAAGAGGACGCCGACGAATTCAACGTGCGAGATCATCGCGCTGTCCAGTCGATTGTGCCCTGGGCGTGGTTCCTCGTATTGGAGTGCCGGCGGGCTCGGTCGCGCAGGCCTTTAGGCCTGCATCACGGCCGCCGGGCAGCCCTGACCAGCCTCCGCTAAAGCCCGAGCGAAGGCGGAAGGGCTGCGCTACAGGAACTGAACGGGGAGCGATGGATCACGGCACCGACGAACGCACTGAAATATGAAGCTCTACGCGTACGGCTGGCGCGTCCGGAGAGGTGACGCGGAAGCGAACGCGCGCGCCGTCGGGAATGCCGGGCGGCAGGGTGATGCGGAGCGGGTGTTTGATGGGCGACTCCCCGGTCCCGGCGCAGCGATCGCAGGGCTCGTCCCACGTTTCGCCGCGGCCGCCGCAGTCGGCACACGTCGCCCGCAACGGCACCTCGATCGGCACAACGGGGCCGTCGGAGGCTTCACGTCGCGACAACGAGACCTGCGCCACGATGGCCGGCGGCTCGACCTGCTCGCCGAGGAAGGCATCGCGCATCCGCTCGACCGCGGAGCCAACCGACGGAAAATCGATGGCGATCTCGTCCGCAAAACACTCGTGCAGCATCGAAGGTTTGCTAACGATAGGAGCCGGTCCTCACGTTGTCAAGACAACCCGCGCATCGAACGATCTGTCAAGAATCATGCCCGGTAACGAAGCTCCGCCGAGACGCGGGAAAAAGATGTCGCCGGGCGCGGAGCGTCCTAACTAGACTAAAGTACAGACGCGACTAAACTAAAGAAGATCCGTGGCCGCATCACGCGGCCGCGGCTAAGCCGTGCTTCCACCGCAACGTGGGTGCCGCGGTGGGGACCCGATTGCACGGCCATTGACAGATGGCGTCACATTCACACCGTGCAGCCACGGCCAGAGAATGTCCGCTCTGCGGCGGCACCATGCGGCTGCGCCACCTCGAAACAGTCGTACAGGTACCGGGCAATCCGAGTGCCACCACACAAACGACCTATGAATGGGTCTGTCCTGACTGCGATTACTTCGAGGAAGCCGAAGAAGATCGGTGAGTACTCTGCGAGAGCGGCGGCGTGCGCGCCTCAGCGCGCGCCGATCGTCAGCAGAACTTCCTTGCGGAGCGTGTCCTCAAACTCTTCGAAGTTGAGGGCCGATTCGCATTCGTCACACAGGACCTCGAGCACTGCAGGGCGGCTTTCCTCTGACACCTCCACGCGGCCGCCTTCCACGTTCACGACGTGCATTTGCAGCGTCTTGACCAGAAAGTTCCGGTCGTTGCCGCAATTGGGACAGGTCAACGTCACGTACAACTCCTTTAGCGACCGATTCTATGAGATGGTTGAGGCGGACGCAATGCAAATATGGCCAGAAATCTGCTAGATTTCGCACTCGATGGCATCAGCTGCGTATGAGGTGCACAGCGAGGCCCGCGGTCCGCACTGGATCGCGTGGATCAGTCGAGATGGCAGCGGCAAGCCGGACCGTTCGATCGTGCTCGTTGCCGCGACGCGCGAGGAGGCCGAGGCGCGCGCCCGTCAATGGGCGGAATCGTAGGGGCGGCTCGCGAGCCGGCCCTCCCCGTGTCCTCAATCCGCCAGCGGAACGGTAATCATCTGGCCGGCGCCGACGTCACCTTCCGGATCGGCGGGCGGCACCACGAACGAGTGCGTCGTTCCGCTCGGACCACTCCAGGCGATCTCCCCGCGCCCCCGGGCGCACGCCGCCGCGAACAGTGCCTTCACCGATGCCGGGAGCACTTCGCCGAGGCTGCCGCGCGTCATCCGGCAGATGCCGCCCTGGACGGTCGCCGAGAGATACAACCGCTCGCGCGCGCGCGTGAGCGCCACGTAGAGCAGACGTTTCGTTTCCTCGCGATCGCGCGCCGCTGCGTCCTCGTCGGCTTCCGACTGGTAGTCGCCTACCGCGACGGACGGTTCGCCCGCCGCGTCGATTCCGACGCGAATCGCTGGCCGGATGCCGCCGGTGCCGCGCCCGATGTTCACCACGAAGACGATCGGGAACTCGAGTCCCTTCGCGGCGTGCACGGTCATGAGGCTGACGGCGTCGATCGCGTCGATGGCCGCGTTCGACTCGTCGCCGACGGCGAGCCGATCGAGGTGGTCGGCAATCCGGGCAAGCGTCGCGTATCCGCGGTTCTGCGCGCGGCGAATCATGCTTCTCAGCTTCTTCAGGTTCTCGCGGGCCTGCGGACGCCGCGATCCGCGAAGCTCACAGGCATACGCGGCATCCTGCAGGACCGCGTCCAGCAATTCGGATGGAGTGATCCGATCGACCCATGACAGCCACCGCGGCACGGACCGCCGCAGTAGCTCGAGGACAGACCGATCTTCAGGATCGAGCACGTCGAGCGCCGGGGGCGGCTCCGGCGAGGCAATCGCGCGCGGCAGATCGGGAGCCAGGTGTGCGACTGCGCGGTCGGACAGCCGGACGACGCGCGAACGCAGCAGCGTTGCGGCGCGCAGCGGCGACAGCGGATCGGCGAGATATCGCAGCACCGCGACGGCATCCTGGATTTCATCGGCATCGAAAAAGCCGAGGCCTTTGTAGACATAAGCAGGCACGTGCATGCGATCGAGCGCGGCTTCGAACTCGCGGTGACTGTCGCGCGATCGAAAGAGGATGGCGACATCAGCCGGACGCGCGGCGCGGACCGCGCCTGACGCGCGGTCGTGGACCGTGGCACGAGCCAGCAATCGACCGATCTCCTCGGCGACGCAGTCGGCCGCCGCACGCACGGTCCCCGCCGCAATCAGGCCCAGCGCCGCCGGCTCCGGCACCTTCGCGTCACCGCCCGTAATGCCAGGCTCCTCCATCGGAAACCGGTCCTGCTCGCCGTACCGAAACCCGTCGTCCCGCCGGTCAGCCGGTGCCTCGCTGACAATGGCCGCGAACACGTCGTTGACGAACGCCAGAATTGCGGGCGTCGACCTGAAGCTGACCGCGATCGAGTGATGCGCGCGGCCGGCGGGCCGCAGCGCTTCGATGAGCCGCGACGCTTCGTCGATGAGCGCGACGTCGGCGTCGCGGAACCCGTAAATCGACTGCTTCCGATCGCCGACGACGAACACGGACGGCGGCAGGGCATCGTCGGCCGCACCGAAACCTTCACCCCAGCTCTTCACGAGCTGCCGGACCAGCTCCCATTGCACGCGGCTGGTATCCTGGAATTCGTCGACGAGCACGTGTCGGTAACGCGCCTCGAGCCGCAGCCGGCTTTCGGCAAATTCATCAAGGTCCTTGAGCAGCCTCACCGCCCGCTCCAGCACGCCGGAAAAATCGACGAGTGCGTGCGCGTCGAGCGTGCGTTGATATTCGTTCAGGGCGACGGCAAATATCCGCCAGACGCCGCGCGACAGAACGACGTTGAGGTCGCGACGGAACCCGCGAACCGCTTCGGCGATCGCGGGCGCGAGCCCGGCGGCGGTCGCGCGATGTCTCCGCCATGCGTCCTCGCTCGCACAATGAAGGGGTGTGAAGCCGGTGCCGGTGAATTTTTCACCGCGGGGTTTGCCGTCCTGCGTCAGGAAATAGCCGCGAAGACGATCGATGAGCACCCGGAATTCGGCCTGGCGCTCTCTGGTGTTCGCCGCCGGCGGGCCAGCAGCGAGGCGGCGGAGGTCCGCTGCCAGCATCGCAAACTGCGGTTGCCGCACCGGTCCGTCGCCAAGGAAGCGATCAAGGCCGTCGCGCGTGCCGGCGAAGATCTCGCGCAGGCGCGCGGCAGCGAGCGCGCACGCCCGCTCGGCGGTAAGATCGCGCGGGCCGCTGTGGAGAAACCGTCTCAGGACCTGCGGCGCGACGAGGCGTCGATCGAGGAGCGCGCCGATGCCCGCGCGCAATCGCCGCTCGCCGAGCTGCGCGAACACCAGCGCGACGTCGTCGTCGCTGGAGGCGGCCGCACGGCAAATCCGCAGCGCGTGATCGAGCGCATCGCCGGTCAGGCGCGGCACGTCGGTCTCGGCGGCAAGGTCGAACCCCGGATCGACATCGGCTTCGAGCGGAAATTCACGGAGCAGTGCGAGACAGAACGCGTCGATGGTGGAGATGGCGATGTCGCCGAGCCGCTCGCGAAGCTCGCGCCAGCGCGCGGCGTCGATCGCCGATGTGCGGCTGGCGGCCTTCAGCCGATCGATGATGCGCTGCCGCATCTCGGCCGCCGCCTTGCGGGTAAAGGTGATGGCCAGGATGTGGTCGGGTTCGACGCCGGCGCGGAGCAGGTTGACATAGCGCTCGACGAGCACCTGCGTTTTGCCGGTGCCGGCAGAGGCCTCGAGCACGATGTTTTGAGAAGGATCGACGGCGGCGCGGCGCGCGGCGGCATCGGCCAGTTCCGGATCCGGGTCCGTCCCCACTCCGTCCCCGGTCCGTCCCCCGTCCGTCCCCACTCCGTCCCGGGTCCGTCCCCCGTCCGTCCCCACTCCGTCCCCGGGCGGCTGCCGGACTGGACCCTCCTCGTCGTCGAACGGCAAGCGCGGCTCAAACATCGCCGACGTAATCCTTCCGGCACACCGCGGAAAACGAACAGGTCTCGCACCGCCACACATCATCCGGCGCCGGCGGAAACTCCCCGCGGGAGACCGCATCGACGGTATCCGCCAGCCGCTGCTGCGCGTCGGCGAGCGCCTTCGCACGATCCGCGGCTGAGGAGGACAGCGGCACCACGCGGCGCGGGCCTTTGAACGCCAGGTACACCGCCTCGCCAACGCGCCACTCGCGGCCACGATGTCCGGCCAGCCGCTGCTCGGCGCACACGGCATAGATTGGCAGCTGCAGGGCGCGCGCGCGATTGGGCGGCCAACCGAGCTTGTAATCGATCACGCGGAACGTCCCGTTGGCGAGCAGATCGATTCGGTCGGCCTTGCCGCGCAACGGGATCATCCGCGGCCCGTCGCGCGTGACAAACGAGAACTCCCCGCGCAGATCGTGTTCAAGCAGGCGCTCGACCACCGCCTCCGGCCGCTCGGCTTCCATTCGCAGCACGGCCTCTCCCAGCCCCGACGCGGCCGGCGAGCCAACCAGCCGCGTCCGCTCGAGGCCTGCTTCCGCGGGCGGCAGCTGGTCGAGCGCGGAATCGACGATGGATGTGAACAGCCCGCGCGCGTCGTCGAGATTTTGAGGGGTAATCGCGCCGTGGCCGCCGGCCTGCCACGTCTTGAAGAACCTTTCGAACACATCGTGAACGAACCGCCCCTGGCGCTTCGGGTCCATCACCTCCTGATCCTCCGGTTCATCCTGGAGCTTCAGGACATGCTGGGCAAAAAACTTGAAAGGACACTCCAGATAGGTCTCGAGCGCGCTCACGGTGAACGGTGGGGCAGGTGGGGCAGGCAGGATCCAGCCGTGGAACTGCGGGGCGTCGGCGGGAGAACGACTCGCGCGCAGATCGGCCCAGGCGCGCGCGGGTCCGTCGAGACGATCCAGGATGGGCGGATCGAGCGACAGCGCCTCGTCGAGGAAGACCCGCGCGTTCCCGATCAGTTCCCGCACGACCGTCGAGAGGCGCGCTCGTGAAATCTCATCAAGCAGGCTGGATCGCGACACCAGCGCATCGTCCTCGAGCGTGAACGTCGAGACGACGGTCTGTCGTGACGCGGATGCGAGGAGCTCCAGGAACCGGGCGTCCGCCGCCGCACGCCGATCCTTTTCCGACGGCCAGCCCAGGCTTCTCAGCAATCCGGGCGGGTAAAAGATATTGCGCCTCGGCCGCTCCGGCCAGTCGGGTTCGACGAGGCCCACGACCGTCAGTTCGTCGAAGTCGCCGTAGCGGGCCGCCTGATCGTCCACGAGCTGCACCCCCGCCCCCGGCGCCACGTCGCGCTCGAAGGTCTGATCTTCAATCGCGCGGCGCACCGCAAGCGCGAGGTCGTCGATGGTCCACGGCGGATCGTCGTGCACGGCGTGCGCGGCGGCCAGGGACTTGAGCGTGTGCGCGATCGCTGCGCGCGCGCGCAACTCGCGCGCGCGCACGGAATCCGGAGCAACGTCCACTTCTGACGTGGGGCTCTCGCTGGGCCCGTCCGCAGCTGACGGTCGGAGGTGCGCCCGCCAGAACGCGTGCAGGCATTCGACCTGCTCGGACGCCGGACGAGCATCGAGGAGGGGAGCCAGCTCGTGTGCCACCGCCAGCGATGCCTGCAACGACGGCAGCGCGGCCGCATGGCCGGATCTCCAGTCGCCGGCCAGTTCCTCCAGACGGTTCAACTCCCCGAGATACTGCCGCTGGCTCAGTGCGGTGTTCAGCGCACTGATCGACTCGCGCGTGAGGTCGCCGCCGCCGTCCGCGAACACGAGGTGCGGCGATCCCAGCAGCGCGACGAGCGGAGCCCGGGCGAACCGGCTGCTCGCTGCATCGATCACGAGATCGAGCGCGGCGGCAATCGGCTCGACCGCGAGCGGCAGTGCATCGTACGTTTGATAAGGAACGCCGGCCGCCGGCAGAACTTCCCCGGCTAAATACAAGTACGGGAGCGGCGTCTTGAACACGATGGCGCGGCGATCCAGCGCAACGTTGACATCGCTTCGCCAGGCGGTGTCTATCTGCCGTGCGATCAGTGCCAGCTCTTCTTCGCGATCTCGAACGGTCCACCACGGTTCGTCGGGCGCCGCCCCTGGCGGCGCGGCCAGAACCGGTTTCGCGCCGGGTGCGGCTTCGTCGACACTCTCGATGCCGGGCCACCAGTTGTGGATCCGTTCGTGAAACCCTGAAGCCAGGATCCGATCGGTGGCGAGCATGTCGACCGCGGCCAGCCCCGGGATGCGCGCCAGCAGGTCGAAGTCAGCGAGATGGAGGCCGTCGGGATCGGCAATCCAGTCGGCTACCGTCACGATAATCTGCCGTACCGGATCAGCGGCGGCGTCGGTGAGCAGACGGTCGCGCAGCAGATGTTCGTCGCAGGCGTTCGACTCGCGCACGGTCTGTTCGTAGCGGCGAAACGCCGTGGCCAGGAAAGTCGTCTGATTCCGCAGCCGGCGCGCCCCGCGATCGACATCATCGCCGGTAAGTGACTCGTTGATCAGCGCTTCGAACCGGTCCACCTGCTGCAGATGGCGGCGAAGGTCGTCGTAGAAGCGAATCATTTCCGCGACGAGACCCGGCCGAAGCCGGAAGCTCAGATCCGGCACGATCGCGGCCGCGTCACGCGCCGCCCGCTGCATGATCGCCTCGCGCTCGAGCGCGGTCAGCCGCCGCGGCGGCTGCTCGAGCCGCGCGTACAGCGCGTCATACAGCTCGTCGCGGGTGACAACGTCCACGTCATCACGGCCCCTGGCGGCATCGAGCAGCCGCGTGAGCTGCCGAGCCGCGCCGCGAGTGGGCACAATGACGAGCGGCGTGTGCCCGTGCACCTCTGCACCTTGAACGACACGGTCGAGGAGGGCGTGGCGGAAGGCGTGCAGGTCAGGAACGCGAACGAGCCGCGTCCGCCGCGGAGTGATCACTTGAGTTGCGGCGGTCGGACGAGAGTCTGGATGTCGGTTTTGGCCCGTGTGCCCAGCATCAGCGCACCGGCGGCCGCCGACGACGCGTCCCAGGCGCGAGACATGTCGCCGGCGAGCGTCGCCTCGCGGCGGATGCGGGCCGCGTTCGCGGCGAGCTGCACCGCGCTGACGAGCAGTGCGTGGGACGCGGCGAACTCCTCCGGCGGAACAATGGCGCCGGCGAGCTTGAGAATCTGCGCGGCGACCCGTTCGATGGTCGCGAGCGCAAGCGGCGACGAGCCGGCGAGCGCTTTGATGTTCTCCAGCGATGGGTTCAAGCCGGCAAACAAATCGATGGGCCGGCTGATGGCGACATAGTACTGTCGGAGGATCGGGGCGCGCATGGCCCAGCGATCACGCGCCAGCTGCAGGCGCCGGGCAGCGTCCAGCTTCTCCTCGATTGCGCCGACGAGAGCCGCGACTGCATCGGGCCGCTTGCGTCCGAGCAGCTCATCTTGCCGGCGCACCTCCGCGATCAACGTCTGCAGACCGAGAACATCAGCGCCCTTTGCGCGGCGCGACGCCAGGCTCAACAGCACTGTCGTCAGGGCCCGGTAAGACTGATCGACGCGCGCTTCCTCACGCAGCGCGGCTTCCGTCGCCGCACGCGTTTCGACCAGCCATTTCGACGGCAGCACGCTTTTGTCCCGCTCGATTGCGATCAACGCGGTGCTGAGGAGCGAGGTGCGGTCGGCGGCACTCTCGACGAGACCCGCCGCGGCGAGCACGTCGGCAATCGCCTGCTGCGGCGTAGGCGGCGGGAGCAGCGGCTCGACAATAGGCGGCGGATCAGTGAAAGTCGACAAGCTCACGTCGAACCGCCTGGCTCCGCTGGCGGCGCGAAGATCGGCAATCGCTTCGTCGAGCATCCCGAGCATCTGGCGGATCTCGGCCCGGCGGTAGTTGTAATGATGCTGCGGCCATTCGGCCAGGGCCTTGCGGGCGTTCTCCACGATCGCCAGCCGCCGCGCTGGATCGGTCGTGAGCGCGACGTGGTTCAGCGCCGCCGCGATGTCGTTCGCGATCGCGGCGTAGTCGTTCTCGGCCCGGGTCTCGATATAGTGAGTCGCCCTGGCGTTCGCCGCATATCGTTCCGTACGCTCCCAATCCACGCGATCGACCGCGATGTCGACCAGATGGAGCGGCGGGTTCGCCACCGACGCCGTGGGCATCGAAAAGATCACGCGTCCCTCCACGCGCGCCGCTTCGCCAAAGCTGACGAGCGATGATCCGTCCTTCAGGAATACACGGAGCAGCGTCGCATCGTCGGCGGATGCTCGAGCCGGCGCGAACGCGGACATGAAGGCAAGCGCCGCGATCGTCATCGAACGCGAGAGCATTACCGCCACAGCGTAGTGTGCGCACATGAGAGCGTCAAGGCCACCGCTGTTTCGCGTTCGCATGGGCGAGCGGTTCGACGTGAATTGCGTGCTGACGCGGGCGTCGCGCGGCGCGATGTGGAAAACCTGTGCACCATTGGTGTATTTCCTGTTGACAGAGCGACAGCAGAATTTTTTTTCGATCATTTCGCGCTCGAAACCGGACGGCGCCGCGATGCGCGCGCAGTTTCGTCACTGGCTTCGCTTGATATCAGCGAACGCCTGCATACAATGCGTCGCGAACCGAGCGCCGGACTGCATCTGTCGGCCCACTGTGATTGACTCCGTGCATCGCTTCGAAGAGTCCATCGGCGGACGAGAGTATCTGATCGAGGTCAGTCTCGTGGCCAAAGATCGATGGCGTGCGTACATCGTCCGCCTGCCAGGAGTTCCTACTGCGCTGATGCCGTTCTACGGCCGCACGCCGGCGGAAGCCGCCCGTCAGCTGAGCGATTGGTTGACGCGCGCGCACGGAGCCGCCAACCCAGCCGGAACAGTGTAGGATCGGCGCATGCGTTTCGCATCTCTCGCCCTGCTGGCGGCGCTCGCCGCGGGCTCGGTCACCTACCCGCTCTCCAGTCAGACGTCGATCGCGCCGCCGCAGACGGAACGGGACGAGGGACCGTCGCCGTTTCGAGAGCCGGACTTCGACAGGCAAGTTCAGCAGCAGGTGGAGACGGATAGGACGTGGCGTTCGGCGAGCGACGGCTACATGCAGATGGAGAAGATCACCTACCGCAGCCGCGCCGGTGATCTGGACATTCCTGCGTTCGTCTTCCAGCCGCTGAAGCCGCGCGGCGCGCGCGGGCATCCGGCCATCGTCTGGGTCCATGAGAACATCCGCGGCCACTTGTACGAGCATTACATTCCCTACGTCCGGGAAGCCACGTCGAAGGGGTACGTCGTCATCGCTCCCGAGTACCGCGGCAGCATCGGGTATGGCAAGGCACTCTACGACGCCATCGATTACGGCGGCGCTGAAGTCGACGATGTTGTGACGGCCGTGCACGTATTGAAGAGCCGCTATCCGCAGGTCGATTCCTCACGCATCGGGATCATCGGCTGGAGCCACGGTGGAATGATCACGCTGTTGGCGACGTTTCGCAACCCGACGGTGTTCAAATCGGCGGTCGCGATCGTGCCCGTGACGAACCTGTTCCAGCGGCTCGCCTGGAAAGGCGTCGATAGTCAGAAGCAGGCCATCGATCCGCACAACCGCTACGGCGGGCTCCCGCATGAGCAGCGCGATCTGTACAAGGATCGGTCGCCGCTCTACAACGTCGACAAGCTGCAGGTCCCGTTGTATGTCGCGGTGGCAAAGAACGATGACGACGTGAACATCGAAGAGGACATGCAGCTCGTGGACGCGCTGCGCGCACGCAAGCCGGCGCTGGCGGAAACCACAGTCTATGATGATCCGCCCGGCGGCCATACGTTCGATCGGCGGGTCGATCCGAAAACCTGGCAGCCGGAGAACACGCGCGAGCAGCGTGATTCCTGGAATCGGGTCTGGACCTTTCTCGATTGGCATCTCGATCCTTTTCACGACGCGACCTCAAGTCCGGTCAGCAGCTTCCAACAAGCACGATAATTGGGGCCTGACGCTGCAGGGTGCTGGGAGCCTGACGCTGCAGGGTGCTGGGAGCCTGACGCTGCAGGGTGCTGGGAGCCTGACGCTGCAGGGTGCTGGGGGCCTGACGCTGCAAGGTGCTGATGGCCTCGCGCTGAAACGTACTCTCGGGCTTGACGCCCTACCGTGCTACGAGCTGACGCTGCACCGCGATCGACGACGTTCATCAGCAACATGCGGCTGCCGGTCCATCGCTGGTTCCGGTACAGTGCCGGCTTTTCTGCCGCATGGGTCGAGAACGTCGTCAGAGCGGAAAGAGCGCAGGCGGTGCTGGATCCATTTGCCGGTTCTGGAACGACTCTGCTGGCAGCCGGGAGCGCCGGAGCGCGGAGCGTCGGCGTTGAGGCGCATCCGTTTGTCGCAAGGATCGCGAGTGCAAAACTCAAGTGCAGAACCGACGTCGAGGTCTTTCTCGACCGCGCTCGGGTAACGCGGGCCAGGGCGCGGCAGCTGCCGGGGACGGTACGTGACTACCCCGGATTGATTCGGAGCTGTTTCGATGAAGACGCCCTCAGATCGCTCGATGCGTTGCGGCTCGCGTGGCTTGAGTTGGCGGACGGATCGGCGCAGTCGGAGCTCGTGTGGCTGGTGCTCGTGAGCATCCTGCGGCAGGTGTCGCACGCAGGAACAGCACCCTGGCAGTACGTACTGCCCCGGAAGCGGAAGCGATCACCAGTGCGTCCATTCCAGGCGTTCGACCTGATGGTCCAGATGATCGCTGCCGACATGCGCACGGTTCAGGCGCGTCCGTCAGGTCCCGTACCGCAGCTGCTGCACGGAGATGCCCGAACGTGCGATCGCGTGAGTGACGATTCAATCGACACCGTCATCACGTCACCGCCATATCCCAATAACTACGATTACGCGGATGCGACCCGTCTCGAGATGTCCTTCATGGGAGAGGTTGCCGATTGGGCCGGCTTGCATGGCGCCGTGCGACGCCACCTGATCACGTCATGTGCCCAGCATTGGTCGGAACGAACGCTGAACCTGGATTCCGTCCTCGACCGTGCGGAACTGCGGCCGATCCACGGCGAAGTCCGCCCGGTCTGCGAGCGCCTCGGGATCGTACGCCTGGAACGTGGAGGCCGGAAGAACTACCACTTGATGATCGCGTCGTACTTCGCTGACATGGCGTTCGTCTGGTCGGCGCTCCGCCGTGTGTGTCGATCCGGTTCGCGGGTCTGTTTCGTCATTGGAGATTCGGCGCCGTACGGCGTCTATGTTCCTGTGATCGAATGGATGTCGACGCTGGCGCGAGCGGCCGGCTTCCGGTCCGCGGCATTCGAACGCACGCGTGACCGAAATGTCAGGTGGAAGAATCGCAAGCACCGGGTCCCGCTCTGTGAAGGGCGTCTGTGGGTCAGCGGCTGAGGACGAAAGGCGCCCTCAGCAGGATTCACTTCAGCTTCACGCCGTCACCCGTCCGCACGGGCCCCGCCGCACCCGGCACGGCATAGGCCCCCGCGCACGGAAACTGACCGAGGTTCCCGACCTGAATCCTGTTATGTCGCACCAGCATTCTGAGAATTTCCGTGTCGGCTGGCAGCTCGTCTTGAGCCAGCGTGGTCATCACGCATCGAGGGTCCGGCAGCGCCACGACGAGCCGTGCCACAGGCCCGACTTCCAGCTCGTGTCCGACCCATTTGTTCTCAACGAAGCCCCGTTCGCTGGTGGCGATCACGACGTTCATGCGAAAGCGGCGCGCGTCGACGCGGCTTCCGGGTCCAAGTTCGCGCAGCCGGTCCAGCGTGGAGGTGGTGAGGACCGACAGCGGAAACACGTCGAAGAACGCCCCTGCGGGAACCGGAGATGCGAGACCCAGCTCGGCGAACAGGGCCGACCCGAGCTTCTGCTCGACAATGGTATTTCTGTGACCATCCGGGTCGAGCCCTTCGACGTCTGGATGGTACTGGTCGATCGTGAAGTCCGCCGGCGCAGTTCGGGCCAGCCGCACGGAGCGTTTGAACCACGCTGATAACCGCTCGTCGACCTTCGGGGATTCACTGGTCACCGACCCGCCGTCGGGAAACCCAATCCGCACCGGCGGCAGATCTCGGCCTGCTTGTGGCGCCTCCAGGAAAGCAGCCTGACACGCCAACACGTTTGGAAACAGCCGCACGCTCTTGGCGCTGACCACCTTCCCGGTGTCCACGTCCACCAGCGCGTAAGCACGGTCGCCGAGCACTCCACGCTGTGTGAGTTCCACTCGATCGAGCCGCTCCCCTTTCATCGATTTGACGGGGAACCTCCACAACTCGGCAACCGAACCCACATCAGTCATTGCCACTCAGTCCTCATCACGATCGGCGACACTGCGGCGACAGCCGCCAACAGGGTAGCACCGGGCGCCCGACCGCCCCGAAAGGGGACGTGTGCGCCACGCGGCTTTCAGCATTATGAGTCCGCTCGCAAAGAGCGACGAATCAGCCACTTGGATGTGTCGTGATCACCCGTGACGACCGCTCTCGCTACAGCCAGCTCGAGAAAAGAGGCGGTTCTTGCTGCGAAGCTCCGCTTCGAACCCACTGATCAGCCGGCGTGGGTTATGTCCAGTTTGCGAACGGCCCGGCCATTTCACCCGGCTGTGGCAGACATGTCACACTTCGAGACCCTGTCCCGTCTCACCGTTGGAGACAGGAGGAGCGACATGATCAAATGGGCATTGCGCAGAGCGATTGACAAGTTCGAGCGGGACTGGAACTACGACGCCAGCTATATGCGCGACATGATCGACGCGAGTCCGCGTGCCGCGTGGCTCTTTTCCCGCGTCACCGTGCTCGGACAGTTCCGGCGTGACCTCCCCATCGAGGCATGGTGCGCCGCCGGCATTACCGCCGTGCGCCACGAGGACTGCGGCCCATGCACGCAACTCGCCGTCACGATGGCGGAGCGGGCCGGTGTCAGTCCTGCGGTTCTGCGCGCCGTGCTCGCCGACAACCCCGACGCGATGCCGCCGGACGTCGCGCTGGTGTGGAAATTCACGCGCGCCACGCTCGCGCACGATGCCGCCGCCGATGAGTATCGCGAGGCCATCGTGAAGCGCTGGGGACGCCGCGCCCTTGTGAGTCTGGCTTTTGCCATCACCGCGGCGCGAATCTATCCAACAGTCAAGTACGCCCTTGGCCACGGCAAAGCCTGCATGCGGGTCGTCGTTGGCGGCACGCCGGTGATGTTCGATCACGGTCGGGTACCGGCGGATGTGGCGGTGCGCACGGCGTGAGCTCCGCGAGCGCGACGTCGAATCCGGCCGCGAGCTTCGAGCCGCACCGCCGGCGCCTGCTCGGTCT
>JBKPAI010000059.1:0-92061 GCA_046726355.1 Acidobacteriota bacterium | reverse complement strand
TAACTGCAAAAAACGATTGACTCCCCTATTGCGAACCAACAATCCTTAGCCGCCCCTTAACTTATCTGTCGCGTTCATAGCTCAGCCATTACTGACGTGCGCGCCTTCCTACATAGCCCGCACAGACCTGGCGAACGGAACGTTGAAGAGCGGGGACCAGAAGGAGGAGCGACGATGCAACGTGCGGAGAGACGATTTCCGAATGTCGGTTGGGTCACAGCCCTGATGGTCAGCGTGATGATCGGCGGCGTCACGGCCTCGGAGAACATTGCGGTCGGCTATCGCGACTTCTCTTATCCGAGCAAAACAGGCCAGAACTCGCGACCAACGGGCGAGAAACCGGAAAGCAAACTCTGGTTCAACGACGGCACCTGGTGGGGCATTCTATGGAGCACGCCGGGCAAAGCCTATCGCATCCACCGGCTCGATCTCACGACGCAGGATTGGGCGGACACAGGGACAGCCGTGGACAACCGCCGAGACAGTCGCTCGGACGTAGGTTGGGATGGGACACACCTGTATGTGGCGTCTCACCTGTTCGCCACCAAGGCAACCAGAGACGCCAGCTGCTTCGCGGGCGTCGACAACGGCAACTGCGGCAAATTGTTCCGCTTCAGTTACAACGCGGGGACAAAAACCTACACGCTTGACGGCGTACCGGCAACGGGCTCGAACGTGAGGTCCGGCAAAACAGAAACGCTCGTCCTGGCCAAAGACGCAACGGGACTGTTGTGGGCGACGTACGTTGAGGACAACCAGGTCATGGTGAACTGCAGTCTCAACGACGGCTTGACCTGGGCAACGCCGTTCGCCCTGCCTGCCGGCACCTTGGAAGCGATCAGCGGCAGCCCTCTTACCGACGACATCGCGACAATCATTGCCTACGATGGCCACGTCGGCATCATGTGGAGCCACCAGCTGGAGAACAACCTGAGTCAACCGCATACGGACCCGAACCCACACTCTGGCGGTTCTGATTGCGCTCCGGATCCGACCGTGCCGACCTGCAAGGGCTCACGGACGGCGAGCGATACCGACAACGTCGTGTCGGCCAAAATGAACTTCGCGGTGCACGACAACGGTGCTGACCCGCTGGCCTGGACGAGTGACACGATTTACACCGCCTCGTCCGATGATCACATCAACATCACGGCAGCCGGGGGCTCCCTCTTCGCGGCGTACAAGGAGGAAGACCTAACCAAGCAAATCGGCCTGCTCGTCTGTGACACCGCGGCCAGCGGGTGCAAGACGAAAGCGGACTGGAAACACTATCCGGTCTACAAGAGGAAGGACAACAGCGGCAACAGCCCGGAGGCCAAACGGCTGGCGGCCAGCTATGCGAACCCGACCCGGCCGATCGTGGTAATCGACACCGAGCACCGCGATCTGTACGTCTTCGCCAGTGTGGAACAGGGAGCGGCGAAGGAATCGTCCATCCGTTACAAAAAAACGAGCATCGACGCCATCAACTTTCCGGATGACGATGGGGTGCCGTTCATGACGACGGACGTTCTGAACAATGATGCGACGTCGGTCATCAATGATCCGACCTCGACCAAGCAGAACGTGAACAGCACGACGGGTCTGGTTGTCCTCGCCAGTGATGCGGGGGAACTCCGCTACTTCCACAACTATCTGTCGTTGAAATAGGGACTCTGGAGGTCGAGTAGCCGGCAGGTCGGGTGAGTCGCATGGGTCCAACGACCGGGCCTGCCGCGCACCACCCGACCCCACATCGTGACCGCAACAGCAGGATCTCCAAGTCGCCGGCACCAATCAACGCGTCGTTCGGATAGAGTCGATGTTTGCGGACAGCCTCGAGGCTCGGACCGAACTGCCTCGGCCGTCAATCCAGACGACCTGCGACGCGGAAAGCGCAGGCAGGCTCTTCGCAGGCCGTCAACGATCCCGACCAGCCGCGAGCGAGGCAGCGGTCCAGCCATCGACAACTCCAGGAGCAACACTTCGTCAACGGCTGCGCGCCAGTGTTCCCTGGCCCACCGGCCAAGGAACTTCCCGCCCATCTCGCCGGCGCTGTAATTGTTTGCGCCGTAATAGGTCGCGCCGGGGTGTGGGATCTCGACCGCGACGATCGGGATATTGGCCTCGAGCAACTTGGCCGACACCACTGGCGCGACGTGCTCGTCGGTTTGGAACTCGATGACCAGATCCACGCGTTCGCGCACGAACCGCTCGGCGTTCCTGACCGCCGTTTTCGCGCTGTCGTGGTTGTCCGCGATGAGGAGGCTGATGTTCGCGCCGGCCGCGGCGGCCTCGATGCCGTCGGCAATGGCTCGCGAGAACGCGGATTCCTGGCTCTGTCCCGCAAATCCGAACTTGATTCGATCACGCCGTTTCGCGTACAAGAACGCCACCATGGCGCGGGGTCGGTGCGGATCCCCGACTCCGACGACTCGCAAGGAGATCCCTGATGCAGAGACTACTGGTATCCCTTGTGTCTGTAGTGGCGGTGTCTCTGTCGGTCGCCAGTCCCGGCCGGGCGCAGACGGCGACGGGTCAGATCACCGGCACCATCGCCGACGCGAGCGGCGCACTGGTGACGGGCGCGAAAATCAAGATCAGCAACACGCTCACCGGGCTGATTCGCGAGACGACCACGAGTGATCGAGGCACGTACGCAGTTCCGCTGCTGCCGGTTGGCGTGTACCTGGTCACCGCGGAGAAGGAGGGCTTCAAGCTGGCCGTCTCGTCGGACAACGAGCTGAAAGTCGATCAAGTGCTGCGTGTTGACCTGACGATGGAGATCGGGGCGATCGCCGAGAGCGTGGAGGTGCTCGGACGCACCGTGGCGGTCGATAGCGAGACGGCCAGCATCGGCCAGGTCATTACCGAAAAACAGGTGACCGATCTGCCGCTCAACGGGCGCAACTTCCTGCAGCTCCTCTTCCTGGGCAACGGTGCGGTCGAGACGTCCGGCGAACAGGGAGCGATGAGGCAGGGTGCCGGCAATGCCATCAGCATCAACGGGTCGAGACCGACGTCGAACAACTACCTGCTCGACGGCACGTCAAACACGGACACTGCCCTCGGGACGCCGGCGGTCATCCTGTCGGTCGACGCGATTCAGGAGTTCAAGGAACAGACCGCCACCTACTCGGCCGAGTACGGCTTCAGCGCCAACCAGATCAACATCGTCAGCAAGACGGGTACGAACCGCCTGAGCGGGTCGCTGTTCTCGTTCCTGCGAAACGACAAACTCGACGCGCGCAGCTTCTTCGACGTTGACAAGCAGAAGCTCGATCAGAAACAGTTCGGGTTCGTCGTTGGCGGGCCGGTCTGGCTGCCGGGCGCGTACAGCGGACGGAACAAGACCTTCTTTCTCATGAACTACGAGGGTCTGAGGAGGGAAGTGGGCGCGCAGGATTTCCTTCGCGTTCCGCTCCCGGAGGAACTGGCCGGGCGATTCACCAGCACGATTATCGATCCCATCACCCGTCAACCGTTTCCCGGCAACACCATTCCACAGAGCCGCTTTTCCCGACTCGCAAGGCTGGCGCTCAGTAAGAACTACTGGCCGGCGCCGAACGCCAGTGTCCCGGAAGGCAATTACATTCGACAGCGGAATCTGCCGACCGACACGAACCAGGTCACGATTCGCATCGACCAGCAGCTGGGGCCGCGCTGGGGGACCGTATTCGGACGATATACGCAGTCGGACTGGACCAACACGACACTCGGCACGGTGACCGAGCTCGGCGACGTGTTCTTCGTACAGGAGAACAGGAACTGGCAGGTGTCGCATTCGGTGCCGATCGGGTCGAATCTCGTGACTCAAGCGCGGGTCGGCTTTGTCGGCGCCCGCGCGAACCAGCACGGGTTCACCGCTCCGGCCAGCGATATCGCGGCGGCGGGGCTGACCGGCGTGTTCGACAACCTGAACGACGAGCAACGTAGCTACCCGGCGCTCGGGTTCGCCGGCACCGGCACCGGACTCGCCGGCGGCGGCAGCGCGGTGAACGACTATCAGGCGAGCTACCAGCCGATGTGGGATCTGAGCAACACCACCACGTGGATAAGAGGTCGTCATACGCTGAACTTCGGCGCGAACTACCGGCGCTGGTCGCTGCAGCGGGATCTCGCCAACGATTTCCTCGGCCAGTTCACCTTCAGCGGGTTCTTCACCGGCGATGCCGTTGCAGACATGCTGCTCGGCTACTACTCCGGGGCGAGTGTCTTTCAGCCGGCCGGATTCAGCGTCGCGGGACGCTCGGGGAACCCGCGTGAGTTCAATTTCCGGTACTTCGCGCCCTATCTGCAGGATGACTGGAAAGTCAACGGCCGGCTGACCCTGAACGCCGGGCTGCGCTGGGACTATCGTTCAGTGCCGTTCGAGACCAATGATCGCATGGGCTGGCGCGACCTGTCGAATCCGCGCGGGGGGCTCCTGGTCGCCGATCAGACACTTGTCGATCGGGGCATCGTCGGCGACTCGAGCTACTACCGGTTCGCCGGCCGACGCAATCCGAAGGACGCCTCGAAGAACGTAATCGCGCCGCGCCTGGGGTTCGCGTTCAGGCCGTTCGGCGGTCAGGAGACGGTCGTGCGCGGCGGTTACGGCGTGTTCTGGGACTCCTTCGAAGGTCGCGAGATTGACGGCGCGGCGGACATCTATCCGTACGTCAGCCGCGGCAACTACATTCAGACCGCCGATCAGACGACGCCACTGAAGACGACGAACGATCTCTTCCCCAGCTTCGCGAATCTCGGAGCGGCGACGCCTGAGGCGAACACGTTCCTTGCCGTGAGCATGTCACCGGATCCGAAGAACCCCTACGTCCAGCAGTGGTCGGTAGGCCTTCAACGCGAGGTGTTCCGGAACACCATCGCCGAAGTGAATTACATCGGGACAAGGGGCACGGACCTGTTGATGCGCAGGAACATTGCCCAGGCTCTCCCATACGACCCGTCGAATCCGCTGCCGGTTGCCACACGCAAGCCGTTTCCGAACTTCGTCGTTTACATCGACAGCGATTTCTCCGGCACGTCGAACTATCACTCGATGAACGCGAAGCTCGAGCGCCATACCGGCTCCCTGGTGTCGACCGTTGTCTACACGTGGGCGAAGAGTACCGACAACAAATCGGCCGCCGCCGGAATCGGCGCGTCGGCGTTCAACGGCTGGCAGGGGCTGCTGGACAACAGCCGTCCCGAGCTGGATCGCGGCCGCTCGGATTTCGACGTGGACCATCGTCTCGTCGGCAGCTTCGTGTACAACCTCCCGTTCGGAAAGGGAGAAAGGTTTGCGGGCAGCGCAGCCGGACTGAAAAACGCGGTCGTCGGCGGGTGGCAAGTCAACAGCATCGTCACCTTTCAGCGCGGCTTTCCGATCACGATCACCGCAGCTGACGCGGGTGGGCTGAATGACAGCTTCGGAACGAACCGCGCCGACATCGTGGGTGATCCGTATCCGAGTGGTTTCGAGAAGAGCATCAATGCCTGGTTCAACACCGCGGCGTTCGCACAGCCGGCAGCCGGAAGCTTCGGTACGATCGGGCGAAATACGCTCCGCGGGCCTGGTATCCACAATCTGGACCTCGCATTGTTCAAGAATGTCGAGGTGACATCGGGCGCACGGCTGCAATTCCGCTTCGAATCGTTCAATGCGTTCAACCATACCCAGTTCAATGCGCCGGTGGTCAACGTCGCCGATAACAGGTTCGGACGGATCCTCAGCGCCCGTCCAGGCCGGATCAACCAGCTGGGGTTGAAACTGCTGTTTTGAGCAGCGGACGGAGGAAACCGTATAACACGGAGGAACGGAGAAATGGAGGAAGAACGGAGAAGACAAAAGAGCTGTTTTTCTCGGCTCGGCTCCGTTTCTCTGTTTCTCCGTTTATTACCGTTTTCTCCGTGACCTCCTGGTCGCGCTCACCGATATGATGATCCGTCCCAAATGATTGGAGGGCGCAGATGGAGCCCGCGGTCCGGCGGCGTGCAGTCTGCGGCGTGCTAATCCTCGTCCTCTCGGGATCGGCTCGCATCCTGGCCGACCAGACGCCCGATGCCCGGGGCCGCCTTTCAGCCGAAGGCGCCAGAGCCCTTTCCGAACACCGCTATGCGGACGCGGAGCGCGCGTACGAAGCGCTTCGCGACCTCAGCGCCGACGTCGCCGAAGTACACGCCAGCCTGGGATTCGTGTACTTCCAGCAGGGAAAGTTCACACTGGCCGTTCCTGCGCTGCGGCAGGCGATCCAGCTGAAACCCTCGCTGCCGAATGCATCCGTCCTCCTGGCCATGTCGCTTTCGGAGCTGGGACGATTCGAAGAAGCGCTGCCCGGGCTGGAGCGCGGGTTCAGACAATCGTCTGACACGGCGCTGCGGCGCGCGGTGGGCCTGCAGCTGCAGCGCGCGTACACGGGACTCGAACGTCACGCGGACGCGGTGGGCGTGGCGCTCCAGCTGACGCAGCTCTATCCTGACGACGCGGAGATTCTGTACCAGGCCAGCCGTCTGCACGCCAACTTCGCGTTCCTGACGCTGCGGAGTCTCGCGCAGGTTGCACCGGAATCGCTGTGGGTGCACCTGGCTGCGGGCGAAGCGAACGAGAGTCTGGGGATGGATGAGGCCGCATTGCAGGAATACCGGGCCGTTCTCGCAATCGATCCGAAGCGTCCGGGAATACATTTCCGGCTCGGACGCGTGCTCCTCGCACGCGCCGAACGAGTCGCCGGCGCTCAGTCGGAGGCGATGCAGGCGTTCGCGCAGGAGCTCGAAAACGATCCCACGAATGCGAATGCCGCGTACGAGATCGCGGAGATCCACCGGAAAGCCAGCAACCTGGGTGAGGCGCGCACATTTTTCGAGACCGCACTCAACCATTATCCGGACTTTGAAGACGCGCTGGTCGGACTCGGGAGGACGCTCATCGCGCTCGAGCAACCGAAACTGGCGATCCCGCATCTGAACCGAGCTATCCGGTTGAACCCCAAGAACGAAGTCGCCTATTACCAGCTGGCGCAGGCGCACAGAGCGCTGGGCGACACCCCGGCGCAGGAGAAAGCGCTCGCGATGTTCGAACAATTGCGGAGTGCATCGGAGCACGCGAGCGCGACAAAGGCGTTCGCGCGCCCGGAGGTGACCAAGCAGAAGCTCGATCCCGCCGCGTCGGGCAAGTCCCGCCGGTGAGACCCCAACCAGGTGTGTTCCTCGTCGGGTTGGTGTGCGCCCTGGCCGCCGAACCGTTCGACGCGAACCAACCCGGCCCTGACCACGTCGTGTTGACCGACGTGTTGCGCGAGAGCGGCATTACGTTCAAGCACGCGTTCTCGCCCGAGAAGCAGTACATCCTCGAATCCATGAGCGGCGGCGTCGCCATCTTCGACTTCGATCGCGACGGCTGGCCCGACATTTACTTCGTGAACTCTCCGACGGTGGCCACGGCCGCAGCGCCGCGGAGCGCCCCGAGCGAGCTCTGGAAGAACAACGGGGACGGCACCTACACCAACGTCACGGAAAAGGCCGGCGTGGGCTTCCCCGGTTGGGGAATGGGCGTCGCGAGCGGCGACTACGACAACGATGGCTGGGAAGATCTGTATGTGACCTGTTTCGGCCCGAACCGGCTGTATCGGAACAATCACGACGGCACATTCAGCGACGTGACGGAGAAGGCGGGGGTCAGCGATCCCCGATGGTCCACAGGCGCCGCGTTTGCCGATTACGACAACGACGGCTGGCTCGATTTGTTCGTGGCCAACTACGTCGACGTGCGATTAGACGGGCTGCCGGAATTCGGCAAAGGCCAGACGTGCCAGTACCAGGGACTCCCGGTGCAGTGTGGCCCGCGCGGCTTGCCCGGGTCAGGGGACTCGCTCTTCCACAACAACGGCGACGGTACCTTCACCGAGGTGGCCGCGAAAGCCGGAGTTGACGATCCGGCCGGCCGGTTCGGCATGGGCGTCGCCTGGTGCGACTTCAACGGCGACGGCAAGGTCGACCTGTACGTCGCCAACGACACCGGGCCGAACTTTCTCTACCGCAACAACGGCAATGGCACGTTCACGGACGTGGGATTGTCGTCGGGTACGGCACTGAGCGAGAACGGAGAGGCTCAGGCGTCGATGGGAGTCACCATCGGGGACGTTTTCCGGCGCGGCCGATGGAATATCCTCGTCACCAATTTCTCCGACGAGTACAACGCGTTCTATCGACACGAGAAAGACTTCCAGTTCACCGACGCGTCCTATGCCACGCAGACGGCGCGGCCGAGCCTGCCGTTCGTCGGATGGGGCGCGGGCTTCTTCGACTACGACAACGACGGCTGGCTGGATCTCCTCGTCGCCAACGGCCACGTCTATCCGCAAGTGGACCGCGCCGCACTCAAGACGACGTACCGTCAGCGGACGCTCCTGTACCGGAATCGTCGCGACGGGACGTTCTCCGAGGTCGGTCAGGAGAGCGGGTCGGCCCTCAGCGCGCCCGGCGCCAGTCGAGGCGCCGCCTTCGGCGATCTCGACAACGACGGCGACGTAGACGTCGTCATCAGTGATCTGGACGGCGCACCGACCATCCTGCGGAACGACGGCGGGAATCGTCACACCTTTCTCGTCATCGATCTGGTCGGCACGAAATCCAATCGGAGCGCGTTTGGCGCGCGCGTGAAAGTGACGTCCGGTGATTTCGTCCAGATGGGCGAGCGGCGTAGCGGGGGAAGTTACCTCTCACAGAACGATACCCGCCTGCACTTCGGCTTGGAGAGCCGCACCAACATCACCGCCGTCGAGGTGCGCTGGCCAAGCGGCGCAAGTCAAGAGTTCACCCGCGTGCCGGCGAATGCCTTCATCAGGGTCACCGAAGGCGAGCCTGTGTGGCGCCTTGTGCTGCAACGGTGAGGTCGAGAACGGGGCCGATGATGTTCTGCTAGGGATGCTGAAAACGCACAAAAACGCAGAACACGCAGAGGCCGCAGAGTGTTTGTCCTAAACGACTCTCTACGGTTTCAGCGGGTTCTGCGTTGAACGTCCGCTCTTTAAGCGCTCTGCTAAACAGACTGATCAAAACGTCAGCCGGCCGCCCAGTTGCAGCACACGAGAGCCGCTGGCACCGGTAATTCGGCCGGCATCTGCGTTGTTGATGCGCAGCTCGGGGTTGTTGTAGTTCGGCCGATTCGGAACGTTGAAGGCTTCCGCGCGCACCTGAAGCCGCGTTTCCGCGGCGATGGCGAAGCTCTTCGCCACAGTCATGTGCAGGTTCAACGAAGAAGGGCCGCGGGCCATGTCGAGCATGTACGTGCCGGGACGAAGCGTGGCGTTCGTGATCGGGCTCACCGGAACTCTGGCGAACGCGGCCGGGTTGAGGTAGCTACACCCTCTCGGATCGCACCGGTTCCGCCAGTCAGGGAACACCAGGTCGACACCGGGCACGACATCGGGCCGGCTGCGGTCGATTCCCGACGGCTGCTGGACCCGCAGCGCCGTGCCCGATCGCGCCTGCAGGATGCCGGAAAGCTGCCAGCCGCCAATGAATCCGTTGAGCATCCCGTGCCCGTCGTGAACCCCCGGGAGCTCGTAGATGAACGAACCGTTGAAACGGTGGCGGACGTCGTTGCTGGCCGGTCCCCGGTCGAATTCCGGATTCCAGAAGTCCTGATTGTTCTCGAAGCTGGCGATGTAGTACGCGGAAAGGTCGCCGCCCTGCGTGGCCACGCTCTTGCCCAGCGTGTAGTTGACTTCCCACGAGTAGCGGTCGGAGAACCGCTTGCGAAGGGACGTCTGCAGTCCGTTGTAGACCATCGTCTGGCTGCTGTCCACGTAGTAGCCGCCGGGCGCTCCGAGCGCCGGGTTCGGCCGCTCGCCCGTCACTCGGTCGAACGCCTGCGTGAACTGCCGCTGCAGCGGGAAGTCGCGGCCGTCGGTGCGAAGATAGCTGACCTCGGCTGCCATCGCACGGCCCAACGATCGCTGCACACTGATCATCGACTGTATCGTGTAGGGCGTCTGAATGTCCGGGTCGAACAAGGAAAAGACGCTTCTTCTGCCTCCTGCATCTGCCAGCGCGAACAGCGCCGACTCGTCGGTGTAGATGGGCCACTTGATATTGCGTGCCGCAATTTCCGTCCGGTTGTACACGATGCGGAAGGGGATGTACGGGTTCGCCGCGCTCTGTCGAACGGTCGCGACCAGGTGCGGGCTATGCAGGTACCCAACACCGCCGCGAACGACGGTGTGTTCGCTGTGATCCACCGTCCATGCGAATCCGACCCGCGGCCCGAAGTTGTTCCCGTCCGGCTCATACGGCCTCAGCGGATCCCGCAGCGCGCCGAAGTCCAGCTTGCGAAGATCCGTCGGCCGCTCAAAATTGACGATCTCCACCTCCACCGGTGTCGTGGGCCGGACTTTGACCACACCGTAATAGTCGTAACGCAGGCCGAGATTCAGGATGAGACGATTACCCAGGCGCCAGTCGTCCTGAAGGAAGCTGCTGTACTGATCCATGTTCGAGTCGTGCGGCGGGGCACCAAATGACGTGCTCAGCGACTGCGGGATGTTCGCGAGCAAATCGTCGTAGGTCTGATACGTAAAGGAGGGGTTCTCCGGATTGAGGCGGCCGCCGGTCTCGCGCACGTAACGGAACCCCGCCTTCACGAGGTGCCGCTGGTAGCCGCGACTGATCTTCTGTTCGAAGCTGTAAGTCTTCCCCGACATGTCCCAGATTTCGGACCGCGGCGTGTCGAACAGGTTGGTGATGCTGAATGCCGGCATGCGCCGGCCGTAGGGCAGGATCTCCGGCGGCGCATTCGGACCCATGACGCTCAGGAACGCGTCGAGCCGCGCCAGATAGGTTCTGTTCCACCCGAAGCGGCTCTCCATGACCCAGGCCCCGCGTGTCATCACCATCTGGGCGGCGACGCGATCCTGCTCGTTCGGATATTCACGATCGTTGGCGTTGTTCAGGACCGGTCTCGGCTCCAGCGTGAACGGCCGCAGGCGCGTGTAGGTGACGGCCGCATTCGCCCCGTTGAAGACCGCCACATCCCCCTTGGCCACGATGTGATTCTCCGTGCGTCTTCGCGTCCCGAGACCGCGCCATCGTCCGACTCGAGGGTCGACGACGCCCGACGTCGACACGACGGGTTCCGTCGGCAGCGGGAGCACCTCAAGCACCGTCCTCGTCTCTGGAAACGGCAACGCCCGCAGAATCTCGTCCCGGACCGCCTGGTACGGCACGACCGTGTTCAGGTTCAATTGCACATTCTCGCGGTAGCCCTCATACGTGCCGAAGAAGAACGCCTTATTGGGGAGCACCGGCCCGCCGAGGGTGCCGCCGTACTGGTTGAACGTGCCGACCGGCTTCGCCGGGGCGAAGAAGGGCCGGGCATTGAATTTCTCGTTCTGGCCGGCGTAGAACGCCGAACCATGAAAGTTGTTCGTGCCCGACCGGGTGATCACGTTGACCTGCCCGCCGGCGACCCCGCCGTACTCGGCCGGCAGCACACCCTTGACGATCTGGACTTCCGCGATGGAGTCGAGGCTCATCACGGAGATCTGGTTCTGGCCGCCGTACTGGGCCAGCGACCTCGCTTCGGGATTCGAGTTCGCCTCCGTCCCATCCACCGTGACACCGGTGCCGCCCGCGGCGACGCCGTTCATCTGCACGTCTCCGGCGCCGCTCGTGGAGACGCCGGGCGCCAGGCTCATCAGGTTGGTCAGATTGCGACGGTTGACCGGCAGCTCACGGACCTCCTGTAATCCGAGGCTGTCGGCCTGCAGGGACGCCGCGGTGTCGATCAGCGGTGAGGCTCCAGCGACGGTGACCGTCTCGGACAGCGTACCGACCTCGAGTGTGAACGTCTGGCGCACGGTCTGGCCCGCACCCAGCTGCAGGCCGCTGTTCTGCAGAGTCTTGAATCCCGCCAGCTCGATTTTCACCGAGTAGGCGCCGCTCGGCAGCGCCGAGAGGACGAATTCGCCGTTGACGTCCGTCACCGCCTCGCGCGAGATGCCTGTCCCTTCATGCGTGGCCACAACCGTCGCACCCGGGATTACGGCTCCAGACGTGTCCCGTAACTGGCCGATCAGCGTGGCTGTGGTGACCTGCGCACCGGCGGGCCACGGCGTCAGCAGAAGCGCCGAGACGAGAAGGACACGAACGAACAGGTGAAGGAACCGCATAGCTCTCTCCTGGAAACACGATCGTCTGTGAGGCCGATCACAAGCGTTCGTGAGGCGTGACACGGGTGAGGTGTCGAGCGATCGGCTCGCCGACACGCGTAAACGACCCAACGATCTTTCACAATCGGACATCGATTTGTTTCCGCAGATGTTCACGTTCACCGTCCGCGATACTGAAGTGATGCGAACGCCGCGCAATGAGCGATCGCGGCGGGTGCTCCCCCAGCGGCGGTAGTTATAGCTCGATTGCACACGAGCAGGGAAGATCGGCCATGGTCCGGCGGTGGCTGAATCGCGCGTTCTCGCCGTTGCGGGCTGAGCGACGCCTCCACGGAGCAGCGCGGAAGTCCCGGCGAGGCGCGCGGGTGGTGTTCTACCTTCGCCTCGTCGCCCTCCCGCCGGCGCGGTAGCGACCGCGAACCGTGCCCGGCGAACGGGTTCCGGGCAGGGGCCGCGCGGGCTTCCGGTATCGATCCAGGAGCATCGCGAGGTCAGCTCGGATCCACGCCTCCGCCGTCCCTTGACGGGCAACGGCCCATCCCAGGAGGGATCCGGTAACCAACGCTCCCGCCGCTCGCGCCAGACGCGCTGTGTCGCACGGCACGAGCATCCCCGCATCAACGGCCTCGTCGAGAAGAGCCCGGTACCCAGCCTGGATGCGGATGGTGTTCTGCTTCATGAGCGCGTAGAACTCCGGATCGCTCAGATCGATCTGGAAGTAGGCCAGCGAGTTCGCGACCTCCTGGGGCGTCTTGACGTACCGCGTCATCTCCAAGGCCGCTGCGACGAAGGCGTCCAGCGGGGCCGGGTGTGCGGAGCGGACCGCTGCGAAACACGCGTCGACGGACTCCATGCTTTGTCGCGACAGCGCGAGCAGGAGCCCCCGCTTTGATCCGAAGCGTTTGACGAGCGCACCAGGTGAGAGGCCGCTGGCCCGACCGACGTCAGCCAGCGTGAGGCGCGCCGGTCCGACCTGTGAAATCACGCGGCTGGCGGCGAGCAGAATGTCGGCGTCGGCGATCGTACGCGGGCGGGGACTCATGGCTTGACAAATAGTAAACGAATGTTCTCTAATTCGGCAGTTAGTGAATGGCTGTTGCGTAATTGGCGTTGGCCCTTTCGCGGAGGCTTCACATGCCGAACCATTCAGGGGCTCGGGCGTTCCAGCCTTCCACGACTCAGCCTCACCCGGGTCGCCTCACTGGGCAAATCGCCCTCGTGGCGGGCGCCACCAGAGGAGCCGGTCGCGGGATTGCGCGGGCGCTCGGCGAAGCAGGCGCCACCGTGTACTGCACAGGGCGAAGCGTGACCGGCCGGCCGTCGCCGTACGGACGGCCGGAGACTATCGACGAAACCGCCGCCCTGATCGCGGCCGCTGGTGGCCATGCCAGAGCGGTGCGGGTCGATCACACTCAGGAGGCTGAGGTCGAGGCGCTGGTCACGAACATCGTGCAGGAGCACGGCCGATTGGACGTGCTCGTGAACAGCATTGCCGGCGAAGAACCCCTCATGGGACAGTGGGGATCGTTCTGGCAGGTCGACGTCACGAACGCCGACCAGGTCTTCAGACAGGCGCTCGTGTCGCACATCATCACAGCGAAGCACGTCGCGCCGCACATGATCCAGAGGCAGCGAGGGCTCATCGTCGAGGTGACCGAGAACGACGTCCTGGGAGGCGGCGGCAACCCGTTGGCGTGGTCGGTCAAGACGTCCATCAAGGGGCTCGCCCTGTTCATGGCCGCGGAGCTTCACGTCCACAACGTGACGTCGGTGGCAATCACGCCAGGGTACCTGCGATCGGAGGCGATGCTCGAGGCGAAAGGGGTGACCGACGCCAATTGGCAGGATGCCGGCCGGAAGGACCGCAACTTCCTGGAGTCGGAGTCACCGTTGTACGTGGGCCGTGCGGTTGCGGCACTCGCGCAGGACCCGGAGATGCTCGCGCGCACGGGCCAACTGTGGAGTTCCTGGGAACTGAGCCGCGACTACGGGTTCACCGATGTCGACGGGCGAAGGCCGGACTGGGGCGGCCAGAAGACAATCGATTTTTCAATGCTGCCCCCGTCGTTTCTCGACATGTTTCGGACGGGCCTGCAGCTTCAGGCTACCTGGCTGACGCGGGTCGCCGAACGAACCGCACGGATGCTACGGCAGCTCCCACCGCAAGGCTGACAGAGTTCGTGCGCAACGCTCGGCCGGAATGCCGCGGCGTCCATCCGCAAGAGCGTCGCGAGTGAGATCGCAGCGCGTGGCCACGCACCGTCAGGTGGTGACTCGCGAGAACCGGGTCCAAGAATGGTATAACTTCTATACCGGTCGAGTTCGAGTTCGACGAAGAAAGTCAGCCGCGAACAAGGCAAAGCACGGAATCGATTTTGTTGAAGCGGCAAGCCTTCATCAAATTGAGAATCGCCGACACGCTCTCGAACTCGGTGGGGTAGGTACGCCCAATCGCGATCGCATCAGTCGTCCCAGGGTCAACGAACGAGCTCGAACCGTTGCGTCGCCTCGGCGGGACGCTCGTCCAGGTCGATCGGTACGCGCGTCCGGCGACGTACCGTATCGACCTCGTGGATGGAGACGACGAAGGCGGCCAGCGTGCAGCAGAACGCGATCGTGCCGGTCCCGCTCGCAAGCGCAGTCCGCTCCAGCCGCGCCAGGGTGAACGCCCCGATCAGCACGGCCGCCACGTACAACGGACCGACGGATTTCAGGTCTTCGTCGCGGGTGTAGCTCGAGGCAAAGGGCAGCCTTCGGTAGGTGACGAACAGCAGTTCCAGTAACAGGAGCGCAACGCAGACCCCGCCGGCGAAGTGCCCGAGCGCGACCCGCGGTCCGAGCACGACCACGTGCCAGATCGAGAGGAGCAGCAGTGTGGGCGCGGCGAGTGCGAACAGCGCCGCACGCTTGACGCCGGTGAGGTATGGGCGTTCATCGCCGGACCAGGCGAGGTGAAACGCCCAGTTTGCCCGGACTTCCGCGGGCACCCGCACGACGTGCCGGAACCCTGTGAGCACCACGGCGACGAGCAGTGTCTGGAGCGCCAGGATCGGCAGCGGAAGGGTCGACAGCTCGAATGTTCGACGCAGATCGCTCCGCCCCAAGGTGATGACGACGAGTGCCAACCCGACGGCTAGGGTCGCGGCCATCGTCACGCGGTGCGGCAGACTGCGCGCCAGCGCCTGCAAGGTGAAAAAGAAGCCGGCCTGCGCTGCAGGCAGACGGACAATCAGACGGGTCACCGTCCACACCACGGCGTGCTTCAGCCGGCGAAACCGCTCGTCATGCCTGAGCGCGTCCGTCGGCAGCCGTCGATTGTTCCAGGCGCACGCCATGACCGCGAGCACGAGCGCGACGATGACTGCCAGAACCGCGATCGCGGCAAGATGATGGAACAGCGGCCAGAGACCGCGGTACAACTCCGTCGCGAGGGCCTCCGCCGTCGCAAGGCGCCGCGGCGGGACGCCGCGCGGGAGCCGATCGATCACGCCTCCAGCGATCGTCTCGTGAAATCCGACGAACCACAGCGGCGGGATTACCGCCGGCGACACGCGCGCGCCCGTCAGCCACGTGAGCGCGACAGCGGAGTACGAGCCCGGCAGCAGGAGCAGGACTGTCACGAAGAATACGATGAGGCCGGCCTGAAGGGCGGAGGCGATCCGCCGAAACCCAATCGGCCCGGTGAAGGCGCGACAGGTTTCGCGCAGACCGAGCACCGCGACGAAGGCGAAGGCGCCGGCCGCCGTGGCCGAGAGCGCGTGAGCGAGCACTAATCTGTGCACGCCCGATGCCGGGACCTGCAGCTTCACTGGCAGCGCGGCCGGCCGCAGGATCGTCGGGCCGAGGCTGAGAGCCAGGTCGAAGCCGACGGCGAACAACGCGATGGCGACGAACTTCGCACGCACGATCATCGCCCGCGGAATCGGCAGCGGGCCGAGGACGGCCGTGTCGCGCGCGTCGAGAGCAAGAGCATCCCACTCGGCGACCGCGACCAGGCCCATCACGATCATCGAAATCGAGATGAGGAAAAACCGATCGTCGAGCGCGAGAACCGATGTCAGGCCGGCCGGCAGGAACACGTTGAGCTGATACTTGACCGCCAGGAAGAACGCCAGAAACAGGCTCGAGACGACCAGCAGGGCAGCCGAAACCGTCAACACCTCGCGTCGATCGGCGTGCGGTGAAATCAGATCGTGATCGAGGAACCGCTGCAGGAAGTGGCGGATCAAGACCCGGTCACGCATGGTCCACCACGATCTCGGCGATGTCGCGGGCCGTCCGCTCGGGGTCGTCGCGCAGGACGAGCTGCGCGAACACGTCCTCCAGCGACTGGCTGGTCATGAGGGTCCGAAGCCTGGCCACTGAATCGTCGGCGACCACGCGACCGCGATGCAGAACGACGACTCTGTCGCACAACTTCTCGACCAGCTCGAGGACGTGCGAGCTGTACAGAACAGCCTTGCCGCGTTCGGCGAGCGCGCGGACGAGATGCCGCAAGACCCGGTTGGCGGTGACATCGAGGCCTGAGTCGGGCTCGTCGAAGATCAGGACGTCGGGATCGTGGATCAGCGCGGCGATGATGAGCAGTTTCTGCTTCATGCCCTTCGAGTACGAGGCGATGCCCTGATTGGCCGCGGCGGACAGACCGAACAGCTCGAGGAGGCCGTTCATCTTCCGTTCGAGCGTGCGCGGCGGCAGCTCGCGCAGCCGGCCGACCAGCTCGAGGTACTCGCGCCCCGACTGGAACGAGTACAGGTGCGGTTCCTCCGGAACGTAGCCGAGCCGCCGCCGGAACGCGATCAAGTCGTCCGTGATGTTGCGGCCGTCGAAGCGCACCGAGCCCGCCGATGTTTCGAGAAGGCCTGTGCACATCCTGGCGGTCGTCGTCTTGCCGGATCCGTTCGCGCCCAGATAGCCGACGACTTCTCCGCGACGGACGGAGAAGCTGACATCGTCCACGACGACGATTCCGAAGAACCGTTTGACGAGGTGGTCTGCTTCGAGCATGACGCTCTCCGGCCGCCGGCTGTTCCGGCGTGTCTACCGCTTCAGCAGCTGGGCGCGAAGGGGATAGTCGCCGAGGGACGCCCATCGTCCGGCGTGTCTCACGAACAGCCTTACGTGCGCGTCCGGGACGACAGTCCGAAGGAACGTGTCGGCCTCGGCCGGTGTCTTCAGCGCGGCATCGGCTACGTCCCAGCCGTGACCGCGGAGCACCAGCGTGCGGCTCGTCCCGCCGGCCGGAAGGCCATGCCATCCCACTGCCGGCGAGAACGCCGTTCCCAGTTGGTGGTGTTTCGGCGTGGTGCGATAGAAGACCGCGTTGACCTGGAGCCCGCTCGTCGGCCGGTCGCCGATATTCGTCAGCGTGAACGCGAACGACGGCGCCACGAGGGTCACGATCGTGCCGCTCTGGACGGCCACCCAGCCGCTGGACGCAACGTTCACCGCGAGGATCCGCCCCGCATCCAGCGGTGGGCTGCTTGCGGACACGGCCAGGCCCGACGCGGCGACGACCACAATGGCGAACCTGAAGACGGTGGAGAAGCGCGGCGGACAAAGATGATCCCGGACCTGGCTGCAGATCCAGAGCAGATCATCCGGCACCCCGAGAGCCGCGCGGATGACCAGGTGAGCGGCCAGGCAGGCGCTGGTCACAGGTCGTGCCCGATCGTTCCGAAATTCCCAGACGTCCGACTCGATCTCACGTCTTCGAGTCGTCTGCGTCTCGGCATCCAGCGGAAGCGTGTAGAGCCACGTCCAGCCGCGCACGGCAGCTGTGGCCGCCATCACCAGCCAGGTGTTCATACCGGAGCCAGCCGTCGCGGACGCTTTCGAGGGGAGACCACCGCGCCGCGCGGCGCCTGAATCAACGCCGCCTCGCCAGCTGCCGTCAACGTGTAGAGCCGCCGCCCCGGTCTGTTCTCGCGAGCCGGAATCGTCGGGTCTTCCCAGCGGCTCTCGAGGAGCCCCATTTTTTCGAGGCGGCCAAGGGCGCGATACAGCGTGCCGTACGCGGTGAGCAGGCGCGCATCGGCCGCACGACGGAGCGCCTTGGCGAGCTCGTAGCCGTGAAACGCGTCCTCGCCGCGCTCGCGAAGTTCGAGGGCGGCCTGACAAATCGCGATCTCCAGCGGTACGAGACGGCCGGGTTTTCGACGCACCGCGTTAGAATATGCAGATATCTGTCTTTAAGTCAATGACTGTGTTGGCCTGCGGTGATGACGGGCAAAACCGGGTGATCGGCCACGACGATCAACCTAGAACCCGCGGAACACGCAGAAACTTTTCTGCGGTCTCAGCGAGCGCGTTTGACGTCGTGAATTTCCTCTCTACCGTACGCCAGGATGGCACAACTTAGAACGTGGCTCTGATTCCCAGCCGGACAACGCGCCCGCGTGCGAATCCCTCCACATTCTCTATGGCGTCGGCTCCCAACACCCCGGTTGTGCCGTTGTGGGGATCCCCATCGATCAAATACGACGTCAGATCGACGAAGCCGCCTCCGTAGTCGGCGAAAAATTGGGGATGGTTGAAGGCGTTGTCGAGCAGGGCCGAGAACTGCATGCGGAAGCGATCGCGCGTGAAGACATCCTTGTAGAATGCGAAGTTCACCACCCACGTGCCCGGGCCCTTCAGACTGCCTTTCCTGGCATTGCCGAGTTGTCCCGGTGCGGGGATCGCGTACGCCGTTTGATCGAAGAACGCGTCGCGCGATCCGCCGGCCCTGGGATCGCGAAGCTGATCCGGCCGCCAGGCGCAGCAGAAGGCGTTGCCCAGGCCGTCGAGCGGCTTCCCCGTATTCCACGGACTGGTCGTATAGAAGCCGCTGAAGAATGGTGTGAGGTTCTGACCGCTTCGCGCCTGGAAGAGCGTCGAGGCGGTCCAGCCGCCGAAGAGCGCGTTGGCCCAGCTCGCCATGTTCGCGCCATGCGGCCGGCCGTGCCCTACCGGGATGTCCCAGGTCGCGTTCGCGACCACGCGGTGCCTGACCACGTTCGGATCGGGACCGCGGTCCTTCTCGATGTCGTAGGGATCGAACTGCACCGGGCCGATCGTGCTGTTTCCCGTGTCAGGCGCGTTGCTGTCGGAGTGCGCCAGCGTGTACGCCGCGTTGAAGGCGAGACCCTTTCGCCAGCGACGCTGCAGCTCGAACTGGAGGGCGTTGAACTGGCCGCTGCCGGCGTTCGACACGATGTCCATGTAGTAGCCGTACAAGGGATACGGCAGCCGCGCATAGTCCGCTGGAACGGAAGGATCGAAAGGAGTCGTGCTGGCGCGCAGCGTATTGTAATCGCGGTCCACCAGGAGCTTCCTCATCGTCGAGCCGATGTAGCTGACGCGCGCCCCGATCTCGCCCCGCACTTCGCGCTCCAGCGTGAGGTTGTACTGATAGATGTCCGGGCTTTGCAGGCCGGGGTCGACTCCCTGGTTCCCGAAATCAGCCAAATCGACGGTCGGCGTTCCCCCCGAGAAGCCGTTGCCGAGCCTGCCGCCGCTGCGCGTGTTGATGAACCGGAATTCGTTGGTGGCGAGCAGATCCCGGATGCCCTGGACCGCGACGGTCGGATGGAACAGTCCGAAGCCGCCGCGCAGTACGGTGGCATTGTTCTCGTCGAGGCGCCAGGCGTAGCCCAGTCGCGGGCTGAAGTTGTTCTTGTCGGTGCGGACCAACGTCTCCGGCAGACCCGCTTGATCTGCCGTCAGCGTGCGGCCGAGCGCAATCAGGCCCGGCGGCAGCAGCCGTGCGACCTCGGCATTCGCCACCACGTGGTGGCCGCCTTCGACAGGCAGGAAGTTGGCAAGCGTCAGATCGTTCTCATGCCACGCTCCGACGACTTCGTAGCGCAGGCCGAGAAAGAGCGTCAGGCGCTTGCTGATGCGCCAGTCGTCCTGGCTGAAGAAGGCAATATCGCTGGAGTGGCCCTCGAGCGGCCCGCGGTTTGTCACCTGGTCGCGCACATCGGACGGCATGCCCAGCAGGAAGTCGGTGAAGGCATTTCCGGTGAACGTGCCGCGGAACCGATACTGTCCGCGGAAATTGACGCCGAAGCCAAACCCGTCGCGAGCCGTATTGCGGGTCCACAGGCCGCCATTTTTCAGCGTATGCGCGCCGATGATTGATGTGATGCTGTCGCTGAGCGAGAAGGCGTTCTGGCGAACGGTGCGGTCGACGTTCCGGCCCGCGTCGGCGATGTTGACGGGCCGGTTCGTCCCGGCGGTGAACTGAAACGACGGGAACCCGCGGCGGTCGGCTGCCAGGCTCGGTGCGTTCTCGATCCCGAGCCGGGCGGCGACGTCTGCTGACTGGAACGTGCTTTCCCGTCGGGAGTTGTCATAGTTGAATCCCGCGCGCAGCTCGTTGACGTTGGTCGCGGACAGAATTTTCGTCCACCCGCCAACGACGGACGCGGTGTCGAGCCGGGTATTCAGGATCGGCAGGTTCGTGAGGGCGCTGCCCCCCTCAAAGAGGATGTTGCTAGGATCGCGGTTCTGATAGCTCGAACGGACGAACACCGAATCGTTCTTGCTCGCCTCGTAATCGATCCTCAGGTCGCCCCGCTGCCGGTGGCGCGTCTCCGGCACGAACTGCTGGAAGACACCGTAGCCGTTTGCCATCGTTCCCTGGTTGGGCAGGGGATAGAAGAAGTCCATGACGGCCCGCGCCGCTGGATCGATACGGCTGCCCGGAATCACCTGACCGGGAAAGGGCAGCCCCGTATTCGGGTCCCTGGGCGCGATCGCGGTACCGCGGAAGTCGCCGTTCCGCATTGCCGCGGTCGGAACAGTTGCCCGCCCGCCGCCGGAGATTTCCTTGGTATTCGAACCTTCGTAGTTCGCGTAGAAGAACAGTCTTCCTTGCACGACAGGACCGCCCGTACTCGCTCCCCACCGATACTCGTGCGTGTCCGCGAGCGGATCGCCGCGCTCGACGCCCGACAGCGTCTGGTTGTACGTCAACGCGTTCAGGTCGTTGCTGTTGAAATCGTAGAAGCCTGTGCCCCGGTAACTGCTCGCTCCTCGCTTCGTCGTGACCACGACGCCCGCCAGGCCGCCGTACTCGGCGCTGTACGAGTTCGAGAGCACGCTGATCTCCGAGACCGCGTCGAGGCCCGGTGCCGAATTGCCAACGGTGCCGAAGATGGCGTTGGTCGATGCCTGGCCGTCCTGGATGTACGACACGCCGTAGGTCTTGCCGCCAAGGAACTGGATGTCGTCGCTGCCGCCGACCACGTTCGGGTTGAGGAGCAGGAACGACTGAATGTCGCGGGTCCCCCGCGGAAGATCGCGGAGCTGCTGTTCATCGAACCCGCGGGCGATGGCCGGGTTGTCGAGCGTGATGTTGTTCAGGACATCCGCGGAAACGGTCACCGTCTCGGTGAGGGCGCCCAGCTCGAGGGTGACGTCCACCAACGCGGTGGCGGCGGCGCGCAGCACGACTCCAGTCCGCTCGAACTTCTTGAAGTTCTGTGTGATCACCTCGACCCGATAGGTGCCGGGTCTCATGTCAGGAGCCGCGTAACGGCCCTGCGCGTCGGTTTCAACCGAGCGTGGGACACCTGTCGCCTCGTCGGTGATCAGCACTGCGGCGCCCGGAACCACCTGCCCCTGCGGGTCGGTGACCGTGCCGCGGATGGTTCCCAGGAACGACTGCGCCAGAACAGCCGAATTGAGGCCGACGGCGAGCAGGAGCGCGAAGGGGGTGATGGCGCCGCGTCGAGCAAAAGACGTTTCCCGTATCGTGGCGAAGAGTCTCATCCTGATCTTCACCTCGTCCGGAGAATTGTTACCGCCCCGTGCCCATTGTCAACGTGTTTCTTTGAAACCCACCCGGACCCACCCGACCCACCCGACCCTCTCGACCCACCGCGACCTGCCAGGTATTGAGCGTCCGATGAAGTACCGGTACCCTTCTTCCGCGACAGCCCCATGCGATCGTCCTTCACTGCCCTCGCCCTGGCGACACTGATGCTGCATGGCGGCTGCCGGGCAGGCGAATCCCGTTCATCGTCCCCGGACCACCCGAATGTCCTGCTGGTCACGGTCGACACACTTCGTGCCGACCACGTCGGTTGTTACGGAGACAAGGACGCCTCTACGCCGACGATTGATGCGCTGGCCAACCGAGGCGTCCGCTTTGAGACCGCCGTGGCCCACGCGCCGCTGACGGGACCCTCACACGCGTCGATCCTGACGGGCCAGATCCCGCTCGGCCACGGTTTCCGCAACAACAGCGGTTTCACGTTGTCATCGCGGGTCAGGACGGCAGCCGAGGATTTCCGGCAGGCGGGCTACCGTACGGCGGCGTTCGTGTCGGGCTTTCCGCTCGATCGCCGCTTCGGGTTCGATCGCGGATTCGAGACCTACGACGACCATCTGCCCAGAGGGAACGATCGGCGCCGCACGCCGTACGTCGAGCGGTTCGCGGATGCGACGACCGATGCGGTGCTTCGGTGGCTTGCAACGTTGAATTCAACAGGTCCGGCGCCTCGCTGGTTCCTGTGGGTGCACTACTACGATCCACACGCGCCCTACGAGCCGCCCGCGGATCTGACCGGGCAGTTCAGCCGAGCGCCGTATGACGGCGAGATCGCGTTCGTCGACCGCCAGCTCGCGCGTCTGCTGCATGCGCTCGATGACCGGAAAGAAACCGGCCGCACGGTTGTCCTCGTCACGTCCGATCACGGAGAAAGCCTGGGCGAGCACGGCGAGGGCACACACGGGGTGTTTGTGTACGACGCGACCCTTCGAGTGCCCTGGGTCATGGCGGGGCCACAGATCCCCGCTGGCCGCGTGTTGCGCACGATCGCCCGTTCGATCGACGTGCTGCCGACGCTGGCGGATTACGCCGGCCTCGAGCGCCGTCACGACGTAGACGGCCGCTCGGTGCGCGCGGCTGCTGAAGGGCAGGCGATGCCGGATGCGCCCTCGTACGCCGAGTCGCTGTATGCGGAAATGGAGCTGGGTTGGGCGCCGCTCTATGCCTGGCGGACGGCCGAATTCAAGTTCATCAAAGCGCCACAGTCCGAGCTGTACGATCTCGCCCATGATGCTTCGGAGACCACCAACCGTCTGAATGACCAGACGGTGGTGGCCAGCGACCTGGGCCGCAGGCTCGAAGAGGTCCTGCGCCGTGCGCCACCGCCGGCCGCCGCACCGCCAGTCGACACCGACGCGGCGGAGCGGCTGCGGGCACTCGGCTATCTGAGCGGAGGCCGCGCCGCGCGTGCCGCCGGTACCGCGCTTCGCGATCCCAAGGACGGCGTCCGCTTCCTGCCGCGCCTGAATCGCGCCATGTCTGCGGCACGCACCGAGCCCGAGCTTGCGATTCGAGAGCTGACCGCAGTACTCGGCGAGGATCCGGGCGTGTTCATGGCCCGCCGCACCCGCGCCGTCGCCTACGCCGCCGCCGGACGTCACGAGCTCGCCATCGCGGACCTCAGGGTTCTCGACAAGGAGGGACAGCTCACACCCGAGGACGCCATCGTGCTCGCCGACAATCTGCGGTTTGCGGGCCGGCTCGAGGAAGCGGCGCTGATCCTCGAACGCGCCGGCCGCGAGACCCCGACATTTGCGCAGCCTCTGATCTCGCTCGCGGACGTGCGCATTCAGCAGCGCAAGTACGACGAGGCCACTGCGTTGTGCGAGCGAGTCCTGAAGCTCGTTCCCGACCACATTGAAGCGCTCAGGCGTCTGGGCGATCTCGCTCTGCTCAGGGAAGACTCTGCTGCGGCCGCCGTCCGCTACGCCCGCATCCTCGCGCATGATGCCGGCGACGTGTCGGCACTCACCAAGCTGGGCGTCGTGCGCGTGCGGACCGGGCGCGCGGACGAGGGGATCGAGCTCTTTCGCCGGGCGATCCAGCATGACGCCGGGAACACTGAAGCGTTGGTGTACCTCGCGGGTGCGCTCGCGTCAGGAGGGCATCCCGCCGAGGCCCTGCCCTACTTCGAGCGCGCGCTCGAAGCCGGTCCTCCTTCGACGGTGGCGCTGAACGGCCTGGGCCTGACACGTCAGGCGGTCGGCGACGCCGCCGGAGCAGAGGACGCGTTTCGCCGATCGCTGCGGCTCGATCCCCATCAGCCCGAGATCGCCGCGGCGCTTTCGCAGGTACGAAGGCGTGGTACGCGCGATTGATGCCCGCGCCACGGACGCTGCGCGAGCGAACACAAAACACACGAAGGACACGAAGGATACCAAGGACACAAAGGATCGGCCCTGTACAGGATTTGAGTTCTGTGTCTGTGTCCTTTTGTGGTTTGTTCTCTTAGCCCAGAGCCCAGAGCCCAGAGCCTACCAGACCCACCTCGCCTACCTGACCCACTCGACCTAGTACGTCCCATACCGCCCGACGTCCACCCACTGCCCTGCAACCATCACGCGCTCCACACTTCGGATCGCTGATATGTCGCGCTGAGGATTGTCGCGAAGGACGACCAGATCGGCCTGCAGACCGCGACGCAACGCGCCGAGTTGATCGCTGCGGTAGAGGAACGCCGCCGCGGTTGCGGTGGCAGCGGTGATCGCCTCGAGTGGAGAGAGTCCGCTCTCGACGAGGAGTTCGAGCTCGCGCCACGGGGCCTCGCCTCGTGCGGCAAACGGCACGGTCGAGTGTCCGCCCATGACCAACTGTGCTCCGGCGAGGCCGGCGCGTCTGGCGAGCTGCTTCATCCTCGCGAATCCCTCAGCCATGACCGTTACCATTTCCGGCCTGGTGCCCTTCTCGGGCCGGTCGGCGCGGCGTTCGAACACGGCGAGCGTCGGATCGAGCCACGGCTTGCGGGCACCGAGCACCGCGTAGAGCGCCTGCGCCTCGGGGCCGTCGAGATCGGCGCGGGCGAACAGCGTGTATCGTCCTTCGCGACGCGCCTCGTTGTCGGCCAGCACCTGCTGCCGGTAGGCTTCCGCTGTGATCCGGGGCACCACGCTGGTGCCAAGCGAGGTCACATGCTCGATGCCGTTGAGCCCGGCTGCGATCAACTCGCGCGCGTCGAGCACTTCGAGGTGCGCGGTGCACGGCACGTGTCGCACCTCGCAGACGTCGATCACCGCCCTGGCGCTGGCGAACGGAAGCCGGAAGTAGATCTTGATCGCCGAGGCTCCATGCTGAACCGAGAGCTCCGCGGCGCGGCGCGCCTCCTCGGGGTCCCGCGCCACGACGGAATCGGCGGGATAGGCGGGATGTTCTCCATCGATGTGAGGACCGGTGGTGAAGATGCGCGGGCCAGGCAGATGGTCGGCCGTGATCATGCGGCGCAGCTCGACGAACTTCTCGTCCCATTGACCGGGATCGCGAAACGCCGTGATTCCGTGACTGAGCTGGCGGAGCGCCAGCTTCGGATCGTTCTCGATGTGGAAGTGCAGATCGATGAGGCCGGGCACGATGGTTCGGCCGGTCAAGTCGATCCGATCGGCGCCGGCAGGCATCGGCACCTGATCGGCCGGCCCGACGCCGGCGACGTGGTCGCCGTCGATGACGACGCGGCCGCTCTCGATGGGTGCGCCGCCAGTGCCGTCAATCAGGCGCGCGTGGTCGAGGACGAGAATTGCCGGCTGCGCCGTGCGCAGCGCCGCGCCGGGTGCGATGCCCGAAGCAATGGCGATCAGAAAAAGCCGGCAGAACAGCTTGCGCATCGCTGCAGATTGTAATGGGACTGCTGTTCGTCGGCCTCACACCGCCATCCAGCCGCGGTCGCCGCGGAATGACCAATCCACCACGGAGGACACGGAGGAAAGGAGGAAAAATCCTGTTCGGGATTGAACCTCCGCGTCCTCCGCGTCCTCCACGGTAGCTGATTGATCCTTTATGGTGAGCGCAGCGTGCTATCTGTTCCTGCCACCTCACGTTCTGACAATGACAGCGACGTATAGGGGACCTGCGTCGCTTATGAACCGCTTCGCCTTCCAGCCCGTGCCGTCCAATATCCTCGTCATTTCTTGCCGCGACACCAGCAGGTAATCGAACCAGGGTCCGATGCAGTCGTGGTAACGAACCCGGATTCGGCTCTGGCCTGACATCCGTCCTCGTCGCCTGTTCAAGCGGTGGTACCTGCGGTGGGCGGCATCGTCGGTGATGTAAGGGTCCAGAGACTCAGCCAGCAGAACGGCGCGCGGCCTGGTGATCCGGTGAAGTTCGCGCAGGAGCCTCTTCGCTTGCCGATAGCTTCCGAAAAGGCCGAAGTTGTTTCCAAACATCACCACCGTGTCGAACCGGCTGCTCGGGAACGTGTCGATGCTCTGGAACGGCAGCAGCCGTACATGTACTACGCCACGCTTCCTGGCCGTCCTCACGGCAAGGGGCGAGCTGTCGATGCCGAGGACCCGGAATCCGCGTTCTTGAAGGTAGAGCGCGACGCGGCCGGCTCCGCACCCGACGTCGAGAGCCGTGTCACCGCGCCGGAAACGAACCGCGGCCCGTTGGCGGCGGGGCCAGTGCCGGAACTGGGCGAAATATCCTGCCGTACTTGCAGCCGCGGTGATGTATCCGTCGTCGCGCTCCACGACCTCGCAGGGTTCTCCATTTCCATTCAAAAACGCCCATATCTCACGGCCGTACGCATCGCGGTGAGGCGGAACGGGCTTCATCGACTGTCCGTCGAGATCACACGCAGCAGTTCGCCCACGATTAAAAGATGATCTTTGCGCCGAACTGAATCTGGCGCGGCGTGCCGACGATGCTCGTAATGGTTCCGGCGGTGCCCGTGCCGATGGCGGCATTCGGCAAATCGAATTGAGCGGTGTCGAAGACGTTGAAGCACTCGGCGCGGAATTGGATCCGCGAGTCCCCGGCGATGCCGAACTCCTTGAACAGCGAGAAATCGAAGTTCACGCGTCCCGGTCCGTACAGGATGTTCCGCCCCGAATTGCCGTAAGTGAATGGCGCCGGCGTGGTAAACGCTGACGTATCGAACCAGCGATCGACGGTCGGATGCGGCAACCGGCCGTCGCCGATGCGATCGGGGCGGCTGCCAGTCCCGGTGTTGACCGTCGGCGCGCTGAGCGTCGGCGTGAACGGAAGACCGGTTTGAAATGTGTTGATCCCGTTGACCTGCCAGCCGCCCAGCACGTATCCCGCCGCGCCGCCGCCGCTCAGCCATCGGTGTCCTTCGCCGAAAGGCAGCGCATAGTTCCAGGCGATGGTCAAACGATGGCGGATGTCGAATGGCGAATTGCCGCGATCGGCGAGGCGATTGCGCGGGTCTTGCGGCAGCGGTCCGTCCGCGCCGCCGCCGAAGCTTTGCCCCACCGTATCGATGGCGTGCCCCCACGTATACGAGAGCAGACCGCTCAACCCGTGCGATAAGCGCTTCGTGGCGCTGAATTGAAGCGCGTGGTACTCGGCCGTGCCGTCGGACACCGCCCATGTCACATCGGCCAGCGCGGGACGCACGGCAAAGAACGGCCGGCGGTTGTTCACTGGTCCCGACCCCGGCACCGCCTGATTGAGGTTGAAGGCCGTGTCGAGATGGCGACCGAGGTTGCCGACATACGAGGTTTTCAGCAGCAAGGACCACGGCAATTCGTGTTCGACCGTCAGATTGAACTGTTCCGCATAACCGGGCTGATAGTTCGGGTCCACGCCGATGACGCTGCCGCTCGGGTTGTCGGCAAGGGTCAGATCCAGCGGCGGAATCGATGGAAAGCCGTCGCTGACCCGCCGCGTGACGAATTGCGTGCCGGGGTTGAAACTGTAGATCGGTCCGAACGGCACGTGCCGCTGCAACCGCAACACGTTGCCGCCGTGCCCGGCCGTGTTCCAGAAGATTCCCGCTCCGCCGCGCACGACGGTGTGTTGTGCGAGCTGATACGCAAAGCCAAGACGTGGCGCAAAGGCCTTCTTGAACGTGTTCACGCCCGCGGTTCTGCTCACGCCGTTACGGCCGGCGACCAGGACAGCCGCCGTGATCGGATCGAAGTTGGCCCACTGATTCGACGTTTCGGTGGGCGGAGTGTCGAGCTCGTAGCGCAGCCCGATGTTGAGCGTCAGCTTCTCCGTCGCGCGCCAGTCGTCGGCGGCATACACGCCATACTCGGTTGTGCGAATAGCGGCATCGGCCAGCAGATAGTCCTGCTCGATCAAGCTCGGCGCGCCGAGCAGAAACGAAGCCATGACGTGCCCGCCGGTGTTGTTCGCGGGATTGTTGGTGATGTTCGGCGAGAAGTTGAAACGCCCGTTGCCGCGGTTGGTCTGAAACTCCCCCATGTGCCGCCGGCGCACGTCGAAGCCCGATTTGATCGTGTGCTTGTCGCCGGCAAAGATCAGGTTGGTGACGTATTGAAACGTTCGCTCGTGCCGCAGAATCGGCAGCGAGCGGCTCTGACCGATGCCGGTGTAGCCCGCCGGGCTGAAAATCGGGATGCCATTCTGCTGCTCCTGCTGGTTCGCGTTGGGCACGCCGAGCTGTTCGCCGAGTTGATCGCCGGGAGCGACGTCGGCTTGCGTGAAATCGAGATTGAAGTGGTTGTAGCCGCCGCGCGAATCCAGGATCAGGCGCGGCGAAAAGACATGCACCCAGCCGAACACCGCGTGCTCCGCGAACAGGTCCGAAGGACCCGCGAAGGTGTCCTCATTACCAAGGCCGACGGCCTTCGACAAGCCGGGAAGCTGCACTGGAGGAAAGGTGTACGGGTTGACGGTCGCCGTTTTCGACCACGAGTAGCGGGCGAGAAAGTTGTTCCGTTCGCTCTGCGTGTGATCGATGCGCACATCGAATTGATTCCAGTCCTGCGTGCGCGTCGGGGTCGTGATCAGGTTGTTGCCCAATGCCGCAGACGTCGGCATCGGATAGGCATTCATCAGCCTGGCGGTCACCGGATCCCAGCGATTTTGCGGGATGATGTTGCCTGGAAAAGGCTGCCGCGTCACGCCGCCGCCCGGCAGCACCACCGTGGTCAGCGGGTCGTAGATGGCGTCCGCCAGCTCGCTGAAGTCCCCCTGTCGCATCTTCGCGGTCGGCACGGTATTGACGAAGACGCGCCCCACCCGTTGACGGAAGCCGTCGTAATCGGCGAAGAAGAACGTCTTGTTCCTGACAATCGGCCCGCCAATCGCGCCGCCGAACTGATTCTGCTTGAACGGCGGTTTCTCCTGTCCGGCGCGGCTGGCGAAGAAGTTGTTGGCGTCGAACCGATCGTCGCGGACGAATTCGTAACTCGCGCCGTGAATCGTGTTGCTCCCGGACTTCGTCACGACGTTGACCTGGGCGCCGGGGTTGCGCCCCTGCTCAGCGGAGAAGAGGTTGGTCTGAACCTTGAACTCCTTGATCGCCTCCACGTTGGGGCGGACGACGATCACGAGCGTCAGCCTGGTGTTGTTGTCGATCCCGTCGTACAGATAGTTGTTCGAGCTTTCTCTGTTCCCGTTGGCAAACAGCTCGGTGCCCGGTCGCAGGTCGTCGGGCCGGGTGCCGCTCATGATCGTGCCGCGCATGCCGGAGCCGGCGCCCGACACGCCCGTGCTGAGCGTGGCGAGCTGCACGAAGTTGCGCCCGTTCAGCGGTAAATCCTGCACCTGTTTCTCGTCGATCACGTTGCCAAGCACGGACGACTGGGTTTCGAGCAGCGGTGCGGTGCCCTGGATGAGAACGCTCTCGCTGACCAGGCCGACTTCCAGATCCAGGTCAACCTGCGCGCGCTGGTTGACTTGCAGTTCCACGCCCGTGCGCTCGACCTTGCGAAAACCAGGAAGTTCCGCACTGAGCCGGTAGCGACCAGGCTGCAGCGAGGTGAAGATGTACGTGCCGCTCTCACTGGTCGTGGTGGTGCGGCTGACGCCGGTGGCGTCGTTGGTCAGGACCACTGTGACCCCGGGCACGACGCCGCCGGAGCTGTCTTTGATCGTCCCCACCAAATCTGCCGTGGTCACTTGCGCGCCTGCCAGAGCCGGCAACACAAGCAGGAGAGAACCCAGGGCCACAAACAGCGAGAGTGACTCTTGCCTGAGTTTCATGTGCGGCCTCCAAAGCCGGATTCGACGAACTTCACGCTGGAACGCCAATCACCGCTGCACGGCAGGCCCGCCCTTCGACGGGCGAAGCGCCGGCCCGGGGGCCGCCGACGATCTTGCTCTTTGAGCACCATTCTGGCGGCATGAGCGGCGTGGTGAACGGCGTCGGCGACGAGCGTGAACTCCCGCCTGATCCGCGCGGCATCACGCAGGCAGCCCAGCAAACGGTTGATCAGAGGCATGCCCCCCGGCGGGATGGCGAGTGACGCGGCCGTTCACCGCTTCGAGGAAGAGCTCCCCATCTGCGCGTACTGCTTGTACAACTCTTCGAGCCTGGCGCGCGATGCACCAGGATGGACGATGACGCGGTAACGGAACCGCACGTGCTCGCCGGGCGCGAGCGTCAGGCTGCCGTTCTGCGTCTTGTCGTTGAGGAAGTCGCTCACGCCGAACGGATTGATCGCGTGCAGGCCGTACCCACGTGAGTGCCAGTAGGTGGGATGTCTCGGATTGCCCGGATGATCCATCATCACGACGCCCACTCTTTCTCGATCCAGCTCGCCCGAGTAGTCCACCCATTCCGACCGCTTGCCCCAGACGTTCGCCTCGCGTTCCCCGCCCTGCGCGTTCATCAGTCGGCCCGTTCTGACAGGCCCCTTCGCCCTCTCCTGCGGCGTGGCAGGCGGCTCCTCGAGCACCGTTGCCATCCGCATCGCGAACGTGCCTTCCTTGGTGTCACGGAAGACGGCCTTTTCAACGGCCGCAAGGTCGAAGTCGAAATCGATGATGCGCAGCTCGGGATGTGCGTGGAACGTCATCTTCCGGGTTTCCGTCAACAACGGCCTGCCATCGGGCTTCAGCCAATTGAATACGATGTCCAGCGAGCCGGACTCCTTGCCGCTCTTCACGGACACCACGTGGTCGAGAACGATGCGGCCCATGGTGGGGTCGGGCGATGTCGGGACGTTCTGGATCGCCCAGTAGTTGTACCCGTTCACATCGCCATGCCCGTAGAACAGGCCGGCATGATGAGGATGATCGGTCGTTTCCCCCGGCAGCTGTCCGGCAGGAACAGAGCGGTTGACAACCTTGCCGGAGGCGGAACGTAAAGGGTGAAGATAGGGCCGGTTGAGATCTTTGCCGCCGATGAAGAACACACTGAACGGCTTGCCGTCGATTTCAACGGTGATCTGTTCCGGGCCCGGTGTGAGCGTGACTTGTGCCCGGGCCGCCGGCGCCGTCCACAGCGAGAGAACGCCGAGGAGCGCCAGTGTGGCCGATAGGGTGGAGGGAGCAAAACTCATGGTGACTGTCTCCAATCTTGCTGGTCCAAACAGAGTAGACGGAGGCAACGGTATCACACAGAGAAACGGAGGAACGGAGACGAGCAGAGAAGTCGGTGGAGTTTCGAGTCGTGAGTGATGACAAAACTGGAACCACGAACTCAAAACTCACGGCTCAGGATTCACGACTTACTTGTGTCTTCTCCGTTTCGTCTCCGTTCCTCTGCTCCTCTGTGGTTATCCCGTTCCCTCCGTCTGCTCGCTCTGACGTCCTCCAATTCCTCGACGGTTTTTGTTAAAGGTGAAACAACCGCTTTGCATTCTCGTAGAGCAGCTTCCGCTCGATCTGCCGGTCGGCCGCCAGGCGCCGGATGGCGGCGATGATCCGGGCGCCCAGACAGTCCGGTCCGCCCCCGTCGCGATCATCGCAGTCGCTGCCGAAGAGCAGCTTGTTGGCCTGCCGCACCAGGAAATCGCGCGTGAAATCCTCGTCGCGCGTCAGCGCATTGAGCCCTGACCCGGCTGAGAGATCGCCGTACATGTTGGGGTAGTCGCTCAGGTAACGGTCGGTCAGGCCACCGGCTGCGACCGGACCCTTGGGATAGAGCACGGTCTGGTCGGCGTGGTTGCGGTCGATGTTCGCCCACCATGTCTGTGCATGCCCGAGGAACTTCACCCGGTGAAACTTCTCGAGCATCTTGTGGAACCGCTCGAAACCATAGTTGTACATCTTGTACTGCCAGTGCATGAGTACGGGCACGTCGTACGCGCGCGCGAGCGCGTAGATCTTCTGCATCGCCGGCGAATCGCATTCGACGCCGAACTTCTGTTCGGCCACCACCACGGCGCCGCGTTTCAAGTAGCGCTCGATCTCACGTGTCGCACCCTCGAGATCCGGCACATCGTTCGCGCCGAACAGAAACGCGTGACGACGTGCCTGAACGAACCGATAGCAGGCCTCGTTGCCCAGCGCGTTCGCCTGCAGGCCATTCGCCAGGCCTTCATGCGTGGAGGGGCGCGCCGCGGCCCGGCCGGCCGGCAGCAGAATCGTTGCCGTCGCGCCGATTGCCCGCTGGTGCGCGAGCAGCACATCGTCGGGGCGGCCGCTGTAGCCGAGATGCTGATGGATGTCTATAATCGGCTCGCCTGACGTTTGCTCCGCAGCCTGCCATGAGCTCGTTGAATGGGCCGCGGAGCTGCGCGTTGTCGCGCCAAGAAGCGCAAGGGCGGAGCGGGTCAGGAAATCGCGGCGTTTCACGTGGATATTCTGCATGAAGGGAAGACCGAAGGCCCGGGCCCGCAAGCCGGGTCATTCCGGTCTTGGGTGGTCCGGCTGAAGCCGGACACTACCGAAACAATTGCGGCTAAAGCCGGACATACCGAAAACAACCGGTAGTGTCCGCCTTCAGGCGGACTTGACCCGTTATGGGTACGAGAATCCCGGCAAGTGCCCTCCTCGTGACGGTCGCCGTCCTCACCGGAGACGGCCAGCAAACCCCGCCGACCCAGCGGCCGTGGCCGCCGCCCTTGCAGCAAGTCTCGAACGAGTCTCCCGCGTTGTCGCCCGCTGAGGCGCTGAAGACCTTCTACCTGCCGCCCGGCTATTCCGTCGAGCTCGTCGCGAGCGAGCCGCTGGTCAAGGATCCGGTTGCCGTCGACTGGGACGCCGAGGGACGGCTCTGGGTGGTCGAGATGCCCGGCTACATGCGGAACATCCTCGGGGAGAACGAACGCGATCCGGTCGGCCGCGTGATCGTGCTGGAAGACGAGAACGGCGACGGCAGGATGGACACACGAACGGTCTTCGCGGACGGCCTGGTGCTGGCGCGGGCTGTGAAGGTTCTCGATCGGGGTGTCCTCGTTGGCGAGCCGCCCAACGCCTGGCTGATGCGCGATACGAACGGCGATCTGCGCATGGACACGAAGGAGCTCGTCACCAACCAGTACGGCCGGCTGGAGGCGGACCCGCAAAACAACGCGAACGAGTTCCATTGGGGGCTCGACAACTGGATGCACCTGGCGGCGCAGGATATCGAGCTGCGGCTGAAGAACGGTGCCTTCGAGGTGCGGCGCACGTTGCGCCGCGGCCAGTGGGGCGTGGCCGAAGACGACGCGGGCCGCATCTACCGCAACACGAACGAGTCGGCGCTGCACGTGGATCTTGTGCCGTCGGTCTATTTCGCGCGCAATCCGAATCTGCTCCGTACGCGCGGGAGCTACGAACGGCTCGCGGACGACAACCCCGACCTGAACATCGTTTGGCCCGTCCGCCCCACACCCGCCACCAACCGTGCCTATCAGTTCGGCATCCTGCGCGCCGATGGGTCGCTGGCCCGGTACACGGCCGTCTGCGGCCCGCTCGTGTACCGCGGCGATCGCCTGCCGGCGGATCTCTACGGAAATGTCTTCGTGGCCGAGCCTGCCGCCAACCTGGTGAGCCGCATTGTCCTGAGCGACGACGGCACGACACTCGGAGCACGCAAGGCATACGGACGGGGTGAGTTCCTGGCCTCGACCGACGAGCGCTTCCGGCCGGTCTATCTCTCCAACGCTCCGGACGGCACGCTGTACGTCGTGGACATGTATCGCGGGATCCTCGAAGACCGTCTGTCGATGACCGAGTACCTCCGGGACCAGATTCTCGCGCGGAAGCTGGAGCAGCCGATTGGATTGGGGCGGATCTACCGCGTGGTGCATGAAACCACGCGGCGTGATCCCGCACGGGCGTTAGCGAGTGCATCGCCGGCACAGCTCGTGGCCATGCTCTCGCATCGCAACGGCTGGTGGCGTGACAACGCGCAGCGTCTGCTCGTCGAGCGGCGGCCGAGGTCTGTGATTCCGGCGCTCGCAAGGCTGGCGCAAAGCGCCCCCGATTGGCGCACGCGCCTTCACGCGCTGTGGACGTTGGACGGGATGGATGCGATCGATCCGGCGGCGGTCACTCGCGCCCTGGGCGATGTGTCACGAGACGTGCGCGCGGCGGCTGTCCGCCTGGCCGAGCGGTGGCTTGGCAGACCGAATCACCCGCTTCACGCCGTAGTGTTGAAGCGGCTGCAGGACGCTGACTGGGCGGTGCGACGGCAATTGGCGGCATCGCTGGGCGCGCTGCCGGCGAGCGAGCGCGATCCCGCGGTGATCTCACTGCTCGACGCGCATGCCGACGACCCCGTGACACTGGATGCCGCGCTCAGCGGTCTGCGCGGCGGCGACGCGGCGGTCCTCGAAGGGTTGATGCGCACCGGCGCCGGGCAGACGCCTCGGCGTGAGACAGCGATCACGATGCTCGCCGCGACGATCGTGCGCAGCGCGCAGGAGGATGGCATCCAGGACCTGCTCGCGTGGATCGCCGACAGCAGGCGCGCCGCCTGGCAGCGGACCGCGTTGCTCCGTGGCACGGAGGTGGCGCTGCTCGGGGCTGCAATGCCCGGGCCCGCGCCGCGAGGGTCCGCGCCGGAGACTGTTCCGGCGCCGTGTCCAACCTGTCCGGGCGGACGTGCGGGTCCCGGCGGCGCGTATGCCTACCAGAGACCGGAGCCTCCTCCCCCGGATCCCGGGGCGAGCGGCGGTGGCCGCGGGGGCGCGCGGCTGCAGTTGAATCGCGAACCGGAGGCGCTGACGGCGCTGGCCCCGAGCGACCAACTGGCGCCGCGAGTGAGAACCGTGCTCGCGCGCATCTCCTGGCCGGGCAAACCGGGCGATTCGGCGTCACTTCCGCCGCTCACCGCCGACGAGCAGCGGCGATTCGACGCCGGGCGCGAAATCTACAAGAACATCTGCCAGGCCTGCCATCAGGCCGACGGCCGCGGCCAGGACAAAGTGGCGCCCACGCTCATCGGTGCGGTCCTGACGCTGGCGTCCGCAGAAATCCCCGCGCGGATTCTGCTGAACGGGAAAGAAGGCGCGGTCGGCCTCATGCCGCCCATCGGCTCGAGACTGAGCGACGAGCAGATCGCCGACGTGTTGACCTACGTGCGCCGCGAGTGGGGCCAGGCAGCCACGCCCGTCGATGCCGAGACGGTGAAGGCTGTGCGTGCGCTCTCGGTCGGCCGGAGCCGGCCGTGGACGGATGACGAGTTGATGAAGCTCGCAGGCGTGCGCAGGCCTTAGAGGTCCTCACCAACTGACCACGCGTCTTTGAATGCCTCGATCTCGGCACCGTCGATGGCGACCGAGGCTCAAGGCTCGTCGGGCGGCCGTCACGGAACAAGTTGTAGACATCCTACGTCTATAGCCGTAGACTGTCTACAACTATGGCCAAGTCCCCTGATACCCAGCGCCTGGAACTCCTTCAAGGCACGCTCGACATGCTCATTCTCCGCACGCTGCAGTGGGGGCCGCAGCATGGCCACGGCATCGGCCAGGCCATCTGCGCGCAGTCCGACGATCTGCTCAAGGTCGAAACCGGCTCCCTGTATCCCGCGCTGCACCGGCTCGAGAAGCGCGGCTGGCTGAAATCCGAATGGGGCGTCAGCGAGGCCAACCAGCGGGCGAAGTACTACCGCCTGACGGCGGCGGGGAAAGCGCAGTTGTCGCGGGAGCAGGATCGCTGGTCCCAGCTGGTGCACGCGATCGGCCGCATCATGAACCCCGTGCCCGCGGGCAAGGAGTAGCGCATGCGGCCCGACGATCACGACTTCGACGAGGAAATCCGCGGCCATCTCGCCCTCAGCGTCAGGGAACGGATCGAGCGCGGCGAGGATCCCGAGGCCGCGCGCCGGGCCGCGCTGCGGGAGCTTGGTTACATCCCGGCCATCTGCGAGTCGATGCACCGTGTCTGGTACAGCCGCTGGTTCGACGCCGTCGCGGCGCTGGGGCGGGAGATGCGAATCGGCCTCCGCTCTCTGTTGCGCGCGAAGGGTCTCTCCGCCACGGTGGTGGTCACGCTCGCGCTCGGCATCGGCGCCAACGCCGCGATTTTCAGCGTCGTTCGCGGCGTGCTGCTGCGCCCGCTGGTCAATCGCGGCGCGGAACGTCTCGTCTACATCCGGCAGAGCGCGCCCGGTGTCGGCACCGAGAACATGACATTCTCGGTGGCGGAGATCAACGACCTCAAAGCACGCGCGACGACCATCGCCGCCTTCGGTGATTTCTCCACCATCGAGTTCACGCTGCTCGGTGTCGGCGAACCACGCCTCATTCACGCCGGCGTCGTCGGCGGGTCGTACTTCGAGGTGATGGGCCTGCGACCCGTGCGTGGCCGCCTGCTGCGCGCCTCCGACGACGGCCCCGGCGCGGCCGGCGCGGCCGTGCTGACGCATCGATTCTGGACCAGCTTTTTCAAGAGCGATCCAGCCGTGGTCGGCACCACCCTCCGTCTTGGCCCACGCACGACGACCATCGTCGGCGTCCTCGAGCCGTCGGTGCCGTACCCGGCCGACACCGAGATCATTGCCAATATGGTGACGAGCCCGCACCACCTCGGCGCGACGATGAATATCGAGCGCACGCATCGGATGACGGAGCTCTTCGGCCGGCTGGCTCCAGGCGCGTCCATCGAAGACGCGCGCGCCGAGTTGACGGCCGCGTATGCCGCCATGGTGCGCGAGCACCCTGACGCGTACTCGACACGAGCCCACGTTCAGCTGAGCGTCACGCCGCTCCGCGATCAGATTACCGCGCCGGCGCGAACGATTCTGCTCCTGCTGCTCGCCGCCGCCGGCGTCGTGTTCATCATCGGGTGCTCGAACGTGGCGAATCTGATCCTGGCGCGCTCGGTTCGCCGAGAAGGCGAGTTGGCTATGCGTGCGGCGCTCGGCGCCAGCCACGGCGCCCTGCGGCGCACGCTGCTGGCCGAGAGTCTCGTGCTGTGCGGGGCCGGCGCCCTTCTCGGCGTGCTGCTCGCGCAGCCGCTCGTGTCGGTCGTCGCCCGCTTTGCGGCACGCTTCTCCGTGCGCGCGCTCGAGGTCACCGTTGACAGCACGGTCCTCTGGGTCGGCGTGAGCCTCGCCATCACGGCAGCTATCCTGCTTGCCTATGTTCCGCGCCTGCCCTCGTCGGACGCGCCCACGGGCTTCGGGCTTGCGAACGGCAGCGTCCGGATTACGCCCGGGACCAATCGTCGCCTGCGCGTGTTCGCCACCACGCAGATCGCCTTCTCGTTCGTGCTGCTCGCCGGGGCGGGCATGCTCGTCGCGGCGCTCATCGCCCTGCAGTCGGCGACCACCGGCTTCCTCACCCGGCAGGTGCTGGCGTTCGACATTCCGCCGGTGTCGATCGGGTCCTCCTCACCGAGCACAGGTACGGCGCCAGCATCGGCTCGCGCCTCGAACCCGCCGTCGCCTGGCCCGCACGAACAGGCACCGGACCTGTATCGAGAAGTGACGCAACGGGTCGGGCAGCTGCCGGGAGTTGATGCCGCGGTCGGCGCCCTCTTCGTGCCCTGGCGCGACACCGGCAGATGGCCCCACGTCCAGTTCACCGTCGAGGGCTACACGCCGGCTGACGGAGAAGACAACCCGTATGCCAGGCAGCGATCCGTGGGCCCCGGCTTCTTCGCGGCGCTCGGGATCCCTGTGGTCGCGGGCCGCGAGTTCAACGAGGACGATCGCGTCGGCAGCGAGCGCGTCGTGATCGTCAGCCAGAGCATCGCGCAGCGCCTCTTCCCGAACGGGGATGCCCTCAATCGAAACCTCTGGAGGACCGGCGCACTGAGCGCGTCGGGCAGCGCGAATCCCACGCCGTCGCGCATTGTCGGCGTCGTCGCCGATGTGGACGACGAGAGCGTCGACGGTGCGCCGGCCATGGCCGTCTATACCCCATACAGGGGGAAGAGCCTGCCGATGCGCATGTTCGTGCGCACGTCCGGCGAGCCGTACGTGCTTGTGCCGGCGGTGACACGGATCATCCGGGACCTGTCGGCAAACCAGGCGGTCGAGCGGCCGGCCACCCTCGAGGACGTGCGCGCCGAGGTCCTGGCGCCGGAGCGGCTGAACGCGTTCGTCGTGACCGGCTTCGCCGGCATCGCGCTGCTGATTGCCGTGGTGGGCGTGTCGGGTGTGCTGGCGTTCTCGGTCAGCGCGCGCACGCGCGAGTTCGGCGTGCGGCTGGCGGTCGGCTCGGCGCCGCGTCACCTGTTGATGCGCGTCTTGTCGGAGGGCGCGTCGATCGTGGCGGTCGGCATCGCCTCAGGTGCCGTAGCCGGCTATGCGATTGCCGGCGTGGCATCGAGCTATGTCGAGAACGTGCGCTTTCCCGGCGCGCTGCCGGTTCTTACCGCGGCAACCGTCCTCGCGTCCGCTGCCGTCCTCGCCTCCCTGATGCCCGCGGCGCGAGCGGCGCGCGTGGATGTCCTGCAGGCGCTCCGGTCGGAGTAAGCATGTCAGTCGCGATCGCCAAGGTGCGCTCGATGTGTCCGATGCCATCCGCAAGGTGACGGAAGCGCCCAGCCTGACGCAGTGTCGCGTGTCATTGCGCACTTCGTCAGGTCGACATCTGACCCGACTCAGCGCAGAAGACACCGTCCGGACTCCTCGATTGGCGTGAGTCTGCCCACGAACGGGCGCTGAATGCCACTGGTTGACCGCGCAAACTGCGCGACATGAGCCATTTGCCCGGCCGCTTTCGCATTACAGCGCGGGAGAATGACAGATGAAATCAGGCCTTTCGCTCTCGTTGATCCTGGCGATCGTGGCGGCGCCACATCCGCTGACCGCACAAGAGGCGCTGCGATCGCTCGAGCCGGACGGATCCCTGGCGAGGGCCATCAGCCGGGAAGGCGTCCGACTCGCACTGGCTCCACAGGGCGGATCCGCGGACGCGGAGTGGGCGCGCGTCCGCACACTCCAACAGGGCAGAGCGATCACCGTCACGAGCCGAGGCTCGCAATCTGCGACGCGGTATTTCCTCTCAGCCGACGATTCCGGCCTGACAGTTTTGAATCTCACCGACCCGACCATCCCTGCAGCGGCGGCGCGCACCCTGCGCGAGCTCGCGTCCCGGCACGGCGAATACCTCGAGGGTGCGGCGACGGGACGGACCTTTCTGCTGGACAACCTGCGGCTGGAATCGGCCCGAGTATTTGTGGGCAATCGGAAGGTCGCCGATCTCAACGACCTGATCGAAACCCGTGCGCGACAGGACGTGGCTGAGGTCGCGACTCGACAGAAGGGCCGAGGTGTATGGGGACATCTTGGTGCCCTCGGCGGCTTGTTCGCCGGCGGTATGACCGGAGGCTACGTCGCCGGCTTCGCTTGCCAGCCTGCGATCGGACGCGAACGTTGCGACTCGGGAGCGTTCCTCGCTGGAATGCTTGGGGGCGGCATCGCGGGTGCGATGCACGGGTTCCGGGCGGCCAATCGTGAGACGGAGGACGTCATCTACCGTGCACCGTGAGTGCCCGGAATTTCTGTTGCGGCGGCAGACTCATCTCTGAGAATACGAGAGGGGAGGGCCGCTTTGATGGCTGGCGCGTCGATGGCGGTGAAACGAGTGGCGTCCGGATCGGTCGCCGCCGTCCTCGCGTTCGGTCTCGTCCTGGGCCAGGTTTCGGATTCGGAGGCAATCAAACGTCGTGCGCTGACGCTCGCGCAGGCCGGCGATTACACACAGGCGCGCGCCGATCTCGAACGGCTCGTCTCGGAACGGCCGGATGACCGCCTCGCTCGCACACTGCTCGCGCGGGTCCTCATCGCTGCGGGCGCACCATCCGAAGCGGCGTCACAGCTCGAGCGCCTCGTTCAGACCGACGGCACCGATGCGGAAGCGTGGTCGCTGCTCGGCCGGCTGCATCAGGATGCGCAGCGATTCGGCATGGCGGCACAGGCACTCGAGCGCGCGGTGCGGCTCGACGGGTCCGATAGTGCGGCGCTGACCGCGCTGGCGAATGCCTATGTCGGCCTCGGCCGGATCGAAACCGCCGACGCAACCTTCGCGCTCGCGATCCGGACCAACGGCCGGCGCTCGAAGCCCACCGCCGAACCGCACGCGTCCTATGCGGTATTCCTTCTGCGCGTCAATCGCCGCGACGAGGCTGACGCGCAGGCGCGCCTCGCCGCCGCGATCGATCCGGCACACCCTCTCGTGAAGGATGCGCTGCGGGCGCTCGAGCGGCGTCCGGCCGCCGCCACGCCACCGGCGCCGGCTGAAACCCTTGCATCGCCGCGATTTGTTGATATTGCAGCGGAGGCGGGCGTCGCTTTCACGCTCCGCAACTCGCCCACACCGGAGAAACATCAGATCGAAACAATGCCCGGGGGCGTGGCGGTGCTCGATTACGACCGCGACGGCTTCATGGACATTTACTTCACCAACGGCGCGCAGAGCCCATCCCTCCGCCGCTCGGGGCCCGACGAGTGGAACCGCCTCTATCGAAACCTCGGCAACGGCCGTTTCGCGGACGTGACCGACCACGCCGGGGTGCAGGGGGACGGCTACATGATGGGCGCGGCGGCGGCGGATTTCGACAACGATGGCTTTCCCGACCTCTTTGTCACCGGCGTCGGGCGCAACATCCTCTATCGCAATCTCGGGAACGGAACCTTCCGCGACGTCACCGCGGACGCCCGTTTGTCGAGCACGCATCCACAGGACGGGCCGATGTGGAGCATCCATGGCGCCTGGCTGGACTTCGATCGCGATGGCTGGCTCGATCTGCTCATCGTCAACTACTGCGCGTGGAATCCCGTTCGCGAACCGTACTGCGGCGAGAAGGCGCCGGGCTTGCGGACGTATTGCCATCCGAAGCATTACGCGCCGCTGCCGGATCAATTGTTCAGAAACAACCGGGACGGAACGTTCCGTGATGTCTCGATCGAGTCACACATCGGGCTTCATCTCGGAAAGGGAATGGGCGCGGCGGTTGGTGACGTGGACGACGATGGCTGGCCCGACGTGTTCGTCGCCAACGACGCGGAACCGAATTTCCTGTTTCGCAACCGCGGCGACGGCACGTTCGAAGAAATTGCTGCCAGCTGGGGTGTGGCGGTCAACCAGTTCGGCTCACCCGTGTCGGCCATGGGCGCGGACCTGCGCGACATCGACAACGACGGCCGACTCGACCTCTTCGTCACCGATCTGTCCAACGAAGGGTTCCTTCTCTACCGGCACGCGGGAACACGCTTCGACGATGTCTCGGACGTCTCCGGGATGACGCTGGCCACGCTGCCATTCGCAGGCTGGAGCAATCCGGTGGCGGACTACAACAACGACGGCTGGAAGGACCTGTTTTCGGCCAACGGCCACGTCACGGATAACATCGGTTCGATTCAGGGCCGATCGTACCGGCAGGGCAACCTGCTGCTAATCAATCAGGGAAACGGAACGTTCCGAGACGTGTCGGCAGACGCCGGCGACGTGAACAAGCCCGGCGCGCATCGAGGCGCGGCCGTTGCGGATCTCGACAACGACGGGCGTCTCGATCTGGTGGTGACCGCCCTGGGCGACCGCGCCAGGATCCTGCGAAATGTGTCCGCGTCCGGCGGGCAATGGTTGATGCTCAGTCTGGTGGGACGGGCATCGAACCGGGAGGGTCTCGGAACGATCGTTCGCGCGACGCTGGATGACGGCCGCGTGCTGGTGAACCACGCGACGACTTCCGTCGGCTTTGCGTCATCCAGCGATCCGCGCGTTCACTTCGGCGTGCCGCCGAACCGTCGCGTGACCCAACTCACGGTGCGCTGGCCGAGCGGGAGGCAACAGACGATTCAGGCCCCCGCCTTGAATCGCATTCTCGCGATCGAGGAAATCGAGGAGCGGCCGAAATAACAGGTGAGAAGTCGACATAAATACGGCAGGACGACATTCAACGCAGAAACCGCAGAACTCGCAGAACAAGAGCGATTTTCTCTGCGGGTTCCGCGAGTTCCGCGTTGATCGTCGTGGTCAGCCCCTAAAATTCCAGCCTCACTCCCAGCTGTCCCACACGATTGCCGCGCACGTCCGTAATCTGCCCGAAGCGCTCGTCAAGGACGTTGGTGACGATGCCTTGTGGTCCTCCTCCGAACGTGCGGCGGTTGAACGCGTTGAACAGTTCGCCGCGCACCTGCATTCGCGTCTGGCTGCCGAGCCGGAATGCCTTCTGAATGCTGAGGTCTTCGTTGCGCGCGAAGGGTTCGCGCACGTCGACGGCGAATGGGGCGTTACCGAGTGTGAAGGGCGCATGATCGACGATGAGCCCGGGCGTGATGTAGCGATGGGGCGCGTAGTTGCCCTGCGCAATTGCCGCAGGATCGAAGTTCGATGAATCGAACCCGGCGAGGAGCGAGCGCCCGTCCGGATTCCTGACGTCGGGACGATTCGCGCGGCCGTTCCACCCTGGAATTGCGCTGCCGGTAAACCGGAGCGGCGTGCCGCTCGCGTAGTTGCCCATCATGCTGACGGTCCAGCCGCCGACGATGGCATCGAGCACGCGCGGGATTTCACTGCCGAACCGGCGATCGCGACCGACAGGAAACTCGTAGACGACGGCGAATTTCCAGGTGTGGGTCTGATCGAAGTCACCCAGGCCGTATTCCAGATCCAGATTGTAGTAATCGAGCGGCCGCTCGCGGACGTCGTTCCGAAGTGCGCTCTCCATGTTCTGCAGCGTCCTGGAGAGGTTGTAGTTGGCGAACAGCGTCAGGCCATTGGCATACCGGCGGTTCACCGCGATCTGCAGCGCGTCGTAGCGGGATCGGCCGAGCGGCGAGTTGAACGTCGTCAGAAGGATGCCGTTGCGGGCGAGATGCGGAAACGGCACCAGCGCCTGCCAGAGCTGCCCGCCGGCAAACCCCGGATACGGCAGACCGGGCAGGCCGAAGCGCTGCGCATCGGCGTCGGAGCGCAGAATCGTGCTCAGGTTCGGCCCGAGGCTCAGATACTTCGGATCGAGCTGGTTCTTGTGCGCGAGGTCGCCCGCCCAGATGCGGCTCGACCGCGTGCCGACATATCCGATATCGACGGTCAAGTTCCGCAACACTTCGCGCTGAACGTTGGCGTTCCATTGGTGCGTGCGCGGAATACGGCCGGCGTCCGGATCCCAGTGCGTCACCCCGCCCAAACGCCACGAGGTCGGGTCGAGCGCGGGCGCCACGAACGCGTCCGGATAGCCGTTATCCCAGTTGAACATCGAGGTGTGGGTCAGCGGGTTCGAGATGTTGTTCGTGCCGCCGAATCCGCGCGAGAAGGGGACCGACGCAAACCCGTTGAACACGTTGGCGCCGTAGAAGATCCCATATCCGGCGCGCAGCGACGTCCGCTCGGTCAGCGCGTACGCGCCGCCGATGCGCGGGCTGAAATTCGTCTTGTCGCCGGCGACAAACGTGCGGCTCCCGGTGCGGCCGGCGCCGTCGCCGGCGAAGACCACTGCCCCGTTCCTGCCGGTCAGCGGATCGGTGACGGTCAGGTCGAAGTTCGACGTCCGATCGTGCAGTTCGACCGCCGGCGGCTGATATTCGTAGCGGAGGCCGAGCTGCAGCGTGAGATTCGGCGTCGCCTTGAAGTCGTCCTGCGCGTAGCCGGCATAGTAGAACGTCCGGCCGGCCAGGCCGAGCGGCACGCCGACGTTGGCGTTGTTCACGCCGCCGAGGAGAAACGACGCAAAGGAATGGCCGACGAAATTGACGCCGGGGATGCCGGTCTGCGCCGCCAAAAAGTTGAAGGTGCCGGCAAGGTTCCCCAGCGGACGCGTGTTCAGCTGGTTGCCGCGGATGTCGGCGCCCACCTTCATGAAATGGCGGCCCTTCGACCAGCCGAGCGAGTTGGCCACACCCCAGGAGTTGTAGGCCTGGAAGTCGTCCTGTGGATCTCCGATTGGATCGAAGCTGACGCCCGCGGGTCCGTCACCCCAGGTGATGCGGGGACATGGCCCGTCCTGCAGCACACCCGTGATGCCGAGCAGCGCGGCGCACGAGTCGGCCACGTGCGCCGACCGGTTCGGGTTCGCCATGCGGTTGAACGACAGGATCAGGCTGTTGTGAAGTGCCGGCGAGATCGTGAAATCGTGAGCGAGACGCGCGAGCCACGAGTTGATCACCTGACGCCGCGCGGGTGAAAGCGGCCCTCCGACCGGATCGTTCGCGTCCCAGATCCCGCGCTGGTCGAGGAGCAGGCGCGGCCGCGTGTTGCGCGCGAGGCTGCCGCTGAGACGCTGCCGGTCCGACACGACCTGGTCGATTTTGAACGACCACTGATTCTGATCGAATTCAGGCGTGTTCTGCGTCGGGAACAGGTTATTGGCCGTCAGCGAGTTGTTGATCGGCGCATAATGCTTCTTCGCAATCTCGCCGATCCGGCGGGAGACCTGGCTGATGCGGTTCGCCGGGATGACGTTGCCGGGGAACGGGTCGGCGACGAACACGCCGTTGACCTCTCTCAGCGTCAGCGGATCGTAAATCGCGCCTCGGTAGATCGGGCGGCCCAGCGCGTCGGTCCCGACTACGGTGGTCGTGAGCAGCCGGCTCAGGTCGCCGTCGTACATCTCCAACTGCGGCACCGAGCGGTTTGGTGCGGCATAGACGTAGCTGCGCACCCTGAATTTTTCCGCGGCGGCGAAGAAGAAGGTGCGGTTGTGACCGTCGTACACACCTGGAATCCGGACCGGGCCGCCAAAGCTCCCGCCGTAATTCGATTGCCGGTCGCGTGGCTTCGGCTGGCCGGCGGCCTCGTTGAGGAACGTATTCGCGTTCAGCGCCTCGTTTCGGATCGTACTGAAGCCGGTCCCATGCACCCGATTCTCGCCGGAACGCATGACGAAGTTGAACACGCCGCCGCCGGTTCGGCCGTATTCGGCGGAGAGACCGCTCGTTTGCACCTTGAATTCCTGCAGCGCCTCCATCGAGACGCTGGACTCGCCGAAATGACCCGCGAGATAGGTCGTCACCGAGGCGCCTTCGAGGAGCACTTCCTTCGAGAAGGCCGGACTGCCATTGATGCGCGAGGTCCACGTATCGCCCTCCACGCCCGGCGACAACCGGTACGCGAACGTCTCCGGGTACCGGCCGCCGCCCATGGAAAGAGGAAGGGCGGTCAGGTAATCACGCGTAACCGTCGTCCCGACGTCGGGTGTCTCGCGCTGTATCAGCTGCGGCGTCCCTGACACGCTCACCGTCTCGGCGAGCTGTCCGATCGCCAGCTCCACGTCGAGCCGCAGCGTCTGTGACACCTGCAGCGTCAGCTTGTCGCGAACGAACGTCTTGAAGCCCTCTATTTCGAACTTCGCGGCGTACGTGCCCACCGGCAGGCTGGGTACGGTGTACTGGCCGGCCATGTTGGTCTGTGCCGTGACGCTGAGCCCGCTTTCTCCGGTGATGGTGACGGTGACGCCGGGAATGGCCAGTCCCGACGAATCGGTGACCGTGCCGGAAATCGTGGCCCGGTTCACTTGTGCATCTGCGACGGCCGCCGCCCCCGCGAGGCACACGACGACGAACGGCGCAAGCCGGTACGCACTCATCGCAGGCCCTCCTGAAAAAACAACGCCCGCTGTAGGCGAAACGCGCCGATCCTGCGCCCGTCGGGCATGCCTGTCAAGCAGCCCGGGCAACCCCGTTGCCCGCATGAGCGCAAATCAGCGTACAGAATCGCGCCGGCGCTTGGAGGCCAGCACCCGACGTCGCCAGCGTCTTTGACCGTTCACTTCATGATATACGGGCGGCCGGAGGTGACATGGCGAAGGGGCGGCCCCTCGAGCTGGAGCGCGAGCTCCTCGAGGCATTCAGGCAGAGCGGACTGGCGACTGAGTATCTCGTGAAGGTCCTGCCAAGGGCTCAATGGCGCACGGCGCCTCCCAGTGGCCGCGGCCGCTCCATGGCCGCCATTGTCGCGCACATCCAGAGCGTGCGGCGCACGTTCGCACGCATGGGCGGCGTGCGGCCCGGTCCGCCGTCCCTCGATCGCAACCGCTCGACCCCCGTGCAGGCACGGCGCGCGCTCCGCCGATCCACCGAGGATCTAGCGCGGTTGTTCGAGACGGCGCTGGCCGCCCGGCAGGCACGCGTCCCGGGGATGCCGCGCCGCCTGATCAACATGCTCACGTATCTGATGCAGCATGACGCGCATCATCGAGGCCAGATCTGCAGCCTCGCGCGTGACCTGGGCCACACGTTTACGACCGTCGACATCATGCGTCTCTGGGGTTGGAAGGCGCTGCCGCCGGTCCGATGAGGGCTCGCTGCCTGACACGGAGAACGCCGCGCGCAGATCGTCGACGATCGATCACTCGTTCGTGACCTGGGGTGAGATGCTCGCCTCACGTATCCGGGCAAACGCCTCGGTCCACGCATCGTGCACCGGATCGTTCGCGTACCGATCGGCCGCCGCCTGGTCCTCGAACTCGATGACGAATGCGTCGTGATACCCCTGCGGCTGGACGCGCACGGCTTTGGTCCACACATTCCTGATGCCGGGAATCTTCGCGGCCATCTCCTTCACGCCATCCAGCGTCCGTTTCTTGTCAGCGGCCGAGACGCCCTCCTTCCACTGAATGACAGAGACGTGGATGATTGTCTTTGGCGTTCCGAAACTGTTCTGCGCAACCAGGCGGCTGCCCACCGCGCCAATTGATATGAATGCCGCTATGAGCGCCGCGCGAATCAGCGTCGTCATGTGTCGATCTCCTTCTGCGCCGAACCTCAGCCCGAGAGCATGCTGCTGATGCATCGGCAGGGTGCGATCTCAAGTATGCGTTGAATTGAAGCTCGTCCGGGAGCGATCACGTTTTCGCCCTGGGCGGAGAGTGCGTCAAAAAGCTGCGGGGTGACATCGTGTTTCCGATGTGAAACTGTGATGGCGGAGGATGCGATGCAATACATCAGTCAATCGTTCCCTGAGATTTTCACAACCTGGTCCGCTCGAACCTCGAAGACCCCGGTGTTCGACTCATGACCACGCGCGTCTTCCTTGTCCGACACGGCGAGACGACGCTCACGGCGGAGGATCGGTTTGCGGGATCGACCGACGTTCCGCTCGGGCCGAACGGCCGGATGCAGGCAGAACGGCTGGCCGCGAGGCTGGCGCGCGATCAGATTGCCGCCGCTTACTGCAGTCCGATGCAGCGGACGGTCGATACGGCCGCGATCGTCGCGCGCCCGCACCATCTCGATCTGCGCCAGCGCGACGGCCTCCGCGAGATCGATCACGGGCGCTGGGAAGGGCTGCGGCGCGCGGACGTCGAGGCGCAATATGCCGCCGAGTACGCGGCGTGGGAAGAAGATCCGTTCACCTTCGCGCCGATCGGGGGAGAGTCGGGCGTCCAGGTCGTGGCCCGCGCGCTGCCGCTGATCAGGGAAATCGTGCTCGCGCACGTGGGCGAGAACGTGCTCGTCGTCTCGCACAAAGCCACGATCCGGTTGATTCTCGCGAGCCTCCTCGGCTTTGACGCACGCGGCTATCGGGATCGACTCGATCAGTCGCCCGCATCTCTGAATGTGCTGGACTTCAAGTCGCCGGTGCGTGCGCGCCTGATGCTGTTCAACGACGTGTCGCACTACGCCGGCGCGCCGCCGAAATCAGAGAAGCGCCTCTCGAAATGGTAGTGTTCCGGTCGTCCGCCGCCAGCCCCAGCTTGAAGAGGACATGATGATCGCAGAAGTCAATCGGGTCGACGACGTCGGCGCGCTGCATCAATCGGCAGCTGCGATGTTCGTGTCGGCCGCAGTGCGCGCCGTTCGCGAGCGCGGCAGCTTCAAGGTTGCCCTTGCGGGCGGGACGACGCCGAAGGGTGTGTACTCGCGGCTTGCAGATGATGATCGGCTGCGATCGCGGGTCGCGTGGGAGCGAGTGCAGTTCTTCTGGGGCGACGAACGCCACGTCGGGCCCGACCACGTCGACAGCAACTTCCGCATGGCGCAGGAAGCGATGCTCAATCGTCTTCCAATCAATGGCAGCCACGTGTGGCGCATCAAGGGCGAGTACCCGGATGCGGGACGGGCTGCGGAAGAGTACGAGCGCGACCTGTGGACCGCTTTCGGGGCGGGAGAGACAAGCGCGGAGATGCCTCGGTTCGACCTGGTGCTGCTCGGGATGGGCCCCGACGGTCACACCGCTTCGCTGTTTCCGGGCACCGACGCGCTGCGCGAACAACGCCGGCTGGCCGTTTCAAATTGGGTCGACAAGCTCAAGACCGAGCGAATTACGCTGACGCCTCCTGTTCTGAACAACGCGGCCGAGGTGCTGTTTCTCGTTCATGGACCGGACAAGGCCGCGGCCCTCCAGGCCGTCATCGAGGGACCGTATCAGCCCGACCAGTTGCCCGCGCAACTGATTCGGCCGCGACAGGGCCGCGTGTTATGGCTGGTCGATCCGTCTGCGGCGCGATTGCTCTCACGCGTCAACGATGCCGGAGAGTGACCATCGTCTGAGCTTCGGACCGGGCGTCGGCGTGAATGTCGGACGGCGGCCAGGAAGGTGGTGGGACATTCATCTTCGGACAACCCCGCGCGGCGCTCGCACCCGGGGTCCCGGCTGGGATGCCGCCACCCGCATGGCCGTTCAATAGAGGATTTTGTCGCGTCCGGCTTCAGCCGGACCTCGAGCAGTGTCGGCAAAGGAGAAGAGGGAACGACGCTTTGCCTCAAACGTCAGTGCCGAGCTGTAACGGGAAAATGCGTCAACGGATTTCGTGGGGTCCGGTCGCGTTGGCACTCATCGCGATTGCTGTCATGGCGACACCGTCTCCCGCGGCAGCCCAGGCGCGGCCGGTGCCGGCGGCGGAGGTCGCAGCCGGTGCGCTGCTGTTCGCCGACGATGGAGTGGTGACGGAAGGCTTTGCCGGCGGCGCCGTGCGCTTTTACGTCCTTCCGCGAATCAGCGTGGGGCCGGAGGTCGCGCTTATCCGGGGCGAGAATCACAGCCACCTGATGTTCACCGGCAACGTGACGTTCGATGTTCTGCGTCCCGCGAACGGCGAGCCGCGACCGGTGACACCCTTCGCCGTAGCGGGCGGTGGACTGTTTCGAACGCGCGAGCCGTTTCCGAACAATGAGGTCTTCACGTCCACTGACGGCGCATTCACCGCGGGCGGCGGCGTGAGGGCTCTCGCCGGCAAGTACGTGATCGTGGGCGCCGAGGCCCGAATCGGTTGGGAGCTGCACATCCGCCTCAATGGGATGGTCGGAGTGCGCCTTGGACGAACCACTACGCGGGCGGAGCATCGGTAGCCGGTGAGGCGATTCGAAACCGGAACGCTTCGGGAGGCCGACGCGCGGTTCACAAACAGGACCGCAGCCAAGCCATGCCCCTTGTGCCGTGCAGTTGACAATCCCCCCGCGGCTGCGACAATCAGCCCGCACTCCTGTCGTCGCCAATCTCGCCGGAGGACTCATGAAGACCACGCCGACCAGTTCGACGATGATCGGCCTTCAGCGGGTGGCCACCGTTGCCATCCTCCAAGTCTTTGTTCTGACCGGAGCCGCCACGGCGCAGCAGCTGTACGGATCGCTGGTCGGCAACGTCACGGACTCGACCGGCGCGGCGCTTCCTGGCGCGACGGTCACGGCGACCCAGCTCGAGACAAACCTCACCCGCGAAGTCGTCACGAACGCGACCGGCGCCTATTCAATCGCGAACATTCCGTCCGGCACGTATCAAGTGGTCGTCACCGTTCCCGGGTTTCAAACCTTCACCGCGAAAAACATCATCGTGACCAACCGCGATACGCGCGTCGACGCGCGGTTGAGCCTCGGCTCGGTGCAGGAATCAGTGACGGTGCAGGCAACGGCGGCCCTTCTGCAGACCGAGACGGCCGCCGTGCAGCACCTGGCCACCAGCGGGCAGCTGCAGACGCTGCCGACGAGCGGCCGCGCGTTCCAGAGCTTCGTGACGCTGATGCCTGGCGTCGCGCAGCCGAACTACGAGCAAGCCGGCGGCATCAACAATCCGGGCCGCACGATGTCGCTCACGATCAACGGGCAGCCGGCAACGAACACGGTCGTACGGCTCGACGGCGTCACGGCGACGAATCAGTATTTCGAGCAGCTCCAGAGCTATGGCCCGGGCCTCGAGGCGATCGAATCGGTGAGTGTCGTGACGAGCAGCTTCGATGCGGACCAGGGGATGGCTGGCGCCGCCGCGGTGAACGTCCAGGTCAAGAGCGGCACCAACAACTTCAGGGGCTCGGCGTTCGAATACGCGACCGACGCCCGGATGCGCGCGCGCAATTACTTTCTGCCGGCCGGCCAGGACAAGGGCACGTCGAACGTGCACATCTTCGGCGGGACCGTGGGCGGGCCGATCCTGCACAACAGGTTCTTCTTCTTCTTCAGCGACGAAACCACACGGCAGCGGACCTTCGGCGGCAACCCGCTGCTGCCTGGCCTCGGCACCAGCGGCGGGTACTTCTCGGTGCCGACGGCGGCGCTGCGCGCGGGCGACTTCTCGGAAACCGGGACCGTGATCTACGATCCGGCGACCGGCAGCGCGAACGGCGCGGCGCGCGTGCCGTTTGCGTTCGCAAACTGTCCCGGCCTGGCGTCCACGAGCGATCCCCGTTTTGCCGCGTGCAACTACCTTCCGCGCAACCGCATCAACCCGATCGCGGCGGCCATGCTGTCCAAGCTGGTGATGCCCACGCTGCCGGGCTTCACCAATAACTATTTCGTGACCACCGGCTACGACTCGACCTATCACAAGATCGACGGCAAGCTGACGTACGCGCCGGGTACGAAGCTGAACCTGAATGCGCGCGTAGGTGTGCTGCCCAGCTGGGAACGTTTCACGCCGATTTTCCCGACCGTCGACGGGTCGTCCTTCAATCCGCTCTCGCAGGGGCGGGCGTGGAATTCGTTCGTGAACAGCCATTCAGTGTCGGCGACGTCGATCCTCTCGCCAGGCTTCGTCATCGACGGCGTGTTTGGCTTCACCAAGCACAACGTCCATGTGTTCCCGCCCGAGCATCAGTGTGCCGGGGACGCGTTCGGCATCCCGCACGCGTGTCAGCCGCCCTACTCGCTCGATACGGCCATCCCGAACTTCAACGTCGCCGGCTGGCTGCTGAACGGCCTGAGCCAGGTCCGCGACTATGTCGACCCGCAATGGCAGGTCGCCGCCAATGCCGGATGGACGAAGGGGCCGCATAATGTGAAATTCGGCTTCGAGTACATCAACCTGCATCAGAACCACTATGAGACCCAGGTGCAGGACTTCACGTTCAATGGCGGCGTGACCTCGCTCAATGGCGGTCCGGCGCCGAACAACTTCAATCGCCTTGCCGACTTTCTCCTCGGCCTTCCCTCCGCCGCAGCGCACAGGCGATGAGCGCTCGCGCAGAAGATGGCGATCAATGTCGCCTACGTGGCGAACCGGCAGAACGGGATTACCCGGACCAGGAATGTGAATTACGGCCAGCTGGGCGGCGGCTCGGCGAGCCAGCCGTTCTTTCCGCTGGGCATCACGTCGGCGATGAACATCTTCGCTCCGGACGGCAGGGTCGTGTACGACTCGGCGCAGCTGAGCATCAACCGGCGCCTGAGCGACGGCGTCCAGTTCACTGCCGCCTACACGTATTCGAAGACGATCGATTGGTGGGTGACCGCCATCCCGATTCCCGAGTATTGGGATCTGAACAAGGGCGAAACGGGCAGCCCGCGCAGGCTGAATGCATCCATGATCTACGAGCTGCCGTTCGGGCCCGGCAAGCAGTGGCTCAACACCGGCGACGTGCTCGCCGCCGTCGCCGGCGGATGGCAGATCAACTCGTTCTTCAGTTACCAGTCTGGCACGCTGGTGACCGTCACGTCGAATCCGAATGTGCTGAACGCGCCGGGCACGGTGACGCAGTTTGCGGACAAGGTCAAGGACGGACCGGTGCGGATCCCCGGCGACGCATGTCCCACGTGCCAGTACTTCGATGTCACGGCGTTCCGATCGGTCACCGGCGTCCGCTTCGGCAATTCGGGTCAGGCCGCCTTCCGGGGCCCGAGTGCGCCGAATCTGGACATGAGCCTGTTTCGGGCATTCCGCTTCGGCGGGAACCGGACGCTGGAGCTGCGCGCTGAGTGCTTCAACGTGACCAACACGCCGCACTTCGCCAATCCGGCGACGAACATGTCGAATGTGACGTTCAATCCGGACGGCACCATCAGAGCGCTGAACGGCGTCGGCGCGATCACGTCGACGGTCCGCCTCGGCCGGCAATACGATGAGCGCGAATGGCGCGTCGGGGCGCGCTTCGGGTTCTGATCTCAGACGACGGCAACCGGACACCGAAATTGTGCAGTGCGTCGGGTTTCACGATTGACAACCCGCAGATCGCGAAATATCATGCCGCATCCCCAACACGTCTGTTGATGCGACGCGAAGGGCAGCGGTCCTTCGGCCGCTGGTCGCGCGTCAACCAGGTTGCAGGAGGTGTGTGCATGGTATCGGTTCCACGCGCCGTGATGGCGGTGGCGTTCACGGCGTATGCCGTCGTCGCCAGCGCCCAGGGAAGTCTGCCCGCGTCCCAGCCAAACTACCTGACGATTGTTCGAGAGGAAGTCAAGCTCGGACGGGCGGCGGACCACGAACGGATTGAGGCAGGATGGCCGGCGGCGTACGAAAAAGCGAAATCGCCCGATTACTATCTGGCCTACGTTTCGACGACGGGTCGCAACGAGGCGTGGTACATCACTCCGTTCGACTCGCACCAGGCCATGGGCGACAGCATGAAGCGCGAGAGCGACGACACCGTGCTCTCCACGGAGTTGAAGCGGTTGCAGCGGGCCGATGCCGACGTCCTGAACAACCTCACCATCATGCAGGTGATGGCGCGCAAGGATCTCGGCATGGGCGCGTTTCCGGACATCGCCAGGACTCGCTTTGTCGAGATCACAATCTTCCGCGTCCGTCCGGGACATGAACGCGGGTTCGAGGAGGCGGCCAAAGCCTACGGCAGCGCCGCCAAGCGCTCGGCACCCGAGACCAGTTATCGCGTGTACCAGGTGATGGCGGGCGTGCCCGGGCCGACGTATCTGGTGTTCTCCTCGACGCAGTCGTTCGCTGAGTTCGACCGGGCCGCCCAGCAGGACATGGACATCATGAAGCGAGCGTCGCAGGAAGAGCGGAACACGCTCGAGAAGTTCTCCGCCGAAGGGCTCGTCAACACGGAAACGCAGCGCTTCCGTGTCGATCCGGTCATGAGTTACGTGCCGAAGGAGGTTCGCGCATCCGATCCCGCATTCTGGATGCCGAAGAAGCCGGCGCCCGCGAAGCAGACGACGAACGGTCAGTAGGGAACAGACGCCACGGAGCAGGAGAACGGAGGTCACGGAGAAAACGGTAAAACACAGAGAAACGGAGGAACGGAGACGAGCGGAGCCGTTAGGGAGTTTGGAGTTGTGAGTTTTCAGCGTTGACGTCTGCGGCGCGCCTGGCGCGGCCCACCCATATGGATCGCCGCAGGCCTGAAGCTCGTGACTCAACACTCACTACTCATGACTTGCACCTGTCTTCTCCGCTGATCCTCCGTTTCTTCGTTCCTCTGTGGTTTACCGTTGCCTCCGCCTGCTCCGTTATTGTTCGCTTCCGGACGCGTCGCGCAGGATCCAACCATCCGCCTCCTGTACGCGCCGATAGGCGGCTGCCTCTTCGGCCGCGCGCGCCTCTGATTCATGCCGGCGCGCGTAGACCAGCTTGTCGTTCCAGAGCAATTGCAGCTCGACGCCGAGCTCGTCGGAGTCCTGCAGTTGTGCCGATTGGGTGTCGGTGCCCTTGTGCAGCGTCCAGAGCAACCGATCCGGCTTCGGCTCTCGCGGCGCCGGGCTTTCCGCTGGACGGTGGTACGGCACCGTGCGTCATGCCTCCATGGGCTGAATGTAAGCCGGTTGGTACAACTGAATCAGGTTGCCGCAGGTGTCGGCAAACACCGCGAGCGTCACCGGACCGGCCGCTGTCGGTTGCCGCGTGAACGCCACGCCCCGTGCGGTCAACCGCGCGAACTCGCCCGCGATATCGGTCACCTCGGAGGCCGCGAGTGGTATGGCCTGCGAGAACATGGCCTCCTGGAATGTTTGTCTCAGCCGCATCGTTTATTCGGGCGGGTCATACGTCAGCGAGCGTCAGCGGACGAGGAGTCGTGCCGTCTGTGTCGGTGAATCCGTATTCCGCCGCGAGGGTGGCGGCCACCAACACCTTCCCCGTGTGGCGGATCACATCGGGATCGGCGGCAAGCGCGGCGACTGCCCGTCCGATGAACTCGGGAGATTCGGAATTGGTCAGGTCGAGCCATTGTGCGGCTTCCATGACCTTTTCCGTCCTGACGAGTCCAGGGTAGAGCGAAACAACCGCGATGCCATACGGCCTCAGCTCGGCCGCCATGTCGGCCGTCATCTTGTCCGTCGCGGCCTTCGACACACCATACGCCACATTGCCGATGTGTTTCTGGGCTGCCCAGAACGAAATGTTCACGATCAGGCCCCGCTGCCGGGCGATCATCGACCGCGCGGCAATCTGACTGGCCTGGTAGTACGCGCGCACGCCCGCGTTGAACATCGCGTCCCAGCGCCAGAGCGGCTGTTCCCAGAATGGCCTCGACCAGGTGAAGGCGCCATCCTCGACCATGCGCTCGTAGCCGCCCCACACGCTGTTCACCAGGACGTCAATAGCGCCGGCCTCCCCGACGATCAAGTTGAACGCCGCGTCGACCTGGTTGTCGACTCGATGGTCGCAGCGGACACCGGTGATCCGCTCCTCGACACGCTCGTGATCCGGCGCGGACCGGCCGGTGAAGAAGACCCGCGCGCCGTGTCGCGCGAGTTCGTACGCGATGCCGCGGCCGACTCCCTTGGTGGCTCCGGTGACGACTGCGACCTTGCCAGCCAGGCTCATGGGCGTACCCGGATCGGGCGCGATCTAGGGCTTGAGGACCTTGACCACGAAGTAGCTGACCGACTGGGGCACTTCCTTGAACCAGTGCGGAACGCCGGCCGGAATGACGAACACGTCTCCCTTGGCGATGCGATGCGTCTCACCGCCGGTGATGTCGGAACCGAGCCACTGACCCGGCCGGGTCACCTTGCCGCCGACCATCTGCCCGCCAAAGACGAACGTGGCCTGGCCGTCAACGATGTAGAGCACATCGGTCTCGTTATCGTGGACTTCAACCTGACCCGCCGCCTCGCGGTGGCTGCCCGAGACGAGCAGATCGGACCGCGTGACCAGGCTGCCGCCTTTCGCCAGTGCCTCGGCAACTTTCGCGGGATCGACGTGGACGCCTTTGGAACCATCTTGCGCGCCCGCGAGGACGCCAAGGACGACCAGGAACGCTGACACCAGCCACAGTTTCATAATCGCTCCTCGCCCGTATGACTTCTATTTACCGCCGCGCACGGACGGTCCGGCGTGGCGGCCGGAGCGGACATGCGAACAATCGGACTTGCTGACGCCCGCGGGCGCATCCGCCGAGCGTGGGTCCTAAACCGATTCGTCGACCACGAGCCGGCCCCTCCTCCCGGCTTGCATGCTGACGCCGGAGCGCGATTATACAGCCGCGGGACGAATTGCATGCGCGCACGCAACGATGCCACCGGTGTGACGATGACCGGCCTTCACGTCCCCTCCTCAGAACAGAAATCGCCCTCCGAAACGGATCACGCGCTCGGTCAGCGGGAGGATCTCTGTGATGCGGCCAAAGTTCCCATTGCCGAACGTCCCGTTGGGGTTGGCGTAGTGGGGCGTGTTCGTCGCGTTGAAGAAATCCGCCCGCACCTCGGCGCGGCGCGAGCCGAAGCGGATGACTTTCACGATCGAGGCATCGAGGTTGACATAGGCTGGTCCGGTCAGCAACTCGCGGCGGCTGACGTTGCCCCACGTTCCGGGGGCGGCCGCCGAAAAGACCGCCGTGTCGAACCACAGCGCGTCCGAGCCGATGCCGCCGAGAACGCGCGGTTTCCCCGTGGCGTTCGGCGTCTGGTCGTTCCCCGGGGCGCGCAGACCCGCCGCGCTCGCGGTGAAGTCGATCGGCGTTCCAGATATCGCCGAGAAAACGCCCGTGACCTGCCAGTCGCCCAGCACCTTGCCGAACGGCCCCTCTCGCAGCCAGCGGCCGTCAGAGCCCAGTGGCAGCACATACACGAAGCTGCTCGTGAAGCTGTGCTTGGAATCGAAGATCGTGCGGTGCCAGCTCCGGTCGAAGTCGGCTGGCGTGCGGATCGTGGGGGCGCCGTCCCCATTGGAGTAGCTATAGGCGCGGCTCAACGTGTACGAGTTGGTCACAAGCAGGCCGCCGCTCAGGCGACGGTCGACCTTCACCTGCATTGAATGGTAGCTGGACGTTACGGGAGTGACGCTGTTGGTGCTGGCAGTCCGGCCGAAATTGGCGAAGAGCGGCTGGCCTGCGCGATCGGCACCGAGCATATAGCCGGCATTCACGTCAACCGTGGCGAGAGTGTCCTCTCCCCGATTGCCGACGTACGCGATCTCGCCGGTGAATGCGCCGGCCAGTGTCCTCTGGTAGGCGGCGTTCCAGGAGTGCAGCCGCCCCTCACGCCGGTCGCTTGTCACGACACTGAGACCCTGCGCATTGAACGGTGCCGCCGGGATGATGCCGCTCTCCGGAATGATCGCGAAATTCGGCGGCGGCATTCCGGCCGCCAGCGATCCGGCGGTCGCGAAGCTGTTCGGCGGGTTGATTTGATTGTTCTGTTTGGCCGGGTAGTTCAATCCGTAGGAGCTCGGCCAGGGCAGCGCGCTCACGCCGTACCCCGCCCGGACGACGTTGGTTTCGCTCAGGCGCCACGACACTCCGGTGCGCGGGTTGAAGTTCTTCCAGTACCGCTTCACGCCAAGATTTTCGGGAACCTCGCCGTACCCGGCGACACGCAGCGTGTTCGTCGCCGGGTCGTAGCTCGCCATGCCGCCGCGCCCGGTGAGGCCGACGAGCGGCGTGTAGTATTCGTGCCGCAGACCGAGATCGGCCGTGATGTTGGGCCGCACCTGCCACTTGTCGTGGACATAGGTGAAGACGCTCGTGTGGCGCCCGCCCGGATCGATCTCGGTGATCAGATCTCTGGCGAGACTCTGCGGCGCGTCGAGCAGAAACGCCGCGAAGGCATTCGCATAGCCGTTGGTCGCGTTGACGTCGCCCGGAACAGCCGTTTGCGCGCCGCGGAACCTGAAGACGCCGCGCGGCCCGCCGTTGTCCTGCACCTGCAGCAGGAAGAAGCGGTTCTTGCGCAGGTCGCCTCCGATCTTGAGCGTGTGATTCCCCCGGAGCTTGGTGACCGTCGTCGCCAGGTTCAACGTGCGTTCGGCGCGATCCCAGGGCAGCGACGCCGAGAACCCGACGAGGGCGCTGTTGTACCCGCTCACGTCGATCGTCGTGATGCCGCTGGTGAACCGGTTCAGGTTCACGCCGCGAATGCCGACCTCGTCGGACGTGTTCAGCCCGTCGGCATCTGACACCGCCTCGTTGTGATGGGAGGTCCTGCCGAAGCGGATTTCCTGAACCAGTGTCGGCGACCAGACTCTGTTGTAGTTGACCGCGGCGCTGTGCGTCGGATTCGTACCAGAGCCGGCAAACTCTTTGATCCCTCCCCAGATGCCGAATGTTCCCGGATCGTAGGTTCTGGCGTTCTGGTGACTGTAGCGAACGGACACATGATCATTTGCCGCAGCCTGGTAGGTGAGCTTGATGTCGCCCTGATTCGTTCGCTTTGCACGCACGTACTGCTTCTCGTAATTGGTCGCGCCAGTGGCAGCACCGGCGAGGTTCGGCATCGGGATGTTGGCGAGGATCCGTCGGGCGATGGGGCTGAGACGGTCGGTGGGGATCTGATTGTTCGGGAACGGCGTCCGCCCCGTGCCGTCGGGATTGCCCGTCGCCGGATCATAAATGATCGTCGGAGCGGCGCTGAAATCGCCGGTCCGGAACGCCGGCTCCGGCAGGTGGGCCTGGGTGAGACGCCCGCTGTCGTCGTGGGTGCGCACGTAGTCGCCGAAGAAGAACAGCGTGTTCCTCTTAATCGGCCCGCCGAGGACGGCGCCAATCTGTGCGTACTTGGTATCAGCCGGCGGCAGCGACGAGAACGGGTTGCGCGAGATCGTGGCTTCGGTGTTCCCGAAGGCAAATGCGGTGCCCTTGAACTCGTTGGTTCCTGATTTCAGCGTGACGTTCGTGACCGCGCCACCGGCGCGCCCGAACTCCGCGTCGTAGTTGCTGGTCGTGACCGACACCGTCTCGATCGCCTCGGCCGACGGAATCAGAAACGCCAGGCTTCCGTTGTTGTCGCTGTTGTCGGCGCCCTCGAGCTGGACGTTGTTCGTCTGCCGCGACTGGCCGTTGACGTTGCTCGACAAGCTGTCCTGCGAGTTGTAGAACTCTGAATGCGGGCGGAAGGGGCGCGAGGCCCCCGGCACGGTGATCAGCATGCCCTGGAAGTTCCGGTTGAACCCGAGCGGCATCTGCACGATCTGCACGCTCCCGATGATGCGGCCGGTGTCGGTACGATCGGTCTGCAGCAGGGGCGACTCGCCCGTGACCATGAGCGACTCTTCCAATTGACCGATGAGCAGCCCGACGTCCACGCGCACAGTGGTGTTGGCGTTCACTTCGACGCCTTCGCGGCTGAACTTTCTGAATCCCGCAAGCTCTCCCTCGACGCGGTAGACGCCCGGCGTGAGATTGGTCAGGGTGTAGTGGCCGGTGTCGTTGGAGACGGCTGTCCGGCTGATGTTGGTGCGCATTTCGACCACCGTGATGGTCGCACCCGGCACCGCACCACCAGTCTCGTCCCTGACGTTACCGAGGAGCGTTCCGACGGCGCCCTGCGCGGCGGCCGTGGCAGGCATGAAGAGGACCCCGAGCATGGCGAACATGGAGACGACGTGGAGATGGGTCATCGCTCCTCCTTCCTTGGTCTGCCGCGCAACGGGTCGTGTGCACGAGGCTGGAGTATAAGGTGTTCGAAGCGGAACCCCACGCGAAATTGACAAGAGCGCGCGCATACGTGAGACTCTCGCCATCCGCCCGAGCGTAGCAGGGACTGTGATGCCGGAGTTTCACCGCGACGACCAGTGGTGGGTGAGTCCGTTCAATGTCACCGATGAGGTGCGCGGATCGTTCTCACTGCCTGCGCGCGTGCAGATCCACGACGCCACGCTGCGCGACGGCGAACAGACGCCCGGCGTCGTGTTCAGCGTTGCGGACAAGATCGCGATCGCCGAGATGCTCGCTGCCGTCGGCGTCGATCGCATCGAGGCGGGGATGCCGGCCGTCTCAGACGATGACTTCGCGGCGATTAAGCAGATCACCAGGCTCCGGCTGTCCTCCAGGATCTACACGTTCGTTCGCGCCATCACGGCGGATATCGACCGGTCTCTCGAGTGCGGCGCGCACGGGGTGATCCTCGAGGTGCCGATCGGCTATCCGAAGCTGCTGTGGCAGTTCAAGTGGTCCTGGGAGGACGTGCTGAGAAAGAGCGTCGAGGTGGTGGGCTACGCAAAGGCGCACGACCTCGAAGTGGTCTATTTCCCGTACGACACCACCCGCGCACGCCAGGAGGATCTCACCAACCTGCTCACGCGCATCGTCCAGGACGCGCCGCCGGATTCAGTGGGCATCGTCGACACGATGGGATGCGTGCTGCCGCAGGCGATGAAGTATCTCGTCCGGCTCGTAAAGCGATTGACGAACGGGCTTCCGGTCGAAGTGCACACGCACAACGACTTCGGGATGGCAGTCGCGACCGAGCTCGCCGGTGTCGAAGCCGGCGCCGAAGTGGTGCACAGCTCGGCCAACGGCCTCGGCGAACGCACCGGTAATGCTTCGCTCGAGGAGCTCATCGTCGCTCTTCACGTCCTGTATGGGTACGAGACGCATTATCGCCTCGACCGTCTGCCGGAGCTCGGTGCGCTGGTCAGCCGTCTCAGCAAGCTCCCGATCGCGGTGAACAAGCCCATACTCGGCGCACGTAACTTCACGCGCGAGTCCGGTATCGGTGTCGACCTCGTGGTGAGAAAGCCGCTTGCGATGTTCGGCACGCACCCGGCGCTGACCGGCCGTTCAGGCGAGATCGTGCTGGGAAAGAAGAGCGGCAAGGCCTCGATCACGTACACCCTGGAGGAACTTGGTATTTCCGGCGCCAGCGACGACGCTGTCGGCGAAATGCTTCGCCTCGTGAAGGAGCGCAGCATCGCCACGCGCGGGCTCGTCACGCGCGAGGAATTTCGCGAGATTGCTGAGCGCGTGCTCACCGAAGCAGGCGAGTGGGTCAAGTAGGTGGGGTCAGTCGAGTGGGGCAGGTAGGGGGGCGTGTGGCCGGGTGAGTCGGGTAGGCCGGGTCGGAACGGGGTAATGGCTGCGTGGAGCTGGTTGGCCGAATCGACCTGTCACCCCACCTGCCCCACCCGACCCACTTGACCCACCCGACCCACTCGACCTCATTAGGCGATGCAGAAACTGTTTCCGACAACGGTCGTCGGCTCCTATCCACAGCCGGACTGGCTGATTGATCGATCGTTGCTGGCCGCGAATACGCCGCCGCGCGTCCGCATGCGTCAACTGTGGCGCGTCGCGCCGGAGCTTCTCGAGCAGGCACAGGACGATGCGACGGTGCTCGCCATTCGCGATCAGGAACGCGCCGGTATTGACATCGTCTCGGACGGCGAGATGCGGCGCGAGAGCTATTTCAACAGGTTTGCGACGGCGCTCGACGGAATCGACCTCGATCATCCCGGCACGGTCATCAGCCGCACAGGCAAGCCGGCACTTGTGCCGCGGGTCGTCGGGCGCGTCCGGCGGCTGCGCCCGGTCAACGTGCGGGACGTGCAGTTCCTGCGGGCAAACACCGATCGCCAGATCAAGATCACCGTCCCCGGCCCGTTCACGATGACCGAGCTGGCGCAGAACGACTGCTACGCGTCCGCGCCGGAGCTGGCGATGGACTACGGCGCGGCGGTGAACGCGGAAATCCGCGACCTGTTCGCCGCCGGCGCCGACGTCGTGCAGGTGGACGAGCCGTACATGCAGGCGCACCCCGCGGAGGCACGGTCGTTCGGAATCGCGGCGCTGCAGCGCGCGCTCGACGGAATCTCTGGAACAACCGTGGTTCACGTCTGCTTTGGTTACGCCGCCATGGTCAAAGGAAAGCCGGCGCGCTACGACTTTCTGTCCGAGCTGGCTGGAACGACCGTACAGCAGATATCCGTCGAAACCGCGCAGTCCCGGCTGGATTGTGCAGTGCTCGCCGACCTCGCCGGCAAGACCGTTCTGCTCGGCGTTCTCGATCTGTCGACGAACGAGGTGGAGTCGCCCGAGATGGTCGCCGATCGGATCCGCCGCGCGCTGCCGTACGTCCCTGCCGAACGGCTGATTGTGGCGCCGGACTGTGGGATGAAGTACCTGACGCGCGATGTCGCCTTCGCGAAACTTGCCGCGATGGTCCAGGGCGCCGGATTGGTGCGTGCCGAACTGCAGTCGGATGTCGCGGCGCTCTCACGTCGCGCAGGCCTTTAGGCCTGCATCACGGCCGCCTGGCAGCCCTGACCACCTCCGCTGAAGCTACGGTGGTCCGCGGTAGCCGTGGCGAAGGCGGAAGGGAGCGTGAAGAAATCACATGTTGATGCTTTTCAAACCACGAAGCGCACAAACGGCCCTGAAGGGCTGCGCTACCGATGTGAGGAGAAACTGAGCGACTGGAGGTCGCCATGACAAGTCTCGTGCGGGGCGTTCATCACATCACGCTGTGCCCCGGCGGCGCGCAGCAGGACGTCGACTTCTTCACCCAGGTCCTCGGGCAACGGCTGGTCAAGCAGACGGTGCTGATGGATGGGAGCATCCCCATCTATCACCTTTATTACGGAAATGCCAATGCCGACGTCGGTTCCATCGCCACGAGCTTTCCGTACTCGCGTAAACCGGGGCGTGCCGGCTCGGGTCAGCTGTCCTGCACCAGCTACACCGTTCCGAACGGGGCGATCGCGTTCTGGAAAGAGCACTTCGATCGGCACAAGGCGGAACACAGCGGGGTGCAGGAACGGTTCGGCACGAAATATCTGCGGGTCCGGCACCCGGCGGGGCTCCTCTTCGAAATGATCGAAGAGAGCGGCGATAACCGGAATCCCTGGATGACGAAGGAGATCAGCCGCGACGCCGCGACGCGCGGCTTCTTCGGCGCAGTGCTGTCGGTGCGCGACGTGCGTGACCAGGAATCGTTTTTCGTGGACGCGCTCGGATTCCGCAAGGTCGGTGTCGACGGTCCTTACCATCGGTTCGAGGTACCCGGCAGCGGTCCCGGGCGCGTCGTCGATTTGCACGTCGAGCCGGAACGCGCGCCAGGAAGCTGGGGCTTCGGCGCCGGAACGGCCCACCACATCGCATTCAATGTCGAGACAGATGACGCGCTCATGAAGCAGAAGGCCGTCTACGAGGAGCTGGGCTTCACCGACGCGTCAGAGATCAAGGATCGGTTCTACTTCCACTCCATGTACGTCCGCTCGCCCGGCGGCATTCTCGTCGAGTGCACGGCGAATGTCCCTGGCGGCTTTTACCAGGACGAGGCGCCGGAGGAGCTCGGGACGAAACTGCATCTGCCGCCCTGGTACGAAGAGCAGCGCGAGGCGATCGTCTCGCAGCTGGAGCCGATTACGGTACCGGAAGAAAACCGGCCGCGGCCGGGAACGACGCCGGCGGCCCGGCCGGTCGTGGCCGCCGAGCACAAACCGGCACAGGAATCGAAGGTTCCCTTATCTCGTTACAAAGCCGTCTTCGACGCGGATAAGCGAAGGACGTAGGAGCGCGAAAAGAGTCGGGCTTTCGGTTTTCCGGCTTTTGGGCTCTGGCGATCTTTGAGCAGTCAACCTCGTGAACCCTCGGAGGCACAGTGATGCGACAGACTGCTCGAGCGGTGTTCCTCACCGCGGCTTTCCTGGCGATCGGGCTGCCAGCCGGCGCTCAGACGCTCGGCACACTCGCGGGTGCGGTGAAGGACGCGTCTGGCGCCGTTCTCCCCGGCGTGACCGTTGAAGCCGCCAGCCCCGCGCTCATCGAACGCGTGCGCACGGCAACGACCGGAGGCACCGGGCTGTACCGCATCGTGAATCTGCCGCCGGGACTCTACACCGTGACGTTTACGCTTCCCGGGTTCAACCAGGTGCGGCGGGAGGCGGTGCAGGTCGCGGCAGGCTTCACCGCGACGATCGACGCCGAGCTGCGGGTCGGCGCGGTCGAAGAAACAGTCACGGTCACCGGCGAGAGTCCGGTCGTCGATCTCCAATCCGCGGCACAGACGCGATCGGTAACGGCGGAGGCGTTCAAGCAGCTGCCGTCGAGCGGTTCCTGGCTGCAGATGGCGGCGCTCATGCCGGCCGTTCGTGCCTCGATTCAGGACGTCGGCGGCATCCTGGGCGACCAGACCGGCGCGCAGGTGTCGGCGCACGGCGGCCGCGCCGAAGACGGCGTGTCGATGCTCGACGGTCTGCGCATCGGCAACATGTATCAAAGCTCGAATCTGACGAACATGAGCCTGTCGCCGCTGCTGTTCGAGCAGGTTGACGTGCAGCTGGCCGGACAGTCGGGTGAGACCGGCACCAACGGCGTCATCATGAACGCCATTCCGAAGTCGGGCGGCAACACGTTCAGCGGCAGCGCGCTCGTCAACGGCTCCGGACCCGGTCTTCAGGGCAACAACGTGACCGACCGGCTGCAGGGACGCGGCCTCAGCGGGGCCTCGACCACGCTGAAAAAGCTGTACGACCTGAACGTCGCCTTCGGCGGACCCATCAAGCGAGATCGCCTGTGGTTCTTCGCCACATCCAGGTACTTTACCAACGAGTTCTACCTTGCCGGGCGCTTCTTTCCCGTCGACGTCAGCGCCGTGCGGCGCGAGGACGATCGATCGCGTCAGGCGTTCGGCGGCACATACACATACGACAACAACGGGCGCGTCACGTGGGCGATTTCCAGCAAGCAAAAGCTGTCAGGCTGGTATGCGTATCAGTACAAGGTGGATCCGCATTGGCTGATACAAACGTTCATTCAGGCGCCGGAGGCGTCGCGCGTGACCACCTGGCACACGCAGCTCTCGACGACGAAGTGGACGTACACCGCGACCAACCGGCTGCTCTTGGAAGCCGGCGTAGCGGCAGGGGCGAGCCCCGATACGATCACGGTGGATCTCAGCCGCGTGGGCGGCATTGCCATCGTCGAACAGGGTGGCGCTGTCGCGGCGCCGCTGACGTATCGGGCGCCGACCGGATTCGATTTCGACGACCGGCTTCCGTCGCAGACCTTCAATGCGTCGATGAGCTACGTCACCGGATCCCACAACGCGAAACTCGGGGTCGAGATGCAGCGCGGCCACTTCGAGCGCAACGACAATAACGATTCGACCGGTGGAATCTGGTACACCACGCGCGATTACGCGCCCCAGTTCGTGACGATCCAGGCGCCGCTGCAGGGATGGCAGAACAACTTGAATGCCAACGTGGGCATTTTTGCGCAGGATCGATGGACGATGAATCGAATGACCATCAGCGGCGGGCTGCGGCTCGATCTCCAGAAAGAGAGCACCGAACCGTTCACGGCCACGCCTCACCGCTGGCTGCCGAACCGTCGCGACCAGCTGGCCGGCGTCGCCAACGTCCCGGACTGGAAAGACATCGACCCGCGCGTGGCCATCGCCTACGACTTGTTTGGAAACGGGAAGACCGCGCTGAAGGCCAGCGCCAGCCGCAGTGTCGAACAAGACTCGATCCGCTACGCCGCCGCCAACAATCCGGCGACCACTCTGCAGACGCAGACCCAGCGGACGTGGGACGACGCGACCTATCCAGCCGGCGACCCGCGGCGTAACAACTTCGTTCCCGACTGCGACCTGGTGGCCGGCGCCGCCCACGGCGAATGCGGGCCGTGGCAGACGCCAAGCTTCGGCAGCAGCGTGCCAGGGACCGTCTACGATCGCGCCATCATGAACGGGTGGGGCGTCCGTCCGTCGAACTGGGAATTTTCGCTCGGGGCGCAACACGAGATTCTGCCGCGCGTGTCGGGCAGTATCGGGTATTTCCGGCGGATCAACGGCAACTTCTTCGTGCTCGACAACGAGGCGCTCAGCCGCGGCGACTTTACCGAGTACAGCGTGCTCATTCCGTCAACCGATAGCCGCCTGCCGGGCGCGGGGCAGGTGCTCGGCGGCATTTTCGATCCCAACGCCATCGTTGCGGCGAGAAACGTGATCAAAGCGGCCTCGCAGTTCGGCAGGCAGCTCGCGCACTGGGACGGCTTCGATTTCAGCGTCGACGCCCGGCTGACGGGCGGACTCCTGGTGCAGGGCGGGGTGAGCACGGGCAAGTCGATGACGGACAACTGCGACATCGTCGACGATGTGCCCGAGGCACTGCAGGCGCCGATTGTCGCCGCGCCGGCGGGCATCCAGCCGCTGGTGACGGCCGCCAACACCGGCGGAGCGTGGACGCCGAAACAATACTGTCATCAGGAGACGCCGTTCCTTGCGCAGTACAAGGGTCTTGCCGCTTACACGCTGCGATACGGCATTCGACTGAGCGGCACGTTCCAGAGCATTCCCGGACCGCAGATTGCGGCGAACACCGTCTATACCGGCATCGTTCCGTCACTGGGCCGGCCGTTCACGCTCGGGCAGGCGAACATCAATCTGGTCGAGCCGGGAACGCTGTATGGCGATCGGCTGAATCAATTCGATCTCCGCTTGACCAAGATCGTCGGCGTCGGCCGCGGCCGCGTGGACCTGAACGTCGATGTCTACAACGCGTTCAACTCGGACGCGATTCTCGTTCAGAACAACACCTTCGGCGCCGCCTGGCAGAGGCCGGTGACGGTGATCCAGCCGCGGTTCGTGAAGCTCAGCGCGCGCTGGGATTTCTGAAAGAACTGCCTTGAAAGCTTCCGACGCCAGCAATTACTTGGGCATCCGTCGCCCCGCGCTGACTGGCTGACATCAAACGCCGGGAGCTGGACCTGCCGTCGAGATCCGTCGTCACGGTTGACGCCCGGCAAGAGTTGTTCGTACTCTTGAGGAGTATTCCGCCATTTCTTTTCGACTGAGGAGAGCTGGACGTGCACCGTCCGAGCGCAGAGGAATTCGTTCAGGCGCTGCTCGAAACGCTGGATGATCTGCCGCCGGATTTCGCCCGCCGTTTCGAGGAGGTCATGAAGAAGGAAGACGTGGACCGGTCGCAGGCCATCCGTCAGCTTTTCGAGGATCTCGCCGGTGACTGAGAAGGTTCAGCGTCTCGTGATGCACGCGTTCCGCGGAATCCCGGGCGAGATGATCGTGGATTTCGGGAAGGGCGAGAGCATCGTCGTCTACGGAGACAACGGGACCGGAAAAAGTACGATCGCCGATGCGCTGGAGTGGTATTTCACGGGCGGGATCGAGCTCCTGTCCCATGAAGGACGCCAGCACGCCGTGCGCTACCTGGGCGGCGAAACCGACGGCGTAACCTCGGTGGAGGTCTTGACGAACGGCACCCTGGGCGGGAAAGTCGTCTTTCCCGACGAGCGGAACGCTGAGACACTGCTATCACTCCGGCGGGAGACGTTCCTCCTTCGCGGACGCACGCTTGCGGACTTCATCAACAAGACCAAGACGGAGAAGTGGAAGGCCCTCGTTGAAATCCTCGGCCTGGATGCGATCGAAGATCTTCGAGAGGACCTGCAACGGGCGCGCAACGAGCTTCGCAGGCTGTCCAAAGCGGGAGAGGAAGAAGTCCGCACCTATCGTCGAGCCCTGGCGTCGGGATCCGAGGAAGTCACCCATGACACCGTTCTCGCCAATTTCCAGCAGATCTGCCGGACACTCGGCATCGATCCACCCCCGTCTCTCGATCAGGTGGTGGATCCGTCCTGGCTGACCACAGCGGTTGGCGCAAATGTGGCCGTTTCCGAGGCGTCCGACCGTGAGAGTCTGCTGGCCGAGATCAAGACACTGCGCACACCGGCCCCCGACAGCCGTGCCGTTGAAGCGTGGAACGACCTCGTTTCCTCCGGGCGGGCGCGGCTTCTGCCGCGGGCCGCGTTGGTGCGCGAGGCGAAACGCCTCTTCGAAACCGGTTCGATCGACGATGGGCGCTGCCCGCTCTGCGGCCAGACCGTGGATCACGAGAACCTGGCCCGGAGAATCGAGAGTGCGCTGGTCGAAATGATGGAGGCGTCTCGAGACCTGGAGCGCTTCCGCGACCCGGTTGCCCAGGTGGCAGACGATCTCGAGGCGGCGCAGCACAAACGGGTCTCGATTCACAATCGCGCGCGGGCCATGGACCTCGAGCTGGCGCCGGTCCCAGGTCTCCCGCACGCCGCGCTCAGAGAGAGCGTCGCCGCACTCGCGCCCGTCGAGATCGAGACGATCACGAGAGCGCTGTCCGCCGTCCGCAAGTGGGACCGTACGGCCGGCACTCTCGCTCGAAATGCGTCGCCACCGGAACCCGGCACGCGCGACGCGCAGCTGGTCATGCTCGCCGCGTTATGCCAGCAGGTGAATGCCTGGCGGCTGGCCGAGAAGAAAGCCGCGCGAGCCGGCCGCGCGCTGGATCTCGCCGAGCGAGTCTTCGACGCGTATCAGGACAAGCAGAAGCGAGACCTGACCGAGCTTTTGAAGCGGATCAGCCGCCGGGTCGCCGAGATCTACTCCGCCCTCCATCCGGGAGAGGACCTCGATGCGGTGAGCGTCGAGCCGTGGACGGCCAAGGGCGTCGAGCTGGCGATCGAGTTCTACGGCTCGCGCCAGCGCCCGCCTCACGGTGTTCTCAGCGAGTCACACTTGAACTCGCTTGCGATTGCGCTGTTCCTGGCCATGGCGGAAAGCTTCAACCAGCAGATCGGCTTTCTCCTCCTCGACGATGTGATCAACAGCTTCGACGTCGAGCACCGCGGACGGCTCGCCGAGCTTCTCGCCGACGGCTTCTCCGCGTGGCAGCTCATCGTGCTCACTCACGACCAGCAGTTCTTCGAGCATCTGAGCCGCCGCGCGCCGTCCTGGCGCAGGCTCGAGTTCACGTCGTGGAGCTATGCCTCGGGGCCGCGGACGACGCAGTATGAAACGACGGACATCCTCCGGAATGCCCGCGAACGGCTCGAGCGCGGCGACGTCCACGACGCTGCCACCAGGGCACGCCGCGCACTCGAGGAATTGCTGCAGGAGATTTGCGAGGCGCTGTGCGCGCCGCTCCCCTTCCGCCGCGGCCAGGCGAACGACAAGCGGGAGCTGGGTGAACTCTTCAAGGGAGTACGGCGGATGCTGAAGGAGCACGCGAAGCCCCTGTTGGAGTCGCTCGAGCCGCTCCTCAAGCATCTGGAGGCCGACGTCGGGGCGACACTGAACGTGGCGGCGCATGCCGGCCGCGGCCGTGCCGGAGCGAGCGAAGTGGAAGCGGCGCTGCAGCGCATTGCGATGCTGGACGACAAGTGGTCGTGCCCTGAGTGCCGGACGCGCGTCTGGCACCGTGGAACCCCCGAAGCCGGACGCTGCAAATGCGGCCGGAGCTCGTTCCCGCCGTGATCGGTACACAACTCGGTCACTATTTGATCCTGGCGCAGCTGGGCAGCGGCGGCATGGGGGACGTATACGTCGCCCAGGACACGAGGCTCGATCGTCGAGTCGCGCTCAAGCTGCCTCGTCCGGAAGTCTCCGCATCGGTCGAGCGCCTCGCGCTGATTCAGCGCGAAGCCAGGGCCGCGGCGGCCCTCAATCACCCCAACATCGTGCACCTCTACTCGATCGAGGAAGCGGACGGGCTGATCTTCATGACGATGGAACTTGTTCAGGGCCGGAGCCTGCGCGAGCACTTGATCAATGCTCCGCTTGCGCTGCCGAAAACGCTCGGCTTCGCGGTTCAGATCGCCGAGGGCCTTGCGTGTGCTCATGCTGCGGGAGTCCTGCATCGCGACTTGAAGCCCGGGAACGTTGTGATCACCGAAGCCGGTCGCGTCAAGATCCTCGATTTCGGAGTGGCAAAGCTGCTCAGGCCCGCATCGATGCGGGATCCGGAGGGAGTCACGACGGTCAGCGAGATCTCCAGCCGGGGCACTGTCGGCACCGTCGGATACATGTCTCCGGAACAGGCGCTCGGAAAGACAGTCGACGCACGCACCGACCTTTTCGCGCTGGGAGTCATTCTTTTCGAGATGACGACCGGGAGAGCGCCGTTCGAGGGCGAGACGCCGGCGGTGGTTTTCGATCAGCTCCTGAACCGGCGGCCACCCTCGCCGTTGACCTTCAACCCGGCGCTGCCGGTGTCGCTGGCGGCCCTCATCGACAAAGCGCTCGAAAAGGACCCTGAGCGGCGCCCTCGGTCGGCTGACGATTTCCTCGAGGACTTGCGACGCATCGATTCCTCGACCGCTCGCCCGGCGACCGCGGCGAGAGCGCCGGCCAAAAATGGGAGGCCGTCTTCGATCGTCGTGCTCCCTTTCGTCGATATGAGCCCACACCAGGATCAGGAGTACTTCTGTCACGGGATCACAGAGGAGATCATCAATACCCTGACGAAAGTTCCCGGGTTGCGCGTGATTTCCCGGACATCGGCGTTCGCCTTTCAGGGTAAAGACCTCGAGATGACGGAGATCGGCCGGAGACTGAGGGTCGGGACGGCGCTCGAGGGCAGCGTTCGGAAGGCGGGCGACCGCGTACGCGTCACGTCGCAGCTCGTCGACACAGAGGACGGCTATCAACTCTGGTCCAAGCGCTTCGATGGCGAGCTCTCGGACGTTTTTGCCGTTCAGGACGAGATCGCCGCCGCGATCGTGAGCGAGCTTCGGATGGGACTCGCCGGCCGGCCGCCGGAGCACCGGGCACCGTTCGACGTCCTCGCCCACGACGCGTACCTGAAGGGCCTGTACGCGTTGAACAAATGGACAGGCGACTCGATGCGGCGGGCCATCGTCGAATTCCGCGAAGCCATCACTCAGGATTCCGGTTTCGCTCCTGCTTACGCCGCGCTTGCAGAAGCCCACGTGTGGCTTTACTCTGGGCCGGGCATACTTCCAGCCAACGAGACCGTGCCGCAGGCTCGGTGGGCCGTCGAAAAAGCTCTGGAACTCGACCCCACGTTGGCCGATGCTCACAAGGTGCGCGCGCTGATCGCCATGAACCACGAGTGGGATCGAAGAGCAGCGGAGCAGGGGCTGATTCATGCCCTCCAGCTCGCTCCCGGATCGGCGGCGGCGCATCTCTGGAATGCGTGGCGCCTCGCGCTTCTCGAGCGGCGGTACGATCAGGCCTTCAAGGAGCTGGAAGAGGCCGAGCAACTGGATCCTCTCGACCTCCAGCTGAAGACGCAGATCGGGTACGTCCACTATTTCCACCACGACCTGGATCGCGCGATCGATCGGTTCGAAAAGGTTCTGGCGCTGGAGCCTTCCTTCACCTTTGCGCACTATGCGCTGGGTGATGCCTGGACCCAACAGGGGCAGTTCGACCGGGCATTCGAAGAGTTCAACACGGCGATCGAGCTGGGCGGCCGGTCGGCAAACCACATCGGCGCCCTCGGCTATGCCTATGGCCGTTCGGGAAACCGAGAGCGCGCGAACGCGCATCTCGAGGAACTCACCGCGCGCGCCACACACAGCTATGTCTCTCCGATGTGGATCGCGTTGATCCATCTCGGCCTTGGCGATCTCGAGATCCTCTTTCACTGCCTCGATCGCGCCTTCGAGGAGCGCGACGGGTCTTTGATACTGATCACGGCCGCCGTCGAGTTCGATCCTGTGCGAGAGGATCCCAGATTCAAAGGGCTCCTGAGAAGGATGGGGCTTGGACATCTCGCCCAATGAGCGGCAACAGTTGGTTAGCTACCGCGGAGGACGCGGAGGTTCAATCCTGAACAGGACTTTTCCTCCTTTCCTCCGTGTCCTCCGTAGTGGATCTGTCATTTCAGGGTTAGTGGTTCATTTCATAACAGGAGGAGCCCGGTGAGCAAGGGTACGTACCTGCCGATCGAGGACTACGGCATCGTCGGAGATCTCCACACCGTCGCCCTGATCGGAACGAACGGCTCGGTCGACTTCATGTCGTACCCGCATTTCGGCTCGCCGACGATCTTCGCGGCAATACTCGATGCGGAGCGCGGGGGGCGCTTCCAGATCCGTCCCTGCCTCGATGCGGGCACGACGAAGCAGATGTACCTGCCGGATACGAACGTGCTCATCACGCGGAGGCTCGATCGTTGCGGTGTCGGCGAGGTGTCGGACTTCATGCACATCGACAGACGCCACCACGCTGCCAAGACGCTGGTGCGGCGGGCCAAATGTGTCCGCGGCCAGGTTTCGTTCGATGTCCTGTTCCGTCCCGCGTTCGACTACGGGCGCGCCAGTCACAGAGTCGAAGTCCGGGACGGTGAGCTGCTGTTCGAGTCCGATTCGCCCGACCGCATGACGTTGCGGTTGCGGACCCACGTCCCGCTCGAGGTGAAGGACGGCGCTGCCGTCGGCCGGTTCACGCTGCGCGCCGGCGAGAAGACGGCCTTCGTCATGGAGCAGGCCCACCCGGGCGAGCCGAGTCCCTCGGAGAATCCCGACTTCGTCGCCCAGTCGTTCAAGGAGACGGTGAACTTCTGGCGCACCTGGATCGCGCACTCGAAGTATCAAGGGCGCTGGCGCGAGATGGTGAACCGCTCGGCGCTGGTGCTCAAACTCCTGGTGTCGGCCGAGCACGGCTCGCTCGTCGCCGCGCCGACATTCGGTCTCCCGGAGGAACTGGGCGGGGAGCGCAACTGGGACTACCGCTACACCTGGATCCGCGACGCGTCGTTCACGCTGTACGTGCTCATCCGGCTTGGGTACACGGCTGAAGCGGAAGCGTTCATGCGCTGGATCAAGGACCGCTGCGAGGATCTCAACCCCGACGGCTCCTTGCAGGTGATGTATGGCATCGACGGCCACAAGGTTCTCACGGAGGAGATCCTCACCAACTTCGAGGGTTATGAAGGCTCCGCGCCGGTCCGGATCGGCAACGGCGCCTACGATCAACTTCAGCTCGACATCTACGGCGAGCTCATGGAGTCGGTCTATCTCTATAACAAGTTCGGCCGGCCGATCTCACACGATCTCTGGCACAACCTCGTCCGTCTCGTAGACTGGGTCACTGAGCATTGGCAACTGCCCGACGAGGGCGTTTGGGAGGTGCGCGGCGGACGCCGGGAGTTCCTGTACTCGCGGCTGCTTTGCTGGGTGGCCGTCGACCGTGGCATCCGCCTCGCCGATCGCCGCTCGTTTCCATACCCATTCAAGCGGTGGCGTGAAACCCGTGACGCGATCTACGCCGACATCTACCGGAGCTTCTGGGATCCGAAGCGCCAGGCGTTCGTCCAGTACAAGGGCTCGACCAGTCTGGATGCCTCGACGCTTCTGATGCCGATGGTCAGGTTCATCAGCCCGACGGACCCGCGATGGCTGTCTACTCTTCGGGCGATTCAGCAGGACCTCGTCGACGACTCGCTCGTGTTCCGGTATCGCATCTGCACCCCGCCCGTCGACGGGCTCCTCGGCGAGGAAGGCACGTTCAACATGTGCTCGTTCTGGTACGCGGAAGTGCTGGCCCGCTCAGGTGACGTGCAGAAAGCGCGGTTCGTGTTCGAGAAGATGCTTGGGTACGCCAACCACCTTGGTCTCTACGCTGAGGAGCTGGGCCCGCACGGCGAGCACCTGGGAAACTTCCCGCAGGCGTTCACACATCTGGGGCTGATCAGCGCCGCATACGCGATCGACCGCAAGCTCTCCGACGACGCCGGCATCTGGTAGCCTGCGGCGCGTCAGCTCGCGAGGTTCGGGCGTCACGAGCGCAAGCCTGAAGAGCTCCCCGGGTTACGGGCCGCCGGCGGCACATCGCGGTGGCGTTCGGTTTGCTATCGAGCGCGAAACCGAGACTCCGATCCGGGGCGCGCCCGCGGCGCCTGATGAACTCCCGACGGCGCTGGTTTTGCGTCGAGCTCAGGTATGTTGCGTGTGCTGGACGCGGAATCGGAAGCTCATCTGGCACACGCACGCGATCTGCTCGCAAGCCTGCGTGACACGCTGATCCAGTTCGGCGCATCGGGTAGTGATCAGGCCGCACTCGCCGCCTCGATGCGTCAGCTCGACGAGCTGTTCATCCTCGTCATTGTGGGCGAGTTCAACTCTGGAAAAAGCGCCTTCATCAACGCGCTCGTCGGACAGGCTCTGCTGCAGGAGGGTGTGACGCCGACGACCGCCCAGATCCAACTCTTGAAGTACGGCGACAGCGTCAGCCGCGGGGCCGGCCCCGACGGTGTCCGCGTCGTGACCGCACCGTTCGAGCTGCTGCGTGACGTCAGCGTTGTCGACACGCCGGGGACGAACGCGATCCTGCGGGAGCACGAGCGCCTCACGACCGACTTTGTGCCACGAGCGGATCTGGTCGTGTTCATCACCGCGGCCGATCGTCCGTTCACCGAGACGGAGCGGATCTTTCTGACGACCATCCGCGACTGGGGCAAGAAGATCGTGATCGTCCTCAATAAGGTGGACATTCTCAGCACGGCGTCCGAACTCGAAGAGGTGCTCACGTTCGTCAGAGATGCCGCTCGCGACCTGCTCGGACTCACCCCCGACGTGCTGCCGGTGAGCGCGCGGCTGGCGCAGCGCGCCAAGCACGGCGAGCCGTCGTTCTGGGCGCCGAGCCGTTTTGAGGCGCTGGAACGATATCTGCGCGACACCCTCGATGCCAGGAGCCGCTTCCGGCTGAAGCTGGCGAACCCGCTGGGCGTCGGCCAGGCGCTCGCGGCACGCTACCTGACGATCGCCTCCGAGCGGCTCACGCTCGTGGAAGAGGACCTGCAGCTGCTGGCCGATATCGAGCGTCAGCTGGCGCTGTATCGCGAGGACCTGGAGCGCGGCTTCGCGCTGCGGATGACGGCGGCGGAGAAGGAACTGGCGGACATGGAAGCGCGCGGCCACCGCTTTTTCGAGGACACGCTCCGCATCGGCCGCGTCGTCGACCTGCTCAATCGCGCGCGGATGCAGAAGGAATTCGAGGAGAAGGTCGTCGCCGACGCGCCGGTACAGGTCGAACGGCGCGTGACGGAACTGATCGACTGGCTCGTCGATCAGGACTTCCGTCAGTGGCAGGCGGTCACGAGCAAGCTGCTCGCGCGTCACCGACAGCACGCGTCCCGCATGCTGGGCGCGCCCGAGGTCGGCGACTTTCACAGCGACCGCAGCAGGTTGATGGACTCGGTGGGACGCGAAGCACAACGCGTCGTCGATACGTACGACAAGCGCCGCGAGGCCGAGCTCATCGCCGATCAAGCGCGCGTCGCAGTGGCGGCCGCCGCTGCCGCGGGAGGTGCTGCCCTCGGCCTGGGCACGGCGGTGACCGTCGCCGCGTCGACGGTCGCCGCCGATGTGACCGGTCTTCTGCTCGCGAGTCTCGTGCTCGGCCTTGGTTTCCTGATCATCCCGGCCCGGCGGCGGCGTGCGAAGGCGATGCTCGACGAGAAGGTGGCGGCCCTGCGCGTGCGATTGACGGCGGCGCTGAGAAGCGAGTTTGATCGGGCGCGCGAGCAGAGCGGCCACCGGCTCGCCGACGCCATCGCGCCCTACGCCCGATTCGTGCGCGCCGAGGAGCGGCGGTGGAGCGAGGCGCAGGATACGCTGACGCGCCTGCGCGAGCAGACCGCCACGTTACTGACAGAGCTCAAGGCCGACGATCGCCACTAGCCGGCGCTTGCACGGCCGGCGATGGGATCAACCGCGGAGGACGCGGAGGACACGGAGGCAAAATCTTCTGGTGTTCAGGGCTGAACCTCCGCGTCCTCCGGTCCTCCGTGGTAGCCGTTGTCGCATGCGTCATCATCATCAATGAAGTTCAAGCAGGATCGGTTCGAAGCCTGTGATTTCGCCCGGCCGTCTGGCGCGCGAGCATCACACTGCGCGGCGGCCAGCGCTCGGCTGCGGCCGTGAGCGTCGCAGACGGGACACGCGGATCGATGTCACACCCATGAAAGCGCATAGACGAGACGCGTGCCGGCGAGCGGCGGGGCGGCGCCAAATCGCAGCGCGACGGGAGCGCCAGCGGACACCAGCCGCTTGAGCTCGGTCGTGAGCGCGCGCAACCGATCCAGGCGCGCGATCGTGAAGGCCTCATGACGTGCGCCGACGGGTCGCCGGTGGCCGGGTGGAATCGGCGGCGTGGCGTCGCATTCGACGGAGCCGCGGATGGCGATCTCGCCGTTCTCGATGACGATCAGCCGACCTCCGACGCCAGGCTCGCTCCAGACGACGGACGCGTCGACGAGGCGGGTCAGCCAACTCGCCCGGCGCCGCGCCAGCGCCGCCCGCAACGCGAGCCGCTCCAGAGAGACTTGCACCTGCTCGGGCGTCCACTCGGGGGCCGAGGTTCCCTCGTCCGGGTCGACATCGCGATCCCGCCGGCCCTCTCGCCACAGCCGTGTGCCCAGGAGCAGGAGCCTCGAACAGGCGCCGAGATCGTTGCGCGACAACCCGGAGTGGGCGGCGCAGAATCGCGCATGGCCCGCGCTGAAGACTTCTGCGTCGGGCGCCCACCGGTCGCGGCCGAGAGCGGCGCGGCTCCCGCGAGCGAGCGCGGCGAACTGGTCGAGCATCGCGGCAGACGGAAACGGACCGACGGGACAGCGCGGCGAGCTGTGCGGGCTGCGCTCGGAGAGATCCGCCGCCGTGAACCACAACTGGCGGTCTTCGGCGGTGAGCGCGACATTGTAGGGCGGCCGACAGCGCTTGATCTCGTCGGGCTCGACGAGCGCCGCTTCGAGGGCGCTCGGGGTGACCTCGAACGAGACCGCGCGCACCTGCGAGAGCATCTCGAGCATCCGCTCCGGCACGCCGTGCTGCTGATGGAAGTAGCTGTTGACCCGGCCGTGGAGTGACGAGGCCTTGCCGACGTAGAGCACGTCACCGCTTGTTCGCAGCATGCGATAGAGACCCGGAGCATCCGGCAGAGAGAGTCGTACCTCGCGCGGCAGCGGCCAGATACGGCGGGCGCGCGTCGCCGGATCCACAGGCGCGGCAAGCCACTCGTGCAGCGCGCTCCACGTCGAAACACCCTCCGCATCGAGCAATCGCACCAGCTCTCGCCAGACGAACGCGGTGGCTTCCACGTGGTCGGCGCTCCGGCGGAACGCACCAACCGCTCGGCCGAAATACCCGGTGAGCGCACGCAGGCTGCGGCGGGGCAGGCCGGGCAGGAGGCGCCGGGCGATATCGTGCGTGCAGACGAGGTCGAGTGGGGGCGCGCCGCCGGCCAACGAGCAGAGAAAGGGCTGTTCGAAACGGGCGAAATGGGCAACGGTGGGCGCCGGCTGCTGACCGAGCCTTGCGGCCAGGTCCGACAACTCGCGCCAGGCGGTGCGGGCCTCGGTGCCGGCTCGCATCATGGGCTCGGAGATGCCGGTCAGCCGCGCCACGGCCGGCGGAATCCGTTCACGGTCCGGGAGCTTGATCAGGCGGGCCTGCACGTGTGTGGCCGTCGCGCGCACCGGCGCCCAACCAATCTCGAGGAGATGCCCGCGCGGGGCCGCGGCCGTGGCCTGACAGTCGACCACCAGCACCTCGAGCTGCGACAGGGGCAACATGGAAAGATCTTAGTCGTTAGTCGTTGGTCGTTAGATTAGTCGTTGGTCATCGGTCCGCACTAACGACCAATGACCAATGATCAATGATCAATGACTAGCCCACCTCGTGCTGCATCTGCTCGCGCACCTTCTCGCTCAGATGAAGAATTGCGCGTCGTCCCTGATCGGCGGAGGAAATCTGGTCGTGAATCGTGACGTCCAGGTAACCTCGACGAAGCGTCCACGAATCCCTGGGCCAGATGTCGTCTGTCCCGCGGAGTGTAATCGGGATGACAGGTCGTCCTGCCGCGATCGCGGTTCGGAACGCACCCGGCTGAAAGGGAAGAAGCCTGCTGTTGCGATGAGTCGTCCCTTCGGGAAACACCAACAGTGACCGACCCTGGCGAAGCGTGTCGAGCATCGCTCGGGTACACGCGCGCCGATCGGCGCCGCTCGTTCGGTCGACGACCAGGTGGCCGACCGCCCGGATCGCCAGGCCGACGAACGGCCACGCCGCCGCACGATGGTTGACCACGAACAGGTAGTCGATGGGAACGGCCGCCATGAGCACGACCGAATCGAGATAGCTGCCGTGATTGGCGACGAGAACCGCCGATCCGCACGCCTCGAGGTGTTCGAGGCCGCGGACGCGAAGCCGGCAGCCGCTGAGGAGAATCGCAATTCGAGCACTTCGCCGCAGCAGTCGATCCGGCAGGCGGCCGCGCGGAAGCACCAGCAACGCCATCCACAGCGGCGGAATGATCACCAGCAGCAGCCCGGCGATGTAGGCTGTAAAGAGCAGCGCTCCGGCGGCATGCTTCGCCCGGTGTTCCGCTGCGCGTGAACTATTCATTTCGATGACCCGGCGCGCGGAAGGGCTGCATCAGAACGTAATCCCGCTTCAGATAGACCCTGAACCAGTGCGTGAAATAGTGCAGGGTCCACAGCGGCCGGTTCGTCCGGTACTCGAGCAAATACCAGGGACATCGCGGACGTTCGTGATGATGAATATGCTTGTTCAGATTGAAGAGTGGTATGAGCACTCGATACTCGTTCGCGAATCCCGGGTCGCCTCGATAGCTATGGTGTTCCAGGGCGCCGCGCAACGAAATCGGGATCGACGTGTTGTACGCCGTCAAAGCCAGCAGTTTGAGCACGACAACGGGCATGCCGATGTAAGCCCAAAACAGAACCCACACGAGGCTCTCGACAGCGCCCAGCGCGATTCGTGAGCGGATCACGTGAGGATGTCTGCCTCGGAACGATTGACCAAGGTAGATCAGGTGCTGAATCCCTTCCACGGCGGTGATCGTGTTCCAGGCGCCTCGCCTCCGCTCGGCGGACGCCGGATACGCGCCCTCGCGCGGCGTGTTGAGCCAGCGATGATGGCCCAGGTGCGTACCGCGAAACAGCTCGAACAGGCCGAACGTCAGGAACAGGCCGTCCCAGACGCTGAGCACCGCCAAATTCGTCCGGTAGCGCCGAAACGGAATACCGTGGATGTATTCGTGCAGAAGGATGCCAATGCGGTGCTGGAGGAGCGCGCAGGGCACGAACGCGATCAGGAACCGGAACCGCAGCAGTATCGCGAACAGCAGCGCCGTGAGCAGCAGCAGGCTCGCGTGAGTCAGCAGCGGAGCGTAGCGGCTGTGGAGGAAAGATCGCCACATAGCTGGTGGAGGGTAGTCGAAACCGCGAACAATCGGGCCCGATCCGATTCACTCATCAAACACAGCTGCACCCAGTTCCGCTCCAGCAGATACCGACTCTTCGCGCTGACCAGGTATCCCTGTCGCTCGAGCGCGGTGCAGACATCCAGCGAGTTCACTGCCGGGGGCAGCGCGATGGTCACGATCGCCGGCGCGGGGGCGGCAGAGCCGACCAGTTCGAAGCCGAGCCGCGTCAAGAGCGTCCGCAGCCAGACACCGGTGCTGGCCAGCTCTCGAAAGCGGGCGTCCCAGTCCACACGTTGCAATGCGGTGTGCAGGGCGCCGACCAGGTTCGACGAATGCGTGAACGGGACGCCGCGGTCGCGCGCATAGAGTCCCAGATCCAGGATGCGCGGTAACCTGGGCGCCACGGCTACGTCGTGATCGTAGAACACCATCGCGACTCCCGGCACGGCACCAAGTCCCTTGCTGCTGACCGAGGACGCGAGGTAGATGCCCTGAAGATTGACCGGCGCGGTACCGATCGAGCTGATCGCGTCGACGCATACCTTGACGCCTGCAGCCGTCGCGATCGCGCGCAGCGCCTCGAGGTCGTTCATCATCCCGGTCGACGTCTCGCAGTGGACGAACCAGAGCCACCCGGGTGCGGGCGAGCGCTCGAGGATCCGGCGGACTCCGGCCTGATCGAACGGCTTTCCCCAAGGCCTGGCGAGCACGTCGAAGGTGAGTCCCCAGCGACGGCCGTGATCGACCAGGCGTTCGCCGAACTCACCGTTGGTCAGGATGGCGCCCGATGTGCGCTCCTGTGACAACTGGCCCGCGATCACATCATTGGCGGTGGTCCCGCTGCCGAGCAGAATCTCGACGCGCTCGGCGCTCACCAGATGACGCAATCGCGTCTTCACCGCATCGAGGTCCGTCAGGAAGCCGTTCGACCGATGGGATTCCGGCGGGCGTCCAAGCGCGCACGTGACAGCTTCGTGCACGGTCACCGGACCGGGGAGAAAATTTGCAGCCGCTTGGCGCGTCGGCGCCGATGACCGAAAGAGTCTGGCGGCGCGCGGCGCGAATCGTTCGAGCGTCACCATCATCGGCTGGAATTGTGCCGGTGCTTCTCCGAGGAGTGGTCCGAACGGTTCGAAGCCAAGGTGTCGATACAGCTTGAGCTGGCTGGTGACTCCGGAAATCAGGCACAGATCGTACCCCTGTCGCAGACAGTGTTGCCAGACCAGGTCGAACAGCGCCGTGAGCAACCGTCCCCGGCGCTTCGATTTCACAACTGCCAGCAGGCGAAGCTCGCACATCGACCGCCCCGCCGGGAGGTACGACTCGAGATTCGGCAACTTGCCATCCAGCGAAAACGGCCGGCGGTCGCGAATGGCGACCATGCCGGCGAGCCGGCGATCGACAAGCCCGATCACGTACGTGTTCTCGTCGTGAAACCGGTCGACGAGCCGTCCCGACTCATGCTGCGGATGTTGGGGAATTTCCCCGGCGAAGGTCTGATGGTTCAGCCGGTGGATCTGTTCGAATTCCCAGCTCTCGCTGGCGATCTTCACGACCTGCACGCCAGCCGCCTTGGTGCCATTGGCATCTTCCACTCTTCGTAGAACGCCGCCGATTGTAGTGTCCAGCCGCGGAGATTGAAAGGCTCGAGAGCTCAGACAAGCCGCGCGCGACTGGACGTGCCCGCCAGGCCTCCGCGCGCCCTTCTCTATCTGTGATGCTCGCGGGTCCCGTCCTGGACAATACCGGTGTTACTTAGTTAATATGCTAATCATGAAAGCACAACGACGGCTGCCGAACGCGGTCTTTCGCGCGCTGGACGACGAAACGCGGCGACAGATCCTCGACGTCCTCCGCGCCGGCCCGCGCACCTCGGGCGAGATCGCCGACCAGTTTCAGTCGACCTGGCCCACCATCTCCCGGCATCTCGCCGTCCTCCGCGCCGGCGGGCTCGTCGTCACCGAACGCAAGGGCCAGGCGATTTACTACGAGTTGAACACGTCGGTCTTCCAGGATCTGGTCCAGCATCTCATGGCCTGGATCAAACCGCTTCGGCAGGAGGCGCCGGGCCGGCGCCGCACCCAGGAGGCCTGGCGATGACGCTGAAACGATACCTCCAGGCGCAGGCGATTGTGGTGATCGTGTTGGGCTACCTCGCCGGCCTCATCGCCTACCCGATGCTCCCCGGCGCGTTCCTGGAGCAGATGCCCTCCGCGCGAATTCTGATCGCGTTCACGCTGCCGACCACGGCCCTCGTGATTTACACTGTGTTCCGCAGCCTCTGGAAGCACGACCCCATCCGTACCGGCAACGGCGCTTTCGAGCTCACATACCACGCGATCGTCCTGCGGGTACTGATGTTCGTCCTCGCGCTCCATCTTCTGGTGATGGTCGGGCTCGCCGGTGCGCTAGACGCTGCCGGCTTCCGGCTGTCCGCCGGCCGCGCGGTCGTCGTGCTGCTCGGCGTGGTGCTGGTCGCCATCGGGAACCTGCTGCCCCGCACCCGCCCGAACATCGCCGTCGGCGTCCGCACGACGCGCACGCTCACCAACGCGCAGCTCTGGCAGCAGGTGCATCGTGCCGGCGGCTACGCGATGGTCGGCCTCGGGATCGTCATCGTCCTGACCGGTCTCGTGCTGACGCACGATGCCGTGGCGCCGGTCGTCTGTGCTGCCGCGATCGTTGCCGCCACGACCCTGGTGCTCTCGTACCGTAAACACGTGCGCGCGTGACGGTGACGAGGCCGACGCATGCTCGAAGTCCGAGCGCTGACGAAGCGGTACGGCGGCCTGCTCGCCGTGGACCACGTCAGTTTTACCGTCAATCGCGGCGAGGCCGTCGGCTACCTCGGTCCGAACGGATCCGGGAAGAGCACGACGGTCAACATGGTGGTCGGCCTGATCGAGCCGAGCGCTGGATCCATTGCGCTCGACGGGCGCAGGCAGGACGAGGATCCGATCGCCTACAAGCGCCGCATCGGCTACGTCCCTGAAGAACCATATCTCTACACGCATCTCACGGCCGCCGAGTACTTGACGCTGGTGGGACGTCTCCGCGAGATCCCCCAGGGCCGGCTCGATCGGAACGTGCCGGAGCTTCTCCGCCTCTTTCTCCTCTGGGACAGCCGGTACAGCACGATGGCCGCCTACTCGAAAGGGATGCGGCAGCGCGTGCTGCTCGCCGCGGCGCTCCTGCACAATCCGGATCTGCTCGTGCTCGACGAGCCGTTCTCGGGCCTCGACGTCAATGCCAGCCTGCTGTTTCGCGCCCTGCTGGACATGTTCGTGGCCGAGGGACGCATGATTCTGTTCAGCACCCACCGTTTCGACATGGTCGAGAAGGTGTGCTCGCGCGCGGTCATCCTGTCGGCGGGGCGCCTCGTGGCCGAGCACCACGTGTCGGAGCACCGGGACGGGCATGCCGACGTGCTCGAACAGCTCTTCGTGCGGGTCACCGAGCAGGAGGACTACAGGCCTGTTGCACGGCGGATTCTCGACGTCACCCAGCACGCATGATGGCCAGGCTCCGTGATCGGCCCGCCGGTCTGCTCACGAGCCATTTCTTCCACGCGCTGTTCGATTTCGGCGTATTCACCCAGGAAGGCGCCGACGCATTCGTGCGCGTGGTCATCGGCCTGATGTCGCTGCTCATCTCGCTGGGACTGCTCATCGTGTACATGTACGGGAAGAAGTACGCGGCACTCTCTGCGGCGGCCACGGCGGAGCCATACGCGCAGGCGCTCGTGGCAGACATGACGCTGGCGATCGCCCTGCCGATGTGGATCGTCGCGCTGCTGACCGTTCTGGTGAGCCATTCGCTGTTCCCGGACGAAACCGATTTTCGCGTGCTCATGCCGCTGCCGGTCGCCCGCCGCGTCGTCTTCGGCGCGAAGCTGGCGGCGCTGGCGCTGTTCGCCGGCGTCTTCACCCTGACCAGCCATGTGTCCGTCACGCCGCTCGTCATGCGGATCTCGGCCGGCCGCTGGGCGATCGACGCGACGCCGCTCGGCGTGCTCGCGTTCTGGGGCGCCGGGGTCACGGGCTCGGCGTTCGCGCTCCTGACGATCGTGGCGATGAACGGCCTGCTGATCACCTGTACGCCGCGGAGCTACGTCAGAGCGGTATCGAGCATCATGCGAACCCTGATGCTCGGTGCCATGGTGCTGGCGCTGCCGCTCGTCATGGCGCTGCCGGCGCAAAGTGGCGCACTCGCCGAACACTCCCGCCGCCTCGTTCTGGTCCCGCCGGCATGGTTCATGGGTCTGGACCGTGTGCTGCTGGGCCATCGCGATCCCTATTTCATTCAGCTCGCGCAGCTGGCGGTCTTCGCCTCCATCTCCGCTGCAGTCATCGCGTTGGGCAGCTATGTCATCCTGTATCGTCGCTTCGATCGGGTGATGCTTCATTCGTTCGATGTACCGGGACGCCGCCCGCGCCGCGGGCGGTCGGCGAAGAATCCTGCGCGCGCCGCCGTGCTCGATTTCACGGCAGCCACGCTCGGCCGGAGCGCCCTGCATCAGGGCGTCGTCATCGGCCTCTCAGCCTGCGGCCTGGCGCTGGCGGTGAACAGTCTGCTCCGCAGCGGCATGATGACGTGGCTTCGCGGATTCGAGGCATCGCGGACGGAGATTCTCGGCGCGGTGACAGGAATTCCGTTCCCCCTGATTGTCGTGCTCGGCATCGCGGCCAGGGCGTCGCTGGCGCTGCCGGTCGAGCCGAAAGCGAACTGGGTTTTTCGAATGACGGAACACGACGCGATCCGCCCCGATCAACTGCACGCGGCCGATCGGTTGATCACGCTGTTTGCGGCACTTCTGCCGATCGGGCTGACACTGCCGATTCAGTGGCTGGTCGCCGGCCCGCGCGCCATCGTTGCATCGGCGATAACCGGCGTATTCGGGTTCCTGTGGGCGGAAGCGCTGCTTCGCGACTGGCGGCGGATCCCGTTCACGTGTTCCTACATCCCCGGTAAGCACTCGGTGGCACAGTTCTCTCTTGCCGGGGTGAGCGGTTTCCTGCTCGTCAGCACGGTCGGCAGCGCCGTGGAAATGGCCAGCCTGCGCGGACGATTGCCGGCGCCGATCCTGGTCTTTGCGGCGCTGCTCTTTATCGTCGTGCTCTTCCTTCGGCGACGACGGCGGTTGAAATGGCGGGAGACGCCGCTCGTGTTCGACGACGAGTTGCCGTCCGACGTGCAGGTGTTCCGGCTGTCTGGCTAAGCATCATTCGTGATCATCCACCCTGCCGAGGAGATGCTTGAGAAAGCTGTCGGGTGAGTTGAGGAAGTCGCGGGTGATGAGGAAGTGTTTTGTCTCACGATAGTCGATCTCCCGGATGGTATCGGCATCGAGATCGAAGAGGACCGCATCCGGGTAGCTAAGAAGAATGGGTGAGTGAGTCGCGATGATGAACTGCGCATGTCCAGGTGTCGCAAGGTCGTGGATGATCTTGAGGAACGAGAGTTGCCGTTGCGGCGACAGCGCCGCCTCCGGCTCATCCAAAATGTAGATTCCCCGCTCGAAGCGATTGGCGAACAGAGAAATGAAGGATTCCCCGTGGGATTGCCCGTGCAGGGACTTTCCGCCGTACGCGCGCAGGTCCGATACCTGCTCGATGTACGTCGCGAAGTTGTAGAAGCTCTCCGCGCGCATGAAGAACCCTTCGGTGACTTTTGGCCGCCACGACAACCTGAGGGCCCGGGCTAACGGGGAACGGTCGGCAAACGTCGCGCGGTGATGATCACGGTTGCCGCCTTCGGGATTGAACCCGCAGCACTCCGCCAGCGCTTCGAGAAGCGTAGATTTGCCGCTACCGTTTTCACCGACGAAGAAGGTGACCTTGCTGCGAAGCGTCAAGTCAATCCCGTGAGACAGAGCGCGGATGTTGAAGGGATACTTGCGTGGATCAACCTTCTCCGTCCGGCTCTCGATTCTGAGGAGGAACGGCGCCCCGGTGGCACGCGCCGGCGCGGTCACCCTCCGTTTCAACTTCATCGCCCAACCATGCCATGAGGTGCGAGAGGGACTACCAGAGCCCGGATTGGCATCGTCGTCTGCATCTGTTCGAGCCTCCACTTGCCGTCTGTTCGTCGCTTGAAGGTTCCGGTCACAGCTTCAAGAACTTGTCGCGAAGCGCGCGCGACTGGATACGACTGACAGGCAGCTTCTGCCCGTTGGTCAGATTGGCCACATGATTGCCACCCGGCATCAGGCTGACCTTGTTGATCTGATCCACGTTTGCGAGCGTACCCCGCCCCAACCGTATGAACTTCGCCGGATCGAGGCGCGCTTGGAGATCTTTGAGGCGGTGATTGATCGTGTAGCGATCGCCGGTGCTCGTCGTCAGGTGAAGCAACTCGCCTTCGGCGACGATGGATGCAATCTGGTGCACCGGCACGATCAACACTTCATCGCGCTGGCGGACAGGAATCCGCTCCACAAACGGCGGTCTGGCTGTCGACTCGTACGCGGCGATCGCGGCATCGACGTGGCTCGCTTGTTCTGACACGATTTCCGCGTGCTCGATGCGCTCCTGAGCCCGATTCAACGTTTCGCGCAGCCGCTTCTTCTCAACCGGCTTGAGCAGGTAATCCACCGCGTTGATTTCGAAGGCGGTAATCGCGTACTCGTCGTAGGCCGTGACGAAGGCGACGAGCGGCAGGGCCGTCTTCTTGACCGTTCGGACCACGCCGATGCCGTCGAGCTCGGGCATCTGCAGATCCAGCAGCGCGAGGTCCGGATGTTCGCGCTCGATGAGCGCCACCGCTTCCTTCCCCGACCTGGCTTCTCCGACGACCGTGACGTCATCAAATGAACGCAGGAGCGAGGCGAGGAAGGTCCGTGCCGGTCGTTCGTCATCCGCGATGATCACCCGGAGCCGCGAAGTCACCTGACCTCCGAGGCCGACTCGACCAGCGAGTCGACACTCAGCGGCACTCTGATCGTGACCGTCGTCCCGTGGCCCGGAGCGGAATCGACCGTCAGCGAAGCCGCGCCGCGATACTGATACGCCAGGCGTCGTTCGACATTCTGAAGACCCACGCCATTTGCGCGTCCATGCGCGATTGCAAGCGGCGTTGCGCCGGCGCCGGAATCGTGGACAGTCAGCACCAGGTCGTTCGCGCCCGCATCAGTCGGCTCAAGACGCGACGAGACAACGACCTCGCCGCCGTCCGCCCGCGGACCGATGCCATGCTTCACCGCGTTCTCGACGATGGGCTGTAGTACCAGCGGCGGAACGCGGAGTGTGCGCAGATGCGCGGGGACGGCCACCCGCACCCGAAGTCTCTGTTCGAAGCGAGCCTGCTCGATCTCCAGGTACGATTCGACAATTTCGAGCTCGCGCCCGAGCGTCGTGTACTCGCCTTCCGAGCGCAACACGCCGCGGAGCAGCGACGTCAGCCGCATGATCGTGTCCAGCGCTCGGTTCGGCGCCTCCTCGACCAGCTGAGCGATCGTCGTCAGTGCGTTGAACAGGAAATGAGGATTGAGCTGCGCGCGCAGTGCGCGTAGCTCCGCCTCGGTCGCGAGTTTCGCCGCTTGGTTCTCGCTCAGCTCCCGCTGGTAGCGCTCGAGCGTGATCCGGATTGCGTCTATCCGTCGCGCGACCAGCACAGCGATGAATTCCAGTGCTTCGACATCGTCAGACAGGAACCGACGGCCGCCGGTCAGATCCGAGATCGCAATCGCGTACCGCGGCGGTTCGGCCGCGTCAATCAAGACGATCGCCGCCGGACGGCTCGGCTGCAACGACTTGGAGTGGCGCGCGGCGAACGCCATCGACCGGGCTTCGTCTCCGGTGAGGACCATCACAGGCCCAGACGTCGTCTCGTCGAGACGAGCCGCCACTTCGTGCCAGGTGACCGACCGCGCGCTCATTGCCGGTGCGAGCAATGCGCAGACGTCGGAGAGGAGTTCCGGAATCGATTCACGTTCCTGCATGTGCCGGGCGACGGTGGCGCGAAGCAGTCCGAAGTCAGGTCTGCGGAGCACGATGGTGTCGACGAACCACGACGATGCCCGCCGAATCGCCGGCGCTGCGAGTGCCGTCGCGACCCACAAGCTGACGAGCACCCCGACTTCACCCGGATCGACTCGAACGAGCTCGTGCGACGACGCTGCGTGCAGACCGAAGATGGCGATCGCGGCGAACGCGGCGGTGACGAGGATCAGCAACGTCAATGCTCGCTTGAGGAAGAGATCCGCGAGCGCGAACGGGTAGTCCTGATAGAGGATGGCGAGCGCCAGCGGGACCGACGCGTGGTGGCCGAGCAGCTCCACAGGCCATGACGCATCGCCTCGATGAAGCTGGCTGAGGTGCAGCGCCGACACGGCAAACGCGGCCAGTGCCGCGCCCCACAAAGCACGGCGGCCGCCCGGCTGCCCTCGCGTGAGTGCGGCAAGCGGCACAACCGAAGCCACGAACGTGTACGTAAGTACCCGCATCCCAAGGACCGACGGCACCTGCACTCCCACGGAGGCGTTGTAGAGTTGCAGCATCGCCGCAGTCGTACTCACTGCATACGCAGTCCCCGCCACCCATCGCGTCGCCGCTCGGATCCGCTGCGCCTCGCCACGCAGAACCGAATGAACGACAACAGCCGGCAGAAAGCCGAGGGCCGCAAACCCGATCACCGAAAGCCAGGGAAACGGACCATCCACGCCGATCCTGGGCAGCTCGTAAATCGCCAACGCACAGAGATTCCAGACGAGTCCGAGGATCGCGGTTGCGACGAGCAGCGGATCGAAGGACGCTCGCGCTGTCCCCTGACGCGCACGGACAACCATCGCGAGCAGCATCGCGTAGAGGACGACGCCGGTGCTCAGTCCGACAAGATTCAGCATCTCACCCACGTGGTCTGACTAGAGAAGTATGCGCCCGGCGCTCTCCCTAGACAATTGGACCGCTCCATCAGGCTGAGGGCACGCCGTTGGTTGGCCTGCTACGGACGTTCACCGGCTGGAAGCAGCCATTCATTCAGTTCTCGTCGTCATCGCCGGCGACCGCCAGTACGGTTCTGGGACGAACGGCTGCGCCGGAATCGCGCGAGGACTGTGCATGCGCTCGACAACGTTTTCCTCGATGCTTCTTCTGCTGCTCATTGGTTTTGCTGTTCCGCTGCTCGCTCAGCAGACCGGGACGGTGTCCGGCACGCTGCTGAATGGTCTGTCCGGTGAAATCGTGCCGAACGCACTCATTGTCCTCGAGGGTCCGACAGGCTCGCGCCAGGTCCGGACCGGAACAGACGGCAAATTCTCGTTCGCCGACGTGCCGCCCGGCAGCTATCACCTGATCGCGCGGGCGGACGGCTACCTGCCGTTGCGCTCAGAACTGATGGTGGCTGTCGGTTTACAGACGTCCGATCTGCGGATCAATCCCGAATTGCATTTCAGCGAAGTCACATCGGTGAGTCCGGAGGGCCGGAGCGCGTTCGAATCGTTCCAGGCGACTGACGTGCTCGGCGGCCAGGAACTGACGAAAGATCTTCAGAGCACGCTGGGTGCGACGATTGAGTCCCAGCCCGGCATCGCGCTCCGCAGCTTCGGTCCCGGACCCGCGCGCCCTGTCGTCCGCGGTCTCGACGGCGATCGCGTGCTCATCGTCGAGGACGGCTTGCGGATGGGCGATCTCTCCAGCCAGTCCGGCGACCACGGCGTGAACGTGAATCCAGCAGCGGCGACCAGCATTGAAGTCGTGCGTGGTCCCGCGACATTGCTCTATGGCTCGAATGCGATCGGCGGGCTCGTGAACGTCGTCACCAATGAGATTCCGAGAGCTCCGGTGCAGACTGCGACCGGGTCGTTCACGTTTGACGCGGCGTCGAACGCCGGGCAGGCGGGGGGAGCCGGCGACGTGACCGTCGGCAATGGCAGCGTCGCGTTGCACCTCAGTGGCAGCGGCCGGCGTGCCGCCGATTACAAAACGCCTGATGGCGATATCCCGAATTCGTTCAATCGGGCGGGGTTTGCCGAAGTCGGCCTGGCCTACACTTCGGATTCCGGCTACTTCGGCGGAAGTGTCGCCTACGATCGGTCGCACTACGGGATACCGCTGGTGGAGGAGGGAGAAACGAATCTCGATCCGCGCCGCCAGATTTTCACTGTGCGTGGCGAGCGCCGAAACATGCGCGGCATCTTCGACTCCGTTCGCGGATCCTTTGGCGCGCGCCGCTATCGCCACGACGAACTCGACGGCGACATCGTCGCCACTTCCTTCAAAAATGATACGACCGAGGTCGAGCTGCTCGCGCATCACAGACCGGTCGGACGGATGAACGGCTCAATCGGCGGGAGCGTTCTCACACGCGCATTTGCCACCGCGGGCGAGGAGGTGTTGTCTCCGGCCGTTGACCAGAAAGGGTTCGCGGCGTACCTTTACGAGGAGGTCGCGGCGACGCCGCACGTCCAGTTCCAGTTCGGTGGACGCGTCGAGAACGCCCGTTTCCGGCCAGCGGCCGACGAGGCGGACACAGACTTCACGAACGTTTCAGGCTCGTTGGGACTCCTCCTGCTGCCGACCGATTCGACGACCGTCGCGTTCAGTCTCGCCCGCGCCTCCCGCAACCCGGCATTAGAAGAGCTGTACTTCCACGGACCGCACGCCGGTAACAATGCGTTTGAGAACGGGGACTCGAATCTGCAGTCCGAGCACGCGACAGGGTTTGATGCATCCGTGAGGTGGCGTGGCGCGGCGGCGTCGGGCGAAGTGACGTACTTCTTCAACCGGATTGACAACTTCATCTTCCGCCAGTTGAGCGGCAACGTCGAGGACGAGCTGCTCGAGACGTTCTTTGTTCAGGGCGATGCGAGACTGCAGGGAATCGAGTCACACCTCGACCTCAGAGTGGCGCCAGTGGTATGGGTGGAGGGTGGCGTGGACTATGTCCGCGGCGATCTGATTTCTATTGACAAACCGCTGACCCGGATGCCCCCGCTTCGCGGGCGCGCCGGTCTGCGCTTCCAACGGAATGCGTTCCAGGCGGGCGCCGACGGTATCTTCACTGCCAAACAGGATCGGATCTACACCATCGACACGGCGGAAGGTCCCGTCGGGGACACACCGACCGATGGATACAACCTCCTGAAGCTGTACGCGTCGTACTCCTTCGTGTCCGGTAAGACGACGAGCACGATTACCGCGCGGGTGGACAACGCAACGGACGCGCTGTATCGCAACCATCTGAATTACCTGAAGGACGTCGCGCCCGAGATGGGGCGCAGTTTCAGAGTCGTGTACAACGTCAAGTTTTGAGTCGTGAGTTGTAAGTTGTGAGTCTTGAGTTGTGAGTGTCAAATCTCGGCGCGTCAGGAGGGGTGCCGAGCCGCTGACTCAAAATGTGCATCATGCGCGCCGGTTGTGTCTTCATTCAAACCGAGATGGAGGGTACGGAGGGAACGGTATAACACAGAGAAGCAGAGCAACGGAGACGAACGGAAAAACAGTTGGTTCTTCTCTGCTCGTCACCGTTGCTCCGTTCCTCTGCGTGATACCGTTTCCTCCGTCTGCTTCCGACTCAGAACTCAGAACTCAGAACTCACAACTTCATCGGTACGTCCTCGCAGCTCCCGCTACGGTTTCTGCGTGATCCGCAAACCGCGCGCTGGATCGAAATCCGTTTGGGCTGGCTGCGGGGACGAATTTCGAACTTGGCGAGAACGCCGCACGGGTCGGGCACAGGGAGCCGCGCCGGCCATCGCGCCAGAAGCCCGAAGACGCCTCTGGACGTCACGTTTCGGTGCCGTAGGAGATCTGCATGCGCCGGACGGCGACACCGCCGATCCACAGGACGAACGCGGTCAGGAGCAGCAACCCGAGAATCGCTCCTGGACGCGAGGCGGGAGCGGCGGGCGCCGCCAGCAACCGGATCAGCGCCGGGGCATCATCGTCGATCGGCGCAGGGACGGGACACAGGGACTGCAGGTAGTACAGAATGCTCATCTTCTGCAACACGTGCGGAAGGATGCCGTTGACCGCCTCCCAGGCGAGCAGCACGGCCGCTGGGATGATGGGATTGCGGACGTACAATCCGACCGCGAGAAAGACGCTTCCGTATCCAACGCAGCCGAGCGCGGCAGCCGCCGCATACCAGAACACGTGTCCCATGCCCCCGGCGTTCCAGTAGGCCTGGACTTCGACCGCATCGTGCGGCCAGAGCATGGCCGCAAGCGTGAGCAGGGCACCGCCGCCGAAGATCACGGCAGACGCAATCAGCCCGGCAGCATACTTGCCCGCGAGCAGCACCTCGCGCCGCGCCGGTGCGAGCAACCAGAAGTGCAGCGTCCGGTTGCTCATCTCGCCGCGGAAGAGATACATGAAGATGCCGAGACAGCCGAAGAAGATCGCGAGCCGTAGGTAGAAGTACTGGAAGATCCCTGCGAAGATCATCCGGTCCTCCTCGAAGTCGAGCAGGCGGTGGATGTCCCTGCGCTGCAGCTTGCCGTCTACGAATAGAAGCCGGGCGTTCCGCCGCCCGTCGTAGTAGATCATCTCGCGAATCTCTGACCGCTCCTCGACGAACCCGGCGCCCGTAGACGAGGCGACCGTCGTGAAGATCTTTCCTTCGTTACTCAGCTGGATGTTGAACTCGCGGGTGTCGGCCTCCTCGTTTTCGCCTCCCGCACTGGCGTGCTTCACGACGAAGCGCGTCACCGGACGAACTGCTCCCAGATCCACCTGCAGGAACAAGGGCCGGTCTTGAGCGCACCACCTGTCGGCCTGGCCTCCCGCCACGCTGCCGTTCACAGCCTTCTCCGGGCCCTGCTCCGGGCTGCACGGCAAACTTCCAGTGGCGGGACGGTGCAGCGCGAGATTCACCCGGCCATCGGGCCCGTAGACCTCGAACTCGTAAATCCTGGCCACCGGCTCCCCGCTGTAGGAAGGACGGGTGACATTCAGGCGGACAAAGCGGGCTTCGACCGCGGGCTCGATCACATGGGTCGTCGTCCCCGCATTCCCGGTGCGCTGCCGGACGCGCCGGCTCCGCACCGACCAGCGCTCCTCGGCCGGCTTTCCCAGCCGCTTCTTCACGTCCTCGGCCGGTTCTCCCTCCCGGACGCTGTCCATCAGGGCCGGGGCAATCAGGCCGCGCCGGGCAAGCCGCTCGCTCCGGAACTTCGCCTCGAGACCGTGCCCGAAGAAGATCAGCGAGGGCAGGAGCGCCAGCCCGTAGACCCAGAAAGAGCGCCTGGCGAAGAAGACACGACGCAGCTCGATCTTTGCAATCGTCCACGCCTGCCGGGCCCGGCCCCCGAAGGAACGCGGGGTCACGACTCACCGCCGATCAGGTACTCGTACAACGCGTCAACGTTCTCGTCGGCCGGCACGACACTCTCGATCCTGTGGCCGTCGAGCGCGATCCGTCCGAGCGCACGCGCGAACTGCTCCCGGTCCCGGGTCATCACCAGCATTCCGAGCCGGTCGTCGTTCAGCTTGATCTCGGTGATGTGCTCCTCACCGAACAGCAGCGCCGCCACGCCGGATGCGTCCCGATCGCGGCACCGGACGATGTACTGGCTGGGATGCTCCTGGATCTCGTCGCGCACCTTGCGGATCTTCCCCTCGGCCACGATCATCCCGTTGGCGATCAGCACGACCTGATCGCTGATCAGGTCCACCTCCTGGAGCACGTGG
>JBKPAI010000058.1:0-14679 GCA_046726355.1 Acidobacteriota bacterium | reverse complement strand
GTTCGCCGGGGAAACCGACGTTCGAGCGCTTTCCTTTTCCGATAACGGCGAGGTTTCGGGCGACGTCGTCTTCGCCGGCTACGGCATTGTCGTCCCCGACTCGCAGGACTTCGGCTACGACAGCTATGCGACACTCGACGTGAAGGACAAAGTCGTTGTCGTCCTGCGCTATTTCCCTGAAGATGCCGATCAGAAGACCCGACAGATCCTCGCGCGGTACTCGGACCTGCGATACAAGGCCATGGCCGCACGGCAGCGGGGCGCGAAGGCCATGCTCGTCGTGACCGGTCCGCGATCGCCAAACGCCGGCGAGACCATCCCCATGAGCTTCGATACGGCGCTGGCTGGATCGGGCATCGTGGCCGCCAGCATCAGCAGTCGTGTGGCCGCCGACATTCTTGCGCCGCTGCCGGGCAAGACGCTCGAAAGCGTCCAGCAGTCCTTTGATTCCGGCAATCCGCACACCGCCGGCTTCGCGATTCCCGGGTTGAAGATCTCACTGGCGGCCGCAGTGCAGCGGGAACGAAAAACCGGACAGAACGTGGTCGCCTACCTGCCGGCCTCCGCAGCAGCCGTGTCGACGCAGAAACCCTGGATCGCCGTGGGCGCGCACTACGATCATCTCGGTCACGGTGAAGCCGGCAACACCCTCGCCGGGAAGGAGGACGCCGGCCGGGTTCATGTCGGCGCCGACGACAACGCGTCCGGCGCCGCGGCCGTGCTCGCGCTCGCGGCGACGCTGGCGAAGGAACCACGGCGTCGCAACGTGATCGTCGCGTTCTGGTCGGGTGAGGAGCTCGGGTTGATCGGTTCGAATGCGTTCACGACCAGCGCGCCGGTGCCGCTCGATCAGCTGGCCGCCTATTTGAACTTCGACATGGTCGGGCGGATGCAGGACAACAAACTGAATGTACAGGCAACCGGCAGCAGCCCGGTGTGGGGCCGCATTCTCGAACAGGCGAACATTGCCGCCGGATTCGACCTGCAGCTGCAGGAGGACCCGTATCAACCGACCGACGTCTCCACGTTCAATGGGGCAGGCATTCCGTCACTGAGCTTCTTCACCGGCACCCATGTGGACTATCACAAGCCGAGCGATACGGCAGACAAGATCGATTACGAGGATCTCGATCGCGTCGTCGAGTTCGCGGCGGCAATCATCCGTCGCGTCGCGGACACCGCCGATGCGCCGCAGTTCACGAAAGTTGAGCAGAAGATGCAGCCCGGCGGCGGCCGCGCCGGCGTCCGCATCTTCACCGGCACCATCCCGGACTACGCGACCGACGCCAAGGGCCTGTTGCTGAGCGGTGTGATCGGCGGCGGCCCGGCCGAGCAGGCCGGGCTCAGGAAAGGTGATGTCATCATCGAGATCGCGGGTCAGACTATCGCCAACATCTACGACTACACCTACGCGCTGGACGTCCTGAAGATCGGTCAGGCGGTCAAGGTTGTGTACCTGCGCGACGGAACGCGGATGGAAACGACGCTGACGCCTGCCGCGCGAAAATAACGCACCCACGGAGCCGACCAGTTGTCCTGGGACAACCGTGCCGTCAGCGCCGCTGCGGCGGTGGAGCCGATCCAGAGCGGTATGCGCGTGTTCGTGCACGGCGCCGCCGCCACGCCAACCCTGTTGCTCAACGCACTTGCGCGACGTACCGACCTGTCGGGCGTCACGCTGTACCACCTGCACACCGCCGGTCCGGCGCCTTTCGCCGACGCCGAACACGCGGACCGGTTCCTTTCCGTGTCGCTGTTTACGGGCCTGCCGCTCCGACAGGCAATTGCGGAAGGCCGCGCCGACTACGTGCCGGTGTTTCTGTCCGACATTCCGGCGCTCTTCGCGTCGCGGCGCCTGCCGCCTGATATCGCACTCGTCCAGGTGTCGCCGCCCGACGCCCACGGATACTGCACGCTGGGAACATCCGTTGACACGGCGCTCGCCGCCGTTCGCGCCGCGAACCTGGTGATCGCCGAGGTCAACCGGCGCATGCCGCGAACGCACGGAAACACGCTGCTCCACATTTCGCGACTGCACGCGTTCATGGTGGCCGACCGTCCGTTGCCGGCTCCCCACGCCTCCCACAGCAGTCGACGACGCAATCGGCGAGGAGGTGGCGAAGCTGGTCCCCGACCGGGCGACGCTCCAGATGGGGATTGGCGCCATTCCGGACGCGGCCCTGCGGCGCCTGACCGGCAAGCACGATCTCGGCGTTCATACCGAGATGTTCTCCGACGGCATCGTCGACCTCGTCGAGGCAGGGGTCATCACCAATCGGTACAAGAAGGTCCATCCCGGGCGCATTGCCACCAGCTTCGTCATGGGCTCGCAACGCGTGTACCGCTTTGTCGATGACAATCCGTTCGTGGCGTTCTATCCGTGCGATCACACGAACGACACGTCGGTGATTCGGAAGAACGACTCGGTGGTCGCGATCAACTCGGCGATTGAGGTCGATCTCTCGGGGCAGGTCGTTGCCGACTCGATCGGTTTCCGCATCTATTCGGGAATCGGCGGTCAAATGGATTTCATCCGTGGCGCCGCGCTGTCGCCGAACGGCGTGCCGATTATCGCGCTGCCCTCGACCGTGGCAAACGGCGGTCTGTCGCGGATTGTGCCGTCGATCAAGCCTGGCGCCGGCGTGGTGACCACGCGCGGCCACGTGCATTGGGTCATCACCGAGTACGGCGCGGTCAACCTGTGGGGCAAATCGCTGCGCGAGCGTGCCGCGGCGCTTATCAGCATCGCTCACCTTCACTACGCACGCCGTGCTCCGCTGCCCGACGGCGCCGAACGCGTCGTGCTGGTCACCGATCGCCGGATGCGTTGATCGTCGTCTGTCGATGTTTTCCGTGCGACGGCGTCACTCCCGGTGAACATCCCGGGCCTTCTTGTCGTCGCGCAGGCCGATGAATGACGCGTGGCGCAGGCTGCCGTCGCGGGTCCACTCGACGAACGCAATCTCGGCGACGAGCCGCGGCTTCACCCAGCGCAACGCGCCCATTTCTTCGGCCGTGATGCCTTCGCCCCAGTGTCCGGACTTCGTCGTCGGCAGATTGGCGAAAGGGCACCTGGCGACGGTGATCCGCTGCAGCCGCTCGAACAGCCCTGCGCGGGTATGCGGCGTGAACCCGCTGCGGACCTTTCCCGCGCACATCAGCCGGCGGCCGTCATAGTAGCCGACGAGCAACGAGTCGAACGTCACGGCGGCCGGCTTGTAGCCGCCGATCACCAGTTCCTGATGCCTCGCGAATCGAACCTTGACCCAGGCATGGCTGCGGCGGCCCGGTTCATAGCGCGAGCGCCGCCGCTTGGCGACGATCCCTTCCAGCTGAAGCCGACGGACGGCCGTCTCGATCTGCGCCGGCGAGCCTGGCAGCGGCTCCGACAGCAGGAGGCCCGAGTCGGTCACCAGGCGGCTGAGCGCCGCGCGCCGATCCTCGAGCGGCGCGTTCATCAGGCCGCGCCCGTTGTAGTGGAGCAGGTCGAAGGCGTAGTACACGAGCGACAGACCGCGCGTGGCGGAATGATGCAGCGCCTGGAAAGACGGCCGGCCGCGTGGGTCGAGCGCCACGATCTCTCCGTCGATCAGGGCCGTGCGCGCGGCAAGCCGCCCGGCGGCCCGCGCGATCTCCGGGAATTGCGCCGTGATGTTCCTGAGGTTGCGCGAGGCGAGCGACACGTCCGCGCCATTCTTGACCACCTGGGCGCGGTAGCCGTCCCATTTCACCTCGTACGTCCAGTCAGGGCCGCCCGGCACCGCCGCGGCCCGCACCGCCATCATCGGCGGAACCGCATCGATTCTCACGACTCACGATTACGGCCTGCAGCTTCAGGCTCTAGCGACGGTTCAACGCGGCAATTATCGCCTCGAGCTGCTGCCGAAGCTGCACCAGCTGTGCGCGGCTGACCGTCACCATGCTGTCCGAGCTTGGCGCGTCCGCCGGGGTTCCGGTCGTGCCGACGGCGGGCGGCGGATTGTCCGCCGCGATCATCCGGTCCAGCAGCTGCTGCATCGACGCGATCCGCATCCGCACATCGTCGTCCGTCGTCGGGGTGGTCGCCGTTCGCGATGCCGGAGTCGATGCGCCCGCCTGGGACGGCGAGGTACGGGCAGCGGAGGATTCGGCACCGCGTGAGGACGCAGGGCCGGCGAGCGCCCGCAGGAAGCCGTCTGCCTCCGGCGGAGCGGAGATCTCCCGGCGCGCAAGAATGGCGGCCGGTGTGGCGCCGGTTCCGTATACCGTCTTGTTGGCATCCTCGTCTGGCAGGAGCACGCCGCCCGACAGGTCGATCCCGGCAAACAATCCTTTCGCGCGCGAGTAAGTCAGAATCTCCGCCTGCAGCTGCGCGTCGGTGCCGACGCTGCCTTGGCGGCCGATCGGGCCGGCGGCGACGGACGCGTCGGCGCCGAGCGCCACCTTGTTCCTGAGCAGCTTCTGCACGCCGCTCTCGTTCATGACGAGCAGGACCAGGTCAATCTGTTCGGCGCCGGCCTGGAAGCCCCAGCTGCCTTTCGCCAGCTGCATGAACACCGGCGCGCCCCAGGCTTCGCCGCTGCGACAACTCATGGCGCCTTTTCCGTACTCGCCGCCGAAGATAAACGCGGCTTTCTTCAAGGCGGGAATCACCGCGGCGCACCGGGCACGCGTCCAGTAGTCTTCTGGGATGGTTGGCCGGATCGCCTGCACAATTCTGGCTGCATCAGCCAGGCGCGTCGCTTCGTCCATCGAAACAGCCGTGCTGATGCTCGAGGTCGCCACAACGGCCAGGGCCATGAAGGTAAGTCTCTTCATCTCGCACCTCTACAGATGTTCGAAAAGGCTTTAGGCTTTTGGCTTTAGGCCCCTGGCGATCTCGATGGGCCAACGTCAATCCATGAGCCGAGTGCCGTGAGCCCAGAGCCTTCTAGACGAGCCGGCTGCAACAGGACTGCCATATCATCGGACGATGCCGCCGCGCAAAAAACCGGTTCGCCGCAAGAAAATCGCCCCTTCCTCGGTCGGGCTCACGCCCGCCGAAACACAGCAGGCCGCCGGCGGGGAGCTCGACACGCTCGCCCGCCAGGTCGAAGGCGATGGAGGCGTCGTCCTCGGCCGATACAACGACCCCTTCGGCGGGCAGCCGCTACTGCTGACCGGGCTGCCGGTCGACCGCGTCGAGCCCACGCCCTATCAGCGCGATCCGTCTGACGCACACGTCAAGCGGCTGATGGCGGTCATCGAGAAAATCGGGCGGTTCCTCGATCCCATTGTCGCGGTGCGTGAGGACGGACATTACCTGACACCCAACGGCAATCATCGTCTCCAGGCGCTGAAGAAGCTCGGCGTGAAAACGATCATCGCGCTCCTCGTGCCGGACACCGAGGTGGCTTTCAAAATCCTGGCGCTCAATACGGAGAAGGCCCACAATCTGCGCGAGAAGTCCCTCGAGACCATCCGGATGGCGCGCGCGCTGGCGAAGACGAGCGACGGGAAAGAGGACACATTCGCCTTCGAGTTCGAACAGCCGGCATTCCTCACGCTCGGCGTTGCCTACGACGAGCGGCCGCGTCTGAGCGGAGGCGCGTACCAGTCGATCCTGCGCCGCGTCGATGAATTCCTCAGCGACCCGATCGCCAAGGCGGTAAAGGAACGGGAACGTCGCGGCCGGAAAGTGTTGAAGCTCGACGATGCGGTCAACGCCGCGGTCGAGAAACTGAAGGCGCGCGGGCTCACCAGTCCCTATTTGAAGCCGTTCGTGGTGGCGAGAGTGAACTACACCCGTTTTTCGAAAGCGACGTCGTTCGATTTCGACGAAGCATTCGACAAGATCATCGCGAGCGCACAGAAGTTCAATGTCGATCGCGTGAAACAGGAAGACGTCGCGAAGGCCGGAGGGGGCGCGCCGGACGAAGAATAGGGGCTTGGCTTCTGGTAATGTCCGCCTTCAGGCGGACCTTGGGGGCGAGGGCGCCACGGAACTGAGGACGTAGAATGGTGTCGGTTCCGTTCTGCTGATATCGGGGAGCGATATTGATTTCACGTCGCGCATTGCTGCGCGGATTATCGGCCGCGCCGATCGCCGCGATGACCCGTGCCCGCACTGGCGCGCAGTCGTCGGGAATCACCGGCCTGCGAATAGACGCACGGAGGCTCCGCCAACGCATCGAAGCGCTGAGCGTTTTCGGCCGGCCCGCCGGCGGGGCGTTCGCCGACGGTGTCAGCCGGGTGGCGTATTCCGACGCGGACATCGCCGGCCGCCGATACGTGATGGCGCAGATGCAGGGGGCGGGACTGGAGCCGCGCATCGACGCGGCCGGGAACATCTTTGCCGTGCGGCCCGGCACCGAAGCGGGGCTTCCACCGATCCTGTTCGGCTCCCATCTCGACTCGGTCCCGAGCGGCGGCAATTTCGACGGCGACCTCGGATCGCTTTCGGCGCTGGCGGCGATCGAAGCCCTGGACACCGCCCGCGTCCGGACGCGGCACCCGCTCGAGATGGTCGTCTGGGCCCATGAAGAGGGATTCGCCTTTGGCCGCGGCCTCGCCTGCAGCCGCATCGTCGCCGGCGATTTCAAACCCGCCGATCTCGACGAGACCTGGGAAGGGATGCGCCGCAGCGACGCGATTCGCAGAATCGGCGGCGATCCGGATCGGATCGCCGAGGCGCGGCGTCCGAAAGGGTCTCATCACTGCTACCTGGAGCTGCACATCGAACAGGGCGGCACGCTGGAACGGGGCGGCATCCCGATCGGCGTGGTCGAGGGCATCGTCGCGATCGACAAATACGATGCGGTCGTCAGCGGCTTCGCCAACCACGCCGGCACCACGCCGATGGCCGATCGCCATGACGCCCTGCTCGCCGCGGCGTCTCTCACGATCGCGGTACGGGACGCCGTGACACGGACGCCCGGCCGGCAGGTCGGAACCGTCGGCCATCTGGAGGTCACGCCGAATTCGCCCAACGTGATTCCCGGCCTGGTGAAGATGTCGGTCGAACTGCGGGACCTCTCACCGGCGAAGCTCGGCGGCATCATGGACGACATCCGCGCGAAGGCGCGCGAGATCGCGGCCGGCACCCGGACAACGATTGAGTTCAAACAGACGATGCAGGCCGCGCCGGCAACGGCCACGGCGTCGGTCCAGGAGGCAATTGAGCGCGCGGCCCGGTCGCTGAACCTGCCGGCAACGCGGCTTCCGAGCGGCGCCGGTCACGACGCACAGATGATGGCGCTCCTCGGCCCGATGGGGATGATTTTCGTACCAAGCGTCGGCGGCGTCAGCCACTCCCCTCGCGAATTGACGCACTGGGACGACTGTGCCCGCGGCGCGAACGTCCTGCTGCTGACGATCCTCGAGATGGATCGCGTGAGTTGATGAGACGGGGCTCTGCCCCGAACCCCGGTCGGCCGCGGGCGCGCTGTCGCCCGCCTGGGGTCGCGCCGTTCGGCGTGGATGGTGAGACAGCCGTCGCAGCAGCGCCGCTTTTGAGTCCGCTGACTCGCGGCCGATGAACCTTTCTGCGCCGTTACTATTGCTGCCCTGCCGTGCTCCTCATCGTTCCCGGCTTCAGATGCCGCGCAAGGAAATCGGCCATCCAGTTGAACGCATCCATCCACGATCATTCCTGTGCAGGCCGCGAGCCGCCGAAAAGTCCTCTACGCTCCCGCCTGTTGTTTCAGCCGGTAGTAAGCGATCATGTCCATCGGCTTGGGCGGCGGCATGCCGATCTGGCGGAGCATCGTCGTAATCTGACCGCGATGATAACCGGCGTGGTTGACGACGTGCTGCAGCATCTGCCAGAGGGGCGTTGCGCCGGCCTGGCCACTGAGCAGCTTGTATTCGATCACGCGCGATATCCCGGCGTCGCCGAGACCGTCGATGAACGCACGCATTCGCGCTTCGTGCGCATTCCATTCGCTTCGGAGCGCCGCCAGATCGGGGAAGCGATCTGCTGGAACCAGTACCGTCGGCGATTCGCCCTGCCAGCGGCTGAACCAGGCCCATTCGGCCGCATAGATGTGGGTGATCGTGTCGCGAATCGATTTGAAGCTGTTTCCAAGATCGCGGTTGTATTGTTCCGGCGTCAGCGGATCGAGCGCGGCGAGCACCCGGTCGCGCGCCCAGTAGTGGTAGTCGAGCATGGTCTGCAGGTCCTGGAGATTCATGGCCAGATCTTGACTCACGGAACCGCCGCTGCCAAGTGGAACCCTGGTGGTCTCGATCCAACCGCGGAGGACCTGAGGACGCGGAGGTCGAATCCTGAGGCAACAGGATTGTTCCTCCGTGTCCTCCGCGTCCTCCGTGGTGAGTGAGGTTCAACCGGCCGCGTTATGGCAGCAGAACCGCCTTGACGAGGCGATCGAGCCGCGGAAATTCCCGATCGAGATAGGCGTTGCCGCCCTCGAACAGCGGCTGCTGACGGCCCGCGCGTATTCCACTGCCCGAACTCTCGCCGTATTCGCTGTTGAGCGCATCGGCGACGTCCATGCCCGACACGACCCGTCCGAACGGCACAAAGCCCTGGGCGTCCTGCGTTGCCGAAAGGTCGGTCAACGCGATGTACACCTGCGTCGTCCGGCCGTTCGGCTCGGCGAACGCGAACGCAACCATGCCGCGGACATTCGACTGCCCGCGCGGATCGTCGGGAATCCTGCGGTCGCGCCAGGCCTGCGCGATTTTCGGATCGCCGTTGATCCCGAACTGCGCCCAGCGCCCGGCGACGACCCGGAAGAAGCGGTTGTCCTCGTAATAGCCGCCGGTCACGAGCTCGTAGAAGCGGGCCGCACCGTGCGGCGCCCAGTCACGGTGGACCTCGATCACGATTGGCCCCTTCGTCGTGTCGAGCCGGACGCGGAAAACGGATGGCACGGTGATTTGCGCCATCAGCAGCCAGGCCATCAGCGCACATATCGTGGTCATTGCCGGTCTCGATCCTCCATCAATTCACCACCCTCGACGAAGCTCGGGGTGCCCTGAGCAACGTCGAAGGGCACAAAGGACACGATGGACACAAACGTCGACAAACGATCAACGCAGAAACCGCAAAACTCGCAGAGCACCGTCATGGTTTCCGCTTTTTTCTGCGTGTTCGGCGAGCTCTGCGTTGATCGTCCGTGTGGAGCTCTGTCTATCCATTGCGCCCTTTGTGGTTGGCCGAAGCCGTCATGTCGAAGTCGTCGCAGACACCCTCCGCCCTGCCGTGCCCCTCACGATCGCTCGCGATCCCGGTACAGCGCTCTCTGGGCCTGCATCATCTGTTTCAACTTCGATGACGCGCGCAAACTGCAGATCGTGCGCGCTGTTCTGTCTGCGTTGCTTTTCAAAAAACGGACTCCAGCCGAGACGTTCTAGTGAAGACACGTCGGATCTCCCTGGCAAAAGACTCTTGTTGGGTTCAGGGAACGAGGAGGTCCGACTGTAGCGGTGAGCGGATACTAACCGCGGGAGGCGGACCCATCCCGAACGCGATCGATGGCAGTTCTCATCTGACAGGCCCTCCTTGTTAGGCGAACATTGTACTAGGCTTTGGGCTTTCGGGCTTTGGCGGTCTCGAGGGGTTAAGCGGCCAACCTCAACCCCTGAGCCTATCGCCGTGAGCCCAGAGCCGCTCTCTAGAAACTCACCTTCAACCCGAATCGCACGATGCGGGGCGCCAGAATGGTGGAGATGTAGTTGCCGTTCGACGCGTCCTGGCGCGTCACCCGCGCGAGCACCGTCGCCGCATTCATCAGGTTGAACGCATCGACGTTGAATGAGAAGCGTCGTCTGTCGAATCGGAACGTCTTGTCCCAGTGCAGATCCAGCTGCTGAAACACCGGGTAGTGCCGCGTGCCCTGCGGCTCGAAGTAGACGTTCACCGTGCCCAGCGAACCCGTGCGCGTCGGCGACTGGATCGTGCGGTTGAACTGGAGGCCCTCGCGCAGGTTGTAGAACGCCGACGCGGACATCCCCCACGGCAGCGCGTACATGCCCGACATCTTCGCCAGCCATCTCGGGCCGTTCAGCCCGCTGGAGTCGCGGCCGTTGACCAGATCGTAGTTGGTCGGATCGGCGGTCGTCGTGCCGGCCGAGTAGTCGTTGATGTCGGGGTAGAAAAACCGCGTCCGGTTGAACGTGAAGCTGCTGTTCATCAGCCAGCGCCGGGTGAATCGTTTGCGCGCCGTTACCTCGACGCCATGATAGTTGCGGTAGTACTCGTAATTCCGCACCGTCGACGCGACCGGCAGCGCCGTCGCGCGCTGGTAGTACACGGCGGAGTAGCTCGCTTCGTCGCAGGCACTGCTGCCGCAGCGGCGGTTGAATGGAACCGGCACGTACGACGAGCTCGAGACGCCGTTCCGATACGTGTCCTGCATGTTCGAGTAGCGGCGCCAGATATAGCTGACGCCGATGCCGAAATTCGCCATCACCTCACGATCGAACGAGGCGATGATCTCGTCGGTCGTGTCGTTCCGCAGGCCCGGATCGACCGAGGTCGGCGTGACGACGCCCGAGGGATTGCTCGGATCGTAATTCGAGGTCGGCGTCGACCGGAAGCCGCGCGAGAAGAGGATTTCTTCGCGCTGGACGAACAGATCGCCGTTCAGATCGTTCCAGAAATACGACAGCGTGGTGGTCCCGGTCGGACTGAGCGCACCGGCGGTGTTGATGCCGAGACCGTAGTAGCGGGCGGTGCTGGCCTTGACCACGCTCCTGCCGTCGCCGTTGACGTCGAACGTGAACGCCAGACGCGGTGAGAGGTCATTGTAGGCGGCTGGCGATCCGGCTCCGTTGAAGGTAATCGCCGGCAGCAGGTCGGGCAGGACCGGATTGGCCGGGATGCGGGTCGGCCGCGCGCGATCCTTCTGCCGATCAAACCGCACCCCCCAATTGACGGTGCTGCGACCGCGCTTGTACGAGTCATTGAAATAGGCGGAGTACTCCCACATGTCGCGGCTGGTGTCGCCGTCGCGGATGATGTCGACCTCGTTCTGGCCCGACGCGCGGATCCGGACCAGGGCACCGCCGCCGCTGCGCGAAATCGTTTCGTACGGTGTACTGCGCCACCGCACGCCGAACTTCGTCGCATGATCGCCGCCCAGCCACTTGGGCAGATAGTAGCTGCCGTCGAGACGCGATTCGTACTGCGGCCGGATGTTGTTGCTGTACGTGCCCGACCGGTCGTCGGTGTTGTTCTGATCGACGTAGCGAAGCCGCTGCACGTCCGCCAGTTCGTCGGCATGGAAGTCGAGAATGAAGCCGGCGTCGTAGTAGCTGTACTGGCCATCGAGCAGCAGCTGATTGTTCACCGTCCACTGGTGCTGCGCCCGGAAATAGTTGTTCGGGCCGCTCTGGCGGGTCGTGGCCGGCAGCCGCGTCGTGAGGCTCGCGCCGCGCGCATTGCGGATCTTGTCGCCCCGGTTCCACAAGAACGTCGAGCGATGCCCGGCGGCCGCCTGATAGTTCAACTTGAAGTTCTGGTTGTTCAACACCGACAGATCGGTCTCGAGATCGTCGATGCTCCGCGAATCGGGTGGCGCGCCGGTCCTCAGGAAGCCGATGATGCCAACCTTGATCGTGTTGCGGTTCGCCGCACCCCAGAACCACGCCCTGTCCTTCCTGATGGGACCTCCGACCTCGAAGCCGTATTCGGCGACATCCTTGATGGGATTGCCCCCGCCGCTGCCTTGCGCAATCACCTCCTCCGGCGTATTGTCGGCTTCGAACTTCTGATTCGAATCGTAGTAACGCGCCGAGCCCTTGACCTGGTTGCTGCCGCTCTTTGTCACGAAGTTGATGGCGATGCCCCCCGCCTCCTGCGAAGCGTCGCCGCCGGCGGTGGTGATCTGAATCTCTTCGAACGAATCGAAGTCGAAGTAGCCGGGGGACGCGGCAGCCGCCATGTCGGTGATCGTGCCGCCGTCCAGGTTCCACTGCTGGTTCGCATTGCCGCCATGCGCGCCAAAATCCGACTGCTGGCCGGACTGGTTGCCGCCGACGTTCTCGCGGTCCATGACCATGCCCGGCGTCTGCTCCAGAATCACCCACGGATCGCGCGCCGACGGAATGGCGTCGAGCAGTTCCTTGCCGAAGTTCGTCCCCAGCGTATTCGATTTGGTATCGACAACCGGGCTGACGCCTGAGACGGTGACGGTTTCCTCCACACTCGATACCTCGAGCTTCGCGTTGATTTCCGCATTGAACCCGGCCTGAATGACGATGTCGGTGTGAACCGTCTTCTTGAACCCGGACAGATCGAAGGCGACGGCGTAGGTGCCGACGGGCAGGTTCGGAAATCGGTATCCGCCGCTCGCCGCGGAGATTACGGACTGGGCCTGGAGCACTGCGGGACCGCTGACCGTCACCGTGACGCCCGGGAGCACCGCACCGGTGCTGTCCGTCACCTTGCCGAAAATCTCACCCGTGCTGACTTGGGCGAGGGCGCGTGAGACGACCGCGACGACGAGACACACACACAGCCCGAGCCGGAACGTTTTCATACACCCTCCACGAGACGAGCAAGAACTACAAAAAACGTCGCGAAAGCGTAAAGATGTTGTCCGCAGGAATCAAGGCCGTCTGACAGCCTTGCTTCACAGAAGTTTGCGCGTGGCAGTCAATTGCGCGGGATCCCGTCCTCAGGGACGACATGGCATGCCGAGCGGCTGTCGCAAAGGCGCCCAGGATACAAAGATAGACCCTGTTATCGCTTTTCCTTTGCGTCTTCTGGACCTTTTGTGTCCTTTGTATCACCTACTTCTGAAGCATGTTCCTGATGACGAACCACACGTTGGCAGGGCGCTCCGCGAGGCGGCGCATATACCACGGAAACCAGTACTCGCCGTACGCGATCAACACGCGCAGAGGCCGGCCGGAGTGGGCGAGCCGATGCTGGAGCGACCGTTGAATTCCGTACAACATCGCGTATTCGTACGCCGATCGCGGAATGCCGCGCTGATCGATGACCGCCTCCAGCCGGCTGACCAGCTGCGGATCGTGGGTCGCGATGTGCACCAGTCCGCCGGCGCGCTGGGCATCGTCCGCCAGCAGACGGCAGGCAAGCGCGTAGAAGTTCTCGTCGACGTCTCTTTTCTTCGGGATTGCGAGCGCCGCGGGCTCCAGATACGCTCCCTTGACGAGGCGGATCGCCGATCCGAGCGGTACCAGCGATTCGATGTCTTTGGCCGTTCGATAGAGATACGCCTGCAGCGCGATGCCGATGCGGCGCGTTCGCGCGCGGGTGCGCGTGAACAGATCGATCGTCCGGTCGACGTACGGCGAGCTCTCCATATCGATCCAGACGAAGCTGTTGCGTTCGGCCGCGCGATCGACCAGCCGCTGCAGATGGCGAAAGCACAGCTCCTTGTCGAGATCCAGTCCGAGCTGCGTCGGCTTGACCGACACCTGCGCCTGGAGCCGGGCGTTGCTCACCTGGTCCATGACATCCAGATAGTGTGCGGTCACCTCTTCGGCTTCCTCCAGGCGCGTCAGGTTCTCGCCGAGCCTGGTAAAGATCGTGCCGATGCCCTGCCGCTGCTGTTCTGCAGCGGCCGCCATGGCTTCCTCGAGTCGTTCGCCCGGCATGAACTTCGACACGGAGCGGCGGACGAAGGCGGTGCGCGTCGCCCGCTCACGGAGCCAGCGATTGGTGGAGACGGCTAAGAGCAGATTACGTGCGATGGACATTAAGTCAATTAGATTGTTGATTGTTGATTGTTGATTGTTGATTGTTGATTGTTGATTGCGATTGGTGATTCCGATTGTTGATTCAAATCAGCAATCAGCAATCAGCAATCAGCAATCTCAGAACAACCCTCTGATCATTCCGCCGTCGATCTGGATCGACGCACCGCTGATGTAGGATGCGGCGTCGGACAGCAGAAACGCGCCCGCCCGCCCGAATTCATCCGGCGCCCCGTAGCGGCCGAGCGGAACCGTGGCGATCGACCGCCGCTGTTGCTCCTCGACGGCGATGCCGGCCTTCTTTGCATTGATCGCGTCGAGCTCCTGGAGGCGATCGGTGGCGATACGTCCGGGCACCAGCGTGTTCACACGGATGCGATCGGGTGCGAGCTCCAGCGACAGCGTCTTGGCGAGCGACGTCACGCCGGAGCGCAGAACATTCGACAATGCCAGGTTCGAAATCGGTTCCTTGACTGACGAGGACGTGCTGATCAGGATCGCGCCGCCGCCGCGCACCCGCATCGACGGCACCACCAGCCGCACCGATCGGACCACGCTCATGAGCAGCAGATCAAAGGCCGCCTGCCACGCGTCGTCGTCAAACGCGAGCGCCGTGCCGGTGGGCGGACCGCCGGTGTTTGCGAACAGCAGGTCGACGCCGCCGAATTGTTTGATGGTCTCCGCGTGCCACCGCGCAATCGCGTCGCCTCGACTCAGGTCGGCGGCAACCGGTAGCGCTCGGGCACCGGTCTCACGGACAATCCGCTCGGCCGCCTGCCCCACTGCCTGGGCGTCGCGAGAGGCGATGCAGACGAGCGCGCCTTCAGCCGCCAGCGCGCGGGCCACGGCAAACCCGAGCCCCTTGCTGGCGCCGCCGACCATGGCAACCTTGTTCTTCAGACCAAGATCCATGCAGCCTCAATGATTGCTGATTGTTGATTGTTGATTGCTGATTGTTGATTGTTGATTGTTGATTGCTGATTGTTGATTGTTGATTGTTGATTGCTGATTGTTGATTGTTGATTGGTGAAT
>JBKPAI010000057.1:0-6363 GCA_046726355.1 Acidobacteriota bacterium | reverse complement strand
CAGGACATATCGAATGACGCGCCGATTCTCGATTCCGGTCGTCGTTGCCGTGCTAGCCGCCATAGCGGCGATCGCGGTCGCGGCGCTCCTCGTCAACATCTTCGCTCGTCAGCAGGAAGCGCGGAATCCCTTCTACCGCGTCGTCGAACTGAACGACGAAACCGTCGATCCGGCGATCTGGGGGAAGAATTTCCCCCTGCAGTACGACGGCTATCGCCGCACGGTCGACCAGGTTCGCACGCGATTTGGCGGAAGTGAGGCGGTGCCGCGCACGCCCACCCAGACCGATCCGCGCAGCATCGTGGCGCAGTCGCGGCTGGAAGAGGATCCCCGCCTCAAGACGATGTGGGCCGGGTACGCGTTTGCGAAAGACTTCCGCGAGGAGCGCGGCCACGCGTACATGCTGGAGGATCAGACGTTCACCGAGCGCCAGACAGTCACCCAGCAGCCGGGGACGTGCCTGCACTGTCACGCCTCGGTGTACGTGCCCTACATGAAGCTTGGCGGCGGCGATCTGATCAAAGGCTTCGAGCTGATGAATCACATGAAATACGAGGAGGCGCGCACGAGAGTGGAGCACCCGGTCGCCTGCATCGACTGCCACGATCCGTCCACGATGCAGCTGCGTGTGACGAGGCCCGGCTTCCTCGAAGGCATCAACAAGGTCAAGGCGGCGCAGGGTGAAGCAGACTACGACGTGAACCGGGATGCCACGCGGACCAGGAAGCCGTCCGCGTCCTGGCCCTTTCGCTCGACGAAATTCGCCGGGGACAGGCAGCACTGTCCGGCGGCAGGGTGACGGCCGGTCCGCGAACGGAATTAGGAATTAGGAATTAGGAATTTGGAATGAACGAGCGGGGCCACACGCATTCTTAATTCCTACTTCCTAATTCCAAATTCCTAATTCCCGGTCTTCACCACGAAACGTGCTTGGACACCGCCACCTGCCCGGCGCCGATCGTCACCTGCGGCGACCGTCGACCGTGGCGGCTGCCCAGGAAGATCAGCGCGCCGCCGACAAATGCGGTGCTCAGCCCGGCGGCGCCGAGCTTCTTGTTCACCGCGTTCGCCTCGCCGAATTCCGAGAACTGGCCGTTCTGGTTGTTGATGAATGCAAACAGCCCGACGGCCATGCCGCCCACGAACAACGCCGTGCCCGTCCATACCAGCGGCTTCGACGTCCGTGACGGCGCCCGTTCTTCCTGTTGCGGTTGCTCCTGCGCCGCCCGGGCAATGCTCTGCCGCAGGTCGCCCGCAGACGCCGACCCGGCGAGGCTGACGATCAGCAGCGCGACGAGCCCGCTTCGCATGGCCCTCATGATGACTCCTTTGGATACCACGGAGGACGCAGAGGACGCGGAGGGTCAGGATGTTTCCTCCTGTCCTCCGCGCCCTCCGTGGTGGAATGCTGATTACCCAGACACGTTCTGGTCACCACCGGAATTTCGCGCCGAGCTGCAGGCGTCGCGGCGGGGTATATCGCGTTGGGACTCCGAACGCCGCGATCGCGGTGCCGAGCGACGATCCGACCGATTCGTATTGATCGCTGTTCGTCAGGTTGAGCGCGTCAAGAAACACATCGAATCTGACCGAGGGCGCCAGTGCGAATTCCTTCTGCACGCGGGCGTCGAAGAGATTCACGTCGGCGACACGGCGGTTGCCCGTGTTCGACTCCATGTTGATCTGCACAGCCGCCGGGAACCCGAGATTTCCGACGCGCACCTGGCGCGAATAGAAGCGCCCGGTCTGATGTTGCACGTTCCCCGAAGCGAGCACGCCCCATGGGAACCGATAAACCAGCTGCGCTTTCGCGACGACCGGGCGGTCGCCAATCAGCCGCCCTTCTGTGTTGACGAAGTCGTTCGGGCCGGCCGTCTCGCGACCAAACTGAGCCGACCCGCTTGGAGAGGTCGCGAGGCTGCTTTGCTGAGTGACCGGATTGAACCGCGCGCTCGAGGCGAGCCGCCCTTCCGCTTTCGACAGCACGAGCGATACGACGCCCTGCCAGTTGTGCGACATACGTTTGGTGGCCATGAACGTGACCCCGTTGTAACGCATATACATGCCGGCCGGATTCGTCTGGAGGAACACACGGTCAGCCGGGTTCGAGATCAGCCTGTACACCATGACCGTCTGGCCGGTGGCGTCGATTCCCAAGTTATCGATGTACGGCACCTGCACGTACTGGCCGGTAATGTCCTGCCAGCCGCCGTAATCTTCGCCGGACTTGTGCACGTAATTCACCTGCAGGCCCAGGTTCGCGACCAGCTCCTGTTCCAGTTGCGCGATGAACTGGTCGCTGTACGGGGACTTGAAATTGGGATCGATCCGCACGTTGGCGACCGGAGTGGGCACGACGTTGATCCGGTTGCCGGCTGCGTCGAGCGTGAACGTGTACTGTGTGGTGATGGACGGCACTGCCGGCCGGAACTCGGCGGCTTCGAGCAGCTTGTAATAGCGGCCGTAGTGCGCCTTGACCACGGTCCTGCCCGAGCTGTTCACCTTGTAGTTGACGCCGCCGCGCGGCGAGAACGTATTCCAGTGGTAAACGTCGTCGTTGGCAGGCGACATCTGCCCCGTGGGATTGCCGAACGAATCGAGGAAAGGAAGCGCTTGAAACAACCCCTTGCTGTAGTCGTATCGCACGCCAAGGTTGATGACTGCGTTGCCGATGCGGTAGGTGTCGTCGGCGTAGAGCCCGAGCGCCCGCGCCAGCGAGCCCTGATGGTAAGGCAGCTGCGTTGTCCCGGTCGTCGGCCGCCCCGTGAGGCTGTAAGTCAGAAAGGTGTCGTTGTTGCCGATGACGGTGTCGGCACCGTGGCCGACGTACTGAAGTCCAGCTTTCAAATCGTGCGTGCCGCCCATGATTTCGTCCGTCAGGTGCGACACCTTGGTCTGGAAGCCGTAGCGCCAGCTCCTGTTCTCGTTCCAGCCGGTAATTCCCCCGGTGATCCGACCGGTGTCCTGATCCTCGAACCGCGGCAGCACGCGCGGGACCCCCGGTTCGTTCGGATCGTTCGAGCTGTGCAGCCAGAAGCCGGAGTACCGCGTTTCGACAAACGTCCGGTTCGACAACACGCCGGTGTACACGACATTCGGCGTCGGGTTGTCGCCGTGGCTGAAGCCAATCGTGCTCGGGTCGGTAAACTCGGTCGCGATGTCGGGGATGAAGTAGTAGTCGTTATGGTAGCCGTGCATCAACCGGTGGTTCGAAGTGATGTTGTAGTTGAACTTCCAGAACACACGCCGCGAGTCGTTCAACGTGGGCGACCGTGGATCGACGCCCGGCTGAGAGTCCCAGTCCCGTTGGTATTCCAGCGAACCGAAGAACCAGAACTTGTCCCGCATGAAGGGCCCGGTCGCCTGGATCGTGGCGTCGCGCCACTTGTCGCGGTGATACGGGAATCCCTTGTCGACCGACTCCGTTGTGTTGCGGCCGGTGAGCTTGTCGCTCTGAAAGTAGAAGTTCGCGTCGCCGTGAAACGCGTTGCCGCCCATCCGCGTGACGATATTGAAGACGGCGCCCTGCACGTTGCCGTACTCGGCCGAGGCGCCAAGCTGCAGCACTTCCACGGTCTCGACGGCGTCGGTGTTCGGCCACGGCGTCGAGCTGATATCGGTGCCGTCGATCTGATACGAGTTCTCGTTGGTGCTGTTGCCCAGCGACTGCGCCGACGTGCTCTGTCCGACGTTGGACGTCGCGCTCACGCCCGGCGCCGAGTTGATCAGGTCGAAGTAGGAGAACCGCCGCACCGGCGCGTTCATCACCCATTCGTGGTTATAGGCGGTGCTCACCTGAGACGAGGAAAGATTGACGACGGGCGACTCGCCGGTCACCGTGACCGCTTCTTCGATGGCGCCCACCTTCATCGATGTTTCGAGCTCGACGACCGCGCCGACGTCGACCGGGACCGCCTCGCGCTTGAACGTCGTGAAGCCCGTCAGGGTGTACTCGAGATCGTACGTGCCTGGCGGCAGGAGCGGAAACCGGTACGTGCCGGTCTCCGAGGTCACCGCGGTCGGCGTGCCGGCGACGCCGGCGCCGCGAAGCGTTACCGTGACGCCCGGGAGAATGCTTCCGGACTCGTCGACGACCTTGCCGATAATCTCACCGGTCGTTCGCTGCGCCGCGGCCGGGGCCGCCAGTCCGGCGGCCACGATCAGGAGTGCGCACAGCCTCTTCATACGTCCTCCCAGCGTTGCTTCGCCAGCCGATTGGCGAGGGGCGCATCAGGGAACCGCGTTCGGGCGCCGTGGTGGATTGCGCAAAGATACGCCCACCCGCCGCAAAGTCAAGAGCTTCAGATTGGACCGCTATACGGTGCGTTACCTGGCGCTCACTCGGCGCGCAACGCGACGGTCGGATCGATGGCGGCAGCGCGCCGGGCCGGCAGGAGAGCTGAAAAAACTGAGATGGCCACGAGGACGCTGGTCGCGCCGGCCAGCGCCGCCAGGTCGGTCGGGCTGACCGTGAAGAGCAGCGCCGCCAGAAAACGCGCTCCGGCAAGGGCAAGGGCCAGACCGAAAACCGTTCCGAGCATTGTGAGCGTCAGGCTCTCGCCCAGCACCAGGCGCAGCACATCGCGTCGCGTTGCACCAAGCGCCGCGCGGATCCCGATCTCGCGCGTCCGCTGCACCACCGAGTAGCTCACGACCCCATGAACGCCAATCCCGGCGAGCACGAGCCCCATCACACCAAAGAGGCTCATCAGCCAGGTGCGGAAACGAGGCGCGCCGGCGGCGGCCCACATCCGCTCATCCATCGTTTGAATATCCGCCAGCGGAAGATCTGCGTCGATGCCCCGGAGCACCTCACGCACCGCGTTCACGAGGCTCGATCGATCACCGGTCGCGCGTACGACGAGGTTCTGGTTGCGGAACGGCGCCTGCCGGAGCGGGACATAGAAGGCCGGACCGGTCTGTCCGGCAAGCCCTGCATACTTCACGTCACCGGCGACGCCGACCACCGTGAGCCAGGGGTTGGTGTCCGGCTGAGGCCAGTTGGCAGCCAGCTTGATCCGCCGCCCGATCGGGTCCGTCCCGCTGAAGTACAGCCTTGCCAGCGATGCGCTGATAATCGCGACCGGCATTGACGTGGGCGTGTCGGCATTTTCGAACCAGCGGCCGCTCAACAACGGGACGCCCAGCACACGGAAGTAATCGGCGGTGACCGACAGGATCGGCCCCACTGGTGCGCTGTGGCCCGGCGCCGGCAGGTTGTCTTCGACGACGAAGTTGTCGGTTTCCGAGAGCCCGTCAGGCGGCAGACTGTTCGTCACCGCCGCCCCGGAGACGCCGGGGAGCCGTTCGATCCGTTCGAGGAGATCGTCGAAGAATGCGGCAACGCGCGCGCCGTCGGGGTACTTCGCACGCGCAAGACCGATCGAGGCTGTCACGATGTGGTCGGTGTCGAAGCCGACCTCGACGCGCTGAAGGCGGGCCAGGCTTCTGGCAAGAAGCGCGGCGCCGATGGCGAGCGCGAGAGCGAGCGCAATTTCCACGATCACCAGCCCATTGCGAAAACGGCGTGTCACCGGCCGCCCCGCCGATCGCAGTCCGGATTGCATCGTCTCGATGAAGCTGCGCCTGGAGAGGTGCAGCGCCGGCGAGGCGCCGGACAGGATGCCGGTCGCCGCCGCGGTCGCCAGCGAGACCCCGAAGACGCGGAGATCCATGTGGATCTCGGTCAGCCGCGGCAGGCCGGCGGGAGCCGTGGCGACGAGGACCCGAGTGGCCCACAGCGCGAGCATCCACCCGCCGGCAGCGCCGGCCGTTGCCAGGACCAATCCTTCGGTCAGGAGCTGCCGCGTGATACGCGCACGGCCGGCCCCGAGGGCCGCTCGTACGGCGATCTCCCGCTCCCGCTCCGCCGCTCGTGCCAGGAGGAGGTTCGCGACGTTCACAATTGCGACCAGGAGGACAATCGCGACCGCTGCGAGCAGCAGGATCAGCGCCGGACGCGCATCTCCGGTGAGAACGGCCTTCAGCGGTTCAACCCGGGACTTGAACGGATTGCGGCTCGGAAATTTCCGCTGCACGTCTGCGTCGGCCATTCTGAGATCGGCCTGAGCTTGCGCCATCGACGCCTCGGGCCTGAGCAGGCCCAGTCCGTCCAGGAAATACGGTCCCCGTCGCAGGGGCGGCTCGAGCGGCAGGATTGTCCACAATTGAGCGTGGCGCGATGGGAACGCAAATCCTGCGGGAGCGACACCGATGATGTCGTAGGGCCGTCCTCCGATCGTGAGCGCCCGTCCGACGGCGCCCGCATCCTTTCCGAGGCGCCGCTCCCAGAACGTGTGGCTCACGACAACCGTTCGCGGCGCCCCCGGCCGGTCGTCGCCCTCCTGCCAGACCCGACCGAGT
>JBKPAI010000056.1:0-11023 GCA_046726355.1 Acidobacteriota bacterium | reverse complement strand
CTCCACAAGATGAGATCTCCCGAGCCGTAAGGCTCCTGAAGGCTCCTGGAAGATGACCAGGTGATAGGTCGGGTGTGTAAGCGCGGTGACGCGTTGAGCTTACCGATACTAATCAGCCGTGCGGCTTGACCATAAATATCTTTCTCAATGCACGAGAGAAACTCTGCGTGCAGTCGGTCGGGCAAAACTACCGTTTGCAGAATATTCAGTTGTTCACGTTCTTTGACAAGCAAGATTGTCTGGGACGACCGCGGTTGCGCGTCATTGCGCCGCTCGTGAGCGGCGCCGCGGAATCCGGACCCCAGGCAGCCCGTATGCCGGTGGTCATAGGATCAGGGTCACACCCGTTCCCATTCCGAACACGGAAGTTAAGCCTGATACCGCCGATGGTACTGCATGGGAAACTGTGTGGGAGAGTAGGTCGCTGCCGGCAGTAATACCAAGACAAAGGCCCGATGCGCATCATCAATCGCATCGGGCCTTTGTCTTTGCAGGCGGCGCAGCGTCTCTCACCCCGCAGAGTTTCCCGTGCCGGACCATCGGCGGCGGAGCCGCCGCGGCTCGCGCGCAGCGCGGGCAGGAAGAAACGCCCTGCATGGGAAACGGGTGTGGGAGCCGCCTTCGCTGAAGCTCCGGCGGCCAAGGCGCAGGTCGCTGCCGGCAGTCGACACACTAAAACGCCCCAGAAACGGGGCGTTTTTGTGTGTACGCGCGCGACCATCCGGCACCGCGTGCGATGGACGCCACGCCCAACGCGTGATTTCCGGAGTTCAGTCCAGCACGGACAGCAGAATCGCCGAGCGGGATCGTGATCGACGGATTTTCCGTGCGCAGGTCGTCCACGAGCGTGCCGCCTGGATTTGAGCGCCAGTGGGAGAGGGCGCGCCGTTCATCGGGATCAATCACCCACACTCATGGCACCCCGTGCGCGAGATACTCCTGGATCTTGGGCTGGAGGCGTACGAGCCCGTCTTCCGCCGAAGGAATCTCTGCCACGAGAAAGGGTGGAACCGTCGGGATCCGCTTGCCGATGTCGCCAGCCAGCCACACAGCGACGTCGGCGACTCGAAAACGGGTGGGCGAGATCTGAATCCGAATTTCCGGCCCGACGCGAAGCTGCAGCCCGGTACCCACTGCCCCCAGCTTCTGAATCAGAACCCCCTGTACCAAGGCGTGCGGAAGTTCTCCCATATTCCGCTCGACGACTTCCCCGTCCAGATACTCCCGATCGGGGCCCTCATAGGACGCATGGAGATATTCCTCCACAGGCACGAGCACGCGCGGGTTCATACCGGAAGTATACGGCGACGTGCACGGGAAACGAGTGTCAGAGAGTTTGCCGGATACAAACCATTCTCAGTCGTATCTATCCTGATGGCCATTGACGACGCCATTCCTGGCCAGCGGGCGCCGATGGGTCTCCGCGGCCGGAGCCGGAGCGGGACGTTGGCTACGCGCAGCAGCGCCGCGTCTACCAGATGGAAGGTATTTCACGCTCACATGACCGGCACGTCCAGACCGAAACGCACGAACGATCGCGCACCCGCGAACCGCTCGTCGACGCCCCGTTCGAGCGTCTCGAGCATTGTCAGCAGCTCGCTCAGGTCGTCGCGGTCGCGTCGCTGCAGACACTCCACCGCGGCACGGGACTTCTGAACCGCAACGAGGACAAGCTTCGCAGAGCCGAGTGCATCGTCCATGCGAACGCCGCCCGGAGCCTTGCCTTCCTTCGCCACCAGCGCTCGCACGAGTCTCAGATAGATGCGCACGTGATACCAGAGCAGGACCTCTTCCGGCTGCGGCTGGCCGGCAGCGGGCGGCCCGGCTGCCATGACCGGGACAACCGAGCGCAGCCCGATCGCTACACGCAACGCATAATCGAGCGCGATTCCGGCGAGCGGATCCGCAGTCTGCATCCCCGCGGCTTCCGGTCCCTGTGCGACGAGCGCGTCGAGCTCGGCCGTCGAGGTGCCTTCGATGGCCGCGATTGTCCGCGTGAAGGCGATCGCCTCCGCCATGCTCGCAAAGGTCGGATCGTCCTCAGCGCGCCGGTGCTCTTTTCGAAATTCCTCGGTGCACCGAAACGTCAGACACCGCTGGGTGACCGGGCAGTAGTGGCACCACTCGTCACAATGGTGGTGCACGCCGGGAATAATCCGCGGGTCCTTCGCGATCTCCAGAAAGCGACGATTGACATTTCCGCTGCTCTGCACCGATCAGCTGTCCGTGCAAAGATCGCGCTCGAAGTAAGTGCGCGGATTTCCGGGGAAAACCTGGATCGCGGCTGTGGCGCGGCGCGTAGTCGCGACTCGCGCGAGAATCGCCTTCCCAACGAGAGAGGGACGGACCCGGGACGCAGTGGGGACGGACCCGGGACGGACTAGGGACGGACCCGGGACGCAGTGGGGACGGACCCGGGACGCAGTGGGGACGGACCCGGGACGGAGTGGGGACGGACCCGGGACGCAGTGGGGACGGACCCGGGACGGACTGGGGACGGACCCGGGACGCAGTGCGGACGCACCGCACCCCGCGCCGCGCCCCCACGTTCCCCAGCCGCGCGGCATCAAGACGGCTGATCGCGTTCGAATCGGCGTTACGGCACGTCAGACTCGGCCACCAGACGCTTGTACACCTCCCGCGCGTGATCGTAGGCGGCCCGCGCCTCGGCGCGCTCCGCGGTCCTGATCGCCGGCGCCTTCTGCGTCCAGCACTGGTTGACCGCCGTGAGACACCATTCCGCGCTCCGGCGCGAGGCGCGAATCGACTTCCCCTCCACCAGCACAAAGATCGGATTCGTGTGAGACGACGGCAGAATGCGCGCGGCAATCCAGCTGCTTCTTTCGATCGGCGCGTCGAACGTCACTTCACGGAGCACGCCATCAGCGGTCACGTTCCTCGTCGCTACCACCTTCCCGTTGACGACCAGTTCGACCGGAACGTCGCGCGTGTTCACGAGGCGTGCGCGCTCGATGTCCCAGTACGGCGGCTGGTCCAGCGGCCGCGTACGCAGGCTCTCCTGCGGCTGCGGGCTCAGATAGGCCGCCACCCGCACCCGCGCCCGCACGCTGCCGGCGCCATTCAATTTCACCTCGCTGCCGTTGCGCCCCACCTCAACGCCGTTGACGCTGAAGTCGACCAGGTGGCTCTTACCGTCCGAAACGTAGCTGCGGCCGCTGCGCAGCCCGTTCAGCCATCCTGCGAAGCTCAAGCCCCCGTCGATCTGCGCGTAGGTCCGGCCCATCCCCACCCGGCTGTCGTACACGCACGGGAAATCGGTCTCGCCGCTGATCCGGGTCCGGAAACCGACGTTGAGCGTGTGATACCAGATGCTCAGCTCCCACACGCTTGGCGTGTTGACCGTGGAAATGAAATCGACCGCGTTCGGATGCGTCACGTCGACGATGTACTCGTTGGCACCGATGCTGTCGAACGGCGGCATCTCGTAGCTCGGAAGTTCGCGATCCTGCACCTGCAGGCCGAAGCCGGAATGCGCGAATCCAACCACGGCACCCTGCGATTTCGCCCATTTCAGAATCGGCAGGTCCCAGGACGGCCAGTCTTCGATGCGATGTGTCTTCGGATAATCCTGGTCCTTGAGGCCGAGCAGCACGAGATGACCGGCGTGGCTCGACGGGAAGCCCGAGACCTCGAGGTCATAGTGCATCAACCGTTCGGGCTTCGACAGCGGGTTGTCCTGACCGGTGAAGAACTGCTTCTGGTAGTAGTAGCACGGGCCCCACGTCAGGACCGAGCCGATGTTGAGCGCTTCGCCGAGGATCTGGCGAATCATGTCTTCGGGCAGCACGCCTTCAGTAGGGTTCTGGTAATGCGAGCAGCCGGCGGCATGGACGTGATGATCGCCGGAGAACCAGCCGAGGCGCGGCGGGTCGATCCAGCGCTCGAGCGTCACCGCGATCTCGTGCGGACCGTCAGAGCGGACGCTCACCTGCTTCGTCTGCGTCACGTATTCCGGTCCGCCGCTCGCGATCACGGTATAGTCGCCGTCCGGCAACCGGATGCTCTCGCCGTCCGACCGGTACACCTGCGGCTGAAAGGGAAAATCAGGCGCCAGCCGCTTCGACTGGTTTGGATAGACGCGGTCGAAGCGGTCGCGAATCAACAGCGACGCCGTGCCAGGCTTTCCGTTCTCGTCCTTGACCCGAATGGTCATGAGCCGCGCCGGCTGCGCGGTGAAGAGGATCGACACGTCGTTGCGGAAGCCGACATCCTGCGTCCCCTGCCCGACGTTGAACCCGAGTTGCGCCGATCGCTGGCCGCTTTCGCGGCTGAACACCTCGAGGATGACGTACTCGATGGCGAGCCCGGAGAGCCGCGGCGGCATCGGCCGCTTGTCATAAATCGAAATGGCCGCCCATCGATCGCGCACCTCACGCGCGGACAACCGGTGTGCCGGCTCGGGCGAGCCATCGGACCGGACGTAGACATTACCGCTGTTCGGACTCTCGACGCGCAGCGGCGCCGTGACGTTCGCTTCGTTCAGGACCTTGACGAGAAACAACCGCGTGCCGCCTTCAACGACGTCCGGCTCCGCGGGTCCCTGGTCGACGCTGACGCGGCTCTCGGGGTTGATCCTCACAACCGCCAGCACATATTTATCGAGCGTGGTCTGAAGCTGGTCGGTCGCCGCTTCTTCGTCCGTCATCGCAATCGCTTCGTCTATCGACTGGCGATCGGCCGGCGGAAGGGGCTGGCCGAGATAGCTGAGTGCGGTCTCGAGCCGCCGGACCTGCTGCGCGAGCGGCTGCAGAGGGACGTTCAATCGCGGAATTCGTTGACCGGGCTGCGCTTCGAAATGCGCGGACGTCAGAAACGCTGCGGCCACGCATGCGCCGGTCCAGCGGAGAAAGGCTGTCGCCACACACACCTCATTTCTCTGTGCAGGCTGAAACAATCGAGCGATAGAATACCGCCCGTCGCGATTTCAAGACGCCGAAAAACGAAAATCGACCGGCTCGCTGTAGTGCAGGCCCTCAGGCCAGCCGTCCCGCCGGCGTGACCGCCTCGCTGAAAACGGGGTGACAGCTAGGGTGGTCCGCACGACATCGGAGAGACCCATGTGCAACGTGCTGCGGCGGATGACAGTGACTGTGGGGGCGATTGCGAGTCTCACGACTCTGCTGTGGGGGCAGACGACCGCCCCGGCAAAAGACGTGCGCAACCCGCTGGCCGGCGATCCCAAGGCTATCAAGCAGGGCCAGGTATTGTTCCGCCAGGAGTGCGTGTATTGCCACGGCGTCGGCGCTCGCGGCGGCGCGCGCGGACCCGATCTGACGACGGGGTCGTGGACGCACGGCGGCTCCGATGCCGACCTGTCGCGCACGATCCGCGGCGGGATTCAGGGTACCGCGATGCCGGCCAACCGGCTGACCGACGATGAGATTTGGGAAATCGTCGCGTACCTGCGAACCCGGCAGCAGCCGCCGGCGGCGGCAAGCGGTGATGCGGCGCACGGCGAGACGCTGTTCTTCGCCGGCGGCAGGTGCTCGTCCTGTCACATGGTGCGCGGACGGGGTGGGCGGCTGGGACCGGAACTCTCGTACGTCGGTTCGTCCCGGCCCCGCGCGTATCTGATCGAATCGATTCGCGAACCAGACCGCCAGCTGGCCGAGAACCAGAGCTTTGGCAACTCCGCGTCGTTGCCCTACGACACGGTCACCGCAGTGACCCGCGACGGCAGGACCATCGTCGGGGTCACCCTCAACGAAGACACCTTCACAGTGCAGATCATGGATTCAGGCGAACGCGTCCACAGCTTCGAAAAGAAAGCGCTCGCAAGCCTGCGGCATGAGAACCGATCGCTGATGCCGGCGTACGGGGTCAACGTGCTCGACGACGCCGATCTGCAGGATCTCGTGGCGTACCTGCAGTCGCTTCGCGCGCCCTCGCCGGCACGCGAGAAAGGAACTTCGGATGCGAACCAGTAAATCGGTCCTGATCGCCGCGTGCCTGGCCGCGTCATCGGCGTCGGCGCAGGTGACCGCCGACCGGCTGGTCAACGCGGCGCGCGAGCCGCAGCAGTGGCTGACATATTCGGGCAGCTACGACGGCCAGCGCTTCAGCGCGCTCGATCAAATCAATACAAGCAACGTGCAGCGGGTCACGCTGCAATGGGTCTTTCAGACCGGGGTGCGCGGGACGCATGAGACGACGCCCCTGGTGATCGACGGCATCATGTATCTCACCGCGCCGCAGAATCACGCGTACGCGCTCGACGTGCGTACCGGGCGGCCGATCTGGCACTACGAGCGCAGCCTTCCGAAGGAGATGTCGCTCTGCTGCGGCCCCCAGAATCGCGGTGTTGCAGCGCTGGGGGACCTCGTGTTCATGGGCACGCTCGACGCGCACGTGGTGGCCCTCGATGCCAGGACCGGCCGGGTACGCTGGGACGTCGGAGCGGCCGATGCCGACAAGGGGTACAGCTTCACCGGTGCGCCGCTGGTCGTGAGGGACAAGGTCATTGTCGGCATGGCCGGCGGCGAATACGGCGTGCGCGGCTTCATCGATGCCTACGACGCGCAGACCGGTAAACGCGCCTGGCGCTTCTACACCATCCCCGGCGAGGGTGAACCCGGCAACGATACGTGGAAGGGTGATTCGTGGAAGCGCGGCGGCGCGCCGACATGGGTCACCGGCACGTACGACCCGGAGCTGAACACACTCTACTGGGGCACCGGCAACCCCGGACCGCAGATGTACGGCGCCAATCGACTGGGCGACAATCTGTACTCGGATTCGCTGGTGGCGCTCGACCCCGATACCGGCAGGCTGAAGTGGTACTTCCAGTTCACCCCGCACGACGTCCACGACTGGGATTCCACCCACGTTCCCATCCTGATCGACGACACGTTTGACGGGCAGCCGCGCAAGCTGGTCGCGGTCGCCAATCGCAACGGATTCTTCTATGTTCTGGATCGCACGAACGGCAGGTTCCTGTTGGCCAGGCCGTACACACAGGTCACCTGGGCGAAGACGATCGGTGCCGATGGGCGCCCCGTCGTCCTGCCGGACACGGATCCGACCGCCGAAGGCAACCGTGTCTGTCCGGGCGGCGTAGGGGGAACGAACTGGCACTCGCCGGCATACAGCCCACGGACGCATCTCTTCTATGCGTTCACGAAGGAGCAGTGCGACACGTTCATGGCCGACGAGTCGCTGGAACCGCCTCATCGTCCCGGCCGGCTGTTCATCGGCAGCGCGTTCTTTCCGCTGCCCCAGGAAAAAGATGAAGGTGTCGTGCGCGCCATCGAGCCGATGACCGGTAAAACGCGGTGGGAGTTCAGACAGTTCTCAGGCGCCTGGGCGGGCGTCCTGTCGACCGCGGGCGGCCTCGTGTTCTCGGGCGACGGTCAGGGCAATTTCATGGCGCTGGATGCGGCGACAGGCAAGGACCTGTGGCACATCCTGCTCGGTGCGCCGATTCAAACCGCAGCGATGAGTTACGCGGTTGATGGGAAGCAGTACGTCAGCATCGCCGCGGGAGGGGCGTTGTTCACGTTTGCGTTGCCGTGAGCGTCGACGCTGCGCTCGCCAACGGCCCCGCAGGCGGCGGTTCAGGGTTCGCAAATTCGATACGTCACTTCAACCCGCGAACCTTGATGTTGCGGAACGCCACGCGATCGCCGTGGTCCTGCAGACCGATACGTCCGCGCTTCGCCCGGGCGTATCCGTGAAACTCCTTGAACTTGCTGGCCTGCACGAGCTGCTCCCAGTCGCGGCTCCACAGCTCGTACTCGACGACCTTCACGCCGTTCAACCAGTGCTCGACGTGACTGCCTTTCACGAGCAGCCGCGTGGTGTTCCATGAACCCACGGGCTTCGTTGCGTCGCGCAACGGCGGGTGCAGATCGTAGTTCGCGCCGGCGAGCTGCGTGGGCTTCAGCGGCTCTTTGTAGGCGTTGTCGATCAGCTGCAGCTCGGGCGCCGTGTGCCACATGATCTCGTCGTCTTCCGTGACGCGGAAGAAGATGCCGCTGTTGGCGTTGGGCGTCAGCTTCCAGTCGATCGTCAGCTCGAAGTCGCCGAACTCGTCGGTCGTGACGATGTCGCCGCCCCGGCCGACGCGCGTGAGCTCGCCGTCGACGGCCTTCCAGCCGTCCGGCATCGTCTGCTGACGGAAGCCGCGCCACCCGTTGGTGGTCTGCCCATCGAAGAGCAGGCGCCATCCTTCTGCTTTTTCCGATGGCGTGAGGGTGTTCGGCATCACGGTCTTCTGGCCGGCGATGTTGACGGAAAACACCGCGGCAATCGAGCTCGCGAGAGCCAGCGCGCGAGGCCCCGGCAGCGGTGAACGGCAGAAAACTCGGATCATTGGTGTGTCTGCACGACTGTCCGCGTCATTTTTTCGGCGTCCCATCCGATCGGGCGGTTCTCGAAGTAGCTGTGGTTCGCCAGCAGCGCCGGGCCGGCGGCGCGGAGTCCGAACACGGCGTCCTCGACGACCGGGCGCCGCGTGCGCACGGCGTCGAAGAAGGTCAGAAAATGATCGTCGGCGTCGCTGTATCGCGGCGGCGCCGCGTAGGCGTCGTCGCCGGCGGAACGAAGCTCCGGCCGCTCTCCGTACTTCGCGCGGTACTCGCTCAGGAACTGCTCCTGCATCGCTTTCGAGAACGTATCGCTCGTGTGGCCCGGTTCCTTCGCGTGCGGCCGCCGCGCCAGCGTCACGACGTTGTCGCCGATCGTGATGACTCCCTCCGGCCCGACGAAGCGGAACGCGCGGTTTTCGCCGGCGCCTTCGGCGAAATTCACCTTCAGCGACAGGGGGAAGGCCGGATGGGTCGCGGTCTTCGGATACTCGACGAGCGCGACCATCATGTCCGGCACGTCGCGGCCATCCTTCCAGTAGGTCAGGCCGCCGCTGGCGGTGACCCGCGACGGCCCGGTCGCGTCGAGGACGAAGTGGATGCCGGTGAACAGGTGGACGAACAAATCACCGGGAATGCCGGTGCCGTAGTCGCGATAATTCCGCCAGCGGAACAGCCGGACCGGATCGAACGGCTTCTTCGGCGCGCGGCCGAGAAAACGGTCCCAATCGATCGTCTGCGGCGACGCATCCGGCGGAATCGAATATTGCCACGCCCCGAGCGGCGAGTTCCGGTTGATCCACGCTTCGACCAGATTCAGCTCGCCGATGGCGCCGGCGCGGAACAGCTCCCGCGCCTTCGCGTAGACAATCGAGCTCGTGTGCTGGCTGCCGACCTGAAGGATGCGGCCGGTGCGCCGCGCGGCTTCGATCACGCGCGGTCCTTCCTCCAGCGTCTGGACCATCGGCTTTTCGACGTACACGTCCTTGCCGGCCTGCATGGCGTCGATCGCGATCTGCGTATGCCAGTGATCCGGCGTGGCGATCACCACCGCGTCGACGTCCGGGCGCCCGAGGATTTCCCGATAGTCCCGGGTCGTGACCAGGTGCGCACCCCAGAGCTCTTTCGCCAGCGTCAGACGGCCCTCGTAGACATCGGCCGCCGCCACCAGCTCGACGCCGGGCGCTTTGAGCGCCGAGCGCGCGTCCTGCTGGCCGCGGATGCCCGCGCCGATCAAGGCGAACTGGATGCGGTCGTTCGGAGAGGCCGTCTGTGCGAGGGCGGACCCCTGGGCGCGCAGGACTGCCGGCGCGGCCGCCGTCGCGCTCGCAACAGTCTTGAGGAAATGGCGTCGTGAACGTTGGTTACTCATGGCCTCCTCAACGACAACGGTTTTGCAGGTAGTGTCCGGCTCAAGCCGGACCTCCACCGAAACACCCTGGCACCGAGCGGCGTTCAGCGATCAATAATAAGCGGCAATGCCACCGGCCGGCCGCCCTGCTCCGCCGACTGATCCGCCGCCAGGCACACCTCCATTGTTTTTTGCGCGTCGAACACGCTGATCGACGTCTCTCGTCCCTCGAGCACGCACGCAACCAGCTCATCGATCTCCGCTTGAAACGGATGATGGCTCACGTCGGCCGATCCGGGCATCGCGCAATGAATCCGCAGCGCCGGCCCGCCGGCGGCTTCGGTGATCGTCTCGAGTCGAACCTCCGGAAAGGGATTCGCGGCGCGCAGCGCGTCTCCGTCCAGCGGCGTGTCCAGCCACCGCAGCGACTCCTGCCGCAGGGTTGCCCGATCGCCCATCAGCTCGACGATGAAGGTATAGGGCAGTATGAAGTCGGTCGAACTGGTGACGTGGCCGAGCGCGTCCCGTTCGAGCACCACGTTGGCGACGATTGACGTCGGCCACTCGTAGCCGGCGGTGAAATGCGTGTGGAACGCGCTCACTGCCGTCGGCTCGAGGCCCGAGCACCAGCGCAGCGCGTCGACCGCGTGGCAGCCGGCCGCCAGCAGGTGACTGCGTCCGCTGTCGCGTGTGCGGACCCAGTTCCAGCCGCTGTACCAGTCCGTGACGCGCGACAGGTACTGGGTTCGCGCGAATCGGATGTTGCCCAGCCATCCTTCGGCCCGCAGCCAGCGCGCGAACTTCAGAAACGGGTTGTAGCGCAGCACGAACGACACGATCGTCCGCACGCCGGACGCGCGGACCGCGTCGCGGATGCGTGTGAGCTCCATCACATCAAGGCCGGTCGGCTTTTCGAGCAGGAAGTGCTTGCCCGCGCGTGCCGCGGCGACGGCCTGATCCGCATGCAGGTGATTCGGGGTGGTGATCGAAATGATGTCGACTTCCGGCGATGCAAGCAACTCGTCGTAGCGTGTGGTGACGCGGGCGTCAGGCAGCGGGACACCGTACTTGTCGAGGTGTGCCCGCGCGCGCGAGGCGTCCCGGGAGCACAGCCAGGTTATCGTTGCGTGAGGATTGCGCACGAACGCCGCAATGTGTTGCGACGCACACCACCCGACGCCGGCAATGGCCACCCCCAGTTTTCCGTCGCGTGTCGGCACAACTTGGTCCTTGGCGCCTGGTTCAGATCTTGGTCCGTCCCTGCTCCGTCCCTGCTCCGTCCCGGGTCCGTCCCTGCTCCGTCCCCGGTCCGTCCCTGCTCCGTCCCCGGTCCGTCCCTGCTCCGTCC
>JBKPAI010000055.1:0-9243 GCA_046726355.1 Acidobacteriota bacterium | reverse complement strand
CTGTTGCGTACGGCGAACCGCTCACCGGCCACGCCGCGGATATATGCCTCACCGCTGGTCGCGCCGTACAGCGCCACGTTGCCGACGATGATGTTGTCCTCGGGCACGAATGTCGCCTGCCGCGGCGGGCAGACAATGATCCGGCCGCCGGAAAGGCCCTTGCCGATGTAGTCGTTCGCATCGCCTTCGAGCTCCAGCGTGATGCCGCGCGGCACGAACGCGCCGAAGCTCTGGCCGGCGGAGCCCGTGAATCTGCAGGTGATCGTGTCGTCGGGCAGTCCCTCGCCGCCGTATCGCCGCGTCACCTCGGAACCGAGCATCGTGCCGACCGCCCGGTGTCCGTTCCGAATCGGCAGGCGCAGCGAAACCGGCGTGCGGCGCTCGAGCGCGTTCCGGCACTGCACGATGAGCTCGTTATCCAGCGCCTGATCGAGGCTGTGCTGCTGGCTCGTCACACGCCGCCGCGGAGCACCGGGCGGCACGTCAGGTTGATACAGGATGCCGGAGTAGTCGAGGCCTTCCGCCTTCCAATGATCGACCGCCGGCTTGAAATTGAGCCGTTCGACGTGTCCGATCATCTCCTCCATCGTGCGGAAGCCGAGCTGCGCCATGTACTCGCGGACCTCCTCCGCGATGAAGCGGAAGAAGTTCTCGACGAATTCGGGCTTGCCCGTGAAGTTCTTTCGGAGCTCGGGATCCTGCGTCGCCACGCCGACCGGGCAGGTATTGAGATGGCAGACGCGCATCATCACACAGCCCGAGACCACGAGCGGCGCGGTCGCAAACCCGAATTCCTCGGCGCCCATCAACGCGGCCACCACCACGTCGCGGCCGGTCTTCAGCTGACCGTCCACCTGTACGACAATCCGGTCGCGCAGGTTGTTCATCATCAGCACCTGCTGTGTCTCGGCAAGGCCGAGCTCCCACGGAATGCCGCCGTGCTTGATCGAGGTGAGCGGCGACGCGCCGGTGCCGCCGTCGTGGCCGGAAATGAGCACGACATCGGCATGCGCCTTCGCCACCCCCGCCGCGACGGTGCCCACGCCGGCCGTCGCCACCAGCTTCACGTGGATGCGCGCCCGCGGGTTGGCGTTCTTCAGGTCGTAGATCAGCTGCGCGAGGTCCTCGATCGAATAAATGTCGTGGTGCGGCGGCGGCGAGATCAACCCGACGCCCGGCGTCGCGTGCCGGACTTTCGCAATCCAGGGATAGACCTTGTGGCCGGGCAGCTGGCCGCCCTCGCCTGGTTTGGCGCCCTGCGCCATCTTGATCTGCAAATCGTCGCAGTTGACGAGGTACTCGCTGGTCACCCCGAACCGGGCCGAGGCGACCTGCTTGATCGCGCTGCGGCGCCAGTCGCCGTTGGGATCTTTCCGGTAGCGCGCGGGATCCTCGCCGCCCTCGCCGGTGTTCGACTTTCCGCCCAGCCGGTTCATCGCAATCGCGAGCGTCTCGTGCGCCTCCTGGCTGATCGACCCGTACGACATCGCGCCGGTTGAAAACCGCTTGACGATGGAGTCCACCGGCTCGACCTCGGCGATCGGCAGCGGTTCGGCGGCGGTTCTCAGCTCCAGCAGCGCGCGCAGCGTCGCGCGCCGGCGGCTCTGATCGTCGACCAGCCGCGTGTACTCCTTGAAAATGGCGTACTGGCCGCTCCTCGTCGCGTGCTGCAGCTTGAACACGGTCTCCGGGTTGAACAGGCGGTACTCACCGTCGCGCCGCCACTGATACTCGCCGCCCGACTCGAGCTGCCCGGCGAGCGTCCGATCGTCGAAGGCGCGCCGGTGCCGCTCGATCACTTCGCGGGCGACAACGTCGATGCCGATGCCGCCGATGCGCGAAGCCGTCCACGTGAAATATTTGTCGACGAAGCTCTTCTCGAGGCCGACGGCTTCGAAGATTTGCGCGCCGCAGTAGCTTTGCAGCGTCGAGATCCCCATCTTGGACATCACCTTGAGGATGCCCTTGTTCAGCGCTTTGATGTAGTTCCGGACCGCCTGCACGTGCGTGGTGCCGCGCAGCAGGTCCTGCCGGATCATGTCGTCGAGCGTCTCGAACGCAAGATACGGGTTGACGACGCCCGCGCCGTAGCCGAGGAGCAGCGCGCAGTGATGGACCTCGCGCGCGTCGCCCGACTCTACGACCAGCGCGCACCGCGTCCGCGTGCCTTCGCGGACCAGATGATGGTGCACGCCAGCGGTCGCCAGCAGGCTGGGAATCGGCGCGTGCTGGCGATCGACGGCGCGGTCCGAGAGGATGAGGATGTTGTATCCGGCCGCCAGCGCGTCGCTCGCACGGCGCTTCAAATCCGCCATCGCCCATTCGAGCCCGTCGCCGTGCCGGCACGGGTCGAAGACCATGGGCAGCGTGGTGCTGCGGAAGCCCGGGTAGTACAGGTGACGGAGCCTGGCGAGCTGGTCGTTGTCGATGACGGGATACTTGATCTTGATCTGGTGGCACGATTCCGGCAGCGGCTCCAGCAGGTTGCCTTCCGGTCCGATCGTCGATTCCATCGAGGTGACGAGCTCTTCGCGGATGGCGTCGAGCGGCGGATTCGTGACCTGCGCGAATACCTGGGTGAAGTAGTCGTAGAGGAGCCGCGGCCGGTCCGACAGCACCGCGAGCGCAGTATCGGTCCCCATCGAGCCCACCGGCTCCTCGCCGGTTGCCGCCATCGCCGCGAGCAGGATGCGAAGATCTTCGTCGGTGTAGCCGAAGGTCTGCTGCCGTTTGAACACGGCTTCGTGGCTGGGCGGCGGGAGGTACGGCGCCGGCGGCAGGGCCTCGATGTCGACGAGGTTCTCCTTCAGCCATTGCGCGTACGGCCGCGCGCGCGCCAGGTCGCGCTTGATCTCTTCGTCCGACACGATCCGGCCCTGGACGGTGTCGACGAGGAAGATGCGGCCGGGATGCAGCCGCTCTTTGATCAGCACGTTCTCCGGCGCGATGTCGAGGACCCCGACCTCCGAAGCCATGATCACGAGGCCGTCCTTCGTGACGAGGTAGCGGGAGGGTCGCAGGCCGTTGCGATCGAGCACCGCACCGATCACAGACCCGTCGGTGAACGCGATTGATGCCGGGCCGTCCCAGGGCTCCATCAGCGACGAGTGGTACTCGTAAAACGCCTTGAGCTCGGGAGCCATGCTCTCGTGTCCGGCCCACGGCTCCGGGATCATCATCAGGATCGCGTGCGGCAGCGACCTGCCCGTCATCACCAAGAATTCGAGGACGTTGTCGAACGTGGCCGTGTCGCTGCCGCCTTCCCGGATGACCGGGAGAATCTTGTCGAGATCCTCGCCCAGCACTGACGATTCGAGCAGGCCTTCGCGCGCCCGCATCCAGTTGATATTGCCGCGCAGTGTATTGATCTCGCCGTTGTGGGCGATGTACCGGTACGGATGCGCGAGAGGCCAGGACGGAAAAGTGTTGGTGCTGAAACGCTGGTGCACCAGCGCGAGCGCCGACTCCACATCGCCGTCGGAGAGGTCGGGGAACATCGTCTCGATCTGGCTGGCGGTGAGCATGCCCTTGTAGATCAGGGTGTTCGCCGACAGGCTGACGATGTAGAAGAGCTTCTTCGACGCGGCGGAGATGGAGAGCGTGTCGGCGGCGTGCTCGATGCGTTTGCGGATCACGTAAAGCTTGCGCTCGAAGCGGGTCCGTGCGTCGCTTCCCGTCAGCCATGGGTCGCGACCGATGAACAGCTGTTTGAAGACCGGCTCGACCGCCGCCGCGCTCGGTCCCACCGGGCCATCGTCGGTCGGCACGTCGCGCCAGCCGAGCAGTTGCTGCCCTTCCTCGGCCACGATCCTCGCCACGAGCTGCCCGACCGCGTGCTGGTCCTGCTCGTCCCGTGGGAGGAACACGAGGCCTGCGCCGTAGGCGCCAGCCGGCGGCAGCGGTACCGGCGCGACCTTGCGCAGGAACTTGTCCGGGGTCTGGATCAAAACGCCGGCACCGTCTCCGGTGTTGACCTCGCAGCCGCACGCGCCGCGGTGCTGCAGGTTCTTCAAAACCTGGAGCGCCTGGCGCAGGATCGCGTGCGACTTGCGGCCTTTGATATCGACGACGAACCCGACCCCGCAGGCATCGTGCTCATGGGCGGGGTCGTAGAGGCCGAGAGGCAGGGGGCGAGTCATAGCGCCGAGAGTACTTATGCCTCGCCCGCTGGCAGAAGTAAAATGCAATCTTCGGATGTCAACGATGACTAATCGAAATGGGTCGGCGACTCCCGGGCGGGACGGGCACCGTCCACCGCAGAGGACGCGGAGGGTGAATCCTGAGCATGAACAGGATTCCTCCTCCTGTTCTCCGCGTCCTCCGTGGTTGAATTCCAATGGCTGCTACCGCGGGCGCGGATGCCGCCTTCCCAGAGTGTTCCCTTGCGGTGATAGAGCGGCGCGTTGCGTGAGAGCCACTCGCCTCCGTTCTCGTTCGTGAAGATGACGAGCGCAAAGACCACAAAGACCACAAAGAAGGCCATCTTCTTTGTGGTCTTTGTCAGCTTCGTGGTTTTCAAAAGCGCCGCACGCGTGGTTTCTTCACATCCCTTCAAGCCTGCCGTGCCTCAGACCATCCGGCGGTGATCGCATGCGCACGGCACTTCAGCGGGCGAGCGGCACGATTTTCGATTTGAGCAACCCGCGGTCTCTCGTGACAAGTGGGATTCTGTGCACCACGCTGGTGGCGGCTATCAGCTCGTCGGCGGGATCGCCGCGAAGGTCAAGCCGCGTGCTGGTGCGCGCGATCTCGCGCGTCAGGGGCCACACGTGCACGCGCGCGAGCACACGGACGACCTCCGCGTCGTCGAGGTCGACAGCGATCCGACCCAACTGCGCCAGCTTGGCAATCTCCCAGAGGACGATGGCGGAGACGCTCCAGGCGTCGGCGCGCAGCAGCCGCCGTTCGCGCGGGCGGAGCGCGCCGGTCACCGAGTAGAGCAGCACGTGCGTGTCAACGTTCAGCATTCCAGTCGACGCCGGTCGAGAGGATCTCACCCTTGATCGTGACCTTGTTCCGGAGCGATCCGATCAGACTCGCAGAATCGGAGGCGAACGGAATGAGCTTTGCCACCGGCTTGCCGTGCTTCGTGATCACGATTCCGTCCGGATCCACCTCGTCGAGGAGAGACAGACACTGTTCCTTGAATTTCGCGGCCGCGATCTGCTTCATTGGTCACATTCTATGACTGGTCAGAAATAATGTCCACTGTGGCACGGACGCTCCTTGACGCAAGGGCGGCGCTGCTCGCGGCTGCGGCGGCGATGACTCCTCGCCGCTTGCGGCGTCACCTGGTTGCGATGATGACGGGCGAGTGCGAGCGTTCGGTGTCGTACGATTCGACGGCGGCGAATCCCGCCTCGCGCAGCCACGCGCGATACTCGTCGAAGGGATAGGTGTCGCCGTCGCAGTGCAGGAACATGTTGATGGCGAACATGACGGGGAAGGCTGGTCCCGTCCGGGCATCGTTCGGCAGCAGGTCGCCGATCACGAGACGACCGCGCGGTTTCAACGCGTGATGGGCGCGCGCGATCAACCGGCGGTTCGTCTCGGCCGTCTCGATGTGGCAGATGTTCCCGAAGACCACGATGTCGTAGTCGCTGCCGAATGCGTCCGTCCGGTAGTCGCCGGCCTGCAGGCGGAACGACTCGGCCACGCCGAACTCCTGCACGATTTTTGCGGTCTCTTCCAGCACCGGCTGCAGATCGAACGCCGTGATCCTTGCCGTGCGATCCCGTCGCGCGGATGGAATCGTCCATGCGCACGCGCCGGCGCCCACGTCCAGAATCCGGGCGCCGGTCAGGGTCGTTCCGATGCCGAGATGTTCGGCAACGGCGTCCGCCGGGCCGAGGCTGAGCGACATGATCATCCGGATGAGCCTGGGAAAGAACTCCCCACCGCTCGCGACATCGTCCAGCGCCCTGACCGGCCGGCCGGTCTTGAGCGCCTCGCGCAGCCTGCCCCAGTCGTCCCACAGCAGCGGCGGATGCTCGGCCACCATGTCGACGATTGACGTGCGGCGGTCGCGGACGAGAAACGCGTCGCTCTCCGGTGTCACCGCGTAGCGGCCATCTTTTTTCGTCAGAAACTCCAGCGCCACGAGCGAATCGAGCACCATCCGAGTGCCTCGCGGGTCCGTGCCGGCGGCAGAGGCGACCGCAGCGGCGGTGTCGCGGCCGTGGGCGATATGCGTGAAGAAATCGTAGGCGGCGGCACTCGAGATAATCGACGCCGGCCAGAAGCCGTGCGACAGTTGCATGATTCGGTCCGGCGTCACCTGAAGCGTTTTCTGCATGGAAACCTCGCGCAAACGAAAAGCTCCCTTGTAACGCGCGGCATGTTGTCGCGTCAAGGAGACGTCGCGGCCTGCGCAGCACACACCCAGGACGCGAAGGATACAAAGGTCAATTGTGGTGGCCCCGCCGGGAGTGGATGATTCCCCGCACGGGCTTCACGTGCTGGTCGTGACGTTCGCTTCGAACGCGGCGGTGATCACGCGACCCGCGTGTTTCATCTGGACCCAGATGTGGTAGCGCCCGGCCTTTGGAAACGCGTACGGGATCGCCAGGTCGCCCTGCGTCGGCGTCACGTGTCCCGGGTGTGCCGCCGAGACCGCCGACTCGCCAGCCGACTCTGAAAACTTCTGGAGCGCAGCCATGGAAACGCTGCCGGCCGGATGCAGGTGCGCGAAGACCGAGCCGTCTTCATGAGCGACGGCAACATGGGCGAGCATTCCCATGTACGGCTCCAGCGCAAGCGGCGCTCCGGCGGCATTCAGCGCGTTAAACGACAGCGTCCCCTCCTGGTTCTCGACAAGCGACCCGTTCCCGCGCTGCCAGACGATTGTCGGTCCCTCGTCGAGCGCGAACCTCGACACGGCATCCTCGCCTGCCGCATCACCCGTGAACCATGAATCGTCTGGATCACCGCGATCCCAGGCTCCCCGGCCCCAGGCGGGCAGGTCCACCGCCGCGACGAGGGTCTGCGCGTAACCGCTCTCGTGAACAATGTCGCCATACACGCGGTAGCGGCCTTGCGGCAGCGGCGGCACATCTGCGTCAAAGGCGAGTCCCTCCGGCGTACGCGGAACCGGATGCAGATGGGCGAACGCGTCGAGCCGTGGTTCCCGCACGAGAAACATGTGCATCAACTTGCCGTGATCCGGCATCAACGCGTTGTACCGAGCGGTCGCCGGCGGCCGGCCCGTCCACCGCGGATCGTGAATCTCCAACGTCAATCTCCGGCGCCCGCCGTCATCGCTCACCGCAGCTGTCGCCTCGAAGGGGCGGAACAACACCAGCTTCCGGTAACTCTCCGCTTCCGCGGTCCACCATCGACTGCCGCCCCAGAGCGTCAGCCCGGCAAGAATCGCCGTTGAGGCGACGGCGATGCGTGCTCGCTTCCGGCGCCGGGCGTCGGGCACGAGCCCTGGGCCGAGCATGCTTTCACGAACCGCTGCACCGACGATGGTGAGCATGCCGGCAGCGAGGAACGCGCCAAGAGCTGCCAGCACCAGACCGAGCCGGCGATCCATCGATCGCTCGGCGGTCGCCAGCGCAAGCACCGGCACCACCACCGTTCCCTGTCCTTGCGCGCCGTCAACGCCGACGAACAGTTGATAGGAGGACGCCGTCATGAACCAGAGCTCGGCCGCGTAGAGTCCGGGATCGCCGGGTACGGGCGTCCCGACTTCGGGCGGGGGTGCGCCCTTGATGCCGACATTCCACTGCCCGGCACGCACGGTCACGCGATGCACCGCCCGAGCCGCCGATTCCTCGGTGATCCGCACCGTCACCTGCGCGCGACCGGGAATCACGCCAGGGAGTCGAACGACGACGCGCACAGGATAGGCGCCGGCGGTACCGGCAAAGAACGTATCGGGACTGCCAACGTGGGCCATCGTACTGGCCGCGGCGATCGCCAGGGCGACACAGGTGTTCGCGCGCGTGCGACGAATCATCGCTGTACCCGCGACATCCAGTGGCCCCACCACAGCCCGCACCGCGCCGACACGAACGCAAGCACGACCGCAATCGACAGTCCCGCCATCAGGTTGTCCGGCCGGTTCAACGTGTACCAGCGCGCTTGAAAAACCGGATCGACGCTGTACGGCATGCGGTCGGCGATGAAGATCCGGTTCCGTGCCCACGGAGTCATCAGGAAGTCGGCAAACGGCCACTGCACCACAAGGAACGCGGCGACGAACGCGAACGCGATGAGCGCCGACAACCGCCAGTCACGCCCGCGGCCCATCTTCCGCATGGCGAGATCGATCAGCATACCCGGGACGACGAGGAACAGCGGGAAGTCCGGCGGCATGAATCGATCGATCTGCACGTAGATTGGACCAAGCCGCGGCTCGGCCGGGAACAGCGGCAGCACGAGCAGCATGGCGATCATCAGGATCATGTACACCAGCGCCGTGATCGTGGCCGGCCAGCGTGACACGGAGGCTCTGGCCGTGCTGACGAGCATCAACGGGAAGATACCCGCCGCCACTTTGTAGAAGAGCGACTGATGCATGTCCCAGCGTTGAATGTATTCGGTTGCGAGCGTCGCGATCAGCACCAGCAGGAGCCCGGCACTTACAAGATAGATGTGCGCCAGTCGGGGGCGGGTCGCATCACGGCTGGCGCCCGGCTGCACCGGCGACCGATTCTGCCAGGCGACCGCCATCAGCATCGCGCCGTACTGGATCGCGCCGATTCCCGCGGCGAGCAGCGCGTGCGGCGGGCTGAGGATCTTGACATCCAGCCCGTAGCTGTTGTGCCACCAGTCGTCGAACGGGGCGGATGTGAGCATCGCGAACGCACCCCAGATGCAGACCCACGCGCCGAGCGGCGCGCGAAACCCCCAGAACCGGACGGCGACTGCGCGTTCGGCGTCGGCGGATGACCCGCGTGCAAACGTGAGTCGCAGCGCCAGCCATCCACAGGTCACGCCGGCGACGATGCCGCCGAGATAAATCGCGAGATGCGCAGGCGTCCAGAACGTATTCGCGTCCAATCGTACGGTGCCAGGAGATGTCCCAGGTGACGCCGACGATGACGCTGGCCGAAGCGAAGAGGACGGCGTAAAGAAACCACGGCGCCGTGCCGGAGAGGCTTCCGACCCGTTCATCGCGGGTGTCCAGCACGTAGGCGGGAGTGGACATGCACCTATATTATCGGGGCCTGGCGCTGCACGGTGCTGGGGGCCTGACGCTGCACGGTGCTGGGGGCCTGACGCTGCACGGTGCTGGGG
>JBKPAI010000054.1:0-102791 GCA_046726355.1 Acidobacteriota bacterium | reverse complement strand
CCGGCGTGGGCGGGTATTGGAGATTGCTGATTGCTGATTGCTGATTGCTGATTGTTGATTGCTGATTGCTGATTGTTGATTGCTGATTGCTGATTGCTGATTGCTGATTGCTGATTGCTGATTGTTGATTGCTGATTGCTGATTGTTGATTGCTGATTGCTGATTGTTGATTGCTGATTGCTGATTGCTGATTTGAATCAGCAATCACCGTTCAACAATCAACAATCTCAAGTTAACTCCATGCCCATCACCCGCCGCGCGCTCTTCACGCTCGACTTCGAACGGCCAGGGTCCGTTGCCAGTCGGTGGCTGCGCGTGCATCGGACGGCGATGGCCTGCCGCGTCGAAGTCGCGCTTCGGCCGGACGACTCGCGGTTCGTGCCCGCGGCTGGCGAGGCATTGAACGAAGCCGATCGCGTCGAGGCGCTCCTGACGGTCTTTCGCGAATCGAGCGAGCTGTCGCGCCTGAACCGCGAAGGAGGTGGAACGGTCGTTCCGGAAGTGTTCACCCTGCTGCAGACGTGTGCGCGCCTCTACGCCGAGACGGCGGGCGCGTTCGATATCACATCGACTCCGCTCAGCCGCTGTTGGGGCTTTCTGCGCCGGCAGGGGCGCGTGCCGGCCGAGACCGAGATCGACGCGGCGCGCGCGCTGGTCGGCATGGACCATGTCACACTGGATGCGGCAACCGGCAGCGTGCGGTTCGCGACGCCGGGCATGGCGGTCAACCTGAACGCCATCGGAAAGGGCTACGCGTTGGACAGGATGGGCTCGGTACTCCGCCGGCGCGGCGTTGACCACGCGCTCCTGTCGGCCGGCAGCAGCAGCATCCTTGCGCTGGGCGGCAGGGGCCGGGGCTGGCCGATCGACATCCGGTCGGCGCAGGTCGCAGGGCGCGCGCTGGCCCGCGTCCGGCTGCGCGGTGGCGGCGCGGTCGGGACCAGCGGCGCGGGCGAGCAGTTCGTCATCGCCGACGGCAGGCGCTACGGACACGTCATCGACCCGCGCAGCGGCTGGCCGTCCCGCGGCCTGATCAGTGCAACTGTGATCACGGGCGACGCCGCCCGCGCCGACGCGCTCTCGACCGCATTTCTCATCGGCGGCGTCGGCCTGGCACGGGCGTACTGCGACGAGCATCCGCAGACGCTCGCGCTGTTAACGCCGGACGATGAGGCTGAAGAGACGCAGGTGTGCGGCAGCTATGCGGGAGCGGTGGTGGAATTCTGAAGGTAGGGGCGGAGACCACGGAGGGAACGGTGTAAAGGCAGCGGAGATCACGGTGTAAGACAGCGGAGATCACGGAGAGAACGGTATAAGGCAGAGAAACGGAGAAACGGAGACGAGCAGAGAGTTGGTGAAGTTGTGAGTTGTGAGCCCTGACTGATGACTCGGACACCACGGATGAAAATCGGAAACTCACGACTCAGCACTGACTTTGTCTTCTCCGTTTTGTCTCCGTTCCTCTGCTTCTCTGTGTTTTACCGTTTCCTCCGTCTGCTCCGTTATCTAGGCCAGTAAATCAGGATGGGAGTAAGGTCCGATGACACTGACACCCGAACAACGCGCAATCGGCCGGCGCAACTTTCTCCGCGCGCTTGCCGGCACGCCCGCTCTGGCGACGCTCGGCGCGGCGTCGGTACTGAAGGGACCGGTGCGCGGCGGACCGGTCCGTCTCGGCTTCATTGGTGTCGGCGGCCAGGGCCGGGCGTTGCTGGGCCGCGTCAACCCGGCGTTCGGCACGGTGGTGGCCCTCGCCGATATCAATCCGGCCTCACTGGCGAAGGCGGACGACGTCCTCAAGAATCGCAAGCAGGGGCCGGCTGCGCATCACGTCGAGTGGCGCGAGATGTTCGAGAAGGAAGATCTCGACGCGGTCGTCGTCGCCGTTCCGCTGTGGGCCCACGCCGACGTCGTCGTCCCCTGCCTCGAGGCGGGCAAGCACGTCCTGTGCGAAAAGATGATGGCGTGGGACGTGGCCGGGTGCGAGCGGATGAAAGCCGCGGCCGAGAAGAACAAGCGCGTGCTTGAAATCGGTTATCAGCGGAACTACAACCCCGTCTACCAGGCCGCCTACGACGGCATTGTCAAGCGCGGACTGCTCGGCGACGTTTATCACGTGCGCCTGGCGTGGCATCGCAACGGAAACTGGCGGCGCGCCGGCGGCCCGCCGTCACCTGACTACGATCCGTCGCGGTGGGGCTATCCGACGTTCGAACACTTGTGGAACTGGCGCTTGTACTGGAAATATTCGCGCGGCCTCTTTGCCGAGTTGTGCAGCCATCAGCTGAACGCGACCAACTGGTATCTGGGATCGACACCGGTCGCAGTGCAGGCCTACGGTGGTGTGCACCGGTTCAAGGACGGACGCGAAGCCCACGATCATATCTACTCGATTTTCGAGTACCCGAACGGACTGACCGCTACGTTCACGTCGATCGAGTCGAACGCCTTCGATCAGCGCTACGAGGCGTTCTTCGGCACGAAGGCGACGCTGATCATGTACAACGAGGTCGAGGCGCTGCTGTTCAACGAGGGCGCCGCCGACCAGGAAGGGGCGCGCTCGACGGCGGTTGAAGTGACCGGTACGCCGGGCGGCGCCGCGCTCGACGCCTCGGAAACCAAGCCGGCGAGCAATGCCACCGGCACGCCGATCGCGCCGGCACGATCGGCCGAGGGAGGGGAACGCGCGTCCGCGACCGAGCAGGAGATCTCGGGCTTCTGCGCGGCCGTCCGTGTCGGAGCGCCGCTCAGGTGCGGGCCGGATCGGGCGTTCGACTCGGCGCGTGCCTGCATTGCCGCCTGTGAAGCGGCGAAGCAGAAAACACGGCTGACAATCTGACTGTGACGCGGCCGTGAGCGAGCCGGCGTATCCCCGCGTGGCGGCGTTCAAGACCGCCGCGGCATTTCGCGCGCACCTGCAGCGGGCGCACATTCCGCTCGAGTTCGATGACCAGCTCGCATCGCCCGCCGCCTCGCCGCTCGCGCAGCCGCTCGAAGTCGACCGTGTGACCGTCGGCAACCGCTTCTGCATTCTGCCGATGGAAGGGTGGGACGGCACCCCCGCCGGCGAACCGAGCGATCTCACGCGCCGACGCTGGCGCCATTTCGGGATCAGCGGCGCGAAGCTGATCTGGGGCGGGGAAGCCGTGGCCGTCCGCCACGACGGCCGCGCCAATCCGAATCAACTGCTGCTGACGCCCGCGACGCAGCCGGCGATTGCGGCGCTTCGGGCGGAGTTGATCGCCGCCCACCGCGAGCGATTCGGCAGCAGTGCCGATCGCGATTTGTACATCGGTCTGCAGCTGACGCACTCGGGCCGCTACGCGCGTCCGAACGTCTACGACCGGCCCGAGCCGAAGGCCGGAGGGCCGCACCCGTTGCTCGATCGCCGTTTTCCGGATGGCGTGCCGATCATGACAGACGACGAGCTCGACCGGCTCGTCGACGATTTCATTGCCGCTGCGCGGCTCGCCCGCGATGCCGGATTCGCGTTCGTCGACATGAAGGCGTGCCACGGATATCTCGGCCACGAGCTGCTCGGCGCCCGCATGCGGGTGGGACGATACGGCGGGTCGCTCGAGAACCGGACACGATTCATGCGCCGCGTCATCGAAGGCATCCAGGCGAACGTACCGGGCCTGGCGGTTGTAGTGCGGATCTCGGCATTCGATACGGTGCCGTACCGCAAAGGTCAGGACGGCACCGGCGTGCCCGAGTCGGCGTCGAATGCCGACCGATCCCCGGCGTCAGGCTTCTGCGTCGTTGACGACGATGGAGAGTTCGAGACGGCACTCGAGGAGAGCCGCTGGGTGATCGGCATGCTGGAGCGGCTGGGCGTCCGCTGGATCTGCGTGACCGGCGGCAGCCCGTATTACAACCCGCACGTGCAGCGGCCGGCGATGTTTCCACCGCTCGATGGCTACGAACCGCCCGAGGATCCGCTGCGGGGTGTGGCGCGGCACGTCGCGGTCGCTGCACACTTGAAGCGCTCGTTCCCGCGCCTGGTCTTCGTCGGCTCGGCGTACAGCTACCTGCAGGAGTGGCTGCCGCATGTGGCCCAGCACAACGTGCGCTGCGGGCTGATCGACATCGTCGGCCTGGGCCGGATCGCGCTGTCGTATCCGGAGCTGCCCGCCGATGTGCTGGCGGGCGCGCCCCTTCGCCGCGCCAGGTTCTGCCGGACGTTCAGCGACTGCACGACCGGTCCTCGCCTTGGCCTGGTCTCCGGTTGCTATCCGCTCGACAAGTTCTATACTGCGCGGCCGGAGGCGGTTCAGATCCGGAACGTGCGGACGCATGCGGTGACGTCGTAATGGCCTAACCACGGAGGACCCGGAGGTTCAATCCTGAGCACGATTGTGCCGGCCGACCGATAGGCGCGAGACAAAGGTGGAACATGATCAAACGACTAATGTTGCTCTTTATCGCTCTGGCGCTGGTTGCGGCGTCGACGCACGCTCAATCGCCGGCAGGCTCAAAACGGACGCCGGGCGGCTACATCGTCCAGCACGAAAACGAGATCGCGAAGACCGAGCCGGGGACGCATGATGGCGGCGGGCAGACGGTCGGTTACTCCTTCTTCGACAAGACGCCCGGGTTGACGCTGGTGTTTCGCAAGCGCGCGCTGAAGCCAGGATCGGCCATCGGGTATCACGAGCAGAAGGAAGACGAGATTTATTACGTGCTCAGCGGCCGCGGGGTGATGACGGCCGACGGGAAGACGTTCGAGGTCGGCCCCGGCACGGCGATTCTGACGCGGCCCGGCAGCTCGCATGGAATCAAACAGGCCGGCACCGAAGATCTCGTGCTGTTGATCAATTACGAACAGCCGGCAAGGTGACTTGGCGCGCAAAGGGGTCCCCGCGAGCGACCGAGCCGGGGTGTGGGGCAGAGCCCCACGTTAGCCGTGCTTGCACGGCCTGAATGTGTACGAATGTGTCAAGTTTGCCGTGCACGCACGGCTTAGGCGCGCGCAGCGCGCCGCGAGAGAGCGGAGCGGGGCAAAGGGGTCCCCGCGAGCGACCGAGCCGGGGTGTGGGGCAGAGCCCCACGTTAGATTGAGGAGTGGACGATGAACCGCCGCACCTTCGTGCACATGGCCGCCGCCGGCGCCGTTGCGGAATCGGTTGTTTCTGCCGCGCAGCGGCGTTCGGCGCCGCCGCCCGGCGGAGGCCGGCGCAAAGCGCTCATGAAGGCGGGCACGCAGCATGGCGACTCGGATGCCATTCTGCGCGCGATGGCCGGCTTCGGTGTGACTCACATGTGCAGCCGCCTGCCCGCGGTGAAAATGGACGAAAACTGGTCGGTCGACGGGCTGTCGCGGCTTCGTGAACGTGTGGAGTCGTTCGGCGTCACCCTCGATATGGTGCCGCTGCCCATGAGCTCGAACGAGATCCGCCGGTTCGAGATGCCGAACATCATGCTCGGGAAGAACCCGGATCGTGACCGTGAGATCGACGACATCTGCCAGATGATCCGGAACACGTCGCGCGCCGGAATTCCGGCGCTGAAATACAACATGACATTTCTCGGCGTCGTGCGCACGCCCTCGACGCCGGGCCGGGGCGGCTCCACCTACAGCACGTTCGTTTACGACCAGGCGAAGCAGGAGCCGCCGCTCACCGAGGCCGGTCCCATTGACGCGGATCGCTATTGGGAGCGCATCACGTATTTCCTCGAGCGCGTTGTTCCGGTGGCCGCGGAATACAACGTGCGGCTCGCCTGTCATCCCCAGGATCCGGCGATGCCGCCCGGGAAGGGCTACCGGGGCGTCGAGACGGTCCTCGGCACGGTTGATGGTCTGAAGAAGTTCGTCGCCATTCAGGAGAGTCCGTACCACGGCTTGAATTTCTGTCAGGGCACCGTGTCGGAGATGCTGAAGAAGCCGGGCGAAGAGATTTTCGACGTCATCCGCTACTTCGGGACGCGGCGCAAGATCTTCAACGTGCATTTCCGCAACATCCGCGGCGGCTTCCTCAACTTTCAGGAGACGTTCATCGACGATGGCGATGTGGACATGCTGAAAGCGATGCGCGTCTACAAGGAAGTGGGCTACGACGGGATGATGATGCCGGACCATGTGCCCGACATTCAGGGCGATTCGGGCCACGCCCAGGGCTTCGCCTTCGCGCTCGGGTACATCAAGGCGCTGATTGCTGCCGTGGCGGCAGAATCATGAACCACAATGGCGTAACGGAAAAAGAGAGGCAGTCAAGGAAGATGTGGGAACCACAAAGCTCACCAAGACCACAAAGAAGGAATTCTTCTTTGTGAGCTTTGTGTTCTTTGTGGTTGATTATGTTCTTCGTGAGCTTTTGTGGATCATTTCCTTGTGACTTTGTGGTTCGTCAACTCGAGGACAACGTGATGCGCACCACCAGGATCGCAATCCTCTCGGCGGCCATATTGATCTTTGTGCCTCTCGGTTCGCAGGCGCAGAAGCCGCTCGACATCTACTTCATCGACGTGGAGGGCGGCCAGGCCACGCTCGTGGTCTCACCCTCCGGCGAGTCACTGCTGGTCGACACCGGCTGGCCGGGCTTCGATGGACGCGACGCCGACCGCATCGTGGCGGCGGCGAGACAAGCGGGGATTTCAAGAATCGACTATCTCGTCGTGACGCACTACCACGCCGATCACGTGGGCGGCGTGTCGCAGCTCGCCGCGCGCATCCCGATCCGAACGTTTGTCGATCATGGTCCGACCGTGGAGCAGGGCGACGCGCCGGCAAAGTTGTTCGCCTCCTACACCGAGGCGCGCGCGAAAGGACGCCATCTCCAGGTGAAGCCGGGCGACAAGATTCCGATCCGGGGCGTCGACGTGCAGGTGGTGACGGCCGGAGGCGAGCACATCGCGCAGCCGCTTGCCGGCGCCGGCGCGGCGAACTCACTGTGCGCCGACTTCAAGCCCAAGGATCCCGATCCGAGCGAAAACGCGCGCTCGGTCGGCATCCTCCTTTCGTTCGGTCGCTTCCGCATGATCGACCTTGGTGACCTGACCTGGAACAAAGAGCACGATCTGATGTGTCCCGACAACCGGCTCGGAACCGTCGACGTGTATCTGACGACGCATCATGGGTTGGACCAGTCGGGCGCGCCGGTGATCGTGCACGCGCTTCGCCCGCGCGTGGCGGTGATGAACAACGGCGCGCGCAAGGGCGGCACGCCGCCGGCCTGGCAGACGGTCCGAAGCTCGCCCGGGCTCGAGGATCTGTGGCAGCTGCATTACGCGGTCGACGCGGGATCCGGTCACAACGCGGCGGAGACGTTCATCGCGAACATGGACGAGACGACATCGCATGGGATCAGAATCTCAGCGTCGAACGACGGCAGCTTCACGGTGACCAACGGGCGCAACGGCTACAGCAAGAGCTACAAACCGGGCAGGCAGGGCGGGTCGGGCAGGTAGGGCGGGTGGGGCAGGTAGGGCAGGTATGCAGGTAGGGCGGGCAGGGTTTCAGTGAGAATGAACCGGCGCGCCTACCTGCCCCGACCCACCCGCCCTACCAGGCCCACTCGACCTACCAGACCCATCCGACCTGATTACTCAATCGGCCTCAGCCCGGCCGCCTTCAACTTCGCATTCACCGCTGCGAGATCGACATTTTTGATCGCGGTCCAGCGCGCCATCACCTGCGCCGCTGCCGCGCGCGCGCTCGCGATCGCCTTCAGCTGCACCGTCGTCGGCTGGACATCGGCGCCCTGCAGCACGTTCATCACGCCGGCCAGTGATGCCGCGGCGCCCGACAAGGTATCGGCAGGAGAAGGCGGGCCGGCGCCGCGCTCCGTGTCAGCGGCTGTCGCGGGCTCCAGCTTTTCAAGCCGCACATCGATCGCAGCCAGCGCGTCCGCCATCGCGCTTGCGGCCTGCGGGCGCAGCTTCGCAATCGCATCGCGAAGCCTGCGCGCCTGCTTCGCTGCATCCGTTGCATCAACCGCGGCGTAGTACATCGCCTTCGACAGCGTGTAGATCTGCTGCATTGCCAGCACCGGCGTCTTGACCCGCGGGTCCTGCTTCACCGTGATCGGTTGTGTGTACGCCCGGCCGTCCACGGTCAGCTTCACCGTGTATCGGCCCGGATTCGCCCACGGCGTCGTCGGTGCGGGAACGGTATTGTGCGGGATCGCCGCGATCGGCAGGGTCGGGCCCCCCATGCGGCCGCCGCCGTCGAGCGGCTGATAGTGAACGTCCCAGGTGAAACGGTGCATCCCTGGCCTCGCGGACAGGGCACTCAGCGGCCGGAACCAGTAGAGCGGCAGGTTGATTGTCGCGGGATCGGGCTGGAACACCTCGTCGGCGCTCGAATAGCGCCGCACCAGCCTGCCGTCGGTGCCGATGATTTCGAGCGTGACCGGACCGGAAGCCGCAGACTTCAGGTAGTAATCGATGATCGCGCCTTCGGGTGGATTCGGCGCCGTCGGCTCGTCAGGCGGCAGCGGCGTATCCGTGTTGGTGTTCCAGCGCACGCGCCAGGCGGTCTGAGGCTCGAACAGGATGACGTCCGGGATTTGCCTGCCCGGAAGGTCTGCGCTGTCCTCACCGGAAGCGCTCGCGCCCGGGCGATCGGGACGGCCCGCCATCGCGCCGACCTGCCGGAGCGGCGTGATGTTGTCGAGAATCCAGATGCCTCGGCCATGGGTGCCGGCCACGAGATCGTCATCTTTGACGATCAGATCGCGCACCGATGACGGCGCCATGTTCAAGCGCAGCGACTGCCAGTGATCGCCGTCGTCGAACGACACGTACACCTGCGTTTCCGACCCGGCAAACAGCAGGCCCCGCTGCTTTGGATCTTCCCGGACGACGCTGACCGCGGCGCCGCCGGGGATCCCGTTCACGATCTCCGTCCACGTGCTGCCACCGTCGTGCGTGCGGAAGATGTGCGGGTTCATGTCGTCGATCCGCAGCGTGTTGACGGCGGCGTAGGCGGTCTGCGGATCGAAGCGGCCGGGGTCGATCGTGAACACCTTCATGAACGCCGTGACCTGCGGCGGCGTGACGTTCTTCCAGGTCGCTCCGCCGTCCGCCGTGGTGTAGATCAGGCCATCGTCGGTGCCGATCCAGATGCGGTCGATCTCGCGGTACGACGGACCGATCGTGTAGATCACCTGCGCCCCAATCGCACCGCGTTCGCGCCGCTGCACGCGCGAGGCATAGGCGCCGACGCTCTTCGGCACATCCCAGCTTTCGCGCGTCAGGTCCGGGCTGATCTGCTTCCAGTTGATGCCACCGTCCACCGTCTTCCACAGCACGTTGTTGGCGTAGAACAGCACATGCGGATTGACGGTCGAGAACACCACCGGCTGCGTGCGCACGCTTCGATACGCCGCGGACTGCGCGGCCTGTCCCCGCCCACGCCCGGCGCGGACGGGCCCCACATCAGAGACCTGGCCGGTGCGCCGATCGTAGCGCGTGACCTTGCCGCCGTACACGAGATCGGGGTCCAACGGATCTGGCGCCACGTAGCCGTACTCTTCGACGCCCACCGGGTGCCATTCGCGAAACGTGATCTGGCCGTCGTTCCCGCGGCTCGCCACACACACCGATCCGCTCTCCTGCTGGCCGCCGCACACCCGATAGGGGAAGGCGTTATCGGCCATCACGTGGTACATCTGCGCGGTTGGCTGCGTGAACCAGGAGCTCCAGGTCTGTCCGCCATTCAGTGTCACCGCCGCGCCCTGATCGATCACCATCAGCAGGATGTTCGGATCGTCGGGATTCCACCAGAGGTTCTGGTTGTCGTCGCCGCCGGGCGCGCCCTTGAACGGCACGAACGTCCCCCCGCCGTCCGTCGACTTGTAGCTGACGATGTCGGTGACGATGAGCGTGTCGGGATCTCTGGGGTGGACGTGGGGCGCCGCTTCGTTGACACGGCTCGTCGGCCGTCGGTCCGCCGTGCTGCGCGTCCAGGTCTCGCCCGCATCGTCCGACCGGTAGATGCCGGTACCCTCGTCGCCGGCGTCGACCGTGGCGTAAAGGCGACGGGGGTTGGTCGATGCAATCGCAACCTCCGCATTGACCAATCCGTCCGGCAGTCCCTGTTTGAGCGGTTTCCACGATGCTCCGCCGTCAGTGGACTTGAAGATGCCGCCCTGGGTGCCGCTCCATGCCGCGTTCTCCCATGGACCCTGCCGCTGTTCCCACAGCGTAGCGAAGACGACGTCGGGGTTCGAGGGATCGATGTCGACGTCCTTGCCGCCGGTGTTCTCGTCGACATAGAGGACGCGCTGGAAAGTGCGGCCGCCGTCAGTGGATCGAAAGATGCCCCGCTCCTGGTTCGGACCGTAGGGGTGACCGAGCGCGGCCACGAAGAGACGCTCCGGGTTCTTCGGATCGACGGCAATCTTCGGAATCTGCTGCGCGTCGCGCAGTCCGAGATGAGTCCAGGTGCGTCCCGCATCGACCGATTTGTAGATGCCGTCGCCGGTGGACAGGTCAGGGCGCGGCAGGCCCTCGCCGGTGCCCACATAGATGACGTTCGGGTCGGAAGGCGCGACCGACACCCAGCCGATCGAGCCGGTCGGCTGGTCGTCGAAGATTGGCTTCCAGGTGCGGCCCGCGTCCGTCGTTTTCCAGACGCCGCCATTGCAGACGCCGATGTAGAAGGTGTACGGCTGGCTCGGGTGGCCGGCGGCCGCTTTGGTGCGGCCCGCACGGAACGGGCCGATATTGCGCCAGCGCATGTCGGCGAACAGAGACGGACTGACGAGCGGCGCGGACTGCTGCGCCGGCACCGACACGAAACAGCTGCCGACCAGCAGCGCCGCCAACGAGGTGACAGACCAGGGATTGTGTCGCATATGGAAGTCCGGCGCGACACAGCTTACTGCGTACGAGGTTCGGCCGTGGCGTTCAGTGTCGTGCGGACCTTCCCGCCTCCGCTTCGCTCCGGCGTGGCTCGCCGAAGCGCGAAGGCGGCAGGTCCGGGGCCCCCACGGCGCGGACTGTGCGCCGTGGGTGGAGGTCCGGCCGACGTGGCAGGTCTAACGGCCTGCACTACACTCCGCTTTCGGGCTCAAAACAGCAGCTTGATACCAATCTGCCCGTAGCGCGGGAAATTCGACTGCCGCACCACCGACCGGTCGATTGAGCCGAACAGCGCGTTGCTGGCGTTGTTCTCGTACTGCCGCTCGTCGTACACGACCTGGTTCAGCACGTTGAACAGCTCCGCCCGAATCTGCAGCCGCGCGCGGCCGGCCAGGCGCGTGGTCTTCGCGAAGTTGAGATCGAACTGATAAAACGGCGGACGGCGGATCTCGTCGTCGTGGAAGTTGACGGCGCTGCGCGTGTAGTTCGGCCGGATGATGAAGTTCGGCTCGGTACAGCCCGCCGCCGTCGAGAAGCCGAGCATCGTCACGACGCCCTGATCGTTCATCTGCGCGACGCAGTTCTGCACGCCGCGGATGACCGGCGCGCCGTAGTCGACGTTCCTGATGCGCGCGTCCTTGACGTAGAAGACGTTCTGGGGGAGCCCCCACGGCCGCCCGCTGTTGAACAGCCACATGCCCGCGACTTCCCATCCTCCGACGATGCCGTTGACCGCGCGGTTCGCGTCGCCCAGGAACCTGCGCTCGTGTCCGAACGGCAGGCGGTAGACGCCCGAAATGGTGACGCGATGCCGGCGGTCGCTCTCATAGGCTGAGCGCTGCACGAACCGGTCGACGTCGGTAATGGTCGGGTTCGTCGTCGCCGTCCCGCCAATCTGGTTGCCGCCGCCGTTCTCCTCGATCATCTTCGACCACGTGTAGTTGCCGGAGATCGTCATGCCTGCAGACATCCGCTTGTTGGCGAGGATCTGCAGCGAGTTGTACCAGATGCGGCCGTCGTTCCGATCGAGCATCGTGATACCGGTGAATTGCGGAAACGGCCGGCTCAACTCGTACCGCGACAGGGTGGGGCTGGTGAAGCGAGCCGTGCCTTCGAAGCCCGGGACCTGGTAAAACGGATTCGGCAGCAGCTCGTTGCAGAAGGCAACCCGTCCGCCCGTGGTCGGGTCGCACTGATCACGAAGCGAGGCTGGCGGCTGGTTGAAGCCGCCCCAGCGGTTCTGCTCCTGCATCGTTCGGCTCCCGACATACGAGATCTCCACGGTGGTCCGAAAGGGCAGCTCCCGCTGCGTGCCGAGCGAGAACTGGTGGACGTACGGGTTGACGAAATCCGGATTCGAAAAACTGGGGTCGCGGCCGAGAAACGTCTCGAGGCCAAGGGCCGAGCCGGGAGCCGAGGCAATGCCCTGAGAAAACGGATTCGAGAGCGGAAACGTCGACGTGCGATCGCCGTCGAGCGATGTGATGAGCGGCGTGGTGATGCCGAAGCCGTTCGAGTCCGACATGCTGGTCACATTGAGGTAATAGAGTCCGTACCCGCCGCGCACGACCGTCTTGGCACCGAGGAGCCAGGCGAAGCCGAGGCGCGGCTGGATGTTGTTCCTGTCGAACTGGTACGGGAATCTCGGGTTGCCGTCGACGTTGACGAAGCCGAGCCCGCCGTTCACCTGGTAGCCGGGAAACCGCTGCTGATCGATTCGGGCGGACACGGGATTGATCACCTGCGTGTCGAAGCCGTAGTTGATGCGGTCCTGCTCCTCGAACACCGGCGTGTTGAGGTCCCAGCGGAATCCGAGGTTCAGCGTCAGGCCGCCCGACACCTTCCAGTCGTCCTGGACCCACGGCGCGTAGTAGTTCCAGCGGAAGGTGGGATAGAAGTTGTTGTCGATGGCGCCGCTGTTCGCGGCGCCGAGCAGGAACGAGGCGATCGAGTTGCCGCTGAGCGCATCGCCCTGATTGAAGGTCCGCTGCGTGAAGCGGCGGTCGAAGCTGATCACGAAGAGATTGCTGTTGTTTTCGCGCGTGTACCAAGTCATCCGCGTGTCGAGGCCGCCGCGCATGGTGTGCTCGCCCTTCACCCACGAGAAGTTCGGCTGCAGGCTGAACCCGGACGTCGTCTCGCTGTTGCGGCCGGCCCGTCCGATCGCCTGGTAATCGGTCACGTTGATGCGCGGGAAGGTCTCGTTCGGCAGCTGATTGACGAGAGACGAGGGAAATCCCAGGTTGGCGGGGTTGAACCCGAGTCCCGGATCGGAGCGCGACAGCTCCAGATATTGATTCAGGCCCATGCGAACGTTCACCACCAGCGACGAGCTCACGGTCCGGACCCAGTCGGCGACGCCGCTGTAGTTGACGCGTTCGAGCGGGAGCTGGCCGTCCTGCGCCGGACCCTCGGTGATGCCGTTCGTATAGCGCCGTTCCGTCCGCTTGTTGTGGCCGTAGCGGACGAACATCCTGGTCGTCTCGCTGAAGTTGTGGTCGATCTTGGTCGCGACGTTGCGGAAGGTGTCGAAGGCCAGATTGGGCGCGAAGACGAAGTTGTTGCGCCAGGGATCGGTGCCGGCCGGTGGCGTCGTGTTGGGGCGCAGGAAGTACTGCGCCAGCTTCCGCGCCATCGGATCGATTCTGTTGGCGGGAATGACGTTGCCGGGGAAGGCGTCACGCACCCACTGGCCGGCGCTGTCGAGGCGTCCGGTCGCGGGATCGTAGATGGTGATGAGACGGCCCTGGGCGTCGCGCAGGTTGCTGAAGTCGCCGCGCAGCTGCGCCTCGTCCGGGACGGTATACGTCGCGGGGTTAGGCGTGGCCTCCTTGTACCCTTCGTAATTGATCATGAAGAACGTCTTGTTCCGCCCGTGGTACACGCCAGGGATCTCGATGGGGCCGTCGAGCACGAACCCGTACTGGTCGAGCTTGTGATCCGGTTTCTCGCGGTTGTTGACTTTGAAGAAATACTCGTTCGAATCGAGCGCCTTGCGCCGGGCGAACTCGTAGACGCCGCCGTGCAGCGTGTTCGTGCCCGATTTCAGCGACACGTTGATGACGCCGCCCGCCGTCCGTCCGTACTGCGCGTCGTAGCTGTTGGTGACGATCTTGAACTCCTGCACCGAGTCGACCGGTGGCACGTAGGCGATGTTGTTGCCGCCCTGGATCGAGTTGTTCGGCGCGCCGTCGAGCAGGAACTCGTTGTTGCGGTTCTGGCCGCCGTTGATCGACCAGTCGGCGATGGCGCCGTTGTCGAACGGCCGCTGGTAAATAGCCTGACCGTTGTAGGTGATCCCGGGCGCGAGGTACGACAGCATGAACGGATTGCGCGCGTTGAGCGGCAGCTCCGTGACCCGCTCGTTGTCGATGAGCAGGCCGCGGTCGGCCTTCGCCGTTTCGAGCACCGGCGACTGCGCCGTCACCAGCACGTCTTCGATCACCGCACCGACCTGGAGCTGAAAGTTGACAGCCGAGGTCTGACCGACCTCGAGCTGCACCCTCGGCTGCGTGACTTTGCGGAAGCCGGAGAGCTCCGCCGAGAGCGTGTAGACGCCCGGCCGGAGGAACGGGATCGTGTAGACGCCGTCCGCGGTCGTGACGGCGACCGCGACTTCGCCGGTCGCGGCGTTGGCGGCAGTGACGGTGACGCCCGGGACGACCAGCCCATTCGGATCGGTCACACGTCCGGTGACCGTGGCGCGGAATTCCTGGGCCGACACCACGCTGCCGATCGACAGCGCGACACCGGCCGCAATCGACGACACGATCGGGTGGCTCGAGACCCACATGCCCCAACCTCCTTCAGCACTTGCAAAGAAGAACAAAAACAGGCGAACTTTACCGGTAAAGCACACGGATTGTCCACAGTGACCGCCGGCGTGCCGCATCGCGTCGTCGATGGGGTGGACTCGCAGTGGCCCGCGGCGCCTGCCCGTGCGGCCAGACAGTCGTTGAATTGACGAGGACTTCAGCCCGCGCCGGACAGATGGCGCGCAGTCGGTGGGAGCGGTGAAAATGGGCGGCCCGATACACGCCGCCCGTCAGAACTGTCTGGCGACGCCGCCGTCTACTGTCTTGTCGAAGACGGCGAGGCAAAAGCCTTCCTGATCGCTTCGACGGTCACCTCGGCCCGGTGATCCACGATCCGTCTGCCGGCCTCCACAGCCTTGTCGACCGGCACGAGACTGATGCCGTTGATCGAGGCTTTGCCCTTAGCCTGCCGCTCCTTGATCCGCACCAGATCCGGATTCACGGTCATCATCGTCGTCGTGATGATTGGGTCGTCGTGCAGGCCTTCGACCTTCTCCTGCCAGCCGAACGCCTGGTCGGCCCATTTGTACGTGCCGGGATAGTCGTAGTACTCGGGGATGAATCGAATGGTCGTCTTGCTGCCGGCCCACCGGGCGGCGAGCTCGGACGCGACGGCTTTCATGCCCGCCTGGTTCCCGCCGCTGTCGCCAATGAAAATGATGCGCTCGAAGCCGTGTGCTTTGAGGCTCGAGGCGATATCGGTGAGCAGCGCTTTGTACGTCGCCTCGCTCACGCTGATCGTGCTCGGATATTTCATGTGGTCGGCTGGGGGATCGATATTGCCTTCGGGCACGAACGGAACAATCGGCGCGCAGAGCGTGTGGCCGAGTTTTCTGGCGATGGCCGGACAGGTGGCCTGAAGCACGTAATTGTGCTTGCCGGCGGCGAGGTAGGGGCCGTTCTGTTCCACGCCGCCGGTCGGCACGATGATTGTGGTGGTGCCGGCCTTCATGAGGTCGCGGACTTCCATCCACGTCAGCTCTTCGAGCCAGACCGACTCGCGCGCGTCGATCGGCCTCGGAGCATTCAGGTCGGGCATGACCTGATTCGGCGGCGGTTGTGTCTGGGCGTGCGGGGCGGCGACCGCGATCGTCAGGGCGAGCGTTGCGGGAAGAAGCCGGCGAACATGCATAACGGGCCTCCGTTGGAGGCCCAGAATATGCGAACGCCGACGGTTCCGCCAGAAGGCGGTTCCAGTCCTGTTATTGGGCGGAGGCGGGCGCCCCCGAGGCTTTGAGCTTCATCTCGATTTCGCCGCGGCGAATCGAGCACCATTCCTTGTGTTCGGCAATCGGCATGCCGCATTCCATGCAGATCCGGATCCGCTGCTTCGGTGGCTTAGTTTTGCCCAACAGACGTTTCCACAGTGACATGCCGCCTCCAAGATTAACCGGGGCTCTGCCCCGGACCCCGGCTCGGTCGCTCGCGGGCCCTTGCGCCCCGCTCCGTCGCAGGCGCGCTCTGCGCGCCTGCAGCATAGTTCTGGATACGTTAGACGTCGCCCGCAGGTTCCCGGTTGACAGCGATGCGAGGGGCCGCCCGACGGTTCAGGGAAAGGCTGCGCCTGCCCCCGCAGCGATCGGTGGCGCCGAACAGCGAACGTGGGAATCGGTCAGGCTACCCTAGACTAGTCGGTCGGGCTGAAGCGGACCCTACCTGAGCTCACGTTTGAACAGCCCGACGTAAGCGGCTTTTCCGCGGACGTGGCCGCTCATGGCAGCGAGAATGGCCGCCCGGGTCTGCGCTGGCGATGCACCAACGGGCGGCACATCGAGCATGATGTCCAGCGCGAACAGCTCGAACGCGTAATGGTGCGACGGTCCGGCGGCGGCTGCGCCGGGGCCCCGGTAATTCGGGCTGGTGGCGCTGATCTGGCGCGTGCCGTCGGGCAGTTGCGGAGCCGATGGCACCCGCTCGGGGAGACTCGTGACTGTGCCGGGTATGTTCCAGACCAGCCAGTGAAGCAGATCGTCGGTGCCGGTGCCTGACGCGGCATCGAGATCGTGGACGATCAGCACGAAGCTGGCGACCCCTTCGGGCACGTTGCCCCACGTGAGCGGGGGTGAAACATCCTCGCCGGCCTGCGTGTACTTGATCGGAATCCGGCCGCCGTCGGGCCACGCGCTCGTCGTGAGCGTCATGACCGGCACGGATCCCCGCCCGCGGCCACCGCGGCCGCCAGGTGCGGCTGGTGGCGCCCCGCGCTGGGGCGGCGGCGGCTGCGCGGCCGCCAGCCCCGCGGTGCAGGCCACCGCAACGATCGCACTCATGCGGACGAAGGCCATTGCGTCTGAACTGCTCTCGCGCTACCGGAACGATGCGGGCTGCTTCCGGCGCCAGGCGTCGTAGCGCATCCGGAGTGTCTTCACCGGGTTGAGGTTCTCGCCCGGGCGGATGACGTTCGGCCCGTGATCCGGCGCGGGCTGCGACACCGTGATGTACACCGCATACGTGCCGTTGTTGTGCGTATCGCCATTCGAATCGGTTTTTTCCGCCATCAGGATATATGCCACGTGCGCCGTCTTGCCGTCGCAGGGGATTGCCGGTTTCGATCCGTCTGTCGGCCATGGCGGGCACGTGCAGCGGCTGTCTCCACCTGACCCGTCGGCGGCTTCCATCGCCGCCATCACCCGGTCGGTCATCGCGCCGGAGGCGTGGATGAATGCCTGCACGGCGTTCGGCACCACCTGCCCCGGACGCAGAATGTTCCCCTGGACCGAGTAGAAGATGTCCGTGCCAGGCACCTGGCCCTGGACGTCCTGCGATACGTACCCGTTGGCCAGCCCGGAGTGCCCGGCGCCGCGGCCCTGCAGATCGAGGATGCCGAACTGCCGGCTCTGGAAGGCGGGATCGCCGCTGAGCAGCTCGATAATGGCTTTCGGATCGGTGCCCTTCTGCAGCTCGCGGAAGACGAGCATCTGGTTCTGGTGAGTGTTGTCGACGCCGGCCTGGCACGCGGCCACGCCCTTGCCCGGCACGACCACGGCCTGCACGCCCTTGAGGAACTCGTCGTTCTGATCGACACAGGTCGCCGAAGCGATCGCGACACGCCCAGTGGTTCGATCGACCGCGATCACGGACCACGTCGCGGACGCATGCGGCGGCGCGACCACCACCAAGACCAGCATCAGAGCAGCGGATCGCATCAGATTCTCCCGGAGGGCACGGAGCGCACGGTGGAACGGTAACCCACAGAGAAACGGAGGAACGGAGACGAGCAGAGCACTTGGTGAAGGCTTGAGGTTGTGAGTCGTGAGTAATGAGCCGTGCGGCACGGATGAAAACCTGAGATTCACGACTCAAAACTCACGACTCAGGACTGCCTTTGTCTTCTCCGTTTCGTCTCCGTTGCTCCGTTCCTGTGTGTTGATACCGTTCTCTCCGTGTTCTCCGTTGCGGAAGTCCGCCTCTCGGCAACCACCCCGGCATCACGCCGAAACCGAGCGCCGCCAGTCGATCTGGGCACTCGATTCTACACTGCCGGTTGTGCGCTGCAGTTTTCAGTTTTGAGTCCTGAGTCTTCAACCGCGGCCCGTCGGAAAGAGTCCTGGCGTACAATCGATCGGCATCCGCGACACCAAATTGCAGACCTGCGACATCCTCCTCACCAATGCCGTGGTCCTGACCATGGACCAGCAGTTCACGCGGCATCAACCGGGCAGCATCGCCATTGCCGGCCAGACGATTCGCGCCGTCGGCCCGGACGCGGACACGTTCACGGCCGTCGAAACGATCGACTGCCGCGGCCGCGTCGTGATGCCCGGTCTGGTCAACGCGCACACGCACGTACCGATGACGCTGCTGCGCGGCCTGGCGGACGATCTGCGTCTCGATGTGTGGCTGATGGGCTACATGATGCCGGTCGAGCGCGAGTTCGTGAATCCCGATTTCGTCCGCCTCGGCACGCGTCTCGGCTGCGCCGAGATGATTCGGTCGGGCGTCACCTGCTTCGCGGACATGTACTACTTCGAGGAGACGGTCGCGGAAGCGACGGCGCAGGCAGGGATGCGCGCGTTGTGCACACAGACGGTGCTGCGGTTTCGCACGCCGGATGCAAACAGCTTCGAGGATTCACTCGCGCGCGCACGCGACTTCATCGAGCGCTGGCGCGGGCACCCCTTGATTGTGGCCGGCCCGGCCCCGCACGCTCCCTATACGTGCACAGCCGAAATCCTGCGCGCCTGCGCGGAGCTCGCGGGCGATTACGATGTCCCGCTCCACATTCATCTGTCGGAGACGGTGCAGGAGGTGGACGACTCCCGCCGCGTACACGGCATGCCGGTCGTGCCCTGGGTCAAGAAGCAGGGCCTCTTCGGTGCCAAGGTCCTGGCGGCGCACTGCGTGCACGTCGACGAAGGCGAGATGCGCGCGCTGAAGAACTTCGCTGCCGGAGTCGCGCACAATCCGACCAGCAACCTGAAGCTTGGCGCCGGCATCGCGCCGGTGGCGCGCATGCGCGAGCTGGGGCTGAACGTCGGCATCGGCACCGATGGCCCGGCCTCGAACAACGACCTCGACATGTTCGAAGAAACCCGGCTGGCGGCGCTGCTCGCGAAAGGCGCCGGCGGCGATCCGACGGCGCTGCCGGCGCGCGATGCGCTGGCGATGGCCACACGGCTTGGCGCATGTGCGCTGCACATGGATCACCTCACCGGCTCGCTCGAACCGGGCAAACGCGCCGACCTGATCGTCGTCGACGTCGATACCCTGCACAACGCGCCGGCCTTTGCGCGCGATCCGGAGGCGGTGTACGCGCAACTCGTCTACGCCGCGAAATCGACCGACGTGATCGACGTGATGTGCAACGGGCGCTGGCTGATGCGCGACCGGCGGCTGCTGACGCTCGACGAAGAGGAGCTGCGCGCCGGCGCGCGGATCGAGGCGCGCCGCGTCGACGCGTTCCTGAGCAGCCGCGAGGTCAGCGTGCTGCAGAAGCTCGTGGCCGTCGGCGGTGCGGTGGAGCAGGAGAGCTTCGAAGTCCAGGTGAAGGCGCGCGTGGCGTCAGCCGCGCCGGTGCTGTCGGTCGTCGAGAGCAAACGCGTCACCGTCGTGCGCGCCAGCCGGTATCACCAGTTCGACACCTACTGGTCGTTCGATGATCCCGACCAGGGCTGGCTGCGCTACCGCGAAGACGAATTCCTGGACCAGGCCGGCAACGTGACGAACGCCCGTGCCCGCCTGACCTTGACCGGACGGACCCGTGAAGAGCAATTCGGTGCGGTGCTGCTGTTCCGGTCGCGCTATTTCGCGCCGGCGACCCACTCCGCCCGCTTCTACCGCGAATACTTCCGGCCCAGCGGCGAGCACGTCGTCGAGAAAGATCGGCGCCGGTGGCTCGTTGCCTATCGGGGCGTAGAGTTTTACCTGCACCTCGACAGGCTGCTCAAGCCGGCCGGCGACGACTACTTCATTGAAGTCAAATCGCGCACGTGGTCCCGCCGCGATGCGCAGGACAAAGCGGCGGTCATCACTGAACTGCTCGCGCTCTTCGGAACCAGCCCGGACGACACCATCAGCGACGGCTACGTCGATCTCGCGGCCGGCGGCAACACGCCATAGCGGACTTTCGCACCCACGCGCCAGGGTTCCCGCGCAGGGCGGCGCTCGTTGCGGCCTTTAGCCGCGTGCAGGGGCGGCCACCTTCGCGAGTGAAGGTGTCCACGCGGTGGCGAGCGCAGCGGTTGGACGCAGCCTGGTCGCGCGCTGTCCGCTGGACGGAGCGCGCCGGGGCGTGGTCGATGCGCCAGCCGTGAACGACGGCGGATCGCTCGCGGGAAACGAGTGCATCGACTCGTTCGTCACCCGATCCTTCCGGCGCTGACGGAGCAGCTGGTCGAGGCGCGCGCCCGCATAGCGTGGATTGCACATGCCGTTCGTCGCGCAGGTCCACATCGTGAGCCCCCCCATGACACAGACAACGCCGCTCCATGAACGGCGCCGGGCCCCGTAGGTCACCGCTGCCGCACCAGCGGCGCCGACTACCCACGGCAGCACGCGCTCTTCGATCGTCGGACCGTTCCAACCCCTCTTGTCCCAGACACTCCCGCTTGCGCGCCGATAGATCAGATTCGTGGACCGCTCTCCCAACATACGTCGTTTCCCCCTGAACCCGCGCCGCTGTCGATCTGCCGACGGCGGACCGGTTAGTGTTGATTTGGCTGGGTTGCAGAGACACGTAGCAAGGGCTGGACCAGCAAGCTGATCCGGCCATTTCAGGCCGTAAACTACGGAGTGCCGGTTGGGGTACAGGCTCAGCAGCAGCCGTGCCCGACCCCTGGCGTGTAACACTGACGCGGTAACCATGAGCTTTCTCGTTGCCGATGGGCTTATCGCCAGATGTGCTGAGATTGCACTCCTCGTATGGATTTCAAACTGCAGCCCAGCAGAAAAATGCTGCGCTGTGCACTTACGAGCGGTTTAACAGCACCTGATGAGTGTCACGATCGAACGCAGAGGCAAAGGACGCAAAGGAAAACCAGCAGTTCTTCGCCGGCCTTCGCGGCCTTTGCGTTCCAAGACGCCTTTCAGTTTACTCGCACGTGCTCCTGGCGCATGCCTTCACGGCTCGGAACCAGTCGCATGACGAAGCCGCCGCCGGCTCGCATCGGAATCCGAGTGGAGTCCTTCGCCCCCACGACTCGAAGTTCGTCGGCGAATGCGCGATCGGTGGCGCCGTCGCGGATGATCGTGGCCGACCAGCGTCCCCGGCCGGCAAACGAGAAATCCACCTTCGTGTCCTGCGGTTCATCGCGCCCGTTCACCCCGCCGATGTACCACGCGTCACCCCTTCGCCGCGCGACGACGACCAGCCGTCCCGGCTCGCCGGACAGCACGCGCGTATCGTCCCACGCCGTCGGCACGTGCTGAAGAAAACGTTTCGGCGTCTCGGGCAGCGCGCGGTAAGCGTCCACGCTGTCGGCGAAATGTTGAATTCCTGATTCGAACACGATCGACAGCGCCAGTTCGTGCGCGTTTGTGGTCCGGTGCGGGTGACGCGAGTCGCTGAAGGTCACCGGCGTGTAGTCCATCGGGCCGACGACGTTTCGCGTGAATGGAAGGATCGTGTTGTGAGAGGCGGCTCTCGCCGGGAAGCGCTCGTTGAACTTGTACTGCTCCGCGCCGGACACGCCTTCCATCGCGACGAGATGGGGATATTCCCGCGACCATCCGCGCGGCACCGTGCAGCCGTGGAAATTCACCAGCAGCTCGAAATCGGCGGCATCCTCCAGCACGTCACGATACTGGCGAATGCGATCCTGTTTGTCGCTCTGCCAGAAGTCCACCTTGACGCCCTTCACGCCCCACGATCGCAGCCGGGCGAACTCGGCGCGCCGCGCGTCGCGCGTGTGCATCCGTTCACGCGGCGCTTCGGTGACGTCGTTGTGCGGACCGCCGGAGTTGTACCAGAACAGCAGGCCAACGCCCTTTTCCTTCGCGTGGGCAACCACCTCATCGATTGTGCCCGACTGCATCAGGTTCCAGTTCGCGTCGACCAGCGAGTACTCCCAGGTCATCTCGGCGGCGAGATCGACAAACCGGTTCAACGCGTCCGCGTGCTTCGGGCTGTCGCTCTCCGACCACCAGCTCCAGGACGCGCGGCCCGGCTTGATCCAAGTGGTGCCGGCGAGGCGGGAAGGCGGCGAGAGATCGAGGACGAGATCCGATTCGAGGATCCGGCCCGCCGTGTCGCCCACGATGACGACGCGCCACGGCATGGTCCAGGGCAGCCTGGATGACGGCTGAACGTCGCCCACGCCTAGACCTTCCTGCTCTTCCGGGAAGCGCAGGCGATAGATGCCGCCGGGGGCGTCCGCCGCCAGGCGCGAGCCGCAGTACTCGCCGTCGAGACCCGCTTCCGTGATCAGCAGCCAGGCGCGGCCGGTGGTGAACAGGGCCGGGAACGCCCACCCGGACGGCGTAGGCGCCGTCCGGCCGGGGGTGACCTCGTCGAAATAATCTTCGTAAGCCGGCGTGTAGCGCCCGGGCGGTGACTGCGGCAGCATCCATCCCTTCGATCCGTCCGGCACGTGGAACCCCGTCAGCTCTTCGACGACAGTCCGGGTGCCGCCCTCCTCGGACGCTGACGGCGGAAGCGGAAACCGGTACCTGAACGCGACGCCGTCGTCATGCGCCCGCAGCACGACTTCGACGCGTGCCCCGTGGGCGTTGGCGAAGGTGAGCGTGCGTTCGCGGCCGCGGGCGTGGTGATCCCGGCGTTTGCCGTGCGGCATCTGATATCGATGCTCGATCGGCGAGGCCTCGGACGCCGAGATCAATTTCAGACCGTCGGTAAAGGCTTCGTCAGCACGCCGGATGCCGAGCGGCGACTCGGCGAGGATCGGCGTGCCGCCGTGGGCAACCCGCCAGGTCAGCCTGCCATCCGTGCCGAGCGAGACGGCGAGCGTCGTGCGCCCGTCGGGGGACGCCACCTGCCAGTCCTCAGCTGAGGCCGCGGTCGCGAAGTACGGGGCAGCGATGACGGCGCATGCGACAACGGCTACCACGGAGGACCGGAGGACGCGAAGGTTCAACCCTGAACACCACAGGTTTTTCCCTCCGTGTCCTCCGCGGTTGATCCTATCGTCTCGTCGACGCAACCATGGCGGAGCACAACGGCTACCACGGAGGACCCGAGGACGCGGAGGTTCAACTTTGAACACCACAAGACTTTCCCTCCGTGTCCTCCGCGGTTGATCCCGGAGCACCGTAACCCTTGCAGCGTCACTCCGCGTGCGCGGTCATCGATCGGCGCGAAGCTTGTCGATGCCCGTCGGCACGGACGCAAAATCAGGATGGACGTTCACGACACCGTACTGCCGGTCATCGCGTTCACGGTGTGCGGCCATCATCCACAGGAAGTTGATCGACCCCCCGGGGGCGGCGACGTTGGGATGGTAGCCCTGCGGCATCAGCACCACGTCGTCCTGCCGGACGATTGTCGCGATCTCGGGATCGTTCTTGTCGGTGTAGACGAGCTGTACGCCGTACGTCGGCGCGGGCATGTCGATGTAGAGATACGCCTCTTCGAGCATGGACGCGTGCTCATGCGGCGGCCAGGAGGTCCAGTTGCCGGGGTTGCTGAACGTGACGCCGGCGAGAATGCGCCCGGCCTCCACGTTCTTGCCGATCATGACGTTCACTTCGCGCTGGTTGGGCGCTGCGCCGACCACCATGTGCAGCCCGGAGTCCTCGAGGACCTTCTTGTAGGCGACGAACTGCACCGGGTAGGCGCGGCTGACCGGTGCGGCGATTTCCGCGAAATCGCAGCCGCCGGGTCCTGGCGCAACCTCGATCGAGGCGTCGCGCGGCACATAGACCGCGTCGTAGCGGTTCAGCGTGAACGACTGACCGCCCGCGCGGACCGTCGCCGAGCCCTTCAGGCACACCAGCCCGGTTTCCATCTGTCCCGTTTCAAACGTCAGCGGACGGTCCCCGGGATCGAGAATGATCCGCCCGTAGTGCAGAAATTTCGTCGCGGTGGTTCCGGGAGCTACCGATTGGGTCCGTCCCTTCTTTGCGGCGCTGTTTCGAACGATGCACGTGTCCTTCGCGATCTGTTCCATAGAGTCCTTCAGCATCAAAATCATTCAACTCGCCAGATTACCAGAATCGCGAAAGAAGCGTCGGGTCGATCGCGTGAAAAAATTCTCGTAATGTGCCGTGCAGCCGTCGAGAGCGCCGTGAGCAACGTCGTTCACCACCTAGGACACGGAGGAAGAATCGGGTTGGTTTCCCCATTGACCATGGGCGCCCTCAGCGTCCTCTGCGGTTGAGCCCGTGAAGCACATCCTCCTGCTGACGGGACGACCGGGCATCGGCAAGACAACGGTGATCCGGCGCGTGGCCGCAGCGCTGGCCGGCACGCCGCTTCGAGGCTTCACGACCGAGGAGATCCGTGCCGGCAGGCAGCGAGTCGGCTTCCGTCTGGAGACGTTCGACGACCGTTCACTGGTTCTGGCGCATGTCGATAACCGCTCAGCTCAGCGCGTCGGCAAGTACGGAGTTGACGTACGGGCATTCGATCAACTCGTCGAAACGCTGCTGGGCGGCGAGCACGCCGGAGATGTGTATCTCATCGACGAAATCGGAAAGATGGAATGTCTGTCCCATCGCTTCGTCGCCGCCGTGACCGATATCCTCGAATCGGCGTCGTGTGTCATCGCCACGATTGCCTTGCGCGGAGCGGATTTCATCGAACGCGTCAAAAGCCGGAGCGACGCCGATGTCTGGCAGGTGACGCGCGAGAACCGCGACGAGCTGCCGGCACAGGTTGTGGCCTGGTTGAAGGCAAGCGGCGCCTGGAGCCGAAAGCCTCGAGCCTGGGGATGATTCTACCGGCCGCTGGTCGTCACGGCCGCTTTCTCGGCGTGCTCAGATTCCGGCACACTCACCGCGTGATACGGAGCGTTGCCCGATATTCATCCGGCCGGATCGGGTGACTGCCGTAGGGATACGGCGCGAGCTGGACCAGGGCAATCGTCAAATCCTGATGCGTCGCTGTCCGGACGTTGCCGGTGTGCAGGTCGTAGGTCACGGCAGGAGCAGACGACAGGATTTCGATTCGTACGGTCGCCTCGCCGGCCTGGATACAGAATGCATCGGCGGGACACCGCGAATCGGCGGGAACGCCTTGAAAACGGACGCGCGCCGCGCCCTGCACGTCAGCGATCTGTCCAACCGCGAGGACGACTTGAACGTCCAGCGGTCCGGACGCGCCGGCGGGACTCCTCGCGGCGCATGCCGCGAGGGCGAGCGCCAGTATGCCGGGCAGCGCTTGCCGCATGTCGCTCTTATACTCCAAAATTGACGCGCCCAGTGCCCCAGACCTGCGCAATTCTCACGACGCTCGTCAACGAGCCCGGCATGTTGTTCCAGCTGACCAGGGTGTTTGCCGATCAGCGCGCGAACATCAGCTACGTCGACATCCACATCCCGGAACCGCAGGCGCAGGTGTATTTCGAATGCAGCATCGACGGGCCGCCCGACAACCTGCTGCGGGCGCTCGCCGAGGTCCCCGGGGTCTTGCGAGTCGAGCAGACTCCACCGTTCGCAAAGATCTACGGCAAGCGCATCATCGTGATGGGCGGCGGCGCGCAGGTCGGCCAGGTCGCGATGGGCGCGATCTCGGAAGCCGATCGGCACAACATCCGCGGCGAGCGGATCTCGGTGGACACGATCCCGCTCGTCGGCGAGCAGGAGCTCGCGGCCGCCGTGCGCGCGGTGCCACGGCTGCCGCGCGCGCGCCTGCTGGTCCTCGCAGGATCGCTGATGGGCGGCGAAATCACGAAGGCCGTCGAGGAAGTGCGCCAGAAGGGGCTGCAGGTCATCTCGCTGAACATGGCCGGCAGCGTGCCCGACGCCGCCGATCTGGTGGTCTCCGATCCGGTGCAGGCGGGCGTGATGGCGGTCATGGCCATCGCCGATACCGCGAAGTTCAACATCCTGCGGCAGCAGAAACGAAGGTATTGACGGCCGTCGGATTTCCAGGGCAGCGCCGGGGTCATGGCAGGAGCGCCGCTGAATCCTGCGGCCGCGTGGTCATGGCGGCGAACGGAGATCACGGAGAAAACGGTAATAACACAGAGAAACGGAGAAACGGAGACGAGCAGAGCAGTTGGTGAAGTTTTGAGTTGTGAGTCGTGAGCGATGACTCGTCCGTCACGGATGAAAATCCGAAACTCACGACTCAGGACTGATTACTCTGTTCCTCTGTGGTTATACCGTTTCCTCTGTCTGCTCCGTTCCTATCCGACCCCGTCTATCGGACCTCTGACTCAATCGCCACGCTTCCACGACGGATGCCGCGGCAGCCAGCGTCCGACACTGCGGAGGTACTCGTCGTATGAAGGGCCGAAACGTTGCTGCAGCGTCGGTTCCTCGTAGCCGATGACAAAGAGGTTGACGGCGAGGAACCACAGGGCCCAATAAATGGCGAGCGCTCTGAGACCGGTGAGGATCACCTCACCCAGCAGGATGGTCGTGACGCTCAGGTACATCGGGTTTCGGACGTATCGATAAAGGCCGCGGACGACGAGCCGCCTCGGCGGATCGAGCGGGGACAACGTGCCCCGTCCGCTCCGGGCGAACTCGAAGATACATGCGACCAGCAGCACAATCCCGATGCCGATGCAGAGCAGCCCGAGAAGACGTGTTGGACTGAACGCGAGCTGCGCCCGCCGCAGCCCGAAGAACCTCCACGGCACGTAGCCGGCGACGACACCCGGAAGCAGGATCGTCCACAGCAGACTCCGCACCGCGAGCCAGGCGGCCGACCAGTAGCCCGAGTCGCCGGTCATGCCTGATCTTAGAACTGGGCCAGGCTTTGGGCTCTGGACTTCAGGCTGTGGGCTTTGCAGGCTTAAGCTTGTGGCTTCAGGTTTGGTCGGCCCAAAGCCTAGCAGTCCGTGGTGAAAGTCCGGCGTCGCACCGAGGGCGGCGAGGCGCCCCGCTGACAAGGCGCGACGACCGAGCATATCGTCCATATGTGAAGGAGGAGCAACGCAGTCAGCGGGGATGCATCGCCGGCCGAATGCAGCCGGAGTTTCACCACGGGCTGCTAGAGCCTGGACCCAACCGTCCAGGGCCGGATGTGCATCGCGAGCAGTTGCCCGTCCTGATGAGGCTCGAGATCGTCGCCGTGTTTGGGGGTCCGGTCGTCCACCAGGAACCAGCCCTGGCCGAAGATATGCTGCGCGTCAATCAGGTCGGAGGGATCTTCATTCTCGGTGACGAATCGAGATGGGTTCGCGCACGGCTGCGAGAGCTCGCGATAGCGATCGGCGACTTCGACGAGCGCGCCGTGTTCGATACGGTACACGCGGATGCTCGAGACGCAGGAGTCGCTCCCGCCGACATCCGGTACCAGAATCCGACCAAGCTTGTCGATCCTGATCGTATCGAAGGCTTGTCCCGGCGGGTTCGCAAGGAGGATATCGATTCGCCCGCCCCGTTCGGGATGTTCGACGTCATCGAAGCGAAGGCACCAGAGCCGGCTGTTCCGCGGGCAACCGGTACTCGCGCTCGTGACGAAATACAGGGCGTCGTTGCCATCGCCTCTCGGGTCCCAGGCGCCGTCCTCGAGTCGACGAATACGGAAGGCGTCGGCCGCTGTGGCCTCCTGTCGGATATCCAGAGCCGCGCCCTCTGAGAGGTCGCCGGCGGTGCCGAGCTGCACGAGATCGAACCGGCCGTGCCCGATGTATCCGGTGCTCGCATTCCCGAGACCGAAGTCGGTGTGTTCTTCGGTCACGAGTGTCTGGCCGCAGTGGACCCGCAGTGCGTACAAGCGGCCGTTCGTGAGCCCTGCGCGTTCGATCTCATTTCCTTCGGCCTGCTTTGTCCCGACGTAGATGAACACTGCGGCTGGGATGCTCGACGGCGCCTCGGTCTCGATGTCGCCTTCATCGAACAAGGCGACGATGGTCTTTTCGCCACCGTGAGGGCAGGCAAGGACATTCCCGAACGTCATGTTGCCCAGGCGCGGGAGTTCCCAGACCTCGCCCGCATGTGGTCCGCTGACAAGGCGCGCCCATGCCCGCCCGAACTCGACGTGTTCGCCAGCGAGGAACAATCGCTCGGAGGTGCCGCGGGTGTCATGTCGGAGCGCAGCTCGAGCAGCGAGATCCGCCGAACACAGACAATCCCACGTCATCGTGCCCTGAACGTACTGACCCGTGGTCCCGTTCCATTGATAGGTGGGACCGACCGAGGCCGCGAGATCCCCGCCTTCAACAAGTCTCAAGATCTGGCGGTCAAGAGTCCACGCCGATATGTATCCTCCGCTGCGATCGTACGTCCGAATGACGCCCGGGCCGGAACTTCGCCCGGAACCGTCAGGTTCGTCGTCCGCGAACAGTGAGAACGTCGGGTCGTTATCGAGATCGAGGGCTCGCCCCGTGATGTAGACGTTGTCCGCCGGCTCCTCGGCGGTCAAGAGTGCCGTGAAGTCGATGCCATCCGTGCAGGGCAGCGCGTCTGACGAAACCGCCGCACCGGAGCCGAGGCTGTGGGCCGCCGCGGACCGCTCAGGCGTGAGCAGCAGCGCGCCTCCGCCGGAAGCCTCTCGCACATCTCGCCGTGATAATGCGCCCTGTATGGACATTGGCTACTCCTCAGTCAGGAAGTCAGACGGACCCGCGCAACGCCAGAGAACCATCAACCACGGATACTCTAGAAAGATGCCGTCACAGATGGGTAACTCCCCGGTTAACGGCTGGTAAAATCAGCGACATGGTCGATAAAGTCGATGCGCTCCTCACCGCATATGAAAACGGCACGTTCTCAAGGCGCCAACTCTTGCAGGCGCTCGCGGTCGGCTTCACCGTTCCGAGACCCGCGCAGCAGGCGGCCGCCGCCGGCGTCACGAACGCCCGACTCCTGCATCACGTGAACGTGCAAGTGTCGGACGTCGCGCGTTCGGAGGCTTTCTATCGGAAAGTCTTCGGCCTTCCGCCGACCCGCCGGGTTCAGGGACCCGACAATCATGGTCTCGACCTTCCGTCCGGAGGACTGATCATCCTGCAAAGGAGCGACAGGCCCGGACGGATCGATCATTTCTGCGTCGGCGTTGCCGATTTCGAAGCGGAGCGGATGAGAACGGCTGCGAAGGCGGCGGGCGTGGAGGGCGTTCAAGGGAGCGCCGCCGACAACTTCTTCGTGACCGATCCGGACGGCCTGCCAGTGCAGGTGTCGGCGGTTGATTGGAGCGCGTAGCTCAATGAGAGACGCTGCGCGAGCCAATCCTGACGACAAATGAGGCGGGGCTCCGGCCTCGGACCCCGGCTCACACTACCCCACGGCGCACAGTCCGCGCCGTTGGGGGCCCCGGGCTCGCTCGCGGGGCACCCCTTCGCCCCGCTCGGCCTTCCTCGCAGGCGCGCTGCTCCGCCTAAAGAGCAGGCCCTGTTATCCAAACGCCGGCCAAAATTCGTTTTGCGGCGTCTATCCATTTACAGTTACAGCGGCGTGACCCCTCTTTCATAAATAAATCGTCAGGATCGCGGTTCCGCCCCGTCCACCCAATGGCGTTCGGCGAAGGTACAACGATGAAGGTGTCAACAATTGTCTTTCTCGCGTTCGTGTCCATCGCCCGGCTTGCGGCGGCTCAGACAACGGACACGGCGCGTACGGCGAATCTACCGGCAGACGGCGCGTCGCTCGGGCAATTGACGAACCCGGCGACGGCGCCAGTCCATGGGTCGGGGTTTGACATCACGCCGTTCCTTCAGCCGGAGCACGGGGCTGAGCCGCGGTCCGGCTCGTTCTTCAAGACTGTCGGACACGATGTGACCGGGTTCTTCGGTCCCGACACCGCGAGAATCGTGGGAACGTTCGCCATCGCCGGCCTGGCGGTAATGCACTGGGACAACGCCAGCGTCGAGGACGCGGGCGAGCGGCTGTCGAAAGGCGCTTACAGAATCGGCAATGTCGGCGGCAGTCTGTATGCGCAGGCTGGCGCGGGCCTCGCCACCTTTGCCTTCGGGCGAGCCACCGGCAGCCCACAACTGGCGTCGCTCGGCGGCGATCTTCTGCGAGCGCAAATGCTCACGCAGGTCTTTGTGCAGGGCGCGAAGTTCGCGGTCGGGCGACAGCGTCCCGACGGCAGCAATTCGCTGTCGTTCCCTTCAGGTCACTCCGCCAGCGCCTTCGCGACCGCAACCGTCGTCCAGGAACACTTCGGCTGGAAAGCGGGCGTCCCGGCGTACGCGTTCGCGAGTTTCGTCGGAGCCTCACGCCTGGCCGCGGGCAAGCACTATCTGAGTGACGTGGTGATCGGCGCCGGCCTCGGTATCGCAGCCGGACGCACGGTGACTCTTCGGTTCGGAGGCGAGAAGTTCGCGCTCGGCGCCGCACCGACGCAAGGTGGTGCGATGCTGACATTCACGAAACGCTAGGTTATCTCCACCGAGGTGGGAAGCGACTCCGGCAGCCTGGGGCGACGAGCTTCGCAACAATGTTCCAGCAACGCTGACCGTCGAAGAGAGAAGCATCCAGGCCCTGAGTGGGGAGCCGCTGACGTTGATTGCCACGGCCACCGATCCCGACAACCTGCCGGCCAGGCGCACAGTGCAGTCAGCCGCCGGGAGAGCACAGCCGGCGTCGGGCGATGAAGGCGTCACGGTCTCTGTGTAACGCAGTAACCACCAAACTGACGGGGCTCGCCACGGACCCTCCGGTCCTGCTGCGCGGCCAGTCAGCTCGCCTGTAAGAGCGACGGTGCTTCCCGGCGCATATGCCAGTGGTGACGGTGTGTGCAAAATCGGGCAGCCGTGGGTCATTTCGACGGATCGAGATCGCCGACCGTCTGCTTGAAAGGCGATTGCGCGAGTGGGATGCTCGATGCGGCGATCCTTGAGCCGTACACATCGGCTGTCCTCGTTCCTCCAACAGCTCGTCCCTTACGCGTGGTATTGCGCTTGCTCGCGAAGCGGGGATTCGGCAGCGACAGGAGGACAGCTATGGCAGATGACCGCTACCCGATGCGTGAGCGCGATCCAATACGTGAAGAGGACGACGTCGACCGTGTCGGTGATGATGAGATCATCGGTGAGGCCGATGATGAGGCTTTCGAAGACGTCGACGAGCTCGAAGATGACGACGATATGGAAGCCTGAGCTGATGACCAAACGGGAAGACGACACAGATACCGGCCCCGACGCTGGCATGGCCCGCCCCACTGGCGAAGTCGGCAGTGAAGGCGGCACGTCTGAGAAGAATTGCGCGCGATGAGACCGGCCGGGCCGGTAGTCGTTTGTCGTTAGTCTTGGTCGTTGGTCGTCGGTCCCCGCCGCCGCGACCAACGACCAATGGCTACTGACGAAGTCGCTCGGCATAGCGCTCCACGAGCGACAGGTCGATTCCGGCCGATTCACGCAGCGGCGCCCAGAGATCGCCCACCTGTGCGAGACGTGACGGAACGCTCTGCATGGTGAACTCGCGGCGATCGACGCCGGCGTCGACCTCCTTCCAGCTGAGAGGCGTCGACACCCCCGCATAATCGCTCGCCCGCACGCTGTAGGCCGCCGCGAGGGTTTTCCCCGGCACGTTCTGGAGGTAATCGACGTAGACGCGCCGGCCCCGCGCGCGCACGCTGCGTTCCGTGGTCGCCACCTTCGGGTGCTTATGCGCCACGACGGTCGCGATGATCTGGCAGAAGAGCAGTCCGGCGTCGTACGGCGTCTCCGGCGGCAGCGGTACGTACACGTGCAGCCCCGATGCGCCGGAGGTCTTCGCCACCCCGCCGGCGCCGAACGATTCGAGCTCGTCGTGAACCCAGCGCGCAACATCGATCACCCGGGCGAACGGCACGCCTTCGGCTGGATCGAGATCGAGCGCCACGTGGTCGGCATACTGGGGATGATCGACGCGCGAAAACCACGGATCCTGCGAGATCGCGGCGAGCTGCGTCGTGTACAACAGCGTCTTGAGGCTGCCGCCGACGATCTGCGTGCGGCGCCCTGCGACCTTGACCATCTCCGTCCGCACGCCCGCCGGCACATCGTCGACCCGGTGCTGATAGAACGATTTGCCGGTCACGCCATTCGGATAGCGCTTCATCACGAGGGGACGATCCGCGAGCGCCGGAGCAATGAACGGTGCCACCCGCACGTAGTAGCGGAAGAGATCGCCTTTGGTAAGCTTCTGCTTCGGCCAGAACACCTTGTGCAGGTTCGTGACCGACAGCGTGTCGCCGCCTGGCAGCGTGACCGTTCCGTTCCGGCGCGAGGCCTCGATCGCGCGAAGCTGCTCGATCAAGTCCTCGATGTGATCGGTGGTGATGCGCGTGGTTCCTGACGTGTCAGGTGCCCGGGAGCGCGAAGGCCGTGATCTGCGGGAAGGCGTCCGTGCCGGCGCCGTCGCCTGCCGCGAGGATATTTCCTCGCGCCGGACCTCCTCGGGCTTCTTGTCGTCGCGCAGGCCGAGATAGACCGGATGGCGCAGTCTGGCGTCGGCCGTCCACTCGGTGAACCGGATCTGCGCGACCAGCTCGGGCCTCACCCAGTGGGGCCGCTCGTTCGTCTTCGGCTTCACCTGAAACGGAGACGAGGCGGTCTCAAGGGAACGCAGCAGCTTCATCAGGCGCGCCAGCTCCTTCTCGTTGAAGCCGGTGCCGGTATGGCCGACGTACTCGAGCGCGCCGTTCTGGTAGACGCCGAGAAGCAGCGCACCGAAATGCGATCGCGACTGCCGCGGCTCGGTCCAGCCGCCGACCACGAACTCCTGCTCGTGGGACAGTTTAATCTTGCGCCAGTCCGGCGTCCGCTTGCCCGACTTGTACGGCGAGGCCGCGCGCTTCGCGATCAGCCCCTCCCAGCCGCGATCGACCGCTTCTTGGTGCAGCGCGTGTCCGTCGCCCCGGACCGTCGGCGTCAGGCGGAGCAGTGCGGATCGGGTCCTGCCGAACACGCGTTCGAGCGCGGCGCGGCGCTCGACGAACGGATGATCGCGCAGATCGGTCGCGCCGTCGCGCAGCAGATCGAAGGCGATGAAGGCGACGGGGGAGTCGGTTGTGTGAGAGGGACCGGGGCCGGCGCTGAGGTGAATACGTCCCTGCAGGTGCTGGAAGCCGGTCGGCTCACCGCTCGCGTCGAGCGCAACGATCTCGCCGTCGAGCACGACTGGCGCCTTGAGCCGGTGCGCCCAGGTCCGGAGCGCGGCGGCGATTTCGGGAAACTGCGTCGTCTTCTCATTCCCGAGCCGGGACCAGAGCCGCACTGTACCCGCAGGCGCGACTTCGGCGATCGCACGGATGCCGTCGTATTTCGGTTCGTAGACGAACTGCGGATCGTCGAGCCCCGTCTCGACGAGCGACGCGAGCATCGGCCGGACGTCGAACGGCACGGCGAAATTATGTGCGACTTGTACCTATGTTGAATTTTGAATCCGGCGATGCTGCGCAGCTACCACAAAGGTTTGATCCCGAAGGGGCTGTGTTGCTCATACCCTGACATCCGGGCATGAGCTCACGCATTCCAAATTCCTAATTCCTTACGCCGCGCGGCGCGGGCGCTTCTTTGCTCCCGCCTTCTTAGCCGACCTCTTCGGCGCGGCCGCACGCGACTTTCCGCCAGCCTGCTGCAGGCTTCGCCGCAGCCGCTCCATCAGATCGACCACTTCGGCCTGACGCGGCTCGCCCGCCGGCTCGAGCGCGACCTTTCTGCCTTTCAACTTGCTCTGAATCACGCGCAGGAGGTTTTCCCGGTACTGGTCCGTGTACTTCGACGGATCCCACTCGGACGCCAGGCTCTCGACCAGCGTTTTCGCCATGTCGAGCTCACCCTTCCGGACCCCGGCGCCCGAAGGAAAGTTGTACTGCCGCGTGTCGACGAGCTCGTCGCTGAACCGCATGATCGTCAGCACGAGCGCATCGTCGATGACTTCGAGCGCGGCCAGATGCTGCGCGTCACGCAGGATGAACTTGGCGATGCCAATGCGGCCGGTTTCGCGGATCGCATCCCGCAGCAGCGCATACGCGCGCTCGCCGCCCTTTGCCGGCGTGAGGTAATAGGGCGTCTCGAAGAACCGATCGTCGATCTCCTCGGCCTTGACGAAGTCGATGATGTCGACGGTGCGGGTCTTTTCGAGGGCGGCGGCCTGAAAATCCTCCTTGGTCAGGACGACGAAATGGCCCTTCTCGTATTCGTAGCCTTTCACCAGGTCCTGCCACGCGACCGGTTCGCCTTCACGGAGACACACGCGCTCGAACTTCACCGGCGACTTGTCCTTCGCGTGCAGCATCCGGAACTTCGGCCGGTGATTTCGTATGGCTGTGTGCAACTCGATGGGAATATTGACCAGACCGAAGGCAATCGATCCCTTCCAGAGTGCTCGTGCCATTCACCCTCGCAGTTTCAGCTCCCTCTCGGCCTCGAGCCAGTCTTCGAAGGCCCGACCGTGGCCGCCGCCGCGTTCGAGATACCGGTGATACGCGCGGATGCGAATCTCATCTTCGCTCGGCTGCCACGTACTTTGTGGCAATGCAGAAATCTGGCCGCCCGGGAGCACCTCGGGTTCAGGGTCGAGCTCCACGGGACGCTCGTGTGCCGGTAACGTCCGCGCGACGATCGGTGTGTCGGCGCCCATCGATGAAGGTACGACGCGCGAGCGACGCGCGCGCGGTTGAGTCGAGGTGTTCGTCGCCGAGTCGTCTCCTTGTGAACGGGCAGGTCGTTTAGCCATATAGTGCTATCTCCGGAAGAGCGACGTCTGCAGACACATACGTCGCGAAACCATACAGTTATGAGAACTTACGGAGGATCTGCTACGACCTTCGCCAATCAATCGCCAGCAGAACCGATGAGTTTCTGGATTCCGATCAGGGGAATGCGCACCCATTCCGGTCGATGGTTCACTTCGTATCGTAGCTCGTAAAGCGCCTTCTCGATCACAAAAGCTCGTAACAATCGATTCCACCGCTCGTCGCGCGGCGCAAGCGTCGATTGTCCGAGCGCGGTGCGATAGCCGTTCAGGAAGGCGGCGGAGACCCAGTACTGCCACATGTCGGCCCAGGGCTCCAGCAGGGCGTGACTGTCGGGGGTGTGGATGGTGAAGGCAAACAGCGCGGCGTAGGCTGCATAACTGTACGACCGGATCATGCCGGCGACGTCTCTGAGCGGTGACTGTTTCGCCCGGCGGAACGCGATCGATCGCGTCGGCTCGCCTTCGAAATCGAGGATGACGAAGTCTTCTTCCGTGCGCAGAACCTGTCCGAGGTGATAATCGCCATGAATGCGGATGCGCGAGCCCGCGTGCTCGAGCCGGCGCAGCTCCTCGAATCGCGTCAGCAGCGGCTCGCGGCTCGCGAGGATCGTCTCGGCATACGGACGGGATGTCTCATTGAGCGTGGCGATGCGCTGCTCGAGCAGCTCGAGGGCTGCCTTGGCCTGGGCGTGCATGTCGTCGGCCAGCGCGTTGAGTGCGGCGCCATCGAGCGGCTCGGGCTCGAACATCGGGCCGGGCGCGTCGGCGAGCGTCAGGTGCAATTCGGCGGTTCGGCGGCCGAGGGTGGCGGCGCTGGTCAGGTACCAGTTCTCGAGCGCGGCGAAGAACGCCGGTGGTTCCTCGAGTGCACCGTGCGCGGGGTAACTCCTCTCGCGATACATCGCGTGCCCTGGCGGCACAGCGGACGTAATCGCGGAGGGATCGCCGGGCTGCGCCGGGTGCGACTCGCGCACGCGCGCCGACACGCGCTCATAGAAGCGCCGCAGCTCGTCCACCGTGAACTCCCACCCGCCGCCTTGATGCTTCACCACAGTCTGCAGGGTGGCGAGCGTCCCCGGCTCGAGGTTCGGACGCAGGTACTCCAGCGCGCCCGCGAGCGCAGGTGCGCGCGTGAATCCGCGGCGCGTGAGGACGCCGCTGATCTCGTATTCGGGATTCGGCGTCGGCTCCATCCGGCGGAACAATTTGAGCACGTACTGGTCGTTGACGAACGCCAGGCTGTTGCTCTGCTCGCCGGCGGCTCGTGCCCAGCGGCGATCGGCATCGAGCTCGAGCGGCCGGGCCTCGGGCAACCCGTGCACGCTGCCGCGGACGGTGGCGAGCTCGTCGCGCTTTTCGATGAGCTCGAGCAGGCGGGTGCAAACATCGTCGTCGTAGATCGCGTCGACGATGGCGCCCTTGCGCGCGCCGGAGACGCGGGCGAGCACGAAGGCAGGATATCCCTTCAGGGCGCGCTCGCCGTCAGAGTCGGCCAGGAACGCCAGCGGGACGAAATAGCTCTCGGTCCAGCCGTCGGTGTACTCGATCGAGACGATAGTCAGGAACGCCGGCGTCCGGCCGCCCCGGATCGGAGACCAGTCGGTGAAGCGCGCCTGCTTGATCTCGCGCGATTTCGACGCGAACCAGCGCTGGCGCTGGAGGAACGGCCGGAGCCCCTGGCGCTCGATCACCGTGCGGGTGCCGCTCTCGAACGCATTCTGCCAGTCGACGCCAAGCATCAAGGCGGGCAGTGATTCGACGATTTCCGCGTGCGCGTCGTTCGAGGCGGTGACGCGCGCGGCCATCTGCATCGGCTCGCGCTGCAGCGTGAACCAGTACGACGCATAGGGGCCGAGCGTCAGGAAGTACGGCCGCTCGGTGATGCGCGGAAATTCGGTCAGGCCGAGCATCTCGACCGGAATCCGGCCGGCGAACTCCTTCAGATCGAGCTCCGCCGGCTGCACCGTCCGCGACAGGTTGACCACGCACAGGATCGTCTCGCGTTCGTCGCCGCGCAGGTACGCCAGCGCCTTGCGGTTCGAGCACGGCACGAACTCGAGCGACCCGCGGCCGAACACGCGGTGCTGGCGGCGCATCGCGATGAGCCGCTTCATCCAGTTGACGAGCGAGAAGGGGTAGCGCTCCTGCGCCTCGACGTTGATCGACTGGAACCCGTAGACCGGGTCCTGAATCGGGGGCGCGTAGAGCCGCGCCGGATCGGCCCGCGAGAAGCCGCCGTTGCGATCGCTGCTCCACTGCATCGGCGTGCGCACGCCGTTGCGGTCGCCGAGGTAGATGTTGTCGCCCATGCCGATCTCGTCCCCGTAGTAGATGATCGGTGTGCCGGGAAAGGAGAACAGCATGGAGTGCATCAGCTCGACGCGGCGGCGGCTGTTCTCCATCAGCGGCGCGAGACGGCGGCGGATACCGAGGTTCAGCCGCATCTGCGGATCCGCGGCGTAAACCGAGTACATGTAATCGCGTTCCTCATCGGTGACCATTTCGAGCGTGAGCTCGTCGTGGTTGCGGAGGAAGAGCGCCCACTGGCAGTTTTCGGGGATTTCCGGCGTCTGGTTGAGGATTTCGGTCACCGCGTGCCGATCTTCCTGGCGGACCGCCATGAACATGCGCGGCATCAGCGGGAAGTGGAAGGCCATGTGGCACTCGTCGCCGTCGCCGAAATACATGCGCACGTCCGACGGCCACTGGTTCGCCTCGGCGAGGAGCATCCGGTCCTTGAACGCCGCGTCGAGCTCGCGCCGCATCCGCTTCAGGACGGCGTGGGTTTCGGGCAGGTTCTCGTTGTTCGTGCCTTCGCGCACGCACAGGTACGGGACCGCGTCCAGACGCAGGGCGTCGACGCCGAAGTTCAGCCAGAACTTCATCACGTCGATCACCGCGTCGACGACCGCCGGGTTGTTGTGGTTCAGGTCGGGCTGATGCGAAAAAAACCGGTGCCAGTAGTACTGGCCCGCGACCGGATCGTAGGCCCAGTTCGACTTTTCGCTGTCGAGGAAGATGATGCGCGTTTCCGGGAACTTCTTGTCGGAATCGCTCCAGACGTAGAACTCGCGCTCTGGAGAGCCCCGCGGTGCGTGCCGCGCGCGCTGGAACCACGGATGCTGGTCGGACGTGTGATTGACGACCAGCTCGATGAGGACGTTGATGTGCCGGGCGTGGGCGGCGCGCACGAACGCCTGAAAGTCGTTGAGCGTGCCGTACGACGGATGGACGTTCAGGTAATCGGCAATATCGTACCCATCGTCTCGGAGCGGCGAGGGGAAGAAGGGCAGCAGCCATATGCAGGTGATGCCCAGGTCCTGCAGATAGTCGAGTTTCTGCGTGAGGCCCTGAAAGTCGCCGATGCCGTCGTTGTTGCTGTCGAAAAACGACTTGACGTGGGCCTGGTAGATGATCGCGTCCTTGTACCACAGGGGATCGCTGCCCGCGGTCGCCACCTGAGAAACAGGATCCACGGTCACCGTCAGATTCGGTATTTCGAGCGCCATATGACGAATGAGGAATTTGGAATGCGGAATTTGGAATTCGTCAGTGGATTCGGACGGGCATCCGAATTCCAAATTCCAAATGCTATGTTTCAAGTCTCAGAATATGTCCCTGCCGCACGCCTGGATCGAACCGTACGTAATTCCAGCCGCGGTGCCAGGTGTACCGCTCATCGTCGAGCAGATCGTGCACCACGAAGGCGTCGCGATCGAACGGCGCCTCCACGTGACCGTGCTGCGTGTGGCGGGGATCGAGATTGATCACCATCAGCAGCGATGAGGCGCCGTCGGCGGACGTCTTGCTGTAGGCGATGAGTTCCGGATTGTCGGTTGCGTGAAACCGGAGCGTCCGGTCCACCTGCAGCGCGGGACTCTGGTGCCGGATCCGATTGACGCGGCAGACGAGCTCATTGATGTTTCCCGGCCGATCCCACTGCCGCTTCCGGTACTGGTACTTTTCAGAGTCCAGATATTCCTCCGACCCGGCAGCGACCGCGCGGTTCTCGACGAGCTCGAACCCGCTGTACATGCCGTACGATGCACCGAGCGTCGCGGCCAGCAGCAGCCTCGCTTCGAATGCGGCGCGCCCCCCCTGCTGCAGGTAGGCATGCAGGATGTCGGGGGTATTGACGAACAGGTTCGGCCGCAGATACTCGCTCGACTCCGACGATGTCAGCTCGGTGAAATACGCGGTGAGCTCGGCCTTGCCGTTGCGCCATGTGAAGTATGTGTACGACTGCGTGAATCCCGCCTTGGCGAGATAGCGCATCATCCGCGGACGCGTGAAGGCCTCCGATAGGAAGATCACGTCCGGATGCCGCTGGTGAACACGATCGATCATCCATTCCCAGAAGCCGAAGGTCTTGGTGTGCGGGTTGTCGACGCGGAAGATCTTCACGCCGTGCCCGATCCAGAACAGCACGACGTCCAGCAGCGCCTGCCACAGCGCCTGCCACCCGGCGCTCTCGAAATCGAACGGGTAGATGTCCTGATACTTCTTCGGCGGGTTCTCCGCGTATTTGATCGTTCCGTCCGGCCGGTGCCTGAACCATTCCGGGTGCTCGTGCACCCACGGATGATCGGGCGAGCACTGCCAGGCGATGTCGAGCGCGACCTCGAGGCCGAGCCGCTCCGCTTCCGCTCGAAACGCCGAGAAGTCCTCAATCGTTCCGAGGCCCGGCTCGATCGCCGTGTGGCCTCCCTCCGTCGAGCCGATCGCCCACGGGCTGCCCGGATCGTCCGGGCCGGCCGTCAGCGAGTTGTTTCTGCCCTTCCGGAACGACCGGCCGATTGGATGAATCGGCGGCAGGTAGACCACGTCGAAGCCGAGATCGGCAACCCGCGGCAGCTCCGCGGCCGCTTCCGCGAACGTGCCGCTGCGGTCGGGATTGCGCCCGGCCGATCGCGGAAACATCTCGTACCATGCGCCGAATCGTGCGCGCTCGCGATCCACCCAGACGCGCAGCGTCGTGCTGGTCGTGGCCCTGGACCGGTCGCCGTACGCACCCATCCGCGCGCGCAGCTCTTCGGCGAGCGCGAGCCGGACCCGCTCGGCCAGCGGCGTGCCTTCGGCGAGGGCGTCCGCGCGCCGCCGCAGCCACTCCGGATCGCCAGGCAATTGCCCGCTGCTGTCCCCTTCGGTTTCGTGCGCCTGGCGGGCGCGGTCCGCCGCCGCACGAATGAGCAGCGCCCCTTCCTGCAGTTCGACCGCGACCTCCTGGCCGGCAGCGGCCTTGATCTCCAGTTCGCGCCGCCACGTCACAAACCGATCGACCCACGCCACGATCTGATATTCGTGCCAGCCCGGCTCGTAGCTGACGGTGAACCCCGCAGTCCACTCATCAGTGCCCGGCGCGACCAGCGTCATCGGCGTCTCGCGCCATTCGCCGCTCGGGGAGGCCGTCACCGTTTCTGGCTCCGTGATCTCCGAACCCAGCCCCTCGCGGTGCCCGGAGCGCTCACGATGGTCGGGCGGCGACCCGGGTGGGGCGGATGCAGAATCGCGACCGGCCGCCGGGCGGCCGGCCGGCCGGTGGCGATCGCGAAGGACGGCGACGATCACGTCGTGTCCGTCCGCAAAAATTGCGGCGGAGACCTGGACCGCCTCGCCCACCGTGCGTTTGATCGGCCAGCGTCCGCCGTCGATCGCCGGCCGGACCTGCTCCACGACGACTCGCCGGTTGAGCCCTTCGGGAATGCCGTCCGACGGCCGGCGCACAGCGGCCGCTTCCGTGCGAGCCTCCCGCCGTCTCCCGGGTGTGCGTGAGCGTCGCGGCAGGGGACGTGTCAGCGGCGGCCTGACGGGCATTCCGTTATCTCTCGACCGGCACAAGGGCGTCCGGACCTGCAGTGCCGGCGGCGACCAGTTCGGCGTCCGTCGCGCGGCGGCGGTCGCGCAGCGGCGGCGTGACGCGAAACACCGCCATCGAGCGCCCGTGCAGCTCGTACGCTCCGCCTGGCTTGAACAAACGATCGCCGCTCATCGTTTCGAAGGTGTCGACGACGCGGCGCCACTGGTGCTTGTCGTCGAGCAGCGGCAGCGTGAAGGGCACGTTGTCGCTGTGGCTGTTGAGCAGCATCAGCAGCGTGTCGCCTGTAATCAGATTACCGCGTTCATCGACTTCTTCAATGGCCGCGCCGTTGAGCAGCATGCCGAGGCAACGGACGAAATCGGCGTTCCACGCCTCGTCCGTCATCTCACGGCCGTCGGGCGCGAGCCAGGCGACGTCCTTGACGCCCCCGCCGCGGATGCTGCGGCCCTGAAAATATTTGCGGCGCCGGAGGGCGGGCTGCGACTGCCTGAAGTGCACGAGCCGGCTGGTGAAGTTCAGCAGCGCGCGCTTTTCCGGCGTGAGATGCCAGTCCATCCAGCTGATTGTGTTGTCCTGACAGTAGGCGTTGTTGTTCCCGCACTGGGTCCGCCCCAGCTCGTCGCCGTGGCTGATCATCGGCACGCCCTGCGACAGCAGCAGCGTCGTCAGGAAGTTCCGCTTCTGCCGCTCTCTGAGGGCGGCGATGTCCGGCTGGTCGGTCGGACCTTCGACGCCGCAGTTCCAACTCAGATTGTTGTTCTCGCCGTCGCGGTTGTCTTCGCCGTTCGCCTCGTTGTGCTTTTCGTTGTAGCTGACGAGATCGTGCAGCGTGAAGCCGTCGTGCGCGGTGATGAAGTTGATGCTCGCGTACGGCCGCCGCCCGCTGCGCTCGTACAGATCGTTGCTGCCCGAGAGGCGCGTGGCCAGCTCCGACACCGTGCCGCTGTCGCCGCGCCAGAAGCGGCGCACGGTGTCGCGGTACTTGCCGTTCCATTCGGTCCACAGCACCGGGAAATTGCCGACTTGATAGCCGCCCTGGCCCAGGTCCCACGGTTCCGCGATCAGCTTCACCTGCGACAGCACCGGATCCTGCTGGATGATGTCGAAGAACGCCGCGAGTCGATCGACGGCGAACAGTTCCCGCGCCAGCGCGCTCGCCAGATCGAACCGGAACCCGTCGACGTGCATTTCCAGCACCCAGTAGCGCAGGCTGTCCATGATCAGCTGCAGGACCTGCGGACACTGCATGTTCAACGTGTTCCCGCAGCCGGTAAAATCCATGTAGTAGCGTCGATCGTCGGGGACCAGGCGGTAGTAGGACAGGTTGTCGATGCCTTTCAGCGACAGCGTCGGCCCCAGATGGTGGCCTTCGGCGGTGTGGTTGTAGACGACATCCAGGATCACCTCGAGCCCGGCGGCATGGAGCGCGCGCACCATCCGCTTGAACTCGATCACGCGGCCGGCGGGCGAGATTGATGCGGCCAGCCGTCGCTCCGGCGCGAAGTACCCGATGCTGTTGTAGCCCCAGTAGTTCGTGAGCCCCTTCTCCTTGAGATGACGGTCGCGCGTGTGGTGGTGGACCGGCATCAGCTCCACGGCCGTCACGCCAAGCCTCTTCAAATGCGCGAGCGCGGGTTCAGTGGTCAGCGCCTCATACGTGCCGCGCAGGCGCTCCGGAATCGCGGGGTGCAGCCTCGAAAAGCCGCGCACGTGCATCTCGTAGATCACCGTGTTGTGCCAGGGCGTTCGCGGCGCCCGGTCGTCGCCCCACGTGAACGCCGGATCGACCACGGCCGCGAGGGGCGCGAACGCGGCGTTATCGCGAGCGTCGAACGAGAGATCGCCGTCGGGATGGCCGACGACGTATCCGAACATCTCGTCGGCCCATCGCAGTGTGCGCGCTACCGACTTGGCGTATGGATCCAGAACAACCTTGTTCGGGTTGAACCGATGACCGCTGGCGGGGTCGTACGGGCCGTAGAAGCGATAACCGTAGAGCTGTCCGGGCCGTGCTTCCGGCAGGAACGCGTGCCAGACCATGTCGGTCTGTTCCGTAAGCGCAATGCGTTCGCGTTCTTTGGTGGCGTCGACCCGATCGAATAAACAGAGTTCGACTTTTGTCGCGTGCGCCGAAAAAATTGCGAAGTTGACGCCAAGCCCGGTCCAGCTGGCGCCGAGCGGGTACGGATCGCCAGGCCACACTCGCATTGCGCGTGGCTCCCGCTACAAGCTATGTGCCAGTTTTTCTGCCGTTCTGGGACGCTGATCGCGTGGCCGTTCTCGAGGGCTGCCGCGTGGCCTTCCGGACTAGTGCGTCTCCGTTCTCCGGGCCGGCTGGCGTTCCGATCATGACGTTCCTTGGGCTGCGGATGCGGTCCGGGCGTGCGCGGCCGGTCGCACCGCTCGGTGGCGATCCGATATTGTGGAGGACGAGCACCACGCTTCAACGAACTGGATGTGGTCGCACCGATCCGCCATCCACGTCTTTGAGCCGCCAACGGTTAACACCGCCATCGGAGGATCGATGAAGGACGACCTCGTCGCCCGCCGGCAGAAATACATTCAGCGCCAGATCGAGCTCGACACGCGGGCCGTGAACGTGAAGTTTGCCGGCCAGACCCCTCGCGGCAGCGGCCCGCGCAATCGTCACGGGATGCCGCAGCTTCCCGTCGGGCAGCACGAAGTGAAGAACTGGCCGGTCCTCGATCTGGGTGAGCAGCCCGCGATTTCGCTCTCGGACTGGAAGCTCGAAGTCGGCGGCCTCGCCGCACATCCGTTCACGCTGACGTGGGATGAGCTCAAGAAGCTGCCGCAGGTGGAGGACGTCAGCGATTTTCATTGCGTCACCACGTGGAGCCGCTTCAACAATCACTGGGGCGGGGTTCGGTTTCGCACCATCGCGGAGATCGCCGTTCCCGCACCCGACGCGGAGTTCGTCCTGTGCACCGGCTACGATTTCATGCCCGGGACGTTCATCCCGTACACGACCAGTCTGCCGCTCGCGCGGGCCGTGGACGACGATGTGTTGCTGGCGCACACGTGGGAGGGGCGGCCGCTTCCGCGCGAGCACGGCGGCCCGTGTCGCATGATCACGCCGAAGCTGTATGCCTGGAAGGGCACGAAATGGATCCGGAAGATCGAGTTCCTCGCCGACGATCGGAAAGGCTTCTGGGAAGTGCGCGGATATTCGAATTCGGCTGAACCCTGGTTCAACGATCGGTACTCGACCGAGCCATAGCCTTGATGCCGGTGAAATCATTCGAACGTCACCGACAGAGAAAACGATCGACCTAGAACCCGCAGAACTCGCAGAGCAACATCATCTGTTCTGCGTGTTCTGCGCTGATCGTTGGTGTGCCGGCGGGTCAGCGAACGGAGGACACGGAGGAAACGGCAAAACACAGAGGAGCAGGGAAACCGAGACGAAACGGAGAAGACAAGGTCTGTGCTGAGTCGTGAGTTTTAAATCGTGAGTTCAGATTTCCCGCAGGAGTCACTCACGACTCACAACGCAAACTCAAAACATCAGCAACTTCTCTGTTCGTCTCCGTTACTCCGTTTCTCTGTGTTATACCGTTTCCTCCGTGACCTCTGCGCATTTCCGCCGTGACCTCCGTTCACGGATGCAGCACCAGCGCCTCTTCATCCGCGTCGACAAACGGCGTCGCGGCCGGGTCGCAGCTGTCCACAGCGGCGAAATCGGCCGGCGTCGGCTGGAGCAGCGGCAGCTGCCCGCGTCGGAACGCCTTGTCCCGGTACATGCGATGGTCGGCGTCCGCGAGCAGCGCCTCGAACGTCGTCCCATCTTCCGGGAAGACCGCGGCGCCGGCGCTGATACCGACCCGCAGTGTCTTGTCGGCCCGCACCTCGAGCGCAATCTCCGCCACCCGGGCCTGAAGCTCGCGCCGCTTGGCGTTGGCCGCCTCACGCGAGCAGTCCGCGAGCACGACGATGAACTCGTCGCCGGCATAGCGGACGCAGAGGTCGTACGGACGCAGCGTCCCCTGCAGCGCCGCCGCGACCTCGCGCAGGGCCTGGTCGCCGACATTGTGTCCGTAGGTGTCGTTGATCTTCTTGAACCCGTCGACGTCCATCACGATCACGGCGACTTCGCTCTTGAGCCGTCCGGCGCGGGCCAGCTCGCGCGACAGATGCATGAACATCGAGCGGCGGTTCGGGAGGTTCGTCAGCGGATCGGTCAGCGCGTCTTCCTGCGTCTGCTCGAACACGATTGAATTGTGAATCACCGCACCCGCCTGCTCCGCAATCCGCTCGAGCAGGCGGCGGTGATCCTCGGAGTAGCAGTTCGGCTCGGAATGATACAGGCTCAGGCAGCCGATGAAGGTGTCGTTGTAGCTCAGCGGACAGACGATGGCCGACCTGACTTCGCTGGTCACGTGCAGGCCGAGCGTCGCGATGGCCTCGTCCGCGCGGGAGATGATCGTCTGGCGGCGGCCGGCGACGAAGTCCGCGATCGTGCAGCCCTCGGTCAACGTGGAATCCACGAGCCGCGCCGCCTCCGTGCCCGACGCGAACCGGCATTTGAGCGCCCCGGTCTCGGCCTGGTGCAGGAACAGCGAGCAGCCGGTCCAGGGCACAACCTTCGAGATCTTCGACGAGATGAGCGCCATCGTATCCGAGACGCTCAGACACGTGCCCATCGATTGCGCGATCTCGTACAGCGCATAGATTTCGCGATGCGCGAGCGCAATATTCTCGAACGCGCTCGGCGCCGGCGCCGCCGCCGGGCCGGAGGCAGCGACCCGGGCCGAATCGGCAGCCGGAGCCGGTACGCTCGCCCGGGGTTCGTCCTCTCCCGCTTCGGCAACGAGCGCCGGCAGCAGGGCGATGAACATCGGCACCAGGTTCGGATCGAGGGCGCGCCCGATTTCATGCTTGAGCAGCGCAATCGCGCTCTCCATGTTCAAGGCGCTGTGGTACGGACGTTCGGTGGTGACCGCGTCGTAATAGTCGACGATTGTCAGAATGCGCGCGCCAATCGGGATCTGGTCGCCGGCAAGGCCCTGCGGATACCCTTTTCCGTCCCACCGCTCGTGATGGCTCAGGATTAACGGCGCCACCGGATAGGGGAACGGCACCTTCGCGATGATCTCCGCCCCGACCTGCGAGTGAATTCGAATCTTCTGGAATTCCTCCTGCGTCAGCGGACCGGGCTTGGACAGGATGTGCTCGGGCACGGCGAGCTTGCCGATGTCGTGCAGCAACGCGGCGGTCTTGATGCCGTGGATCTCCGAGTCGGACAGGCCGGCGGCTTCTGCCAGCCGCGTCGCATACAGCTGCACGCGGCGGATGTGCAGGTGCGTCGTCTGGTCCTTCGCGTCGATGGCGCGCGCGAGGGCCTCGATGGTGCAGAGGTGCAGATCCGAGGTCTGCTGCACGTGCCGCTGTCTGTCCTCCATGCGCCCGAGATAGACGTTGTAGGTGCGATAGGTGAGATAGAGAGGCAAGAAAGCAATCGGCGCAAGCCAGTACCCGGCGTACTGCACGCACGTCACCGCCAGGGCCGACGTGCCGGCGCCGACGAAGTAGCTTGGCGCGATCCACCAGAAATTGTCGTGCCAGACAGTCGCGATCCGGCCCCGCGTCGACAGCGCGATCGCCGTGGCCACCAGGCCGGTGTTGACAAGGAAGGCCGCGGTCGCCGCCCCCACCAGCGGTCGGGCTATCGCAGAGAGCGACAGATTCGACGTCGTACCGCCGAGACCTTTGAAGATCAGTCCGGCAAACTGGATCGTGATGACGAGCGATGCGACGCTGAACGCCGTGCGGTACAGCGGGTTTCGATCCTTCCGGTTCACGCTGCATTGACTGAGCGCGCTACCCGCGGTCACCAGCATCGTTTCGTGCGGGCCGAGCAGCAGAAGCGAGGCGAAATCGACGGCATAGGATATCGACACCGTCGACTTGCCCGCCGTCAGCGGCAGGTGGACCTTCAACGCCGCCGAGGCCGAAGAGAGAACCAGCAGCGCCGCAAACAACAGCGGCTGGTGAAAGTGCGCCTGCGGCAGGCAGATTGCTGCCAGCCCACAGCCGGCGGCTATCACGGTGGCGACGTACAGGCGTGCGGCGGCGGGCAGCAATCGCATCAATGCACCCGCGGACCGGTCGGCACCCACTGTTCGCCCCAGTCCTCTTTCAGGATCGACCACAGGACCTGATTGAAATACGCTCCGCGGCGCCGTTCCGAGCGGCGCAGCACGCCCTCCTGCACGGCACCGAGCTTTCTGAGCGCGCCGTTGCCGCGTCCGTTCGCCGTCGCGACCCGCGCTTCGAGCCGATGCACCCCGATCGTGCCGAAGGCAAACGATCCGACCAGCCGCGCCGCTTCCAGAAACACACCGCTGCCGCGGAACGGCGGCAGAATCACGCATTCCCATTCCGCTGTCTCGAATGACGGATCGAGCTGGCGCGTCTGAAAGAGCCCGACGATCCGCCGCGATCCGGCGAGCGCGATGGCATAGGTGAAACTGAGGCCGAGAGCGCGGTCGCGAGACGCGCGTTCGATGAACTGCTGGATGCCCGGAGCACAGACCGGCTCGTCCACGCCGAAGCGTGTCGCATCGTCGACCGACAGCAGCGCCAGGAGGTCACCGGAATCGCGCAGCGTTGGTTCGTGCAGCAAGACGTGTCGGGACGTCAGAGCCGGCAGTTCCGCACGCCAGTTCACGCCGGTCAGTGAAGGGGAGGTCGCAGCGGTCACAAATAAGCCATTCGGTGCGCGGGTCGTCGCTCCAGCCACAAGAGCAACACTGGGGCCAAGCTGGTCTATTGGAATTCAAGGCCGTAAATGGGCCTTCGACGGGTCGGGGCAGGGTGCCGATTACGGATCAGTGTCTACAAGTACGACAATCACGTTGATCACAAACCTGTCGATAGCCTGCAGATATCTGTGTGCAAAGCAGTTAGCTGGAAATGACCCGGTCCGGAACACCGTGTTTCACTGTGAAACTCGCCGTCGTGTCTCGTCCTGAAATGGCGCGCTGGCAGAGCAGGCCTTCACCAGCGCGGCGGGTGGGGACCCGTCGGCCTGAGGCGGGCCAGACGGTCCATGGTGCGCTTACCCCGGGAGGGAGGCCGGTCGGGCCCCATCATATGGTTTGGCTGTTATCTTTGGGCGCGCGGCTCGTACGGATCGGCTTGAGCGTCAGGCTGGCCAGGCGCCGGGTCACCACGACGTCCGGGATGTGTATCGCCCGCACCAATCGGCGTGCGCGGGCCGAGCTGCGCTTTTCCGCGGCGGATCTCCTTGTAGAGGTATGGGACCCAGAGAGCGACGGCGAGCACGATCGCGAGAGCAATGCCCCAGAACGCGATGCGGTATTCAAGAGCAAGCAGGGGTTCGACTGCAAACATCCGTCACCTCCAGAACACCATAAAGGCAACCGCTATGCCCGTCCTGGATCTTGAGTTTTGGGTGATGAGTTGTGAGCGATGAGTTGTGAGTGATGAGTGGGAGCGATGAGTTGGGTGATGAGTTATGAGTGATGAGCTATTGCATCAACACTCATAACTTGAAACTCACGACCGACGAGAAACAAATGGGGTGGGCGACGGGTATCGAACCCGCGACCTCCTGAGCCACAGTCAGGCGTTCTACCACTGAACTACGCCCACCATGCGTGCCGCCGTTGGCAGCCCGTGGTGACACTCCAGCTGCTTTCGGCCGGCGATGCATCCCGACTCCCACCCCAACGCGTTGGGAACCACGCGTTGGGGACTCCGGTGCTGGCTCCGTTGCTCCTCCTCGACAGTGACGATATTGCACCCACCTGTGCACAAACCGCACGGTGGGCCCCCTCTGCGGTCGAGCGCGGCGCCTCGCCGCCCTCGGTGCCACGCTGGAGTTTCACCACGGACTTGCTACGCTTGTGTTTCTTCTACCGGTTCCTCGTTGCCGGAAATCTCGGTCAGCACGCCGTTTTCGAGGCGCGCGCGAACGAGATAGATGTGGCTGGCTCGCTCGCCCTTGGCCTCGTACATCAACTTGTCGGCGCGCTGGATGAGATCGGCCGCCAGCCGCCGCGCAATGAACCGGCGCTCGGCGACCCGTCCGAGCCAGAGGCAGACAACGCCGACGTCAACGCGGACCGGCTGCGCGGAGAGGCGGCGATCTTCGAGCGTCCAGTCGTATCGTTCCACCGCCTCACGGAAGCGCTCGCCGATCGCATGCGCCTGGTGATACTCGGCCAGATCCGGAATCAGGAAGCAGAATTCATCGCCGCCGAACCGCGCGTGCAGATCCTGCGATGAGGGCCCGCCGGGGCGTTCCTGCGCGAGCAAGTCGTCTGACCGGACCTGTTCGCGCAACAGCTGCGCGACGCGTTCAATGATGCGATCGCCGACGGCGTGTCCCAGCGCATCGTTGTACCACTTGAATCCCGTGATGTCGACCAGACCGATCGCGCACCACCGGCCGCGCTGCTCGAGGGCGAGAAACGATTCTACCTGCTCGGTGAACCGGCCGAAGTTCATCAACTTCGTCTTCGGATCGCGGTGCGTCCGATCGGTCAGTTCGGCGACAAGGCCTTCGAAATACCGCGAAATGCTGCTGACCGTCGCATCCTTCGCCAGGAGCTCGGTCTTGACGCGCGCCATCTTCTCGGCGAAGCCTGCGGACAGCGCCTGGATCGCCTCCTGCTTCGACTCCTGCCAGAGACGTTCGTGGCGGGTGAACACCGCATCGATTGCGCCGAGCAGCGAGGCCTCCAGATCGGGTTGGAGGTGCAGATGCTCGTGAATCCACGCCTGCAGCTCATGGCGGGTTTGAGGCTGAGCAGTCTGCGGCGGCATCGCCTTCTCCGGACGCATCGACTCATTATGAGACGAGTGCTTGGTTCAGCGCCAGTCTTCGCAGCCGGTGCGGCGGGGCCGCGCCGCTCCCCCGTTGTCCGAGGAGTCCCTCAATTGCCGTATTTTGCACACAAAAATGACGAATTCACGCAGGGATTGTGAAAATGGGGGGTCACGCGTCGTGCCCCCCATGCGACCCGCTCACTGGCAGCTCGCCGCAACCATCTTGACCGACTGCACGTCGAGTTGCAGTTGGGCCGGAGCGGCGGCTGGTTTCGGCTCGCCAGCGGTACCAGTCGTGCCTGCCGTCGCCGTCGCGCCCGTTGACGTACCGGCCGACGCCGAGGCCGACGGTCCGCTCGCATCAGGGGATGCGCCCGCGCGGCCAGTGACCTGGACCTGCTGACCGACCATCGATTCCAGATCGCTCCCGCCTTTCAGCATCCATGTCAGCGGCGGTGCACCGGATTTCGACGGGGATGAGCCGGCGGCTCCAGTCGGCGAGGCGGCGGTGCCGCTGGCGGCTGTCGCGCCCGTCCGCGTGCTGCCGGTCGCCGTCGCACCGGAAGTACCGCTCGTTCCGGCGGTCACGCTACCGGTTGTCCCTGTCGTTCCGGTTGTACCGCTTGTGCCGGTCGTTGCCGTACCGGCGGTCCCGGTTGCGCCGGCCGTTCCTGACGCCGTTGTCGGCGGCGCACCCGGCGAAGCCGGGACGCTGTCGATGTACGAGTTGGTCAACATGTAGCGGTCGCCGCTCTTCGCCAGACATCCGGACACCGAAATATTCGGCGCCGACTTGTCATCCTTACTTGACGCGGTTGTGGCCGACCCTGTCTGGGCTGCCAGCGACACGCTCGACGCGAGCGCCGCGGCCACGTAGATTCCTGGAGTCGTCCGTTTCATGAACCTGTCCTCCTGTATGACTCTTATATGAGCAGAAGCGTTCGTGTTCAGCCGCCGATCTTGTGACCGACATCTTTGACGGCCTCGCCGATCTTGCGGCGGCCCCTGCCGAATGCCTCTTCGATTTCTCCTTCGGCCTGGTCTGCTTCGCCTTCATTGCGGAGCCGTTCGTCGTTGGTCAAGTTGCCGACGCGCTCCTTGATCTTGCCTTTCGCGCGCTCTCCCTTGCCCTCCACTTCGTCGCGGTTCCACATCAGGTATTCCTCCCCTGGCGCGTCGCAGGCGCCACGCCGGCCATAAAGTGCACGAGTTGTGCCCTTGCCTGCGGACGCGGCCGTTTTCAGCACGAGTGTTTGCGGAGGAGAAAAAGACGGCTGTGGCGAACCGCCGAGCAGCCTACAGACGGGCGTGGCGCGGAAGTGGTCGGAATCGCCGCAGGCCCAAAGGACCTGCACCGGTTCTCAGAACTCAGAGAGCGTGAAGAATTCGCGCGTTTGGGCGTCCTTGGAAACCACAACGCTCACGAAAAAGATGGCCCTCGTTGTGCCTTTGTGGTCCCGGTGGTTTGATCTGGCAGCCGATTTTTTCACAGGCTCACACAACTCACAACTCACAACTCAAAACTTGGAACTCTGAATCTGCGCGACGATCTCGCGCGCGAGCGGCAGGCTGACGCCGCACGCGGGATCGTCGACACGACAGCGCGCGACCGTCAGATCGCAGCCGCACGTGCACGGCTGCCCGTTCAATTTCTGAAGCGCTTCGGTGCGTCGATCGGCCGGCAGGCGCGCGAGATCGACGCCGGGGATGCTGGTCAACTGTGCTCCGTTTTCGAGCTTCAGCCCCTGCGTTTGATCGACTTCTTCCACCTCCGCCGCCGACGGCAGTCCGGCGAGCACGCGCGTTTCGGCTTCCGTCGTCGCAGCGGTCAGCATGCCGACGTGTTTCTGCACCAGCCGGCCTTCGCGATCGAGCAGAAACGTCGTCGGCAGTGCGTGCACGCCGGGAAAGATCTGTTCGAGCTCCGCCGTCAACATGACGATCGGGTAATTCACCTGGTGCGCGGCGGCGAAGCTGCGCACGACTTCTGCGCCGCTCTCGTCTTCCGAAACGCCGATCACCTGAAGCCGGTCGCGGTATTTCGCCTGCAGTGCGACGAGATCGGGAACCTCTGCCCGGCACGGCCCGCACCACGTCGCCCAGAAATTGATGAGCGCCACTTTTCCGCGCAGCGATGCCGACGAGATCGCCTGTCCGTCGAGATCGTGCACCGTGAAGTCCTGGATCGGGGCAGGGTTCCGGAAGAAGCGCAGCTGGATCGACTCTCCAGAAGAAGACGGAGAAGAAGACGAGGACGCGTCGGCCTGGCTTTTCTCATGCGCGGCCTTACACGCCATCGCGGCGGTCCCGACCATGATCGCGATCAACAGCGCCCGGCGCGGCTTCATCCTTACCAGTGTATGCTGAAGTCGATCCGCTCCGGATCGGTTTCCTGCAAACATGGGGAGCGACAGACGGCGGGCACGGCCGCAGAGAAGACGGCAGGAGCTTTCCCCGGCCGTGATATCCGCGTCCTCGCGGCAGCCGGCGGTGCTCGAGAAGATCCTTGTCAGCGCGTGCCTTCTGGGCGCGAAGGTCCGATACCACGGCGGCGACGCGGCCTCCGATCACCCGCTTCTGCGGCAATGGCTGAACGAGGGGCGTCTCGTCTCCGCCTGCCCTGAGCAGGATGGCGGGCTGCCGACCCCGAGGCCATCGGCCGAGATCGTCGGCCCAGGTGGTGGCCCTGCGGTGCTTGCGAGGATCGCAATCGTGCGGACGGCGGCGGGCGCCGATGTGACGTCCAGCTTTCGTGCCGGCGCCGATCGTGCGCTCGATCTGGTGAAACAGCACCGAATCCGGATCGCGATCCTGAAGGACGGCAGCCCGTCATGCGGAAGCGCCCATATTCACGACGGCAGCTTTTCGGGCGTGCGGATCGCAGGCGCCGGGGTAACCGCTGCGCTGCTCGAAGCACAGGGCGTGCGCGTGTTCAGCGAACGCGAGATCGAGGGCGCACGCGAATGGCTGCGACAGCTGGAGGCGGGCCCGAGAATTTAGGCTAGACGTGGGGCTCTGCCCCGGACCCCGGCGCCGTGCGCGCCTGTGAGGGGCTGCGCGTCCCCCGCTCGTGCGGGCTGGCGAGACGGATCCGTATCTCTCCAAACTGCTCCTCGATGAAGACGAGCAGGGCATACAGGAACAAGCTGGCGCCGACCATCTCCAGGGTCTCTTCGATGGTCAGCAGCGTGATGAATGTCACGTTGCGCGATCCGAAAAGGCCGGAGTACCAGCCGCCCAAGACCTCGAACCCGGCAGCGCCACCAACATAGATGGTGCCTGCGAGCACAAATCGAACCCGTGTCTGCCGGGGAAGAGAAGCAAGAAATCGCACGTATGAAAGCGCGACCGCGAGGCTGAAGATCACGCCGGGGATGAGCCACGCGTACCCTGGTTTCTCCTTCAAGCCGACGAACGGGCCGCCCGCGATGTGAGCGAGCCAGCCCATCACGCCGGTGAACAGCGGGGCGGAGAGATCATGCAGCGCCGCCGACTCATCCAGTGAGAGCGCGAGGAAGATGATCCCAAGCCATCGCCACTGAGCGGCGTGCGTGCTCACAGCTGCGGCGATCACAAGCAAGGCGATGCCGGACGCCAGCAGCAGCAGCGTGGAGAACCAGTTCGGGATGCTCGCTTCGGCGCCGAGATAGATTTTGACGCCGAAGCCCATGAGGTAGGCGTGTCCGAATCCGAAGCGGGCAATTTGCGACAGGACGTGGGCCGCCACGAGCACCGCGATGCACACGGCGCACAAGGCCGCGACCTTTCGCGGCCGGATCACAATCGCTATTCCACTGACAAGCTCGTGCCCGACCTGTACGCGCATCGACCGAGTTGTCTGAGATCGTAAACGAGCGCGGCTGTACGGCTTCCTGGAAACTCGACCGTGATTTACGTGACGGCCAATCGCGCGGCACTACTCTTCGCGCGAGCGGCACGCCAGCGCAGCATTGCTTTGAGCTGGAGCCACACGACTTCCGGTGTACACGGTTTCGACAAAAATGCATCGCATCCCGACAGGAACGCGGCATCACGCGCGTGGTCGACTGCTGACACGACGAGGATAGGTATTTTTGCGGTCCAGCTCGATGAACGCAGATGGTTCAGCACCGTCCAGCCGTCAACGCGAGGCATGGCGAGGTCGAGGATTAGGACGTCCGGGGTGAGATCGATGCTCTTGTCGATACCTGTGCGGCCATCCGGCGCGGTGAAGACGACCCAGCCTTTGAGGCGGAGGTACTCCGAGTACATCCGCCTCGCATCAGCATCGTCATCGACCACGAGAATCGTAGGGGCTTCGGACGGTCGTCGGGCCGGCATCTGTATGACTGGCGCTACACAAATAGCGCGTTGGACAGCCGGAAGTGCAATGTTGCTGCCAGCATCATGAACGGGAGATGCAGCCCCGAACGCTTCGTCGCTCGTCGGTTTTCAGGCGGAGCTTCGTTACCGTGTTGGACCGACTGTGCGCGCCCGCTGCCGATATTCCGGCCGACGCTGAGGTCTACTGATGGTCGGTGCCGGCCGCGGCGTTGCGGTGCCGCCGTGCCTTGACGAGAGCATACGCGATGATTGCGAGTGCGATGATGACGACCCAGATCATGTGCTTCCTCCGGAATGGCGAAAATCGGCCGCGTCCGCACGGATCGAATCGGCGGTCCGCGGCCTGGTGATGATTCTGGGCACCGCAACGCTTGTGCCGAGCCCCGAGGCAGCGGGCGCCGTCCGCCCCTAAAGATCTTCAACGCTGAGGGTTTTCGCGGGTCCGCGCGCGATCCGCGCCGTGCAGAAGTGTGCGGCGCATGGCGCGGACCGCACGCACAATCTTGGAAGTCGGTTGCGAATCTGTCAGTGCTCGACGCGCCGGCCGTCGCCCGCAAACCGCGGACATGCAGAAACGGCGCACGATCTCGGCGTGAACCATCGCGGCGCAACAATTGCACTCCAAGATGTATTCACAATACAGATCCGTCATGAAACTGCGCGAGCTGGCTACGAGAGAAACATCGGCCTTTGTCGATCGCCTGAGCAGCGCGATGACGGCGGAGCTCGACGCGACCACCAAGCGCCTGCAGGCCGAGGCCGATGCGGCGATTGAGAAATTGCGTGAGGAGCTCGCCGCGGCCGCCGCTGCGGGCGCGCGCGCGGAGGCGGGCCGCCAGCAATCGGAACGCGACCGCGAAGCGGAAGTGGGCCGCCGGACTGCGCTGCAGCGCGAGCTGGATGACGCGCGCCGGACGATCGAGTCGGAGCGTGCACAGGCCGCCTCGTCCGCCGCGGACTTGAAGGCCGACGCGCAACGCAGAATCGACGCGGTCACCGCCGCCGCCGCGAAGCAGCAGGCCGCGGCCACCGCGCAGATCGAGGCCGTCACCGCCGCCGCGGCCGCGCAACAGGCGGAAGCCGCCGCCCGGATCGAAGCGTTGAAGGCGACGGCCGCCCGGCTGCAGGAGGAGGCGGCCCGAAAGATCGACGAGCTCACGGCGGCCGCGGCCGCGCAGCAGACCGATGCCGCCGCCCAGATCGAGGCGCTGAAGGCGACGGCTGCCCGGCTGCAGGACGAGGCGATCAGGAAGATCGATGAGCTCACGGCGGCTGCAGCCGCCGGGCAGGCGGATGCCAACAGGCAGATCGAGGCGCTGCAGGCGACCGTCGCGAAGCTGCAGGACGAGGCGATCAGAAAGATCGACGAGATCACAGCGGCCGCGGCGAAGGAACGAGCGCAGGCCGAAGAGACGCTCGACGCCCTCAAGGACGCCGCCGCCAGGCAGCAGGCCGACGCCGAGGCCAGACTCGACGCGGCGACGGCGGCGAGCGCCAGGCTTGAGGCCGAGGCCCGTGAACGATTCGAGTCGGCAGCAGCGGCGGCCGCCACACGCCAGGCGGAAGCGCAGGCACAAATCGGGGCTTTGACCGGCGAACGCGACCAATTGACGGCGTCGCTTGCCGAGGCGAAGACCCGCGTCGAAGCGGTGGCTGCCGAACGGGAGGCCTTGTCGGCAGAACTGGCGCGCGTCGACGCCGCCCGCGAGCACCTCGCCAGAACGCTGCGCGAACAGGCGATCCAGCTCGCCTCGCTGCCGATGGATCGCCTGCGGACCGGCTTCTATCGTCTCACCACGGCGCCGTCTGTCGCCGACGCGCTGATCGCGCTCGTCGAGACGCTCGGGAGCGAATTCTCGCGCGCCGCGCTTTTCCAGGTGACCGGAAACCGCCTTCAGGGCGTGCATCAGGTCGGCTTCGACTTCGACAGCGACATGTCGAAGATCGTCGTGCCGTTGACGCGTGAATCGCCCCTCACCGAAGCGGTTCGATCGGGACGGGTGCAGGGGTTGACGGCGAACGAGCTGACGGCCAGCAGCCGCTCGCTCTTCGGCGGCACGCCCGGGTTTGTCATCGTACTGCCCGTCGCGATCTGCGGCGAGATTGCCGCCGTCATGTACGCCGACGATTCGGACGATCCGGAGGCCGAGTATTCAACGCCCGAACGGCGCGTCAAGTTTGCAGAGGTGCTGCTGTGGCACGCCGTGCCGCTGCTGGCGCGCCTGTCGATCGAGGAGAACACGCGGGCGGAGCTCCGCGAGTATGCCATTCAACTCTTCACCGATCTCGAGCGCGCGTATGCGGCCGACAAGACCAGTGCTCCCAGCGCCGACAAGCTGCGCGGCCATCTCGAGCGCAATCTCGAGCACGCGCGCCAGATGTTCACTCAGCAGGCGGAAGCCTACGGCCGCCAGGGTTCCGGCCTGTTCGACGAGCAGCTCGAGGCGTTGATCAAGTCGCAGGGCGCCACTCCGTTTGTCCGCGATCTCGCGGCCGTGGCGCACATCTCGGTCGCCAAGGCGCCGGCAAAAGCGCGCAAGCATTCGTAGGCGTTCGCTCTCGGCTCCTGGGAAAGTCACGCGCGAACGCAAACGCCGCAAAGAAAAACAGTGTCCCTCTGCGGCCTTTCGCGCCTGCCGGCGGTAGCTCGCCTGAATCGCCGTCGAGCGAAGGTTGGGCGGTTGCGTTCCTAGGCAGTACGACGCTCACGATCGGATCCCACCAAAACTGTCGGCACGGATTACAGGACTGAATGAGACCGGAGACGGGTGTGAGGCCATTCCCCGGCCAATAGGGCGGCACTGTCCTTGCCTGAACGATCGCGCACATCCACCGCGTTCATCCGATGACAGCAAACGTTGTAGCGGGTCTGGTCTTCGTCTGGTTGGTCGTTCAAGCGGCGGTTCCGGCGCGCGTCATTGCCCAGGGCCGCGGCCGCCTCGCCATCAGTTCCGGCCAGAACATCCGTCAATGGGATACGTTTGTCGATTCGCTCCAGCGATCCGGCGAGCTGCGGCTGCGCCAGCATCGCGGCGACGTCCTCGTCGCCGGCCGGGAGCACGATCGCCTCGATCAGTACTACAAGGGCGTGCGCGTGTTCGGCGGCGATGTGGCCCGGCAGATGGAACGCGGCCTCACGCTCAGCCTGTTCGGCACGATCTACGACGATATCGATATCGAAACCAATCCGGCGCTCGATGCCGGCGAGGCGCGCGCCGCCATCGCGCGTGCGGCCGGTGCGCCGATGCGCCCGGGCGTAGACCCGGAACTGGTCGTGCTGCCCCGGCAGTCGGGCGGCTACGACCTCGCGTATCGCGGGCGCGTCTTCTCGGACGCCGGGCTGTTCCTGTATTTCGTCGACGCGCGCAGCGGCGCGCTGCTGCTGCAGTTCAACGACCTGAAGACGCAGGCGGCGATCGGATCGGGCAGCGGCGTGCTCGGTGACAACAAGAAGCTGAGCGTGACGAGGGAGAGCGCGACCTACCGGACAAGCGACAGGATGCGCCCGCCCGCCCTGAGCACGTTCGACCTGCGCGGCGACGCCACGCTGGCCATGAATTTCCTCAGCGGCGGCACGCCGCTCCTGGCGAGCCACCTGGCCAGCGACCCCGACAATGCCTGGACCGACGGTGCGGTTGTCGACGCGCACGCGTACGCGGGCTGGGTGTACGACTTCTACTTCAAGCGCTTCGGCCGGCGCGGCCTCGACAACGCGGACATTCCAATCGCGAACATCGTCCACCCCGCCAATCGCGACGATGTGATGCGGCAGTCCAATTCAATTGTCGGCCTGCTCTACCGGAACGCGGCTTACTTCGGCGACGGGATCATGGTCTACGGCGAAGGCATGCCATCAGGGCTCACCGACAGTGCCGGCAGACAGTGGAACTTCATGTCCGGCGGGCTCGACGTGGTCGGACACGAGCTCACGCACGGCGTCACCGACTATTCCTCGCGCCTGATTTACCGCGGCGAGTCGGGCGCGTTGAACGAAGCGTTCTCCGACATCATGGCGACCTCGATCGAGTTCTTCTTTCAGCCGAAAGGCGACGGCCCTCTGCATGCAGACTACCTGATGGGCGAAGACGTGGTGACACCCGGCGGGTTGCGTTCGCTGGAGAATCCAGCGGCGTTCGGCGATCCCGACCACTATACGAGGCGCTATCTCGGTACCTTCGACAACGGGGGCGTGCACACGAATTCGACGATGGTGACGCATGCCTTCTATCTGGCGATTGAAGGCGGCACGAACCGGACCTCCCAGGTCGGCGTCGAAGGCGTCGGCGCCGCCAACCGCCAGCAGATCGAGAACGTCTTCTATCGCGCCTTCACGCAGCTGCTGCCCTCGGATGCGACGTACGCCGTGGCGCGGGCGGCGACGATTCAGTCCGCGCGCGATCTCTACGGCAGCGGCAGCGCGCCTGAACGCGCGGTCGCACAGGCATGGACGGCCGTCGGGGTGAACTGACCATCTCACAGGAACGAATTCCACACGCACCCTACACATCGGGCCGTGCAGACACGGCTGGAGGATAACGAATGAAACGATACACTCTGGTACTTCCGATCGTTGGCGCTCTCGTCGCATTCGCAGGCGACGCCGGCGCGCAGACCACTTCCTGGCGCAACATCGACTACGTGAGCGTGAACGGTCTCTACCAGTCGAAGCCCATCGACTTCACCACAGACTCGAAAATGGACCTGTATGACGAGGCGGGTGACGTGCACACCTTCCATCGCATCGAGCCTGGCCCGGCGTACGACCTGACAGCAGGAGGCAGGGTCAGAGGTCGTCTCGGCATGAGCTATGCCCTGTCCTACCGGAAGAAGACTGAGATTGGTGAAGTGACGGCGAACGTCCCGCACCCGTTCTACTATAACCAGCCAATGCGCTCGGTGGCCGGAAACACGAGGCTGAACCACGAGGACCTGGCGTTCCACGTGGCGGCGACGTGGCCTGTTCTGCTCTCCGACTCGATCCAGGTGTCGGTCTTCGGCGGTCCCTCGTTCTTCCGCGTGACGCAGGATCTGGTCAGCCACGTGGAGATCCTCGAGTCGTTTCCCTTTGACCAGGCGGAATACGCCGGTGCCAGCGTTTCGACCGAGCACGCGTCCCGGCTCGGGCTCAATGCCGGCGCCGATGCCGCCTACTACTTCACCCGATCGATCGGCGTGGGGGGGCTCGTCCGATTTTCTCAGGCGAACGTCAACATGCCGCTGTCCGACGGCAGCAAAGCCTCGGTACAGGCGGGCGGTGTGCAGGTTGGCGCCGGTCTTCGTCTCAGATTCTAGAAGCTACTACGGAGGACGCGGAGGACGCGGAGGTTGAATCCCGCGAACGCAACAGGATTTTTCCTCCTGTCCTCCGTGTCCTCCGCGGTGGAGCTCTGATTTCGCACGCCTCCCTACCTCACAATCCACAGGAACAGGTCCTCGTTCTCCACCCGCATCGTTTCGTCCGGGCTCCAGTTGCCGATCGGAAACTTGTGCGAAACGATTCGCGCGCCGGTCCGGAGCTCCCGCCTCAGCTTCGATTCCAGCCGCATATTCATTGTTGCCGAAAGGTATAACGTGACCACGGTCGCCTTGGAAATGTCGGCCGTGAACAGGTCGCCTTCGATGAAGGTCACCCTGTCGGCGACCTCGCCTTCGCGTGCCACCTCCCGTGACAGCGCAATCAACCGCGGATCGAGATCGATGCCGACGCCGCGGGCACCGTATTTCTGTGCCGCCAGGATGGGGATGCGTCCGTCTCCGGATCCGAGGTCGTACACCACATCGTCTTTGGTGACGCGCGCCAGTCTCAGCATGGCGTCGGCGATCGGCTGGTCGGTTGGCGCGAAATGCACGTCCGGCGTCCGCAGAGGAGTCGGCTGAGCCAGCGCGAGAACGACGCCGATTGAGGGGGCGGCAATCAAGGCTGCAGTAATGCTTCTCATGACGTCCATCGTGTGATGCAATGGCGACGTTACCATGCCTGACGCCCCGCTGCCGTTCGACCAGATGCTCCGACTCTACGGCGATGTCACTGTCCGGATGGGACTGAATCTGCAGCCGGGCCAGCGCCTGCTGATCGTGGGGCCGGTGGCGAACGGGGGCGCGTCGCTCGATGCGGCCCCGCTGGTGAGAGAAGTCGCCCGGGCGGCGTACGCCGCCGGGGCTCCACTTGTCGAGACGTTGTGGGGCGACGAACCCCTCATGAAGGTGCGCTTCAAATGGGCGCCCCGCGACTCCTTCAGCCAGTTCTCCGCCTGGTTGCCGAACGTCCTCGCCGGCCACGTTGAAGCCGGTCACGCGGTCCTGTCCATCTACGCGAACGATCCCGACCACTTGAACAACGAACCCGCGGAGCTCGTCTCGGCGCTGCAGCAGACGACCGCCCGCAGCGTCCGGCCGTTCCGCGAGCACATCTCGCGCAACCGGACGAACTGGTGCGTCGTTGCGGCGGCGGCGCCCGCGTGGGCCGCCCGCGTCTTTCCAGACCTTCCGCCGGACGGGCGAGTCGACGGTCTGTGGCACGCGATCGCGCGGCTTTGCCGTCTCGATCATCCCGATCCCATGGCGTCTTGGGAAGCGCACCTGACCGGCTTGCATCGCCGGACCGAACAGTTGAATCGCAAGCGCTACGCGGCGCTGCGCTACTCCGCACCGGGTACCGCGCTGACCATCGGATTGCCGGAGGGCCACCTCTGGATCGGCGGCCGGTCGGCGAGCGCGGCAGGGATTCCGTTCGCACCGAACCTGCCCACGGAAGAAGTCTTCACGATGCCGCACAAGGACCGGGTGGAAGGCACCGTGCGATCGACCAAACCTCTCAGCTATGGCGGAACGCTCATCGAGGGATTCACACTGCGCTTTGCCGAGGGCCGCGTCGTGGACGTCCATGCGGACCGCGGCGAGGCCGTCCTGCGGACGCTGCTCCAGACCGATCCCGGCTCCGCCAGGCTTGGCGAAATCGCGCTGGTGCCGCACAATTCCCCGATCGCGCAGACCGGCCTGCTTTTCTACAATACGCTGTTCGACGAGAATGCCGCGAGCCACGTGGCATTCGGATCGGCCTACAAGTTCACCATGAGAGGCGGGGAGGCGATGACCGACGAAGCGTTCGAACAGGCGGGCGGCAATCGAAGCGCTACGCACGTAGACTTCATGATTGGGTCGCGCGATCTCGACATCGACGGCATTCTGGGCGACGGTACCGCCGAGCCGCTGATGCGCGGCGGCGACTGGGCGTAACCGGGCGTAGGAGGGTCAATGCAGTCGCTGGCCACCTGTCTGACCGTGCTTGCAGCAACGGGCTTGATCGTCGCCGGGCAGGAGCCGCGGCATCAGCGCTTCAACCCGGTGATCGAGCTCCTCGAGCAGCACAAGCCGGTGTTCGGCGTGTACGCACCGAGCGCCGTTCCGTCCGGCGCGCGTGGACGCGGTGCCGCCGCATCCGCGCAGATGCCGGGCCGCGGCGAAGGTCCGGCCTCGAACGACGCGCCGCCGCTGGCCAGGCCGCCCGCTGATCTCGCGAAAGAGGCGCTCGCCTACACGGACGCGGATTTCCTGTTCAACGGCAGCATGGAACGCGGCCTGGATCGTGCGCTGCCGGCGTTCGCGGATTTCATGAAAGCGACCGCCGACCTGGGCGTGCTCACCCGAACACCGTTTCTGCGGCTGCGCCCGCCGATGATGGTGAAGACCCCGAAGATTGCATCCGATCCGTCCCGGGCGATCGACAACATCAGCCGTGAGCTCAATACCGGCGTCGCCGGCATCATGTTTGTCGAAGCGGAGAGCGCCGACGAAGTCCGGCGCGGACTCGCCGCGATGCGCTTTGCGTCGAAGGGCGGGACGCGCCCGGAGGCCGCCGGCATGGCTGCGTCGTATTGGGGCATGACCGACGATCAGTACAAGCAGCGGGCCGACCTCTGGCCCCTGAACCCGGACGGCGAACTGATCAACTGGACGATCGTCGAGAGCAAGGAAGGCCTTGCGCACGTGCGTGAGATCGCTGCCGTGAAGGGCATCGGGGTACTGTGGCCCGGCGCGGGAACGCTTCGCGGCGTCTTTTCGACGACGAACGCCGCGGGCGAGCGCGTGGTCGACACCGCAGCCTGGGAGAACGCGATTCAGCAGGTGCTGGCGGCGTGCAGCGAATTCAAGGTGCCCTGCGGATTTCCGGCAAACGCCAGCGACATCGAGCTGCGGATGCAACAGGGATTCAGCGTCTTCGTGATGAACTGGGGCGAGGCGGGATTTGCCGCTGTGTCCAAAGGCAAATCACTCAGCAGTCGGTAGTCTTCAGTCACCAGTCCAAGTCGCCCAAAGCGTGGTCAGTCGTCAGTCGGACTGACTCGCGACTGAGACTGGTGACTGACGACTAGGACTGATGACCGACGACTGATGACTGGCGACTGAGAAGTCTCGCAGCCTTGACCATTCCATCGCGCGGCGCCAGCGTCTCGCGGATATGGCGTTGATACGTTCCGGACGCGTCGCGCACACTGGTATCGACATCGCCTAAGGCCGTCTCCAGGCGCTCATCCACCAGTTGAACCACCGGGTGCAGCGGATCGTGCGGGTTCGTCCGCATCACGATGCCGACTTCGTCGAGCGTCGTGCGGACGATCGATCCGACCGGGAAGAAGGTGATCGCGTTGACCAGCGCCTTCACCATCGCCCCGTTCAGCTTCTCGCCGGCCAGCCGCGCCAGCAGCAGGCAGGCCCGCTCGGGCGGCGCCGGCGCCTGGTACGATCGCGCGCCGGTGACGGCTTCGTAGATGTCGGCGACCGACACGATCTGGCTGAACACGTGCGGCACGCTGCCGCCGAGGTCGGGATAGCCGCTGCCGTTCACGCTGCGATGGTGCTCGAGCGCTACGAGCGGCGTGAGCGGGCGCAGACCGTCCACCTGCACCAGGATTTCCGCTCCAAGGGTCGTGTGCGCTTCCATCATCCGCCGTTCGTGCCTGTCCAGGGCGCCGGGCTTCTTCACCAGATCGATCGGGACCCTGGTCTTGCCGACGTCGTGCAGCAGCGCGGCTTCGACAAGTGCCGTGAGCGAGTCATCGTCCAGGTGCAGCTGACGGCCGAGCAGCAGGCTCAGCACCGCCACGTTGACGGAGTGGCAGTAGGTCAGGTTCTCGTACTGTTTCACCGACAGGATTTGCGCAAGCGCCGCGTTGCTGGTGGCGACGCGGCACATCAGCAACTGCACGAGATCGCGCACCGTGACCAGGTCGAGTGATCGCCCCTCCGACAGTCGCTCGAACGTCAGTTCGGCGAGTGCGATTGACTCTTCGTAATCGGGATCGACGCCCGTTTCAGGTCGATCCGGCCACTGGTCGGCCCGCCAGCCGGTGTCGAGGGGGACGAGGCGCCCGACGGTGATGTGGCGTACCTGCCGTCTGGCCAGCTGGAGGCTGATCGGCTCGCCATCCGCGTCGTCTTTCAAACGCCACAGGACCTCGGCGAGCGCCCGCAGCTCGTCGGCGGTTACGGCGTCGCCGATATGAATGCTGTCCACGCCGAGCGCGAGCGCCTGCGTCTCTCCATCGCCGCCGTAAGACACGCCGTTCAGATGAACCACGCCGTGAATGACGTCGATCTCGACGCGCGGCGAGAGATGCAGGTGGTGCCGCACGGTGTCGTGCAACTCGCACAGCTTGTCGGCGATCATCGGATGGCCGGCCGGGTACGCGCCGGTTGCGGTGCGCAGCGCCGCCAGCGCTTTCAGGATCTGGCGGGGATTGGCGGTCGGACCGCTATTCGGCGGCGCAGGAGACATTCGGTTCTCGCTGTGGTTCCGCTCGCGCCGTTCGCCTCAGTTGCCTGGCCCGCGCGGCCACCCGCATGACGGCGGGATCCCAGAAGTGATATCGCAGCCGCGCCAGTCCTTCGAGCACGGCGCCGAGGTCGCTGCGCAACCCTGCGGCCCGGTCCAGCAGGCGTACGGCAACGTGCGGACGGCTGGTGACGAACTCCCGGCGTCCGAGCAGCTCGCACGCCTTGCCGAGCGCCACGTGCGGCGGCAGCCGCCACAGCGCATCTTCGGCAGCGGTTGACACGGACGCCGATCCATGCTCGAGCTGATGGACGACGACGACGGCGGCCTGGGTCGTGCCGATGCGCGCCAGGGCGTACAGCGCCTCGCGCACCGTGCGCTCGTCGCCGCGTGTCAGTTGATCGGCAATGACCTGTTCATAGCCGGCGCCGGCAAACCCGAGCAGCCGGACTGCGGCTGGTGCCGCCTCGGGCCCGCACCGCGCCAGGTTCTTCGCGATTGCCGGACCGAGCTCCCGCGCGCGTTCGGCCATGATCCGGGAAAGCGAATCGAGCCGCGGCCGATCGGTCGGCGACTGCAACGCGGCCAGCCACGCCGGCACGATCGATCGGCCCAGACCTGCCACGATCAGGCGCGCGCTCGTCTTGGCCGCTTTGTCTGCGGCGCTCAACTCGGCCAGCTGCAGCAGGACGTGCCGATCGCACAGCCGCACGAGCATCTCCGCGACCGCCGCGGCGATCTCGGGCCGGATCGGCTGCAGAGCCGCCGCAATCTGGCGCAGACGCGCGAGCCACACCGACAACTGATCCCATCGGCCGCCGCGCGCCAGTGTCTGCAGCGCGGTCAGCGCCCGATCGAGAAAGCCGGCCACGGACGTCGGGTTCGGTTCGAGATCGATGAGATGGGCAAGGCACGCCAGCTGCGCGTCGATGCCGTCAGTCACGTTGATGGTCTCGCGGACGCGGGCCAGCGCCGCCATCGTCTGATCGTTCATCGCCAGGTCGAACGCGGCGAATTCGCTGAAGCTCCGGCCGGTCCCCGCTTCGACGCGAAGGAGCGCGCCGGCATACTGCACGAGACCGGAATCCGGCCGTTCATCCGCGCTCGATGCCGCCGTGCGGGTTCTGAGCCGTTCCTCGATCAGCGGGACGATCGCCTCGCGCCGTTCGGCCGGGAGATTGAGCCGGTCCAGTGCCGCCGATAACAGCTCGGGCGCGGCGGTCTCCAGATCCAGCAGCAGGCAGAGCGCTTCGGCCAGATCGACTTCCGGAAAGTCGCTGAGCACCGCTTCGCTGTCCACCCGTCCGTCGAGCAGGCCCGGCAGGATCGCGCGCCGCAGCAGCGCCTTCCGCCGATCCGAGTCGAGATCCAGGACCGCGCGCGCGAGACGCCCGAAGAGCAGCCGCGCGACTCCGGGTTCGAGCGCGCCGATCAGCGTCACCAGGTCGGGGTACTTCTCCTCGAGCGCGGCTGCGCGCGTGGCGCCGGCATCATCGTCGGTCAACCGCATGAGCATCGTGGCGAGCTCTGTGGGATCGTCGACGAGCAGCGTGAGATCGAGCAGCGAGACGGAGTCGTAGTGCACCGTTGGATCGAGCAGGACCCAACCCTTGTCAGGAGGATAAAGGTACTGGACGCGCCCGCCGGTCGCGGTCGTGTGCCGCGCGCGCTCGCGCGCGACCAGATCCCGCAAGGGCGCTCGCGGCGCGCCCAGCGCGAGCACTTCGGGACGCGGGATCACCTGCGGGACGATTGCCGTGACCCCGCCCTCCGACAACAGCTCCGCCAGCGTGGTCTTCGACGCGTCTGCTCGATGGCACTGGAGCAGAGCGGCGCAGAACTGCGTCCAGTCCCGCCCCGTCGCGGCACGATCGATCTCGAGCGATGCGACTCGGGCGCGATGCAGCGGGCGCGCCAGTTCCTGCTCGACGATCGAGTCGCGCCCTATCTCCACGCCATCGACGATCAACGCGGAAGGCACGACGCGGCAGACCAGCGGGGGACCCGGCTCGATTGCCGCGAATGCGCGCTGGCACGCGTCGACGGCTTCGACCGTCAGCGGACTTGCCGCCGGATAGGTGTGGAACTGGCGGGCGGCCCGTCCGAGCAGCTGCAGGAAGTCGGCAATCGCAGAGTCTGCGCGCGCTGCGGCGGGACGCGCAGTCTTGTCGGCGGCGGTCCGAACTCTGTAATCGCTGTTCCGGTCGTCCATCAGAAGTCGGCGCGCCTCATCCGCTGCCTGCGCATCGATTGACGCGTGTCGTTGCGCGTGTCTGCCCACCGTTGCGCGGCCACTGTTGAGCAGTTCGCTCGGCCCCGGCGCCGCATCGCCGCGAGCCTCTCCAATCAAGGGCAAGAGTTGGACCTCTTGTATTTGAGGCGCGAATGTCGGGGAGATTTAGAGACGCGCGAGGCTCCTCGGCAGCTCAAGGTCACCCGGGCGAAGTTGAGGGACGCGACGGCGCCGGGGGTCTGGCGGGGCGAAGCCGCCCGCCGGGTCTCAGGTGCGTGCGACATAATAAGGCGCCCACCCCGGCGGGCCCAGGCTCGAATGCGGTGACAATACGGCTGTGTCACAGAGCGTGGATTCCAGCCCGGGTCGGACACGGATAACTGACACTGGAACGGAAGAGCCCGGTCTTCGTTCGACGGCGATTCACGCGAGCGACGGCTTGGCGAGCGCGAAGGCCGCAAAGCGTTCGACCGTTCGTTTCCTGGTTGAAACGTGTCCGAGTAACTGCTGTCGAACGGAGATCACATGTTGGCTGACGAGTCCTCCCGCGGGCGTGACGCCCGAACGCCAATCGCATCGACCCCGGCCGGACAGCGGTTCGACGAGCGTCGGGTCGCGGCTTGGATCGGCAAGGCCATCACCTTGAGAGGCGATGTCATCTGCTCCCAGGACCTGACGATTGACGGAGTCGTGGAAGGGACCATCGAGGTCGGGCAGCACAGCCTCATCATTGGCGTCGGCGCGTCGATCAAGGCAGATCTGGTCGGTCGCGTCGTCACCATCGGCGGGTCGATTACAGGGAATGTCACTGCGACCGAAAAGATCGATCTGAAGGCGACGGGATCGATCCAGGGCGATATTCGCACTCCGCGGTTTGCGATGGCCGAGGGCGCCATCGTGCGCGGACATATCGAGACAGGCCACAAGGCCTCGAACCGATCCTGACGAAATTGGACCGCGGCTCGCCCGCGGAACGGCAGGAGGCGCGCGCAGCACGCCTGCGACCCTTCGGCCGTTCCACAAGTCAGGGCCGTCCCGAGCAACGTCGAGGGACGGCAGGCTCAGGGTCGCCCCGAGGGAAGTCGAGCGGTAAAGGGGCCGGCCCGCCTTCGCGCCCGGCGGCGTGGGCGGCCCGACCTCGCCGAAGCTCGACGAGGCGGAAGCGGTCGCCCGGCAACTGGTGCCGATTTCCCGTTTCGGCACGAATATCCGTGCTCGATCGGGCGGCAACGGACTGCCAGCTCGTGGCGGCCCGGTTGTGAGACAGCCGATCGATGTCGACAGTGATCCGAGTGGCGATCGCGGATGCCCATCCAGTCGTACGGGAAGGGCTGAAGACTCTGTTGCAGGCCGAAGGCTTTGAGGTGATCGGCGACGCGGGGGATGCGGCAACGGCGCTCGAGCTCGTGAAGACGAGCCGCCCGGACATCTTGATGCTCGATGCCGACCTGCCAGGGCCCTCCGGCATACAGGTGCTTCGCGATCTGACGAAGTTGGGCAGTTCCTGCCGCGTCATCCTGCTGAACGCCGCGCTGGATCGCGCGCAGGTTCTCGAAATGCTCCGTCTGGGCGCCCGCGGGTTCGTCTCGAAGAACACCACGGTCGAGATGATGATCAAGAGCATCCGCACGGTGATGGCGGGACAGTACTGGATTGGCCGCGAGAGCGTTTCCGATTTGATTGGATCGCTGATCCCGTCGCACACCGCCGGACACGCCGGGACGCCGGGCAAGAGACCGGATCTCTCCAAGCGCGAGCTGCAGATCGTTTCCGCCGTCGCCGCCGGCTATGCCAACAAGGACATCGCGACGCGTTTGTCACTGAGCGAACATACCGTCAAGCACCACCTGTCAACGATTTTCGACAAGCTTGGCGTGACGAACCGGCTGGAAGTGGCGCTGTTCGCGATCAAGCACCATCTCGTCGACGAGCGTGATCTAATCGGCTGATTCCTAATTGACCGCCGACGGCTGCCGTTCCTGCTGCAGGATCCGGTGGCTGTGCGTGAAGAGCGCCAGCTCCAGCCGGTTGGAGACACCGAGCTTGTCGAAGATGCTGGAGAGATGATGCTTGGCGGTGTTCTGGCTGATCATCAGACGGTCGGCGATCTCCTTGTTCGTATAGCCGGCGACGACGGCTTCGACCACCTGCAGTTCGCGTGAGGTGAGACCGAAGGGCCGATCGTGAGGCGTCTCGACCGGCTCCGATCGCAAGACGCGGACGAGATCGGCGACGCGTTCGCGTCCGACCCAGTACTCGCCGGCCATGACCGCATCAATGCCCTTGAACATCAGATCCACCGGTGAGGCCTTGGCCATGATGCCGCGGGCACCGGCTCGAAAGGCCTGCACGAGCTGCTGCTCCTTGATCTGCACGGTGAGGAGGATGGTGCGGCAGGTGTGCGTGAACCGGCTCACTTCGCGAACGGCATCGAGCGTTCCGTGGCCGTGCGTGTCGTCGAGCAGGAGAACATCCGGTTCGAGCTGTCGCGCGATGCTCACGACTTCTCCGTTGCCGCCGGTCTCACCCGCGACTTGAAAGCCCCGCTCGAATTCGAGCAGGCGCTTCAGCGCGGCGCGGAAGATCGCGTGATCATCGGCAATCATGATCCGCACGGGGGAAGCCGACGAGACACGGACGGAGAATGGGTTCGACGTCGTCGACATGGATCGTTTCGGATGGTTTTTCTCGGCCTGATTGTGAGGAACGCGGGTCATGTTATCACGGAAAGTCGAGGCCACATGGGTGCGCCGGATTTTTTGTGTGCGGGCACCGCGCTTCTCGATTCGACAGCCATTCAGGGTTCAAGCTCGGCAGAATGCGCAGTGACGCGCACGCACAAAGTCAGAAGTCTGCCCCCGGGCAGCCTAAAGTCGCCGCGTTCCGCCGCGTTCCGCAGCAGACGCTGGCCGCCGCGCGTTCACCGGCAGCACGGCGCGAAGGAGATCGAGCGAACCCCGGAGGCGTCGGGCGGGAGCGAGCGGATCAGTGGGTGAGCCCGTAGATCATGTAGTTCACACCGAGCTTGTACGCTTCGTTCGATGCGTCGAATGGAAACAGTCCCTGGCCTGACCATTCCCAGTATTCCGGCACGTCGTTGTCGAAGTTCGCGACCACCATCAACCGCTGCGACGGATCGTTGTCCTCGAAGATGCCGTAGTAGCTTGGTCGGATATGGGACATCGGATGCACGATGGCGTCGATGTTCTCGATGCGGAAGAACGCGTCGAAAATGCGGTGCGTCCGGTCCAGTTTCACGAGGCGGCCCTCGGGGAGCACGCGCCGCATCTGCATCTGAAAATTGTTCCATTGCTGCGGGCCGTCGAAATCCTCGAACACGGCGAACCCGCCCTTCTGCAGATACGCGCGGAACGACTCCGCCTCGCGGTCCGTCAGCGTCCAGAAGCCCGGCTCCCACATGAACGCGATCGGATACCGGAACAGCGCCGGATCGTCGAGCGTGAGAATCCGGCTGCCGTCGAGACGGATGTCCAGGTACGTGAGCTCACGCAAGATCTGGGACAGGTGCTGCTCGGCGCGCGGATAATCGTGGTTCCAGGCCGAGCCCCAGAAGCGGCCGTAGCCGCCTTCGCTCCGCCACCGGAGCCGCACGAACGTGAAGCGGCCGTCGTAGCTGACGTCGGGAGGATAGTCGTCGAAGAACCCGGACGGCGCATTCCGCTGCCCGGCCGCGCGTTCCAACGTGGCGGCCGCCTTCGGGGACCCGCCCGGTGCGCCGGGCAGCAGCAGCAGCAGCGCGAACCCGATCACGCCGGGCATCCGTCGCATCAAACCATTATGGGGCATCGGCGCCGCGGCAGATCTGAACAGCCTGGACTCACCTGCGTGATCTGTTAATCTGGGGCGGTGTCATGAGTTTGACGGGGCAACAGCGGGGTTTTCGCAAAGTCGCCGTTACGCCGCTTCGGCGCGACACCGGGTGCCGATGTCCATTCTGAGCCTTCATCACGTCACGGCGACCGTCGACGAGGCCCAGGCCGATCTCGATTTCTGTCTCGGCGGCCTCGGGCTGCGTCTGGTCAAGAAAACGGTGAACTTCGACAACCATTACGTCTATCACTTCTACTACGGTGACGAGCGCGGCACACCCGGTACTATCTGGACCACCTTCCCGTACGCGAATCGCGGTGTGCCGGCGGGCACCAGGGGGGCGGGCCAGGTGACGGCGACGGCGTTCTCGGTCCCGACCGGCAGTCTGTCGGCCTGGCGCACGCGGCTCGCGGCGCGGGCCATTGCGGTCACCGACATCGAACCGCGATTCGGGGAAGCGGCGATTGCGTTTTCCGATCCGTCCGGGCTGGCGTTCGAGCTGATTGCGACCGAGAGCGACCAGCGCCGGCCGTGGCTCGGCACCGGCCTCGACGCCGACACGGCAATCCGCGGCCTCCACAGCGTCACCTGCGTCGTGCGCGATCCGGCGCGGACAATCGAGCTGATGACAGGCCTCCTGGGCTTCAGCGTGCTCGAGGAAGCCGACGGCGACCGGATCCGGCTCGGCGTCGCCGGCGGCGGCCCGGGCAGGACCATCGACATCGTGGGCGACGGCCACGCGCAGGCCGGGGTGAACGGTCTGGGCACCGTGCACCACGTCGCGATGGCGATCGGGTCCGAGGACGAACAACTGCGTCTGCGCGGCGAGCTGCTGCGGAACGGGTCGAAGGTGACCGAGGTGCGCGACCGCTGTTATTTCAAGTCGATCTACTTTCGTGAACCTGGCGGCGTACTGTTCGAGGTGGCGACCGTGCAGCCCGGATTCACGGCCGATGAGGAGCTGGCGCAGCTGGGACGCGACCTGAAGCTGCCGCCGTGGGAAGAACAGAACCGCGCGGACATCGAAGCGGCGCTGGCCGTCATTACCACGTAGGCAGGCTTTAAGTGCTCACGAATTCCGAATTGCGGAGTCGGGGCGAATCGCGAAGCCCCCTGCAGGAGAAAACACAAAGGACCCAAAGGACACAAAGCCGATAATGCCACTGGATTGATCCTCGGTGTCCTTGGTGTCCTTGGTGTTAGCCAGCGCAGCGTCATCCTCGGAATTCCAAAATAATTCCATTGCGCGCAAACCCCGAGGCAATCACGCTGTGAACCGACGTCTCGTATGCGCCATCGTCAGCTGTGGTCTTCTGGCCACCGGTTGCTCGAAGCGCGACACGGCGGCCCCTGGCACCGCTCCGCCACCGGCATCAGCCGCCGCGTCGGCCGCGCCGTCGACCGGGACAGTTACAGGCAAGGTGCCGCCGCGCGCGGGACTTCCGGTGATTGTTGTTCTCGATCCGAAATCACCGCGCGAGTCTTCGCCGCAGACCGAAGTGCCGGTGATGGATCAGGTGGCGCTGACGTTCGGGCCCCCGCTGTTGTTCGTTCGCACCAATCAGCCGGCGGAATTCCGCAACAGCGATGACGCGCTGCACAACGTGCACGTGACGCACGAGGAGACCAGAGAGCCGCAGTTCAACGTTGCCATTCCGACCGGTGAGCGGTACACCTACACATTCAAGCGGGAGGGCTTCTATCGCGTCGGCTGCGACATTCACCCGGCGATGTCCGCGGCGATCTTCGCCTCGTCCAGCCCATACGTGACGCTGGCGGCCGACGACGGCCGCTTCGCGCTCGAGGGCGTTCCGCCCGGGTCGTATGCGGTTACGGTGTACGCAGGCGAAACCCGCACGGAGCGACAGATCACGGTTGGCGGCGGGACGTCGACGAATCTGGTCATTGAATAGAGATGTACAATCGCTTCCCGATGGCTCACGCCTTTACCGTAGGCGTCGAGGAAGAGTTCCAGATTGTCGACCCGGCCACCTGGGAGCTCCGATCCCACGTGTCGCAACTGCTGGCGTCAAGCGCTCCGGCGTTCGGCAACCACATCAAACCGGAGCTGCACCAGTCCATCGTGGAAGTCGGCACCAAGATCTGCGCCAGCGTCGAAGAGCTCGCCGAGGACATCATCCGCATCCGCCGCGACCTGGCGGATTCGGCGGAACGGGTGGGACTGCGTGTCGCGGCAGCCGGTACGCATCCGTTTTCGAACTGGATGGACCAGATGCTGTCACCCGGCGAGCGCTACCAGACGATTGTCGAAGAGCTGCAGCAGCTGGCGCGCTCGCTGCTGATTTTCGGGGCGCACGTGCACGTCGCCGTGCCCGATCGATCGACCATGATCGATCTCATGAACGAGGCCCGGTACTTCCTCCCGCATCTCCTCGCGTTGTCCACGAGCTCGCCGTTCTGGATGGGGCGCGACACCGGACTGAAATCGTTTCGCACGACGGTCTTCCGCCGTTTTCCCCGCACCGGCATCCCCGACCATTTCGATTCATGGGCGGCCTACGAGGAATACGTCGAGCTGCTGGTCCAGCTGCACTCGATCGACAACCCGCGGAAGATCTGGTGGGACCTGCGGCCGCATCCGACCTTCGGCACGCTGGAGTTCCGCGTGTGCGACGTGCCCACGGCGCCGCGGGCGACGATCGCCATTGCCGCGCTCGCGCAGGCGATCATCGTCAAGCTGTACCGCCTTCGCGAGCGGAACCTCGGATTCCGTCGCTACCATCGCGCGCTGATCGAAGAGAACAAATGGCGCGCCGCGCGCTGGGGCATCGACGGCAAGCTGATTGATTTCGGCAAGCGCCAGGAAGTGCCGATGCGCGACCTCGCCATCGAGCTGCTGCAGTTCGTCGACGATGTCGTCGATGAGCTCGGAAGCCGGCGCGAAGTGGAGTACGTGCGGAAAATCCTGGCCGAGGGCACGAGCGCCGAGCGGCAGCTGGACGTCTATCGCGAGACCGGCGATCTGACCGCCGTCGTGCGCGCGCTCGTCGACGAGACGCGCGCGGAGGTGGAGCAGTCGGCCCGAACGTATCGCGTGACCTGAGGTGGAGCGGTCTTGTCAACCGAGGCAATGAAGGTCGGATTGCTGTGCGGCCGTGAATACGCGTTTCCGCCCGCGTTTCTCAACCGCGTCAACCAGGTCGGCGCGGCGCACGGCATCACGGCTGAATTCGTGAAGCTTGGCGGCACCAGGATGGGCGAGCCCTCCGGGTATCGGGTGATCGTCGACCGCATCTCGCACGAGGTCGAGTACTACCGGGCCTATCTGAAGCACGCCGTGCTCGACGGAACCTACGTGATCAACAATCCGTTCTGGTGGACCGCCGACGACAAGTTCTTCAACTACTCGATTGCCGGGCGGCTTGGCGTCGCGGTGCCGAAAACGGTTGTCCTGCCGCAGAAATCGTACCCGGCGGATGTCGATTTGACCCCTGCGTCGCTCCACAACCTGTCGTATCCAATCGACTGGGACGGGCTGCTCGACTTCGTCGGACGTCCGGCGATTCTGAAACCGTATTCGGGCGGCGGGTGGAAACACGTGTACAAGGTGCGGAACCGTCAGGAGCTGATCGAGGCCTACGATCGCACCGCGCCGTACTGTATGACGCTGCAGGAATTCATCGACTTCCGGCAATACGTGCGCTGCTTCACGTTCGGCAAGAACGACATCGTCCCTGTCGTCTACGATCCGCACGAGCGGCGCTACCTCGTGCAGCACGATTACCTGTCCGCGGAAATCGGGGCGAGAGTGGTCGGGAGCGCGCAGGTGCTGAACGCCGCGCTGGGCTACGAAATGAATACCATCGAGTTTGCGGTGAAGGACGACGTGCCGTATGCGATTGACTTCCTGAACCCCGCGCCCGATTTCGAGCGCGATCGCATCACGCCGTTCTATTTCGATCTGGTCGTCGAGCGGATGGCGGATCTCGTCGTGAACCGCGCGCTGCACGGCGTGCCGCAGGACACCTGGCCGAAGTGGACAGAGATGATTGGGCTCGGTGTGGGTTCGGCGGTGTGACTCCCGTTTGGGCTCAGGGCTCGATCAGCTGACAACTCAAAAATTGGAGAAGAGAGTCGACGGATCCCGCACCGGCCGCACGATCGATCCGGTTGGCGTGTGGGCAGCACTCCTCGAGAACGAGAACGCCGGCGAGCTGTGCGCGCGGCTCGCCGACCGGATGCGGGCGCGCCGCCTGCACTTCGGCGGCCGCCTGCTCTGCCAGGTGCTCCGCCCGTTCTTTCTCGACGGCGCGGACGAGGGCCGCGTCCGTGTGGCGGCCGAAACCCTGTGGGTGTTGGCCGAGCGGATCGCGCGCGCCGCCTGTGGCAATCGCGCGCTGCTCGCCGAGCTCGGGCTCAATGATGCCGAGATCCAATTAGCCGCGATCGATCCCGGGTACGCCACCACGAGCACGACGGCACGCGCCGACGCGTTCGTGCTGCCCGATTCACTCCAGTTCGCCGAGTACAACGGCGAGGCGCCCGCCGGCGCGGCCTACAGCCAGGGGCTCGCCGAGGTGTTTGCCGAAGAGCCGCTGATGGCGCGTTTCCGCGAGCACGTCGACGCGCAGATGTACCGGCCGGTCGAACCGCTGCTCGAGGCGCTCATCGACAGCTATCGCGAGTGGGGAGGTCGCGCGTCGCCGCCGCTCCTGGCCATCGTCGACTGGCGGGAGGTGCCGACGTACAGCGAGTTCGAGCTTCTGCGGGAGGCGTTCACCTCCGGTGGGGTTCCGACGCTCATCGCCGATCCGCGCGAGCTGGAATATCGAGCGGCCAGCACATCGGCCGCCGGATCCGCCCCGGGCGGGATGGCGCCGGGCCTCTATGCCCGGGGCCAACGGATCGACCTCGTCTACCGCCGCGTGCTGATCAACGACATCGTCGCGCGGCAGGACGACTGCCGTGCGCTCATCGACGCGTACGCGGCGCGCGCCGTCTGCGTGGCGAACTCGCTGCGCTGCAAGATTCCGCACAAGAAGGCGTTCTTTGCCGTGCTGACCGGTGACCGTCACGCGGATTGGTTCAGCGACGACGAACGGCGGATGATCCGGCGGCACGTGCCGTGGACGGTCGTCGTCGCCGACGGCCGCGTGGCCCGGGATGGTGAGTCGATCGACCTGCTCCCTTATCTACGCCGGCACCGCGAGCAGTTCGTCGTGAAGCCGAATGACGAATATGGCGGTACCGGCGTGACGCTCGGGTGGGAGACGAGCGAACCGGAATGGGATGCCGCGCTGGCGCGGGCCGTGGCCGGGCGCGAACGCGGCTGGGTGGCGCAGGAACGGATCGCAGTCAGGCGCGAGCCCTTTCCGCTCTGCGAACAGGGCGGCCTCGCCGTGCGCGACATGCTCATCGACCTGGCACCATACGTTTTCCGCGGCCGGCTCACCGGCTTCCTCACCCGTCTCAGCGCAAGCGGTCTCGCGAACGTGACGTCAGGTGGAGGACAGGTGCCGGCGTTCGTGATACGGGCACGCTGAAAACCGTGGACCGTGCGGGAAAGCGCGTCGAGAATGCCAATTTCACCGGGGACTCTGAATCGAACATCATGGGCGAATCTCTATTCGGACCGGCGTCGGCCGACCTCGCCGACGGCGCGCGCAACGCCGTTGAAGTCTGCCTCGCCATCGGGCCGGCGGAGTCGGTCGCGCTCATCGCCGACGAATCGAGCCGCGAGGTCGCAGCGAGCCTCGCCGCCGCGCTCGACCGGGCCGGCGCGGCGTCCGAAGGCGTGTTAATCGAGCGGGTGGCGGCGCGGCCGCTCGCCGTCGCGCCGCCGGCCGTGCTCGAGGCGCTCGATCGCGCCGATGCCGGGATCCTCTGCATCCAGCCGCTCGAGGGCGAGCTCCCCGCCCGCATGGAGATTGTCTCCGTCGTCGAGCGTCGCCGCATGCGCTATGCGCACATGGTTGGTGTGACGCCGCAGATCATGCGACAGGGCATGCGCGCGGACTACCGGCTCGTGGACGCGCTCAGTGAACGGCTGTGCAGACGGATGCGGCAGGCACGGCGGCTGCGCGTCGAGACGCCGTCCGGCACTGCCCTGGAGGCGACATTCGACCGATCGCTCGCCTGGGTCAAGACCAGCGGCCTCATCAATCCACAATACTGGTCGAACCTGCCGGCCGGCGAAGTCTTTACCACGCCGGCCAGCGTCGACGGCGTATTCGTGTGTGACGGTACCGCTGGCGATTATTTCGGCGCGAAGTACGGCGACCTGCGCGCCACGCCGCTCCTGCTCGAGATCGCCGGCGGGCGGCTGCGGGCTGCGCACTCTGCGCGTCCCGAGCTGGAGCGCGAATTCTGGAACTACTGCCACACCGACGCCGGCAGCGATCGCGTCGGCGAGCTGGCCTTCGGCACGAACCTCGCGCTCGACGAGATGATCGGCGTGCTGCTGCAGGACGAGAAGATCCCGGGCGTGCACATCGCGTTCGGCGATCCCTATGGAAGCCAGACTGGCGCCTCGTGGAGATCGCGCACGCACATCGACGTCCTGACGCGCACGTGCGACGTATGGATCGACGATGAACAGGTGATCGAGGGCGGCCGGTACCGGATGGAGCGGTTGGGCTTTTGACGGAGGATTGGTGCCGGCTTTCAATCGCCACGGCAAGAGGATGCGAAATCTCCGAGACTACTGACCGATCGTCAGACTGACAGTCAACGAGGCGCGGCACGCGTGGCGTCAGATCCGGGCCGAGCTGTCGCCGCCGGTCGCTGGCTGACCGTGGCGCCGGAACGCCCCCCGTTCGGAGCGCTCAGGCATTGTCTGGAACAGTGTCGGAAATCAGCGCGCAACCGTCACAGAGGTCGGCGGGACACGAGGGTTAGGAGATGAGCATGCGCGGGACGATCATCGGAATCCTCATACTCGCCGCGGTTGGTGGCGCGACGCGCCTGCTCGGACGCGCCACACTGGGGCAGACGCCGTCGCGTGCCGACGCGCCGCGGATGACGGCCCTCGCCGCGCCGTCGGCGAAGCTCGAAGACGCCCTACTCGAATGGCCGTTGTCTGCAGCCGACCAGGCATACGGAAAGATCGACGGCAGGCATCTGCATCAGTACGTCGAGGAGCAAGCGGCGATGTCCCGGCGGTATCGCGACCAGGGACACCCGAAATTCTGGGGACGCATCATCGGCAGCTCTGCTGATGCGGAGAATGCCGAATGGCTCGCGGCGAAGTTCAAGTCCGCGGGCCTGAGCGACGTTCGCATTCAGCCCCTCGATCTCCCTCCGCAGTGGTTCCCGCAGAGGTGGGACGTAACCGTGACCGGCGGCGGGAAGACGATTCCGCTCGAGTCGGCGCAGCCGGACTATCGCGCGGTCGCGTTGCCCGCCGGCGGCATCGACGTCGAGGCCGTGTACGGAGGCCTCGGGAGCGCCGCGGATCTCGCGGGCAAGGATGTGAAGGGGAAAGCGGTCTTCACTTACACGATGCTGGGCATGCACGCCGAGGACGCCGTGAAGCGCGCCGACGAGAAAGGCGCGAGCGTCGTCTTCGAAGTCGACATGACGCCGGGCAACATGCGCTACCAGGCGTATCCGTCGAACACGAAGGCGGCAGCGTTCACCGTCGGGAGCGACGACGGTTTCGCGGTTCGGGATCTGATCGCGTCGCTGCCGCCGGGACAGAGCGCACGCGTGAAGGCCACCCTCGACGTCGAGATGGTGCCGAACCTCAAAACCGCGCTCGTCTGGGGTACGCTGCCCGGTGCGACGGAAGAAACGATCTACATCGTCGCGCATCGCGACGGGTGGTTCGAGGCCTCGGGGGACAACGCGAGCGGCGTGGCCTCGATGATTGGTCTCGCCGAGTACTACTCGACAATTCCGCCGGCGCAGCGCCGTCGAACGATCGTGTTCATCGGCCTCGACGGGCACCACAACACCGGGCCGGGATCCGCCGTGGGCGGCGTGTGGCTCAACGATCCGACGAACAAGGCAAAGCTGTTCGCCAAGACGGCCCTGTCGATCAACTGCGAGCACCCCTCGACGATTCAGACCTACGTGCGTCCTCGCTATCTCGCCGGCGATGTCGTGCAGTGGTCGAACATGTACACCGCGCAGCAGTGGTACGCGGGCGGGACCTCGCGCCCGGAATTGACCGCGATTGCCGTCAAGGCGTTCAGGGAGTTCGGCGTTCCGCTACTCACCGAACCGAATCCACGTCCGCCCGCGGGTGATCTCGGACGCCTCTATCGTTTCACGCCCGGAGTGGCAACGAGCGAATTCTTCCACTACTTCCACACCGATCGTGAAACACCCGAGACGGTGCCGTGGACAGGTCTCCAGGCGACCACCCGCGCGTACGCCAAGATTATCGATGACGTCAACAAGCTTCCGTTGGCTACGTTTCAGCGACCCGAGGAGCCAGTGCCAACGCGGTAAGAAGCGTCATCTTGGCAATGTGCCTCTAGGTGAATCGATTCAACGCGACAGGGTGGCCGCGCGCGTGTCTCGTGGTCATCGCCTGGCCATCGTGGTTCACCGGATCAGTTCGCGTTTCACACCCCAAGCCGAATTCGCCAGACGATCCTCCGACCCACCGATGGACGTACCTCCCCAGGGCTTCTCGCGACGAAGCATTCAGCCTCGCGAGAGATACATTCGCATCTGGTGCTTCCAATACGGCCAGTCGTGCCCGCCCAGGGGACCCCAGTCGTCGAGGTGATGCGGGATCCCGCGGCCGGACAGGAGCTGCGACAGCCGGTACGATTCGCCGCTGTTCTCCCACGGGCCCGACCCGGTGGCGATGTGAATGTCGCAGCTGGCGAGGTGGCCGAGAATCCACGGATCCGATGCATTGGCGAGGTAGTCCACGGGATTGTTGAAATAGAAATTCTCATCGTACGCGCCGTCCATGAATGGCTTCATGTCGTAGACCCCTGACAGCGCAAAGCATCGCTTGACCACGTCGGGGTACTTGAACAGCGTGTTCGCCGCGTGATACGCCCCCAGGGAGGCCCCCATCGTCCAGATGGCGATGTCCGGCGTTTCGCAGTGGTGCCGGACGAACGGGACGACCTCCTCGCGGATGTACTCGCAGTACAGGCGCTGCATCCAGCTTCGATGCAGCGGGTGCGCCGCCCGGTTCGCAAATGACTCGCCGTGGTTCGTGTTGACGCAGAACGCTTTGACGCGGCCGCCGTCGATGAGGTCGCCGATCGCGCTGATCAGGCTCTGCCGCTCATATTCTTCTTCGTCTCCGCCGCTCGTCGGGAACATGATCATCGGCGGCCCCCAGTGGCCCAGCACGACGATGCTCATGTGGCGGCGGACGCGATCCGAATACCATCGATGGACTTCTCGTCGCATAGCAATTCCAAATTCCGGAATTTGGCAGTTGAATGTCTGACGCTGCGCTGGCTGACACCCAGGACACCAAGGAACACCAAGGATCAATCCTGTGGAAATTGTCGGCTTTGTGTCCTTTGTGGTTGGCTCCCGCAGGGCGCATGTTCGCTCGTCGAACAACTCCGCAATTTCAAATTCAGATTGTTACATGGTGACCATTCTTTGCATTGCAACCTACCTCAAGGGCGAGCCGTTCCTGCGCGAATGCCGCGACGCCGGCTGCACGGTCCTGCTGCTGACCAACGACAGGCTGGTCGACGCGGCGTGGCCCCGCGAGGCAATCGATGAAGTTCATTCGATTGCGCGCGATGCGGACGCATCGGCAATCATGCGGACCGTCGACGGCATCGCCAGGCGCCATGTCATTGACCGGATCGCAGCACTCGACGACTTCGACGTGGAAACGGCCGCGATGCTGCGCGAGCACCTGCAGGTGCCGGGCTTGGGCCGGTCGGCCGCCAGCCGCTTCCGTGACAAGCTGGCCATGCGCAGTCGCGCCCGCGATCGCGGCATTCGCGTCCCCGAGTTCACGGCGGTGTTCAACGATCGCGCCGTCAACGACTGGGCGGCGCGCGTGCCGCCGCCCTGGGTGCTGAAGCCGCGCTCGTCGGCCGCCGCCATCGGCATCAGAACGGTGAACAGCGCCGGCGAGCTGTGGGATGCCCTGCATGCCGCCGGCGACCGCCGATCGGAATGCCTGCTCGAGCAGTTCGTGACCGGCGACGTGTACCACGTCGACTCGCTGCTGTGGGACGGCCGCGTCGTGTTTGCGGTCGCGTTCAAGTACGGCCGGCCGCCGATGCAGATCGCGCACCAGGGGGGCGTCTTCATCACGCGGCGGCTGCCGGACGATTCGCGCGAGGGCGCGGCCCTGCTCGAGATGAACCGGCGACTTCAGCACGAGTTCGGGCTGCAGCGCGGAGTGTCGCATACCGAGTTCATCGGGTCGGAAAACGCGCTCCTGTTTCTTGAAACCTCCGCCCGCGTCGGCGGCGCCTTCATCGTCGAGACGATTGAAGCGGCGACCGACGTCAACCTCTGGCGTGAATGGGCGAAGATCGAAACAGCCGGAGAGCGCGGCACGTACGAATTACGTCCCCACCGACGCGACTACGCGGCCGTGGTGCTTTCGCTCGCCCGCCAGGAGGACCCTGACACGTCCGGCTACGCCGATCCGGAGGTCAGAACCAGGATTCGCAAGCACCACCACGCCGGCCTCATTCTCAGTTCGCCCGATCCGGATCGCATCGAGCAGCTGATCGAAGACTACACCGGCCGGTTCTACCGCGATTTTCTGGCCGTCCTGCCGCCGCGGGAGCATCCGGTCGAGTGAAGCGTACGCTGAGGAGCGTCTGGTCGCCGCAGCGGCGGAACCGGAGAGACGTCGATATCTATCTGCCGCGGTCATACCGGACCGACGTCGATCGGCGCTACCCGGTGGTGTACATGCAGGACGGCCAGAACCTGTCGGATCCGGCACTGGCCTTTGCCGGAACCTGGGACCTGCAGGCGACGCTGCAGCGCCTCGACGGACGGGGCATTGAGGCGATCGTGGTGGGTGTCCATCACGCGGGCGACGAGCGGATTCTCGAATACAGCCCTTTTCCGGACGAGACCCACGACAGCGGCGAGGCCGACGCGTACCTCGCGTTTCTGGCCGAGACCTTGAAACCACGCATCGATCGAGTGTTTCGCACCTCGCCACATCGCGCGGCGACCTCCGTGCTGGGGTCGTCGATGGGCGGTCTGGTCAGTCTGTACGCCTACTTCCGATATCCGTCGGTGTTCGGGCGGGCCGGCGCCATGAGCCCGTCGGTGTGGTTCGGCCGGGCCGCGCTGCTCGATTTCGTTGCCGATGCCCGAGCGCCGCGAGGGCGCCTCTACCTGGACGTCGGCGCGCTGGAAGGCGCAGCGACGCTCCGCGACGCGCGCCGGCTCGGGCGGCTGCTCGTGAAGAAGGGATTCGTCCGGGATCGCCGATCGAGACGGCCGCGGAAGCCTTACGCCGGCCCGGACCGGCGGGAGAACCGGACCGACGGCAAAGCGCGTCTGCGCTATGTGGAAGATGCCGGCGGCCGCCACCAGGAAGCCGCATGGGCGCGGCGCCTCGAAGGGGCCCTCGAGTTCCTCATCGCGTGAAACTGCAGACGCGCCGCTGCTGCGCAGCCACAAAGGATCCGCGGGACGAGTACACACGAGTGCAGAACTTTTTGTCTGCGCGGCGGGTGACTTGACCCGCGCGGGACATGCGAAAACACGCAATTTCCTCGATATTGGGCGCGTGTGCGCCTGGCACTCCGGTTGCCCCGGCGATTCGCGTGGCACAAGTCCTCCGCTGGCGCCCGCGACACGAAGTTCCGAGCCGTCACTCCAAGAAAAGCCCGTCGCCGTCCTCGTTCCTTTCGGTCGGCGCGTACGCAGGGAAAGCGCGATTCAAGCCGAGCGCCCACGTCGCGTTGACGCCGACGCTCGAACGCGCGATCGGGAAGACGATCGACGTCGGCTTTGCCGGGATCGCGCCGAAAGGCGAGATGTTCGAGGGCCAGGCCCTGTATCTCGAATGGCGGTCGGACGAAATCCTCGACGGGTTCTTGATTCCCGAACAGGATTTGGAATTTCTCTAAACGGAGACCAAACGGAGAAAACCGTTTTCTTCTCGGCTCGTCTCCGTTGCTCCGTTTCGCTGCGGTAAGACCGTTGCCTCCGTCTGCTCCGTTTACGTCAGCGCAAAGTTGGTGATTTCCATCACGGGTCGAGGCGCGCTGCGCGTCGAATCCCTCACGAATTCGGCAGCCTGAACGCGATCAACTCCGCACTGTATCCCTGACCGCTGATCGCAAGAACGATGTACTGCTTGTTGTTAGAGAGGTACGTCATCGGCGAGCCGGTCTGCGGCGCCGGCATGAACACCGCGCCGACTTCCTGACCTGTCGCCTTGTCGTACGCCCGCAGCATCGCGCCCCGGCCCTGGGGCGTCGTCGCGAAGCCGCCTTCTCCGGCGATCGCCAGCGTCTTGGTGACGAGGACGCCAATCCGGCCCTGTCGTCCGGTTCTGGGAATAGTCAGCCCTTTCAATGCCGGATGATTCTTGATGTTGTCCGGGGTGTCGCCGTGCGCGATCTGCCAGACGAGCGTGCCGTTGTTCAAGTCGAGTGCCGTGAGGCGGCCGTAGGGCGGCTTGATGAGCGGAAGGCCCTGAACCGTCAGCGCGCCGCCGCCCTCGCCGCCGCCGCGACCGCCGCCGCCAGCAGGCAATGGCGCACCGGCTTCGCTGATGCTCGCGCCCGCACCGCGTCCGCCTTCGCCGCCCTGGCCGGATCCGGGCGCGGCGCCCCGGCCGCCGCCGGCCGTCGTCGACGGCGCGTTGGGATTGCGGGCGATGCCCTGAATCCAATCGAAATCGGACCGCGACGGCGGGTCCGGCTTGATCAGGCCGAGCGGCGTCGGGGACGTGTTCGTGAAGATGTAGAACATCTTGCTTTCAGGATCGAACGCGCCACCCTGCCAGTTGGCGCCGCCTGTGGCATTGGGCAGCATGAGCGTGGCCAGCGGCCCTTCCCATCTGCTGACGACCGGCGGTGTGAAGATCGGCCCGAGCTTGTAGCGCGATGCCAGCTTCAGCGCTTCCTCGTGCAGCGCCGGCGTGAAGTCGATCAAATCGTCGGGCGAGACTCCCTGTCGTTCGAATGCCGGCGGCCTGGTGACGAACGGCTGCGTCGGGGAGTACCACTCGCCGGGAACGTCGCCTTTCGGGACGGGGCGCTCGTCAATCGGCCAGACGGGTGTGCCGTTGGTCCGATCGAATACATACAGCCAGCCTTGCTTCGTGGGCTGCCCGATCGCCTTGATCGGGCGTCCGTCCACGGTGATGTCCATGAGAATCGGCGCACAGGGAATGTCCATGTCCCAGATGCCGTGGTGCACGAGCTGGAAATGCCACTTGCGTTGACCGGTTTTCAAGTCCAGCGCGACCAGGCTTTCGCCGAACAGACCATTCCCCGGGCGATGACCGCCGTAATAGTCGCCCGTCGGCAGCTCCACCGGCAGGAAGACGGTGTTGAGCTCCTCGTCCACGGTCATCTGCGCCCAGACGCCGGCGTTCCCGGTGTATGACCACGAATCCTTCTCCCACGTGTCGTTCCCGTATTCGCCGGCGAGCGGGATCGTGTGGAAAATCCAGAGGCGCCTCCCTGTCCGCGCGTCGTAGCCGCGCACGAATCCTTTCTCGTGAATGCGGCTTTTGGGCGCGCCGCCGGGCAGGTGCGCGGCTCCGACGACGATCACGTCCTTGGCGATGATCGGCGTGGCGTGCAGGCCCATCTCGCCCTTTTCCAGATCGATCGGCTGGTCGTCCTCTGTTTTCAGATCGACGACGCCCTTTGTGCCGAACGTCGGCACGGGTGTTCCGGTCTTCGCATCGAGCGCGATCATGCGATAGCCCGGCGTGACGTAGACGACGCGCGACTCGCGCCCGTCGGTCCAGTAGGCGAGGCCGCGGCCCGAGAGCTGGCGGGGCGCGGCTTCGCCGCGCTTGCCTTCGTTCTCGCTGTGCATCCACAGCAGCTCACCGGTGCCTGCATCGAGCGCGACGACCGCGCGGCGGGTACCGGCGGTGGAGTAGACGACGCCGCCGACCATCAGCGGCGTGCCCTCGAAGTTGAACTCCGGCCGGGGACCGAATGCGTCGGTCTTGAACCGCCACGCCACTTCGAGCGTGTTGAAGTTTTCCTTGTTGATTTGATCGAGCGGAGAGTAGCGCGTATTCGCGAGGTCGCCGCCATACGTGGGCCACTCACCCGAGTGTGCGCCGGACTGCCCGCGTACGCCGACGGCGGCAGCAGTGGCAAGAATCGTCATCGCTACGAACACGGCAAGCGTCCGCTTCATCGGCAGGATCCTCTCGTCAGGAACGCGCGCCATCATATCGCGATTGCCGGCATTACACATCGGAAATTCAAGTCGCACAAAGGGACACGCCTTCCGGGCGGCCGATACGACAACCGCGTAATCGAGCCAAAACATCTGTAATTCGCCTGCGCGCGCAGCGTGTACGCGAAGGCGTGTTGAGAGCGCGACTGGGCCGCGATTTGCAATGGCGTGTGTCGTCCCCCAACAGGAACACGTTCCAGGCAGCACCGCCGAGATGTGAGACCGCGATTCGGTGCCTGACGACAAGGTCGGCTCTCGTCGCGCGCCGAAAGGCAAGAACGCCCAACGGGGTGGAGGCCCCGCGAGACACAGCAGCGAGCCGGGGTCAGGGCAGAGCCCCGGTCCCATGTCCCGGGAATCGAACCTTTGAAACAGTCTATTAGCGCAGATCCGTTTCAAACACTGCACTGGCCGGTTTGAGGCGGAGCTTCGTTAATCAAGGAGGCATTCCAATGCACCGCACCCGCCGCGCGCAGCGGCGATCTTTGTTCGCGCTCATCACCCTGTACATCGCGACCGGCATGTTCGCGTCGTCTGTCAGGATCCAGGCGCTCTCCAGTCAGAGCGGCGGTGGCGGCCGCACCGGACACACAATCACAACACTTGTTGACGGGCGACTCCTGATTGCCGGCGGCGACGAGAACGGGACCTGCGAGATCTACGATCCGTCAACCGGTCAGACGACGCTGCTGGAGGCGCGGCTGAATGTCGCACGCGCGTATCACGGTGCGGTGCTGCTCGCCGACGGCAACGTGTTGATCGTCGGCGGCTACGCCGCGGGCGGGGGCTCGATTGAACGATCGGCCGAAACGGTCTCCGTCGCGGCGGGTCTCGTCGAGAAGGTCACGGGCGGCACGCAGTCGGCCCGCGTGCACCCGTCGCTCACCGTCCGTGCCGATGGAGTCGTACAGATCCTCGGCGGAGACGAGTCGGGTTCGACGGAATTCTACGACCCGGCCACACGAACCTTCGGCCCAGACCCCGCGGCGGCTTCGGTGACGACCGACCGCTTGGATTATGCCCCCGGGGAGACGGTGACGTTCCTGGGCCGGCGCTGGGCCGCCGGCGAAGCCGTCCGTATCGAGCTGCAGGAAGAGCCCAACCAGCATGACGATCGGGAGCTGCTGGCCACGGCCGATGAATCCGGCGCCTTCATCAATACTGACTTCGCTCCCGAGGCACACGACCTTGGCGTGACCTTCCATGTCACGGCCACGGGATTGACCTCGGGCCGCCAGGCAGCCTGGATCTTCACTGATGGAGCGCCGGCATCAACCGGATACACGACCTCGTCATTCACCGGCGGCACTTTCGTCGCCGGCACCAGCATCGTCAATTCTTGTGACGACTGCCTGACCACGATCGCGCTGCCCTTTCCGGTCACGATCTACGATCAGACGTTCACGTCTGCCACGCTCAGCTCGAACGGCGCGGTGCTGTTTACGCGGCCGTTCAGTACCGCGTACCAGAACTCCAACCTGCCGTCGGACGCGTTCGACACCGCAATCCTGCCGTACTGGGATGATCTCCGGACGGATGGTGACGGCCACGGGATCTTCATCGAGACGACCGGTGCTGCGCCGAACCGCGTGTTTCACATCCGTTACAGTGCGGTCTACTACTCCAGCCCGTCGGACGTGGTGAATTTCGAGCTGCTCCTTTACGAGAGCCTCGCGGAGTTCGACGTGGTCTACGGCAGCTTCAGGGGGAGTGGCTCCGCCACCATCGGCGTGCAGCGGCGCTCCGCCGGCCTCTCGACCTCGTACGGGGAGTCCCCGCTCATCAAAAGCCTGCCGTCGGGTACGGTGCTGCGCTTCGCCGGCACACCGGTCCGCGCGACAACGACGGCTCTGAGCTCGTCCGCGAATCCGTCGGTGTTCGGCCAGTCGACGATCTTGACCGCGACGGTCACTGCGGATGGCACGCCGGTGGTGAGCGGCACCGTGACATTTGCAGAGGGCACGACGACGCTCGCGGAGCCGATCGCCCTGGACGGCTCCGGCCGGGCGAGCTTCAGCACGTCGTTGCTTTCGCCCGGCAGACACGCGATGACGGCTTCTTACAACTGCCCGAGCACCTGGGGGTCGAGCAGCGCAGGCCTGACTCAGACGGTCGATCGATCAAAGACGTCGACCGGGTTTTCGTCGAGCGTGCGCGCCTCGGTATTCGGACAACCGGTCACGTTTACAGCGAACGTGCGCCCGGTGAGTCCCGGCAGCGGAATGCCGAGCGGCACGGTCCAGTTTCAGGCGAACGGCGTGAATATCGCCGACCCGGTGACGATCGCAGCGGGCGGCGCGAGTCTGACGGTCTCGTCGCTGTCCAGCGGGAGCCACGCGATGACGGCCGTCTACTCCGGCGACGAGAGCTTCGTTGCAAGCTCGGGATCGTTGTCATACACGATCAGCGCGGCAGACACGACGACCACGGTCGGCGCCACAGTCAATCCGAGCGTTTACGGACAGGAAACGTCGTTCGACGCAACGGTGGCCGCCGTGTCGCCGGGATCCGGCACACCGGCTGGCTTTGCGCAGTTTCGAGACAACGGCGCGGATCTCGGTCCGGCGGTCCCGCTCCGCGGCGGCCGCGCGAGTCTGGCGCTTTCTTCGCTGCCGGCAGGCGCTCACACGATTACGGCCGCCTACCAGGGCGACGACAGCTTCAATCGCAGCACGAGCGCCGCCATCCTCCAGACCGTCAACAAGGCGCCCGCCACTATCGTCCTGACGGGGCTGGCACAGACGTTTGACGGTTATCCAAGGGCAGCGACCGTGTCGACCAGGCCTGCGGACCTGAGCGGCGTGTCGATTTCCTACAACGGCTCGCCGACATTGCCGATCGCGCCGGGCACATACACGGTCGTCGCATCGTTGAACAGCGCGAACTACTCCGCCGATGAGGTGACGGCGAGTCTGGTCATCGACAGAGCGAGCCAGACCATCTCCTTCAATCCACTCGGCGACAGGACTTATGGCGATGAGCCCGTGACGGTCAGCGCAAGCGCTACCTCCGGTTTGCCTGTGATCTTCAGCGCGGCCGGCGCGTGCACCGTCTCCGGCACGGTGGTGACGCTCGTCTCAGGGGGGCTGTGCACCGTGACCGCCGAACAGCCGGGGGATGCGAATCACTATGCCGCGCCTGGCGTCAGCCGGCAGTTCGACATCGCGTACACGTGGTCGAACGTGCTGCCGCCACTCAGGGTCGATGGCACGTCGGTCTTCAAACTGGGGAGCACGATTCCGGTCAAGTTCCAGCTCACCGGTGCGGCCTCCGCTCTGGCAAACCTGGCGGCGCGCATCTATGTGAAGCCGGCAGGCACGAGCTCGATCGGAACAGAGATCGAGGGGACGTCCTCGTCGGCGGCTGACCCGGGCAACACGTTTCGATACGACAGCGCCTCGGGTCAGTACGTCTTCAATCTCGGAACAAAGTTATTGACCCAGGGCACCTGGCAGATTCGAATCGACCTCCAGGACGCGTCGCCGGTGACACACGCGGTCGTGATTTCGCTCAAATAGTCATCTTTCGCGAAAGCGCTCAGCGCCATGTGTGCGGGTGCGCCTCCCGGCGCACCTGCACCTGGGCTCGTGCGTCGCCACCCGACCGACCGGGAGCGCTCAGGACGTCGTCGTTCACCCACGGGCCGGCAGAGGCTCGTCGAACGAACGCGACCCTGAACGCACATCATCACCCGGCTCACGCTGATCGGCGTCGCGCCGATCAGGCCCATGCCGGCGATCGACACCGCGGGCGCGCCGGAACAGGCGACTCCCGGCGCCCGCGTCGGTCTGCGTGCCGCTGGCGTTGCGCGCCCAGTCGCGCCGGTTCGGGAGATCGGTGATGAGCTCCTCGGGAACGTTAGGTTGGAGAGCGGCCGCCATCGCCGGCGCCGCCGCGACGGCAGGTGCCGCTTCTGCCGCCGCACGTGCTTCGGCCCGCTCGAACGCCCACTTGAGCAGCGTCGGTGTCAGCATAGTCGTCACCATTCCCATGAAGACGAGCGTCGAGAATACGTCGTTGTTGATGAAGCCCCTCTTGAGCGCGAGGTCGGCGATGACGAGCTCCATCACGCCGCGCGCGTTCATGCCGAAGCCCATGACCCAGCTCTCTGTTGAGTTGAGGCCCGCCAGCCGCCCTCCGATGTAACCGCCGATCACCTTGGTCAGGAATGCGGCCGCCACCACCGAGCCAACAAGCGTCCAGCTCGCCAGCGCCGACAGCTCGAACTCCACGCCGATGGCCGCGAAGAAGATCGGCGCCATGAAGCCCATGGTCATGCCCGACTCCATCTTCTCCACCTGTTCGTAGTTGTCCTTGCCGAGAATCCTGCGGCTCAGGATCATGGAGCCGAAGAAGGCACCGACGACGAAGTGGAGACCGATCGCCTCGGTGAAGGTGGCGAAGGCGAGCACGAACAACATCGTCAACGCGAACAGAGGCTCCTTGCCGCGGAAGTTCGCCTCCGCCCAGGCCACGAACTTGCGCGAATGAGGAATATGGCCCTTCGAGTAGCGGACCAGCCAGTACACGACGACGACCGTGACGAAGAACACCACCGTCTTCAACCCAGTGATGAGGATTGGAACGAGCAACCCACCTTGAGCCTTGACCCCCAGAATCATGCCGAGCAGCAGCAAGGCCGTGGTGTCGTCCTGCACGGCGACGGTCACAATCCGCTGCCCGATCGGCGTCTGGAGTCGTCCAAGATCCATCAGGATGCGGACGCTGACAGGCAGGGCCGTCATCGCCATGCACAAACCAAGGAAGATCATCATGGTCGGCTGATAACCAAACAGGTAGCCGAGCCCGTTTCCGACCGCGAAGGGTATGAAGAAGCCGCAGACGGCGATCAACGTGCCGCGTCCGCGGAACGACTCCCGGATATCGTTGAATTGCATCTCCATACCGGCGAGGATCACCAGCAGGAACACTCCAAGATCGGAAAGCATCTTCAACTCAGGACTTGGTTTGATGATGCCGAGCACCGACGGCCCGAGGACGATCCCGGCTGTAATCTCACCAATCAACGCAAGCTGGCCCAACCGCTCCATGATCTCGCCGCCCACCCGCGACGCGAGCAACAGCAGCAGGAGCATGAGGACCAGCGGCATTTGATGCTCCATATATCTCCTCAATTGGCAGGTAACGACAGAAAGGAAGGCAACGACCGCGACTATACACAACGGGTGCCAAGACGGGGTCCGCGTCCTTCGTCAGGACCCGTCATCCCATCCGTACGTCACGGCGTTCGCAGTGAATAAGGGGATCTTTACGTCGGAGAGGAGCTGCCAGGTTTAAGAGCGGTGGCGCTGCCTGCATGGAGGCAGGGATTCCGCGCAAGCGCGACATATTCAGGCGCGCGTTGCGGACTCCACGTTCACGATTCGATCGGCCCTCGACGACTGTGCGCCGCGCGCGCTTACGAGGCGCGCTCCTGCGCGGCGCCTCCGGGGTTCCGGCCACGAAGCAGCAGCACGGATGCCATCCCGATTTCGTTCGTGCCCACGGCACGCGCGAGCGTGGACTGGTCGAGATCGAGCACGCCGGGAGGAATTGACGCGATGATGAGATCGTACCCGCCATCCCGCGGCCGCCGTTCTGTTGCGGGTCTGACAGCGACCGCACTCACCCCGCCGCCGCCCGCTGACCGTGAGCTCTCAGCACGTTGCTCGACGCGAGATCCGTCCTCTCGCCATGTCACGGTCGCTTGATCCTTCAGGTTCTGCTCGGCGCGGAACACCGGGTCGCCGGTCCCGTCACCGCGCGACACGAGCACGTGGCGCCACGGCGCGGGTGCACGTTCGACGAACACGCCTACATCGGCATCCGCGTTCTGCAGCAGCGTACCCACTGTGCCTTGGAGGATATTGAAGCGCAGGACGGGCTTGTGCCAGCCGGTCACGATCAGCTGCGCGCGCTTCACGCGCGCGACATCGAGAATGTCCTTCTTGAAGTTACGGCTGAACAACGACAGCGGTCGCACTTGGAGACCGCGCTCGCGCGCGTGGCGCATGAGCGGCCCGAAGACGTCTTCCTCCGGCTCGATTCGTCGGAGCGGGCCGCCTTCTGCGGCGATCAGATGGAGCGCGTAGACGCGTGGCTGTCGCTCGGGCGGCACGACGAGCAGCGCGGCGTCGAGCAGGCCGGGGCCGGCGCTGGGGAACGCCAGCGGAAGGAGAATCGGGTATTCGCCGACCTCCTCTTCTGCGAGGAGCGACTGGTGGAGCATCCGCTGCGGATAGAGCAACTCCAGTACGGGTGTCGTCATAGCGGTCGTGAGGAGCGCCATGAGCACCATCATCGCGAACAATGCCGGCGAGATGACGCCCAGCTCGAGCCCGATCGTGAGAATGACGAGCTCCATGAGGCCGCGGGTATTCATCAGGATGCCGAGAGCCCCCGACTCGCGCCAGGTCAAGCCGGTGATTCGCGCTGACACCGTCGAGCCGCCGAACTTGCCCGCAACGGCAACCGTCATGATGGCGGCGAAATAAAACCACATCGCGCCACCCTCTACCAACCCGATGTTCATGCGCAGACCGGTGAACGCGAAGAACAGCGGCAGCAGGAACACGACCGTCACATCCTCCAGCTTGTGGCTCAGGTCGTGCATGAACCCCGGGTCCTTCGGCATGATCGCACCGGCGACGAACGCACCGAACAGGGCGTGAATCCCGAGCCACTCCGTCACCCACGCGGAGGCCAGCAGGACCAGCAGCACGACGGAGATCATGTCACCGCTGAACCGTCCGCCGCGGTTGTGGTACGTCGCCTCCAGCGCCACGAGCGCGCGGCGCGCTCCAACGACCATCACCGCTATATAGATGACAGTCCCGGTGAGCGTGAGCCAGAGCGGCATATGTGCGGCACTCGCTCGAACGATCACGACGACGAGGGCGAGGATCGACCACGCCGTCACGTCATCGACGGCTGCACACGCGATGGTGACGGCGCCCACGCGAGTCTGAAGCAGGTTGCGCTCGGTGAGGATGCGTGCGAGCACCGGGAATGCCGTCACGCTCATCGAAGCGCCCATAAACAGGGCAAACCCGGTAAACTGGGTGCTGCTGTCGGCGAGACGCGGATAGAGATAAAGCGCGAGCAATGCGCCGAGGAAGAATGGGACGATGATGCTGACGTGACTCGTGACGACCGCCGCATGTCCGCGTCCTCGCATCAGCCGCGGATCGAATTCCAGACCGACCAGAAACATGAAGAGGAGCAGGCCGAGCTGGCTTACCGTGTTCAGATGAGGCAGGCTGTCCGGCGGAAAGAGCGCCGCCGATATTCCTGGTGCGACCCAACCCAGTAGAGACGGGCCCAGCAGGATCCCTGCGGCCATCTCGCCCACGACCTGTGGCTGCTGCACCCGGCGGCACAGCCATCCTACGGCGCGAGCGGCGATCAGGATGACGCCGATCTGCAGGATGAGCGTTAGCAGTGAATGCATTTGAGGGCTCCGGTCCGGGTGGTTAGCGGCGTTGTCTCCAATCGACGGGGATCGGCTTACAGTTCGGGCAGTCCTCCCGTCGCAGCTCCCCGGTGATCCGACCACGGGCATTGACCTCCCGGATCTCCCCGCGCAGCGTCATCACGCCACCGGGGCAGCCGTCGCCGGACTGCAACGTGAGCTTGCCCTGTATCGAGTCACCGGTCACCGTCAAGTAAAACTTCTCGGCGCGCACGGCGGGCCAGTGGACGTCTGCCCGAGCGCCGGACTGCTCGAGCCGCACCTCCGACGGCCCCTGCTCCTCGTCGGCGGCCGCAGAAGTTCGACAACCCGCCTCCCACGCCGCGCGCGATGGCCCTTCGACCGCCACCCACGTGCCGGCCACTGGCCGCGGCGCTTTCAGCCCTTCGCCGATCTTCAGGATTCCCATCAGTCCGGCCAGCGGTATTCCCACCAGGAACAGGTACGTCACAATGGTATGCAGCATGGACTCCTCTGCGCTGGTTACGGTTCGAGGTCGCGCCGGCACGCAAGAAGCCGCAGATTGCGATCAACGTTCCGGCGCGCGCGGAACGAGTCCTTGACACCCCCGAATTGCATCTCCATGCCGGCCAGCATGACGAGAAGAAACACCACGAGAGCGGACAGGACCTTCAATTCCGGACTTGGCGTCATCATGCCGGGCACCGACGGCCCATAGGACGATCCCGGCTGCAATTTCTCCAAATCACCGGCAAGCTGGCCCAGCCGCTCCATGATTTCCGTAACAATAAAAAAGTCGAAAGGCAATGACGGCGACAATACACAACGGGTGCCAAGACGACCCGTCGCTCGAAGTCGCGAGCCCATCCGTCTCTGGCGCTGTTCGCGGCAGTTCCGTCGATTTGCGCGCTGGCAAAGCTACGGCCGGCACGGTGGAGGCCGGAGAAGTGCTCAGTCGTGTTGCGATACATGCGGTCACCCCATCGTGGACTGCGACACTGGCGGCGGGGCGATTCGAGTGATCAAGCTCATGACCAACGTCGTTACGATCCACCTCATCGAAGCGGCGTCGAACAGACGAATGTGTCGACTCAGGTGCGACGAGCGCGACAGCGCCCCGTTCGCTGGCCACCGTCGTCGATGGGCGTTTCCCGTCGGGCGACGATCAACTTCTGCGAACGCCGTGGCACCAGACAGTGATCGACGAAGCCCACGTGAACGGCCTCACCGCTCTTCATCCCCCACGTCCCACGGGAACTGCGGCGGACACACGTGGCTTTGGCCACGCCACCTGTTATCGAGCACCTCCATCGTCTTGATGAACGCTCGCCCCGCATCAGGCCGGTTGGGGTGAACCCGATTGAGGTACTGCGCGCCGGGTAGCGAGCGGCCGGCGGACGAAAAATCGTGTCGATTCCAGCCGCGACGCTGAGGTGAGATTCGCAGTAGCATCACCTGACCGAACGTTCCCGTCTGCTCATCGAGGGCCTATGAAGACATCAACTGCGCGAACACGATCGAAGAAGTCTCGCCGATCGGCGAAAACCCGGAAGCCTGCCCGCGCGGCGCAACGTCGCGACAAGATTCCCGTGACGCCGGTCAAGGGGGCGGATCGGCGCCGCGTTGGCGGCGTCACGGTCGAAGTGGCACGCGCAGGGGCAGGGCGGGTGAAACGGACGGTGTACCCGGCCGGGTTCCGGTGGTCGACGCACATGAAGGCGACCGTCGGCACCGATCTCTGCATGCACGCGCATGTCGGATTCCTCGTCAGCGGACGGTTTCATGCCGAGTACGCCGACGGATGTACGGTGGAATTCAGAGCGCCACAGATTGTTGCGATCGAGCCGGGGCACGACGGGTGGGTCGTGGGCAACGAAGCCGCCGTGCTCATTCAGTTCGATTTCGAGCATGAAACGGTCGAGCGCCTCGGCATGCCCGACGTCCACAGTCACGCATGAGAACCAGCGTTTCGGAACACGGCTGCCAGCCGGTTGAAGGCCGCCGGACATCACGCCTTCTCACCTACCCACCGCGGATTTGTCTGATGCGCGACGAGGTAATTCGTCACCGGCGCGGTTTCTCGAAGGGCGATTGTGGGCGAGCGCTGCTCTCCCTCATGAACGCCTGGACGAGCGACCTCTCGTTCGCTTCCGTCATTCGCCGTGCAGTCGCAGTGGCAGGCGCTCCTGCGCACGGTGACGAAGGCCGCGTCAGACGGCGCGCTCACAACGAGAGCAAAATTCTCGTAACGCCCCGTATAGCGGTCCAACGTGCAAACCGCAGAACCCGCAGAGCCTATCAGGTTGCCGGCCTCTTCTGCGTGCTAAGCGAGTTCTGCGTGTGATCGTCCGTGCCAGGTAGAATCATGACCATGGCACGTCTGACGCCGATGCTCGTTTCCGTCTGGTGCACCGCGATCCTGGCCCTCGTCGGGCGCGCGGCGCCGCCCGCCTGCGATCCGGATAACGGCGGCCTGACCGTGCCCCCGGGCTTCTGCGCTGCGGTTGTGGCCGACAGTCTCGGGCCCGCCCGGCATCTCATCGTTGCGGCAAACGGCGATCTGTTCGTCTCGATCAACAACGGCCGCGGCGCCCGCGGCGGCATCGCCGCGCTGCGCGACACGGACGGCGACGGCAAGATGGACAAACAGGAAAAATTCGGCGACAACGGCGGAACCGGCATCGCGCTGCGAAACGGTTATTTGTACCTGGCGACGACGACGGGCGTGCTGCGATACAAGCTGGCGTCCGGCAACCTGACACCAACGGGCGGACCGGAAACGATGGTGGAAGGACTGCCGGACCGCGGTCAGCATGAGGACAAGGCAATCGCGTTCGACGGGCGCGGCGGCATGTACGTGAACGTCGGGGCGCCGTCGAACGCCTGTCAGCAACCGGATCGACGGCCCAAGGTCCCGGGCCAGGATCCGTGTCCGCTGCTCGAGCAGCATGGCGGGATCTGGCGCTTCGACGAGAACAGACCGGGACAGAAACAGGCGGACGGGAAACGTTACGCAACCGGTCTCCGGCAGACCGTCGGCCTGACCTGGCACGATGACGCACTCTGGGCCGTCATGCACAATCGCGACAGTCTCGATACCTTGTGGCCTGGCCAGTTCACCGCCGAACAGAACGCCGAATGGCCGGCTGAATATCTGCTTCGCGTCCAGGACGGGTCGAATTTCGGGTGGCCCTACTGCTTCTACAACAACAACGTCGGAAAGCTCGTGACGAACCCGGAGTACGGCGGCGACGGGAAGACGACCGATCGCTGCGAATCGTTCACTTCGCCGGTCGTGGCGTTTCCGGGTCACTGGGCCCCGAACGACGTGCTCTTCTACACCGGCACCCAGTTCCCGCAGAAATACCGGAGCGGCGCGTTCATCGCCTTCCACGGATCCTGGAATCGCGCGCCGCTGCCGCAGGCCGGCTACAACGTCAGCTTCGTGCCGTTCGCCGCCGGCAGACCTGCGGGCAAGTACGAGATCTTTGCCGACGGCTTTACCGGAAAGACCCCGCTTGCGAATCCGCGCGACGCCGCCGCACGGCCCGGCGGTCTCGCCGTTGGTCCGGACGGTTCGCTGTACGTGACCGAGGATTCGAAAGGGAAGGTGTGGAGGATAATCGCGCGTTGAGCCGCTGGCGAAGTTTCGAGTTGTGAGTTTTGCGTTCTGAGCTGCGAGTCGTGAGTTCCAAAGCCGTCGCACGGCGAGGCACCCAGAAACTCATGACTCAAAACTCATCACTCCCGACTTCCCCCACATCATTGGACTTTAGTCGGCCATGACGACGACTTTGCCGGCTATTTCCCTGTAAAAAGCCGATCGACCCGGGCACGGGCATTGCGACGCGCCGCGTATCATGACCGTGGCGTCGCGCTCTGCCTTCGGCGTTGGCATGCTCGCTGTGTTCGTCGCCGCGCAGCTCTGCGACGGTGTCCTCACCTACGTCGGCATCTTGACGTTCGGCCACGATATCGAAGCCAATCCGATCGTCGCCTGGTACATCGGGGCGTTCGGCGCGGGAATGGCGCTGTTCGCCGTGAAGGCCCTGGCCATCGGCTGCGCGCTGCTGCTCTATCGGTTCGCCCATTACCGCACCATCGGCGCCCTTGCCATCATCTATCTCACGATGGCCGTTCATCCCTGGGTCAATCTGTTGTTGTTGAGCCGTTGACGCGGATTGGCGGCCGTCCAGTCTTCACGCCGGATTCGCTGGCAGCGTGTCCGCGTAAGTGGAACGCAAACGTTAAAATCGGGCCGGTGGCGTTTCGTCGCGATCTTCTCAAGGCGCTGTCGGAGCAGCCGCGATCCGTGTCATCGATCGCGCGCGAGTTGCGGCTTGACCGGCGCGACGTCGAAGACGATCTCCGCCACGCGATTCGATCCGCCAAAGCCGCCGGGCACCGCGTCGTCGTCGATCCGGCGCGCTGCAAGCAGTGCGGGTTCGTGTTTGCCGCGGACCGGCTGGCCAAGCCGGGCAAGTGTCCTCAATGCCGCGGTTCGCGGCTCTACGAGGCGCAGATCCGGATCGAGCCCTGATCACAATCTCGTTACCAATCGCCGCGCCGCGCGCAATTCTGTCACGCTCGGGCCGCCGGATGCGCCTCGTTGCTCGAAACTGCCGTGGCATGGCCATTGTAAAAACGTTCTGGAATGGCACATCGAACCCTGGTTACGCGGATCTTGCTGACGCTCTCCGTCGCTGTTGTCATGGCGCTGTCGCTCGACGCGCAAACCTCCGGATCGCGCGCCGCCGAATCGGGATGGAACGCGCTGGAGGACGGCGACGCTGACAAAGCGGCCGCCGCCTTCAACCAGGCGCTCGGCGAGGATCCACAGGATCCGACGCTCCATCTCGGCGCCGGCGTCGCCGCGCACCTCCTCGGCCGCGACGCGGTCGCGCGCCAGTTCCTGCGAAAGGCATTGCAAATCGAGCCGCGGCTGACACCGGCCTCGCTGCTGCTCGGTCGGATTGCCTACGACGAGGGAGATCTGGACGCCGCCATCCGCACGTACGAGGAGGCGCTGAAGCATGCGCCGCGGAACCGGGCGATTCGTGAACGCCTCGACCTGTGGCGCAACGAATCGAACAAAATGACGTATACCAACGGGCCGTACAGCATCATGTTCGAAGGGCATGCCGAGGAGCGGCTCGCCGCCCACGCGACGCAGGTGCTCGATGCGGCCTACTGGCGGATCGGCCGGACGATTGGCGCGTACCCGTCGACGCCGATTACCGTCATTCTCTACACCGAGCAGGAGTTCCGCGACGTGACCGGAGCGCCGGAATGGTCGGACGGCAGCTTCGACACGCGCATCAGGATTCCTGTCCGCGGCGCGATGCGGACGACGGAGCGGTTCGACCGCGTACTGACGCACGAGCTCGCGCACGCCATGATCGCCAGCCTCGCCGCTCGCGGCGTGCCGGCGTGGCTGCACGAAGGCCTGGCCGTGAACCTGGAGCCCGGAGATGTCGAGGGCGCCGAACAACGGCTGAAGGCGCTCGGGCTGTTCGTGCCGCTCGAGAATCTGGAGACAGGGTTCGGCCGTTTGAACGGAGCGCAGGCACGCGTGGCCTACGACGTCAGCACCGTCGCCGCGCGCGCGCTCATGGACCGTCTGGGCGCACGGGTTGCGCTGCTGCTCGGCGCGCTCGGGCGAGGCGCCGCGTTTCCGCAGGCGGCCGGACAGCTCGGGATCGCTCCGGCTGACTTCGAAGCGGGCTTGTCGAAGCGGCTGAAACAGGATACCCGGTCGCGTTAGGCGACCGCTGCCACGGAGCACGCGGCAGGACTCTGCGACGCTGCGCTAGCCAACACAAGTTCGTCCTGAACTCGGACCGCCTGCCCGACCTCAACAAAATTCACCAGTATAGACTTGATTGCGTGAAGAAAGTCTGCGACACGATCCTCGACGCCATCGGCAATACGCCGCTGGTGCGCATGAACCGCATCACTCGAGGCGTGCGTGGCACGGTGCTGGCCAAGCTCGAAACCTTCAACCCGGGCAACTCGATCAAGGACCGCATGGCGGTGAAGATGATCGAAGACGCGGAGCGCGCAGGCCTGCTCAAGCCGGGCGGCACGATCATCGAGGGGACGTCGGGCAACACCGGGATGGGCCTGGCCATCGCCGCAGTCGTCAAGGGCTACCGGTGCATCTTCACGACCACCGACAAGCAGTCGAAAGAAAAGATCGACGCGCTGAAGGCGTTTGGCGCCGACGTGATCGTCTGTCCGACAAACGTCGAACCGGACGATCCGCGATCGTACTACTCGGTCTCGTCGCGGCTGCAGACCGAGGTGCCGAACTCGTGGAAGGCCAACCAGTACGACAACCTGTCGAACATGCGCGCGCATTACGAGCAGACGGGGCCGGAGATCTGGGAACAGACCGACGGGCGCATCACCCAGCTCGTGGTCGGGGTCGGCACCGGCGGGACCATCTCGGGCGTCGGCCGTTTTCTCAAGGAGCGCAATCCGAAGATCAAGGTCTGGGGCATCGATACCTACGGGTCGGTGTTCAAGAAGTACAAAGAGACCGGTATCTTCGACAAGCACGAGATCTATCCCTACATCACCGAAGGGATCGGCGAGGATTTTCTGCCGCGGAACGTGGACTTCGACGTCATCGATCACTTCGAGAAGGTCACCGACAAGGACGCCGCGATCATGACCCGGCGGATCGCGCGCGAGGAAGGCATCTTTGCCGGCAATTCCGCCGGCTCCGCCGTCGCCGGCCTCCTGCAGCTGAAGGATCGGTTCACGCCGGGCGACGTGATCGTGGTCATCTTTCACGACCACGGCTCGCGTTATCTCGGCAAGATGTACAACGACGACTGGATGCGTGAGAAGGGATTCATCGAGAAGACCGGCATGACCGCGCGCGATCTGGTGGCGTCGGGCGTGTCGGGCGAATTGTTCGCGGTTGAATGCAACGAGCCGGTCGAGCACGCGATCCGGATCATGGCCGAGCGCGATTTCTCACAGATTTCGATCACCCACGAGAACCGCCTGATCGGATCGCTGAACGAGACGCAGTTGTACGCGGAGCTGGTGCGGAACGCCGATGTCAAGTCTCAGCCGGTCGAGACGATCATGCAGCCCGCCTTTCCGTTCGTCGACATATCGACGCCGGTCGATCTCCTGTCGACGATGATTTCCCCCGAGAGCCCCGCTGTCCTGGTGCGGGACTTCAAGACCGACAAGACGTTTATCATCACCCGATCGGATCTGATCCGCGTCCTGTAGGAACTGACGCGACCATGGAACGCAAAAGCCGAAGGCCGCAGAGGATTAGTGTTGTCCTTTGCGTCCTTTGCGGCCTCTGCGTTCAACCGTTCGTTTCCGCCTAACCACGGATCGCGGTGCGGCGGGTAAACCGGTCGCCATTCTTTTCGAAGAGATCCGCCTTCGTCAGGGCGGCCAGGACGAGATGCACCGTTTCCGGCGCGAGGTCGGTGTGCTCGATCGTGTCGTTGACCGTGATCACATCACCAGGATGCAGCGACGCGAGATACGCCTCCAGCCGTGTCCACGACTGAGTGTTCGAGCCGTTGTTCGTCATCTCGATTGGCTGTTAGCGCAAGCGCCATTCCGGGCAGTCGTGTGTAACGGGCGCAACACCTTACGGCGACATGGCTGAGGCTCAGCGGATGAAATGAGTAAAAGTTACGCGACAGCCTCCGACAGTCGACCTGCCGTGGTACGTCACGTGCGTCGGGGAAAGATGGGAGGAGCGCACATGACGGGACTGGTTGCCGGGCTCCTGTTGTCGGCCTTCGCGGTTTACGGACCGGTCGCCTCCAGCTCGCAAAAATCGGCGGCGGCCCGCGACGGGCAAGTCGTGCGCGATTTCAAAGCGCGCGTCGAGAAGTACGTCGATCTGCGCAAGACCGCCGACGACGGGGCGCCGCCGTTCGAAAAGACGGCCGATCCGTCCAAGATTCGCGCGGCGCAGCAGTCGCTGGCCGAGCGCGTGGGCGCCGCACGCCGGGGGGCGAAACAGGGCGACATCTTCACCCCCGACATCACCAGCTACTTCAGGCGTCTGCTGCGGCCCCAGGTTTCAAGTCATTTCCGACGAAAACAAGACGGTGGACACCGGTACGCTGCCCCGATTCAGTGATCGGGAGAAGAAGCGGCTGGCGACGCAGTGACAAGCGGGAGCGGCTGGAGAGCCGCCCCCGGACGGGGCTGGATGGACGGCTAGAGGCGCGTGACTCTGGACCGCTCTATATAGCGCGTTAACGAGGAACGTCCAGCTCGTGCTTCGCTCAAACCGTCTGCCGGCCAGACAGCAGACCAATGAGGAAGAGCACGATCGCGAGGACGAGCAGCACGTGCACGAACGCGCCGATCGTATACGTGCCGACCAGGCCAAGCAGCCACGCGATCAACAGAATTACCGCGAGTGTATACAGCATCGAAATTCCTCCCACCAGAGTGGCGTAGCAAGTCTCAGTGCGTCAGCTGTGACGCGTCGCGGCCATTGTTTTGCATTGCCTTCTTCTGCGGAGGGTCACGGTGGCCGAGGTGTTCGTGCGATTCATCACTCCGGTGATGACCCAAGACGGAACTGTGTACCAGGCTCAGGCCTGTGGCGCGCCCACGGTCGACGGCACATGGGAAGGCTGGATTGAATTCGTGCCTCTCAACGCCGCACACCCCCTGCGAACGCCGCGCGAGACGACACAGCCGAATCGAACGGCTACAGCCTACTGGGCGACCGGCCTCACGCCGGTCTACCTGGAGGGCGCGCTCGATCGCGCGCTCCACCCGCTGATGCGGGAACCCGGCGAATCGGCGGAATCGATGTTCGAGGGTCCGGCGCCTTCAATCGTGTCGCCGCCCGTTCACGCCATGCCCGCCGCGCCCGAGCCGATCCTCGATCCGTTCGCGGTCCTTGAGAAGGGCGAGACACTGCTCCGGAAGGAGCTCGGCGCCTTGGCGCCGCGGCACCTGGTCAACATCATCGTCGCTTACGAGCTGAGTAGTGAGCCGGCACTCGTTCTGAGCCGCCTGTCGCCCGGATCCTTGATCGAAATCATCGTCGCAGCCGTGCGCGCGCAACTCCAGACACGATAGGAAAGTTCTGAGTCGTGAGTTTTGAGTTCTGAGAGCCTGTGAAGAAATCACGTGTAAGCGCAGCCCTTTAGGGCTGCCCCGTCGGCCGTGATGCAGGCCTGAAGGCCTGGGCTACAGGAGGCCGCCGGCGGATTTCTTCACAGGCTCTGAGTTCTGATATACGACGCGCTTACACCGAGAAGATTCTTCGTAACGCGAGGTATAGCGGTCCAGTCCTGCAGGTCTGCTTCGACTTCAGCACGCTCCGCCTCAGCGATAAGCCATTTCACCGAATTCGGGGTCTAAATAGGGCGCGAACCGGGATGTGGGCCGGGGCCCCACGTGAGCGTGTGACTAACTATCGCTATCCTTCGTCGTTCGCCCTGTCCTTTGCGCTTCACGTGGTTCTCACGACGGTAGCGGTGTCGCTGTCTGCGCGGCCGATGCTGGTCCGCAGCCGGGCAGCCGCGATTGTGGCCGCCGGGTCAGTCGGGCTGGTCAAGCCGGCTCCTCGTCCCTCACCGAATGTTTCGGGACCTCCGAACGTCGCGCCGGACGATGACATCTTCCGGCTGGACCATGAATCGGCGGTCATCGAGATCGCGGGATTCGAATTCGATGTCCGCAAGGTTGCCGCGCGAGGCGCTTCGCTGTTTCCCTTTCTGCGGCCGGACCAGCTGACATTTCCGCGGATGGTGCCAAGGGAGCGCGGGGCGATGAATGCGTTCGTCAGTCTGTTGGACCGAACGGCTGAAGAGCGACCGAAAGCGCCGCTCGTCCTGGGCGATGCCGCCTTGCAGCTGATTGTCGACGGCGCGTGGTCGCGCCGCGAACGATGGCGCCCGTTTCAATCGATCCTGACATTTGCTTCCACGTACAACGCCCAGACCGGTCGGCTGCCGGAGCTGCTGCGCCGCTACGTCGACCAGAACGCGCTGCAACCCTACGTCGATACGGCTGCGCGCGACCCGCGCTTGTGGGTCGAGCTTGGAATCGCGGCCGACCACCGCGATTTTATCGAGTTCGTGAACCGCTACGTATCAGCCCATCCATCGACGAAGGCCGCCACCGAGCTCCTCTTCCTTCTCGACAAGTTTGCCCAGGGCAGCTTCGATGCGCTGATCACGCTGCTCGATGCCCGTCCCGAGGATCTCCGCTGGACGCGTCAGGTGAACCGGGACGCATTCGATCTCATGATGCTGCTGCAGCGGTACTATCGCACCGAGCTCGATCGCCGCGGCCTGTCCATGCGCTATGCGCTGCGGGCGCATTACGATCAGGTGCGCCTCGGGATTCTCAATGCCGTGCTCAACACGACACCGTCGGCGTACCGCGCCAGCGATGCGCGCTATCTGATCGGCAGCATCTACTGGCAGGCCGGCAACGTCGCCGACGCCGTCCGCTCCTGGTGGGACCTGGCGATCGATCCTTCGGACACGTACGTGAGCGCGTATGCCCAGATCGTGGCCGCCATTCATGCCGCTGCGGCGCAGGATCAGGCGGTGACCGACCCGACGGCAATGAGGCGGCTCGTCACCCGCGTCCTCGATGCCGATCGCGGCCGGTGGATCAGCTTCTCGTCCGACCGGCTGCGGCAGTTCGGGTTCTCGTTCGATCGGTTCTGATCATCGAGAGTTCGTTCGACCCCTCACGCTGCGCGATCAACACCAAGGACACCAATCACCGGCACTCGCACGGCGGACAGCCCTTATCGAACACGATCTTCCAGTTGCCGCCGGCCTCGCGACGCCAGATCGAGTTGAACGTCCCGATGCGGCGGCCCTGCGGATCGCGAACCGGACCGCTCGACAGGCCGAGCGTTCCTGAATCGAGCACTTCGACGCGATCGGGCTCCCATGAGAACGGCGGACTGGCGCCCTCGTAGAACCGCTTCCAGCCGTCGGCCACGGCCTGCCTCCCGCGCAGCGTCCCGTTCTGGCTCATGAAGACCGCTTCCTCGGAGAGGAACGACACGAAGGCCGCGTGGTTCCGATCGGCCATCGATCGGGCGAACGCCCGCTCGGTCTCACGGACTTGATCGGCAGCCGCCGCCGCGCCGGTCTGTGCCCGAACCGGGGCCCCAGCCGTGGCGGCATTGAACAACAGGAAGGCGGCCGCTCCGATTGGGAACATCGAATACCGGCGGCTTCGCATTCGCGTCAGTCCTGCGCGGAGGCCCGGCGTTCGGCCGTCAACTTTTTGATCTGCGTCACGGCGTTGTTGACGCCGATCTCGAACACGGCTTTGCCGATATCCTTCGTCGCGGCGTGGGGATCGCCTGTGAGCCCGTTGTTCACACGCGGCGGCGCGTTCGGATCCTGGGCGCGCCCGCGTCCGCCGACGGCCCCCGGTCCGCCCTGGGCGCGCGGCCC
>JBKPAI010000053.1:0-94481 GCA_046726355.1 Acidobacteriota bacterium | reverse complement strand
TCTTAACAGGCCCTGAAGGGCTGCGCTGCAACCCCAATCCGCGCCGCCCCGGGAACCACCAGTTGAACTTCCCGAGGAGCGCCATCAGCGCGGGCACGAGGACCAGACGAACCAGCGTCGCGTCGAGCGCCACGGCGAAGGCGAGGCCGAGCCCGAGCTCGCGCGTCGCGACCAGGCGGGTGAACCCGAACGAGCAGAAAATCGACACCATGACGAGGGCCGCGCTCGAGATGGAGCCCGCCGTCTGCTGCACACCGAGGGAGACCGCTCGCACGTTGTCGCCCGTCGCCAGATAGGCGGCTTTCATGCGGCTCAAGAGAAACACTTCATAGTCCATCGAGAGCCCGAACAGGACCGTGAACAGCACCAGCACGATGAACGAATTGAGCCCGCCCGGTGCTGAGAGGTCGATCCAGTGTGCGCCGCGGCCATCCTGAAACACGTAGATAAGAAACCCGTACGACGCCAGCACCGACAAGAGGTTCAGCAGGATCGCCTTCAACGGGATCAGGACGCTCCGAAACGACACCAGCAGCACCAGGAACGTCGTCCCGAGGACGACCGGCACGACCACCCGCATCCGGCCGAAGACCTCGTCGTTGAAATCTTTGGTGAGCGCCGTCGCGCCGCTGATCCCGACGCGCGCCCGGACTCCCTTGAGCTCGGGCCAGGCGTCGTGCCGCAGGTCATCGACGAGCGCCATTGAGTTCCGTGCTTCGGGCGCAGACGAGGGCAGCAGGACGACCAGCGCCGTCCTGTCATCCGCACCGAGGACATCTCGAGCGAGCCGTTGGAGCCGTTGCGGCAGATCCGCCGGCGACCGGACCGATCGGGGAAGATTGGTCGCGACCGACAGAAGATCCGGGAACCCGTTCACGCGTGCGATTCGCGGATCTTCAGACAATCGTTCTGAGAGCGCGGCGACGCCGTGCTGGAAATCAGGATCCCACATCGTCCGTCCGGCCGGCGCCTCGATCAGCAGGATGGTCGGCCCGATCGCGCCCGGCTCGAACTCGCGGGCGAGCACGTCGTATCCCTCGCGTGCTTCGAGATCCCCGACGAGATCCTCCACGCCGACGTTCCAGGGTTGCAGCCGGCGCACCGGCGCCACGAACACGGCGAGCATCGTGAGTCCCGCGACCAGAAACGTCCAGGGGCGCCGCATCACCAGACCAGCCCATTGTCCCCAGACTGCGGTCCGCCTCTGCGACGGCTGCGGGTGCCGTCGAGGCCAGTTCACCGCCGTGCCGACGTACGAGAGCACCACCGGCAGCAGCGTCAGGGACACGGCGACGGTCGTGAGCACGACGAGAATGCCGCCGGCCGCCATTGATCGCAGAAAGGGCACGTTCACCAGAAACAGGGCGCAGAAGCCGATGGCGACGGCCAGACCCGAGACCACAACTGTGTGTCCTGACTCCTCGATCGCCCGCATCACCGCCGCGCGAACGCCGGAACCCTGCGCCAGCGCCGCGCGAAAACTGCTCACGATGAACAACGCGTAATCGACGCCCACGCCGAGCCCGATCATCGACACCACGTTTTGGGAGAACACGCTGACCGTCGTCACGCGGCTCAGGAAGAACAGCCCGGCGGAGCTGATGGCCACAGCTGACAACGCCAGCAGCACCGGCAACCCCGCAGCGAGCGGCGAGCCAAATGCCACCAAAAGGATGATGAGGGTGATGGGCAGCCCGACCCGCTCCGCACGGAGCAGATCGGCGGAGGATTGCCGGTCGAGGTCGAAGTACATCGGGGCGGTTCCGGTGACGACTGCGCGGAAGCCGTCAGGGAGCCGGGCCCGGCTGATGGCCGCTCGCACCTCTCGAGTGAGTACTTCAGCCTCGTTCACTGTGGCGACGTTCGCGCGAAAGAGGAGCAGGGCGGTCTGCCGGTCTTTTCCCAGCAGGTCGACACGACCAGTATTCCAGTATGACCGGACGGCCCCGCCGCCTGGCACTGTGCCCAGGCTGTCTTCGATCGCTCGCGCCGCAACTTCAAACTGCGCGTCGTGAACATGGAGACGATCGTTCTTCAGCAGGATGAGGAACGGAAAGAAAGTGCCCGCCGGGATGCCTTCGGCGACACCCCGTTCGATGGTCTCCACGGACGCGCTCCCCGGCACTCCATCCGACCCACCTTTCAAGATGTCCTGCAGGCGCGCCGCAAACAGGCTGGAGACACCAATGAGGACGGACCAGAAGAGAATCGTGATGCCGCGGTGCCGCAGAACCCACGAGGCCAGCGTCGACATCATGTCACTTGACCGCGGCAACGAACGTCTGGAGGCCGCTGGGGTCGTCCGAGAGCACGAGACGTCTCCAGGGAAGGCGCTGGAGAATCCGTTCCAACTCGACATGGTCGCGATAGTTGGTCACGAGCTCGGCCATCTGGAGAAAGACGTCCGAACGCCAGTCCCTCGCGGTTGCGCTCGTGTAGAAGGTCCCGCCAGGTTCCAGCACGTCGTAGACGCATGCGCAGAACGCCGACAGTTCGTCGTCGCGAAGGAACTCTCCGAGGCCGGTGCTGATCACGACCTGGAATTTCAACTCGGGGTAGTCATCCGCGTGCAACGCATCGCCGAGGTGATAATGAGCGGACGCGAGCCCGATCTGTGCCGTCAAGCTGCGCGCAACCGCGAGCGCCGCAGGGTCGATGTCGAAGCCGTGATACTCGAGTCGCGACAGCAGGCCGGGGTTCTCGCTTCGCAGCGTGCGACAGAGATCGATCATGTCGCGAGGAATGCCGCAGGGGACGGCCAGGACCCGCAGCGGGGCCGTGCCCGGCGCCAACGACTCGAGTGCCCGTTGCACGACGCCGCGAGCGTGGTCCGAGCGGCGTCGAAACGCCTGCGCCGCGGGCATCGCGAGCAGCCGCGCGTCGATCCAGCGCCCCAGCGCCGTTCGACCAGACGGCGTGCCTCGGTAGACGTGATCCGCGAATCGGAAGCTGCCCGAGCGCTCGATACCCTCCCTTCCCAGATCGCTGAGCTTCACCAGGTAGTACAGCGGGACGAGATGAAGTGCGCCCTGACGCAGCAGCTTACCCGGGATGCTGCGACTGCGCCGCGTGAAGTTCTTGTACCGCGTTTCGGTGTTCGCCATCGCTTCCCTCGATCCGCTCTTCGCCCAGCCCGTCGATGTCCCAGAGCCGTTCCCGATATGGGGTGAGCCGTTGAACCACGCGCTCGTCGGCGCTGCGGTACCGGTCCAGAATCACGCCGGCCGCCGGTTGCCGTGCCAGCCACCCGCAAATCCAGTCGAGATGCTGCTGCTCGTCCCGCAGCATGGCGCGGAATGTCCGGCGCGCCGCGTCCGGCAGGCCTCGTCGGCCCAGTTCGTCCGTGAAGTGACGATGAACCCGGTGCTCGAAGACGTGGGTGAGCGCAAGCACCTCGATCAGGGTTCGTGGCGCTGGGATCTCGTCCAGGTAGAACGACTGGTAGCTCCGGCGGATCCGCACGGTCGGGAGTCCGAGCGTTTCCAGAGTGCGCATCCACAGCCACGCGTGCCGTGCTTCGTCGGCGCAGTGGCCGGTGAGCCGGCCGACGAGGTACGGATCCGTCACGTGCCGGACCATCCGCCCCAGCACCAGCGCACCTTCGAGCTCGCTTTGCCGGTACCAGTTCAATCGCCAGTAAAGGCTACGCCGCTCCTGCACGTCCGGCCTCCTCCCAGTCGACCATCCGCAAGCCCCTGCCTGTCAGCCGCCGGATCTTCTGGCTCATGGTCACGATCGATGCGAACTCGTTCTTTTCAGCGATCGGGATGTCGCTGACGACTTCGAGCCCGATATGCCGGAACGATCGGGCGGCCTCGTGGACCTTCGCCGACTCCGACGGATCGCGCTGAATCCTGAGCGCCAGCAGGTCGTACGCGAACTGCGTGTGGCGGAGCTCGTCGTGACCGACCAGCGTCAAGATGCGTCGGAGGACCGGCTCGCGCGCCGCCTTGGCGTCCTTCATGAAGTGAAACGCCGCAAAGTGCTCGCTCATCATGTATTGCGTCAGAAGGCGGGTCCCATCCTCGTAGCGCAGGCCGAGGTTCCGCCGGCGTATCGCACCGATCTCCGCGTCGTCGATCGGGTCGTAGCCGATCCGATGGAGATACTGGTTGAACACGTGGTAGTGCTTATACGATTCGTACAGCTGGATGCTGAACACGGCGGTGGCGGCGATGTCGTCCCACAGCAGGTCCATGGCCCGGCACGTGAATATCGGGAAGAACGATTCGATGAGCGCGGAATCGCGCACCCGCTTCAGGAGGTCGGGCTGTCCGAGCGCCAGCTGCGCGTCGATGTCGTCCCACGCGACATCGGTGTCGAGGTTCCATCGCTGCATTTCCGCGGTCGACAGATAGTCGGCATAAATCATCGTGTGACCTCCTCGCAGCGATCGCCCGCGGATCGCTGCGCGTGATGCGCCCAGCGATCCAGCCCGACGGCGATGCACGCGGTGTGAACGGGCTGGCCATCCGGCGTGGCGATGTGGAAGCGCTGGCCGAAGAAGGGCCCGTGCCGGTTGACGCTGGCCAGCGCGAGGCCCCCCGGTCGCGGCCACTGGTATTCCATCTTCACCTTCAGCAGCCGCTGCATCAGCGCTTTCCCGGCCGCCGCCGGCAGGAAGAACGGATCTGCCGCTGCCTGCCACTCGCCTGTGAGGCTCAAGTCGCCGGCGATGGCTTCGATGGCGAGCCTCGCGACCTCCGCGGACGCATCGACCCAGGCGGATGGTCCCAGCACGACAATCTCGCGCATCTCGAATTCGATCTGGCGGACGCCGGGCGCCAGGCCGCGCTCGGCACGGAAGCAGCGGCCGCGGGCGGTGATGACCGCCGGCGCTTCGAGCACGCGGCCGGCGAGCTGCGCGTACGTGTGGTAACACACCGCCGGCGAGAGGCACCATTCGGCCGTGTCGGCGTCTTCGAACAGGGCGGACCGGCACGCCGACATCAGCAGGTGGGGAAACGCCTGCGGGTATTCCGCCTGCTCGAGCACGCCGCGCGCGATCAGTGTCGGATACTGGATTTCCTGAGCGCCGAGGGATGCGGCGATGCTGCGAACGCGCGCGTCGATGCCATTCAGCATGCGCAGGTCGTCTTCAGATCGTGTAGGTGCGGACTGCGGATAAGGGGCGGTCATGATTGCTCCGTCTCGTTCCAGAAGGCACGGCAGATTCGGTCAACGGTCCCGAAGAAGCGGATATCGACTCTTCGCATCGGTACCGTTCTGCCCGTTGCCGTTTCAACGAAAGCCAGGAGATCGATGATGCCCAGGCTGTCGATGATGCCGGTCTCGAACAGTGGCGTGGAGGCGTCGAGCTCCACCGGCCGCGCGCCGTGCCGGAGGAAGAGCGGCCCCTGGATGAACTCGATCAACGCGCGCGCAAAGGCTTCCCGGGAATCGGGCCGTTGGGTCGGGCGCGAGTCAGACATGGGCATGCCCTCTCACGTGACGGCGGCCGCGCCAGTCGCGGGCGCATCCGAACTCGATGACCTTGCCGAGCGTCGAGCGCCAGTCCGACAGAGGCAGAGGGCCACCCCACACCTGCTCCGCGCGGGCCGTGTGATAAACCTTGGGGTACAGCAGCGATGGAAAGAATGATCTCGCGCCTTCCAGGACCCTGGCGAAGAGGGCGTCGCCGCTTTGGCCGACGGAACGTTCAAACAGCTCGAACGTGGCAGCGTCGACGATGACCGGAGCCTCTATCTGGCGGCTATTCCATCCAGCAGCCCGGTCGCGAAGATGGGCGACCACGGCGTGTACCAGCTCGTGGATCGCGATCGCCCGATCCCCTGCCGCGACGTGACAGACCTCGAGGCTGTCCACCGGACACGCTGCCGCACGGGCGATCCAGCGGGCCGCGACATCCGTGGCGATCAGGTCGACGCGCGATTCCTCGACCGCTGGAAGCATGGGCACCAGCCCGCGCACCAGCCAGCGGATGCACTGGTGGATCGCTCCAAAGCGATGCACGTACCCCGTCCGCTCGCCGCCGATGCACGTGCTCAGTCGCGCGATGCGCACCGGCAGGGCCGCCGACACGGCCAGCCGTTCCGCCTCCCACTTCGTCCGTTCGTAGAGGTTCACGAACTCTCGGGGCTCTTCCTCGACGTGCTCCGCGATCGCGCCGGTCCGCGTTCCTGCCACACACGTCGTGCTGACGAGCAGGAACTGCTGCAGGCGCGCGCACCGGCGCGCGAACTCGAGAACGCGCCGGGTGCCATGAACGTTCACATCGCGCAGATCGCTCAGCGGCGCCGCAAATCGGGTGTTCGCGGCGGCATGAATGACGACGTCGACGCGGTTCGACAGACCGTTGTGGTCGCGGCGTTCCAGGCCGAGGTCGTCTCGGCGGATGTCGGCCGCCACCGCGTGCAGACGGTGGAGGCAACCAGATGGAGGGCAGCATTCAGATGCGATCAGCTCACCGACGGCGGTGTGCAGATCCTGAACGCGCCTGGCCCACTCCCGCCCGGGGCGGAGCAGCGCGAACATCTGCTCGTTCTCCTCGTCGCGAAGCAATTCGGCGAGCAGGTGCGGCCCGAGCGCGCCGCTTGCCCCTGTGACAACGATGGTCCGGCCCATGTCAGTGTTCCAGCAGCAGCCCGCACCAGCTCGAGCCGAATCCGTACGTAAAGAGCAGGAGCCGCGAGCCGCGCGCTACCTGACCACGGCGCCGGAGGTCCTGCAGGTAGAGAAAGCTGTCTGCGGTGATGGTGTGGCCGAACGACGGCAGACCGCAGTGGAGCCGGTCCGCGGAAATGCCAACGAGCCGCAGCAGGATGTCCCAGCTGGATCGATTGACGCCGGTTGGTACCACCACATCGATGTCGTCGGGGTGAAGGCCGTGTTCGGCCAGCAGCTGTTCGATGACCGCTTTCGCCGTCGGAAAATACGCCGCGACGATCTCGCGACCGCAGGCGGCCGGATCGCAGTAGTAACCGCGCGAGAGCTGTTGGAAGCCGAGCCACCGCTCCGCGCGGCATCCACGTGAGACGACCACCGCGCATGCGGCATCGCTGATCACGTTGTAGAGGATCTCGCGCGGCGCGCCGTCCGGCAGGACGTCCGCACCCACGCACAAGGCGTGCCGGCGTGCCGGCTCGGCCAGCAGGAGTGCGCGTGCCACCCTCAGCGCCGCGAACATCGTCGAACATCCCTGCTGCGCGACGGCCATCACGTCGGCGTTGTGGAGATCGAGGGCGTTCTGAAGCCATGCCGACGTGTAGCGAAAGCCCTGCATCACGTCGCCGCCGGTGGAGCGGCCGCGGCGGGCGGTTGAACGGACGTGACTTTCCGGCCGCCCGCTGGCCCAGACGAGAACGTCCACGTCAGACGGTTGCAGGCAGGCGTCGCTCAGGGCGGCCCGCGCCGCGTCGAGCGCCATGTCTTCAAGCGGGTAGTCCCCGTCGCAGATGTGCGCCCGCTCGAAGCCGAACGCCGACAACGCCTCCGGCGAGGACTTGAGAAGACCCGCCGCCGCGAGTGTCTCGAGGTCGTGTTGCCGTGGCGGCAGCACGCCGGCGACGCCGCTCAGCCCGATCGCGCTCGTGTTTTCGGCCACGAGTGTTACTGAAGGAAAACAAGCCGAACGTTACGGCGCGAGCTACCGGCACTGCTTCAACGGCGCGAGAATCCGTGAAGCCATGTGCCACGCCGAGCATGATGATGAAGGCGCGAGACTGATCGTTAGCTGCCGTTCAACGGTCTGCGAACCTGCCGAGCCAACCACAAAGAACACAGAAGGCACAAAGGGCACTACCAGCCCAGGAGCTCGACAGCGGTTAGCAACCTACGAGGACGTGGGAGGGTCTCTCAGATTTTTTCGAATTGAGGTTGAACCTCCGCGTTCTCCGCGGTAGTGTCCCAGGTGCACCACTGAATCAACTGCCTGCACGAGAGTGTCAGGCTTCTCACGCCGATATCCGCGTACGGCCGGGGTGAACGCCGCGCGAATCGTCGGTGCCCGGGGAGAGTCGATGAGATTGTATCGAGGTACGCTGAGGCTGGTTGCTGCGTGCGCGGTGATCCTCGTGTTCGTCCCGGTCCGCGCACACCAGGACGTCAGACAGGACCAGGCTGCTGGAGCCGAGCGGGCGGGTCGCCGACGTAATGAGGACAGTCCGCGCTTCCGTCGTCACCAGGGCAAGAAGGTTCCCAACCACTACATCGTGGTACTCGACCAGGACGCGACGGGTGCGGCGGGCGACCCGGGGCTCGCCGCCGCTGATGCGGATCAGATGATCCTGGGCACGTTATCGGGCCGGGTCAAGCATATCTACGCGCACGCGATCCACGGCTTCTCCGCGGAGATGACTGAAGCCGAGGCGGTCGCGCTCAGCGACAATCCCCGCGTCCGCTTCGTGGAAGAAGACTCGGTCATGCAGATTGTCACGACGCAGACGAACGCCACCTGGGGGCTCGATCGGATCGACGCCGTTTCGCGACCGCTTAATGGCACCTATACCTACACCAGCACCGGCAGCGGCGTGAACGTGTTTATCATCGACACCGGTATTCGGCTTACGCACGCCGAGTTCGGCGGACGGGCGTCGGTCGCGTTCGACGCAGTGGACGACGGGCGCAATGGCCGCGACTGCCACGGCCACGGCACGCACGTGTCCGGCATCGTCGGCGGATCGACCTACGGCGTCGCGAAAGCCGCCCGTCTGTTCTCCGTGCGTGTGCTCGACTGCTCCGGATCGGGGACGACCTCGGGCGTGATTGCCGGCGTGGACTGGGTCACTGCGCATCACATCAGCCCGGCGGTCGCGAACATGAGCCTTGGCGGCGGCGCCTCGACGGCGCTGGACACGGCCGTCCGCAACTCGATCGCGTCGGGCGTCACCTACGCGGTTGCGGCCGGCAACGCGAACGTCAATGCAACGAATTCGTCGCCCGCGCGCGTCAGCCAGGCCATCACGGTCGGGTCGAGCACGATCAACGACGTCCGATCGTCGTTCTCGAACTTCGGCAGCATCGTCGACGTCTTCGCGCCAGGATCGGGCATCACGTCCGCGTGGTCGACCAGCAACACCGCTATCACTACTCTCAGCGGCACCTCGATGGCGACGCCGCACGTGACGGGAGTTGCGGCGCGGTTCCTCCAGTACAACCGGACCGCGTCCCCGGCCGCGGTCAGAAACGCCATCGTCAACGCGGCGTCTCTGAATCGCCTCGCGGGCTTGCCAACGGGCACCGCCAACCGGCTGCTCTTCTTTTCGAACGCGCAGTAACTCGGGCTCGCGCCGGCGTCATCTAGACGGGGCTCTGCCCCGGACCCCGGCTCGGTCGCACGGGGGGACCCCTTCGCCCGGCTTCCGCGCCCTCGCAGGCGCCCTGCGCGCGCCTACCGCTATACGGCGCGCTCACAACCAGAACAAAATTCTCGTAACGCGCCGTATCGCTACGGCGTGTCCGGTTTTTGTCGAAACTCGTTCCGCAGCCGCCGCACTTCGTCGAAGAGGTCCGCCGGGCAGTACGCGCCTCTCAAGCGGCCATAGGCGTTCTCGGCGCTGGACTGCCACAACGCACGCGTTGCCGCGTCCACATGAACGACCGTCAGCCCGCGTTTCTCCATTTCGCGGACCGCCTGGTCGCCCATCGCACGGATGTCGCCGCGAAGACGTTCACCCGCCGCGTGTGCAGCGTCGAGCAGCGCGGCCCGGGACCCGGGCGGAATTTGATCCCAGGCCGGCTGACTGATCACGGTGCCGCCGACCAGAGGCATCCAGGGGACATCGATCATGTTGGGCGCGAGCTTGTACGACTCGTCGACCTCGGCAAGCAGAGGCACCGTCGAGAAGGCCTCGATCGTGCCGCTCTGCAAGGAGGTGATGAGATCGGTGAACGCGAGCGGGACGGCGTGAAAGCCAAACTCGTTGTAGACACGCGCGGTCTGGGCATCGCTCGCTGCTGCGAACAGCTTCAGTCGGCGCACATCACCGGGCGTCCGGGCCGGCTTGCGGGTGAACGTGCGCACCCAGCCGCCGTCGGCCCAGTGCAGCACCTTGAATCCTCTGGCTTCGATGCGCCGCTCGAGCGTGGGCGTGAGCCGCAGCCGTACGTAATCGAGCTCGGCGTACGAATTGAACATCATCGGAATCTGCAGGCACGACACCGCGTTGTCGATCTGTGAGAGACCGGCCGACGAGAGCGCGGCGGCCTGAAGACGACCTTGACGAACCTGCCGGACCAATTCCGTCTCGTCTCCGAGCACGCCGCCCGAATAGATGGTGACGTGCACCGCGCCGCCGGAGATCTTTCGCCACTCCTGCCGCACGTATTGCAGGCTCTCGTCCCAGAGCGATCCCCTGGGCACGATCGTCCCCATGCGGATGGTGACGGTGCCTTGCGCCTGCAGCAGCGGAACCGTACCGCCCGCGAGCAGCGCCAGCATGAGTGCAATCGGATGCCATCGTGATCTCGTCATCGTGTCCTTTTCCGGGAGACAGGTGATTCATCGCCGAGAATGAGCTGATCGGCCCGCGCCGCCAGCCACCTCGCCCGTCGATGCGCCAGCAGGTTGACCAGACGGGTCGCCGGTTCGGCGTCCGGATTGACCTCGAGCGCGCGCTGAATCAGCTGGTGGAATTCGGTGGCGTTTTGAAACGGCACCGATACGGCTTCCGCGTAAGCGAGATGGATGGAGGCACTCTTCCCGTGAGACAGTTCCACGGCCCGGTCGTAATGCCTTCTGATCAGGGCCAGGTCCGGCATGCCGGGCGTTGCGCCGGCCAGCACCACCTTGAGCTCGTGGAGCGCCCCCTGGTCCCAGGCCTCGTCGATTTCGAGGGCGCGGTCGAGCAGCGATTCAACCTCCGGGAGCCGTGCCATGAGGGCGGCGTCGCCAGGCGACGCGGAAATCGCGAGCGCGAGCGAGGCGGCAGTCCAGTACATGAACGCGACATCGTCGCCCCTGCGTTTCGTGTTGATCCGTCGCACGGCGCCACGGGGATCCTCGAGCAATGCCGCTTCGATTCCCGGATACGAGCGCTCGAGACCGCGGATCCCGTACTGAAACGCTCGCAGGTAGAGGCGGCGTGCCCGCCCTCGAAGCTGCCGCGCCCGATCGAGATCGTCGTCGGCAGCGACCAACGCCGGGTAGTCCACGTAGGCGTAGGAGTACAGAACGAACCCGCGCGACGCCGTCAACAGCAGAGGGCGGTGATTGGGCGACCGGGCGAGCAGGCTCTCGGTCAGTTTCAACGCGAATGGCAGCGCGCCGCCGACCAAGGCGAGGTCGTCATCGCTGTTGTAGACGGAATGACCCGACGCCAGCGCGTCGCCAACTCTGTTGATCGCATACGTTCGCAGCGAGCAGCCCGAGGTCAGCATCAACGCTGCAACGAGGCACGCCGCACGGTTCCGTACGGAGGCGAGTCGATTATGAGCCATGACACAAACTCGATCCGGGGGTTTTGCCCTCGCGGACCCCCACGCCGGCGCTCACGGGGCCCGTATGCCCCGCTTCCGCCTCCGCCTCCGCTAAAGCTACGGCGGACGGGCCGTAGCGCCTGCGGCGAAGGCGGGCCACTCCGGCGGGCGCGCCTGTGGCGCGCCTCGCCCGTTATGCGACTCGCTGAAATGAGTACCAAATTGTCGTTTCGAGCCACATGACGGCCTGTAGGGGATACAGGAAACCCTTCCGGAACGTTACAGGCCGGTCGACCTGCAGCGTGACGAGAACCTTCGCGAACCATCGTCGTCGAGGTGGTCGACCCAGCGTGCGCATCACCTCGCCGTTCGTGACGACGCCAGCGAACGCGCGTTCCCGCTGCGGTGCGCGCGGCTTCCCGGTGATGGCCTCGATCTCCCTGTTCGACCCGGAGACGCGCGGACCGGCGCTCCGGCTTCTTTTCGATCCGTACGTGAATCCGTCGTACCATCGTTTCGTAACGAAAGGAGGGACACGTGGGCCGGATTCACACGTCTGATCTCGCAATGGCATTGGCCGCATCCTGCCTCATCACCTCTGGAATTCGCGGCCAGGCGCCACGTGCACCGGCGGTCTTTGCGCCGACAGCCGGCGATTATGCGACTGCAGATATCCGGGTCATCACTCCAGGCGTGGTCTTCGCCTCCGGCCTGCCCGACATCGCCGCAGATTTTACGAAGGAAACAGGCAGGAAGGTTGGCATCGTCGTCGTCGGGATGGGCACCATCGTCCAGGAGATGACGAACAAGACTCCGCCGCCCGATGTCATCGTGCTGCCCTTCCAGTTGATGACCACGTTGTCTCTGGACGGCGGCGTCGCACCGGGCACGTTCACCCCGCTCGGCCGCACCCGGATGGGTCTCGCGGTGCGATCGGGCGCACCCAAGCCGGACATCTCGACGGTCGAAAAGTTCGCGGCCGCGCTCAAAAGCGCGAAGGCCGTGATGCGGTCGAATCCGGCTTCGCGCACCATGGTCGCACTGCTGATCGACGATGTGCTGAAGCGGCCGGAGTTCGCGGGCGTGAACGCTCCCCCCAGCACCAACGGCGAAGGCGGTCAGGCGCTGGCGCGCGGCGAAGGCGACATGGCCATTCAGACGATCAGCCAGATCCTTCCTTACAAGGAAATCGAGCTGGTCGGCCCGCTGCCCGCCGAACTGGGCGCGTGGATCGACTCGGCTGTCGCGGTGTCAGCCAGAGCCACGCATGGCGACGATGCGCGCGCGTTCATCCGGTATCTGTTGCGGGCGGAGTCGAACACGGTGTGGAAGCCGAGAGGCCTCGAACGGTTCGAATAAAAGCGCCGACTTCGAGCACTGACCAATAGTCGCAGTCCGGGCGGAGGAGCGACCAAATCGTCGCGCATCGCGTCATTCCGACGTTTTCGTACTTGGCGTCTTCCCCTACCAATTGAATCTGAGCGCGATCTGTCCGAGACGGCCCCCTGGATCGTAGGTGTTGTCGAGGTCACGATAGGCGGAATCGGTCTGGAAGATCCCGGCGCCCGCCCCTGGGGTGCGCGATGGGTCGGTGACGCTGAAGTTCACGCTGTTGAAGACGTTGAGCACATCGGCACGGAGCTCGATGCTTTTGTTCCCGCCGATCGATACCTTCTTCGTGAGCCCGATGTCGAAGCGCGTGAACCATGGGCCGACGAGCACGACCGCCCGCGGCGCGCAGTCGCCGGCCTTGAGCTGAATGCAGTCGGCGCTGTTCGCCGGCGCAACCGGGGGACGACCGGGCGCGGCGTCCAGCTCGAATTGAGCAAGGGTCTTCGCCGTTCGTTCTTCGCCGGTCTGTCACGGACCGGCCGCCGAACGACGACAGAGAACCTCGCGAGGTTCGTCAAAGCGCTACGGTCTGCGCTTGCCGATGACCGCGCTGGGTGATTCAGGAAGACCGGTTGACCTACGAGCCGGGCGAAGGCGGCGGCGTGTTGCTGTCGCCAATGTCATCAGGGCGCGAATCGGGCGAATGCAATGCCCCAATTCACAACGCGTTCACGTTCCTGGAATCGCGCGGAGGAACGACGGCGAGAAACGATGAACGGTCCGAAGCCTGAAGCGCAGGCGGACTATCGTGTCGAGACCTGCGCGCCGGGGGACTTAACTGCGGCGGAGATGGAACGATGCACGACGATCATCATTGAGGGAGGGGCGATCGAGAACCCAGATTCGGTCAAGACATGGCTACCGCGCTCAGTTATTCTCGCCGTCGTGCGGACAGATGAGGAGATCGTCGGCGTCGGCGCGATCAAGCCGGCGCGGCCCGCCTATGCGGCGCGGGTCGCTGCGGCGAGCGACCACGTCTTCGCGACCGACGTGCCGGAACTCGGGTACATCGCACGCGACCCGGCTCACGGGAACAACAGGTTGTCACCGCGCATCGTCGCGGCGTTGCTGGAGAGACACGGCGGGGGGATGATTTGGGCCACGACGTCGTCGGCGGCGATCAAGGCGGCCCTGACCGATGCAGGCTTCCGCCACCACGGGAAGGAATGGGACAAGCCCAGCGGCCGGCTGTCGCTGTGGCTCAAAGACAGCCTGGCGCCCTAGTGGGTGGCCACGCAAGACCTGCCACGGAGCGCGGCGCACCCGTTTTACGCGCGACTCAATCAGGTCCTCGACCAAGCGGACTTCGATGGCTACGTCGAGGCACTCTGCCAGCGATTCTACGCCGATGAGATCGGCCGGCCTGGTCTGGCGCCGGGACGATACTTGAGGCGCCGCCGGATCATTCGACGATTTCGAGGACCCGCCGCCTGATCGATCTCGAAACGCACAAAATGAAAGACGGACGGACGCATTTGGAAAGCATTCGTCCACGACAAGAGCCTTCGTTCCGGGCGGCTGGGCTGGCAAGGACTTCAAGAACTCAATCAACACATCGTGTTCATACGTTGGGAGGCCTTCGAACGCGCCACGTGAATCGAGAGCCAACGATGGCGCAATCATCGAAGATATGATGCTGAGCGACAGTGAAGCGTCCGGCGTTTGACAGAGCCTTGGCTATGACGGTGAAATCGAGTCGATCCCGCCTGAGAATGAGTCGTCGCCGCTTCTTCGCGACGACTGCGGCCGCACTTGGCGCAGGCCTGGCCGACCCGGGACTCGACGCGCATCCGCCTGCGCAGCCGTGGCGGGGCGGAGAGGTCTGTATCAGCCAGGCGTGGCTTCCGGCGATCTGGCGTTCGACAGCGTCATCCTCGGGACGAGGCGGCCGCCCGTCTCTGATTCGCACGCGCCACGCCCCACAGTTGAAGTCGGTCGGATTGTGCCTTCGGAACGTTGTCGCACCGGGAAGAGCGGAGGTGAGTGCAGACACGGACTGGACGTGCCGCTTCCTCGCCGCCGGCTTGAGGCCCGCGCACGAATACTGGTACCGCTTCACCGACGAGCGACGGTTTCAGCAGCCGCATCGGCCGCACGCTGACCGCGCCTGCGCTCGACGACGAACGCGCCGTGCGATTTGCGTTCGTCAGCTGCCAGAGTATCAGTGAAGGCGCAATGCGTATCGACGCATGATCTTCGAGGATGAGCACCGGCCGCCGGCGGCGACTCGCCTTCGTCCTTGGCGATGAAAGGAGTTCCTGAGTGAAAAACGTGTTCATCGCGACGCTCACTGCAGCCGTCGGCTGCATCGCCTCCGCGACAATGCATGGACAGAAGCCGCAGGGCTTCGCGTGCGATCCGGACAACGGCGGCCTGACGTTGCCCGCCGGCTTCTGTGCCGGCGTGATTGCCGACAATCTCGGCACCGCTCGAAACCTCGTCGTCGCGCCGAACGGGGATGTCTTCGTGTCCGTGCGGAGCGGCCCGGCGGTGCAGGGCCAGCCTCCGCAGCCGGGATTCATCCTCGGACTGCGCGACACGACTGGCGACGGCCGGATCGATGTGCAGGAACAGTTCGGTACGCAGGGCGCGACCGGCATCAGGCTCCGCAACGGCTACTTGTATTACGCAACCCCGACGTCGATCGAGCGCTTCAAGATGGCGCCTGGGGAATTGAGACCGTCAGGGCCGGCGGAAGTCGTCGTCGGTGATTTCCCCAGCGGCCCGAACCAGCGGGGGCACCGGGACAAGGACATCGCGTTCGACAACGCGGGCAACGTCTACGTCAACGTCGGCCTGCCGTCGAATGCCTGCGCCGAACCGGATCGAACGAAGGGGGCGAAGGGTGTCGATCCCTGTCCGCAACTCGACGAACACGGCGGGATCTGGAAGTTCAGCGCCGATACGCCGGGACAGAAATTCTCGAAAGCGAATCGTTATGCCACGGGGCTGCGGCAAGCCGTGGCACTCGACTGGCACGACGGCAGTCTCTACGTCGCGATGAACAGCCGCGATTCGCTCGACACGCTTTATCCCGAGCACTTTACCGTCGAAGACAACGTGAACCGGCCGCTCGAGCCGCTGTTGCTGGTGAAGCCGGGGTCCGTCTTCGGCTGGCCGTATTGCTTCTTCGACGGGAAGACCAACAGGATGATCCTGGCGCCCGAATACGGCGGCGACGGCAGAGAAGTCGGCCGTTGCGCGCAGTTCGAGTCGCCGATCGCGGCGTTCCCCGCCCACTACGCGCCGGTGGACCTGATGTTCTATTCGGGCAGTCTGCTTCCCGCCCGCTATCGCGGCGGCGCGTTCATGACGTCACATGGTTCGTGGAATCGCGCGCCGCAGCCGATGGCTGGATACAACGTGTTGTTCCAGCCGTTTGCCAACGGCAAACCGTCCGGAACGTTCGAGGTGTTTGCCGACGGCTTCAAAGGCAAAGAGCCGCTCATGAGTCCGGCCGAGGCTGTCGCCCGGCCGAACGGCACCGCGCAGGGGCCGGATGGGTCAATCTACGTCACCGAGAGCGTCAAGGGCAGAACCTGGCGCGTGGTCTACAACGGCAAATGACGCCTGACGGGAACTGCTCTCATCTCACGGCGATCGCTTCGGTCAAGCGCCCAGAGCGCCGTCAGTGCGCGGAATGCGTGAAGATCGGCGCGGACTGGGTGCACCTCCGGACCTGCCAGCAATGCGGGACAACGCTGTGTTGTGACAGCTCCCCGAACAAACACGCGACGAAACATGCGCGCGCCAGCGGTCATGCGGTCATCGCCTCGGCCGAGCCCGGCGAGCGCTGGCTGTATTGCTACCTGGACGACGCGTTTGCCGAATACTGAGGACCGCTGGCAGGTGAGCGAGGACGTCCGGACGTCCTTCCAACAGTGATGAGTTGTGAGTCTTGAGTCATGAGTTTCAGACCTGCGGAACGTCGAGCCCCGCGAGACCAGTCTCTGCGTCATCCGGGCGGCGAGCCGACCTCATAACTCACAACTCAAAACTGACAACTCAAGACTCACTGCCGTTTCGTCTGTTTCCCTCAGCCTCGTTTGCCGTGTCACGAACCGATACCGACAAGTACCACGATGCTTCTCTCCCGCACCGTGCACACCGAACGAACCAACCGCGCACCGTGACCGTGATCGACGATGTCGTGCGGACCGGGCGCGAACGTATTGATGGCGATGTACCATGCCCGCTGCGGATCCACCGGCACATCGAAATCGAGCGGCTCCCGGAACATGTTCATCATGATGTGCAAATCTGCATCGCCGTCGAGGCCGGCGATCGTGCATGCCAGCGCTCGCCCCTGCGGATCGCCAAAGCCCGGACTTCCCAGCTTCGTTCCATGCCAGGCGATGTCGGCCATGCCCCGCTCGTTGACCGCTCCCCGGTAGAAGTGCGGCTGCCGCAGCGCCGGATGCGCTTGACGAAAAGCAATCACCCGCTGAACGAAGCGCAACACCTCGTGGTTCGAGCCGGCCATCGTCCAATCGAACCAGCTGGTCGCATTATCCTGGTTGTACGCGTTGTTGTTGCCGCCCTGCGTACGACGGATCTCGTCACCGCCGAGCAGCATCGGCACGCCGCGCGACAGCATCAGGATCGTCAGAAAGTTCTTGATCTGCCGTGTTCGCAGCGCCTCGACCGCCGGGTCGCTGCTGGGTCCTTCGCTGCCGCAGTTCCAGCTCAGATTCTCGTTGATGCCGTCGCGATTGCCTTCGCCGTTCGCTTCATTGTGCTTGTCGTTATAGGAGACCAAATCCTGGAGCGTGAAGCCATCGTGGACGGTCACGAAGTTGATGCTGTTGACGGGCGACTGCCCGCGTGCTTGATAGATGTCCGCGCTGCCGCCGAGCCGCGAGGCAATGGCGGCCGTCAGGCCGGGATCGCCTCTCACAAACTTCCGGACGTCGTCTCGATAGCGGCCGTTCCACTCGGCCCAGCGGTCGCCCGGGAAGTGCCCGACCTGATACAGGCCGGCGGCGTCCCAGGCCTCCGCGATCAGCTTCGTGTCGGCCAGTGCGTCTTCCAGCTCGATCTGCCAGATGACCGGCGGGTGAACGAGCGGCGCGCCGTCTTCCCCGCGCGCGAGAATCGAGCCTTCGTCAAACCGGAAGCCGTCGACGTGCATCTCCTGCACCCAGTAGCGCAGACAGTCCACGATGAACTTCTGCGTCACCGGGTGATTTGCATTGACGGTGTTGCCGGCGCCGCTGTAGTTCACGTAGACGGCGGGATTGACCGGGTCGAGAAGATAGAACGTGCGGTTGTCGATCCCCCGGAACGACTGCGTCGGTCCCAGTTCGTTTCCCTCGTCCGTGTGGTTGAACACGACATCGAGGATCACCTCGATGCCGGCCTTGTGGAGGGCCTTGACCAGATCGCGGAATTCGTTGGCATGCGACGCCCCCTCCTGGTTGACGCAGTAGCCCGAGTGCGGGCTGAAGAACCCGACCGTGTTGTAGCCCCAGTAGTTGCGAAGCGCCTCGCCCGCCGGATTGAGCGACACGTTCGAGTCGTCGAACTCACACACCGGCATCAGCTCGACGGCCGTGATGCCGAGCGCCTGGAGATACGGGATCTTCTCGATCATCCCCGCAAAGGTGCCCGGATGCCGCACGCCGGCTGTCGGCGAGCGGGTGAACCCTCCGACGTGCACTTCGTAGATGATGGACTCGTGGGTGGGGCGCTTGAGCGGCCGGTCGCCTTCCCAGTCGTAGCCGGCGGGATCTGCGACGGCGCATCGCATCGACGTGGCCAGGTTATCGTCCGGTCCCACGGCATCCGCGCGCTTCCACAGGCTCCTGCAAATCCCCCTCGCATAGGGGGAGATGAGCACCTTGTTCGGATTGAACCGGTGGCCGACCGATGGATCGGCAGGTCCGTCGACCCGGAAGGCATAGTAGATTCCCGGTCGACAGCCGCGGACAAACACGTGCCAGAAATGGAACGTCTTGTTGTGGAATGGATCCAGTCGAATGTCTTGAGCGGGTTCGATGGCCAGCGCCCGATCGAAGAGCAGAAGAATCACTTCGGTCGCGGCCTCCGAAAAGAGCGAGAAGTTTACGCCGTCGGCATAAATCGTCGTCCCGAGCGGGTGGGCTGAACCGGGCTCAACGATGAATGGCTGCATACGAGATGATGCTCCGTTCTGATCCGGCAGCTCCATCCGCTGGGCTGCCAGGATGATTGAATTCGAGGCGCTCGTCGGCTTGCTGCTCGGTGCCGTTGTGCTGGCGGCCGTCGCGCGCAAAGTCGGGGCGCCATACCCCGCCTTTCTCGCGCTCGGCGGCGCCATTCTGGCATTCGTGCCCGGCGCGCCGGCGCTTGCCATACAACCTGACCTCGCGCTCGCGCTGTTCGTTGCGCCGGTGCTGCTGGACGCGGCGTATGACGCCTCGCCGCGGGACCTGAGAGACAACTGGATGCCGGTGGCGGGACTTGTTCTGGTCAGCGTCGGCTTGACCACGATCGCCGTCGCCTGGGTGGTGCGCGCGCTGATCCCTGCCATGCCATGGGCGGCGGCGATTGCGCTTGGCGCGATCGTCGCGCCACCCGATGCGACCGCTGCGACAGCCGTGCTGCGCCAGGTCCGGCCGCCGCATCGCATCGTGACGATCCTCGAAGGCGAAAGCCTGTTGAACGATGCCAGCGCTCTACTGATCTACCGCCTGGCCGTGGGCGCAGTCGCGAATGCGTTCTCCGTCCGGACCGTGGTGCCGGCGTTTCTCCTGGCTGTCGCCGGCAGCATCGTCATCGGTCCCGCGCTGGCGTGGCTGTTCCTGCGGGTGATGACGAAGGTCCGCGACATACCAACCGCGATTATCCTGCAGTTCGTCGGCACATTCGGGGTCTGGATTCTCGCCGATCGGATCGGCCTCTCAGGTGTGCTTACGATGGTCTGCTATGCGATCGCGATCGCACGCCGCGCGCCGGAGCTGACGCCCGCGCGCATCCGCATCCCGTCCTACGCGGTATGGGAAACCGTCGTGTTCGTCGTCAACGTCCTTGCGTTCGTCTTCATCGGGCTCCAGATCCGGCCGATCCTGGACGGTCTGGAGCCGGGCGCGCGCCTGCGCTACCTGTATGTGGCTGGCGCGGTGCTGGTGACGGTCATCGTGGTGCGGATCGCCTGGGCCATGACGTTCAATGCGTTCGTCAGGTGGAGAATCCGACGGGTTGGCTTTCATCCGCCGCGGCCGATGCTGCGACCGTCGGTGAAGAGCGGCCTCGTCATCTCGTGGTCCGGCATGCGCGGCATCGTCTCGCTGGCGGCTGCGCTCGCGCTGCCGGTGCACGGCAGCGGCGCGCCCTTTCCGTTTCGCGACTTGATCGTCTTCGCGGCATTTGCGGTGGTGCTCGGCACGCTCGTCATTCAGGGCCTGACCCTCAAGCCGCTTCTCGAGGCGCTCGACCTTCACGACGACGATCCGGTGGGACAGGAGGTCGGTGCGGCACGTGAGCGCGCCCTGCAAGCCGCGCTTGCGACTCTCGACGGCGACATGACGGAGACCGCGCGGGCCGTACGCCACGAGCTGGCCGCGCATCTGAGCAGCGCAACCGGCGATCAGGCGGACACTGAGCTCCAGACGCCCAATCACGAAGAGACGCACCAGCGTGCCCTTGCGGCCGCCCGGCGGGTCGTCTTCGACATGCGGGCGAGGGATGAGATCGGCGACGATGCGTTTCACCGGCTGGAAGAAGAGTTCGACTGGATTGAGATGGGCAGTGGAGGTCGCGAATGACACCGGGAGGATGCCCGTTGTTGAGGTCGCGGCCACCCTGGAGACGCGGAACAGGCGGGCCGGGTTCCCCGCTGCGCTGCAACGGTCGTCCACGGCTCCACGTAAGCTCCAACAGGCTGCTGCAAAATGCCACTCAGAGGCTGTGAAAAATATGCTGTAGCGCAGCCCTTTCAGGGCTGCCCGACGGCCGTGATGCAGGCCTGAAGGCCTGCGCTACCAGGGCTGCCGGCCGATTTATTCACACGCCCTTGCAGGGCTGCCCCGCGGCCGTGATGCAGGCCTAAAGGACTGCGCGACGAGAGGCCGCCGGCCGAGCCTGGTGTTCCGGCTTGCGGCGTGCCGGCTCTTGCAGCGACCGCCAGGAGGGACCGGGCCATCCCGATTGATCTGGAATCCGTAGGCGAGGCCCGGCTCGTCGTTCAGGCGCTGGCCGGCTCGCAATCGGCCTTCGAACAGATTGTCCGCCGCTATCAGCGGCCGGTCGTCAGTCTCATTGCGCGTTTGACGGGCGACCGCGCGCTGGCCGAGGACCTCGCACAGGAGACCTTTGTCAAGGCCTTCCGCAGCCTCGCCGCGTTCGACACGACGCGGCGCTTGTCCAGCTGGCTCTTTCGGATCGCGCACAACACCGCCATCGACGCAATGCGCCGCTCGCGTCCGCCGCCGGTCTCGATTGAAGCGACGCAGAGCGCGTCCGCCGGACTGAAGGAACCGGCCACGCCGCCTGCGCCCGATCCGGTGGAACGTCAGGAGCTCGGTCGTGCGCTCGAGGCGGCGCTGGCCCTGCTTCGGCCAGACCAACGCGCTGCGATTGTCCTGCGCTACGAAAACGGCTTCTCGTTCGATGAGATTGGCACCGTTCTGGGCGTTCCAGAGGTAACCGCGAGATCCCACGTGCACCGCGCCCGGAAGGAGCTCGCACGGCTGTTGACCGCGTCAGGATGGGCCCCGCCCCGGTGATCGCAACGGATGCCGCCTTCGCTGCGTAAGCTGTGAAAGAGCCATGAACGAGGCCTCCGGGAGCTATGGTCACTGGCGCGCCGCGGAAGAGAGCGAGCGAGACGACGATGCGGATTGGGCATTCCGGACGGTTTTTCAAGCGGCGATGGCCGAGCAACCGGTCTCCACCGAGTTCACCACACGGACGATGACGGCCGTTGCGGCGGCGGCGGCGGCTGATGCACGCCGTGCGCGGCGGCTGCGGGCCGGAATGGTGACGGGCACAGTCGTCGGCAGCACGGCCGCGGTCTACTTCGGTGCTGGCTGGGTCATTTCCTTTGTCTCGGCCGCGTTCATCGGGCTGCTCAACGTGCTGATCGCGGTGGCCGTTCGCGGGGCGGTCACCGTCCAGACCGGCGCCGGCGTCTGGTCGGTGCTGACAAGCTTCGGGCGGGCCGCGGCGGCCCTGGCGGCGGATTCACACGTGACCTTCGCGATGGTCGCGATCTCCGCGGTTGCTATAGCCGCGCTGCTGGCGCTCCAGCGGCTGCTGGGTTCGGATGGGGAGTCCTTCCAATGAAACGCAAACACCTGACGCCGCTCTTTCATGCAGCGCTCGCGGTGACCGTCCTGGCTTCGATTGTGTGTACGGCGGCGGTCGGTATCTGCGCCGCCAGCGGCCACGCTGCTGAGCAGCCCCGCGCGGACGAGCAGGAGGCCCTGCGCGCTCGCATCGAGCAGCGATACGACGTCGTGCCGCTGACGCGCGGCATAGCGCTCCGACCGAAGTCGCCAGGCGGCGACGTGCGGCTCATCGAGATCTCCGACACGATTGCGATCAACGGTGTGCCGGTCAGCGGAAGCGAGCTGCGCGAGCGGGTCGGCACGGATGCCGACGCGATTCTGCGGCTGTCGTACCTCGATGCGAAGGCGCTCGGCGAGCTGTTTGCTCCCGTCGCGGTCGAACGTGAGATCCGCCCGGAGAAAGAGGCCCCGCCCGAACCTTCGGTTCCGCCATCGCCGCCCAGACCTGCTCACCGTTCCAGTGGGGATCGGGTGCGGATCTTTGGCGATGCCGTCGTGAACGAAGGTGAAGAGGTGACGGGGCAGGTCGTGGCCGTCCTGGGGTCGGTCCGCATCCACGGCGAAGTCGGCGATCAGGTAGTGGCCGTGCTCGGATCGGTGGATCTCGGGCCGCACGCGGTCGTGCGAGGCGACGTGGTCACCATCGGCGGACGGCTGCGACGGGCCTCCGGAGCGCAGATCAACGGCGCTGTCACGGAAGTGTCGTTAGGAGATCTGGGCGCGAGGATCAATGCCCCATGGCTCCACGGCTTGGGGCCGGTCTACGTGTTTGACGGCTTTGGTCCGGTCGCACGCCTCATCGGCACGAGCTTCCGTCTCGTCCTGCTCGCGCTCGTCGCCTGCCTCGCGCTCGTCGTCGCGCGGCGAGGAGTGGAAGGGTCCGCTCAACGCGTGACCGATGACCCTGTGAAGACGACGCTCGTCGGGATGGTGGCCTGGGTGCTGTTCGTGCCGCTGTTCGTTCTGACCGCGATCGTGCTTGCAATCTCGATGATCGGGATTCCACTGTTGCTGCTCCTGCCGTTTGCTGCGGTGGTGCTGCTGGTGATGTCGGTTGTCGGCTTCAGCGGCACGGCCTATGCTGTCGGCCAGTGGGCGCGGCGGCGATTCGGGATCGCGACCACGTCCGGATTTGCTGATATCTGCCTGGGGATCCTGATCATCCTGCTGCCGCTCATGCTCGGTCGCGTCGTCGCGCTGGGCGGCTGGACGCTCAGCCCCATCGTCTTTCTGTTGATCGCGACCGGTCTGGCCGTGGAGTTCCTCGCATGGTCCAGCGGCTTCGGCGCCATGCTCACCAATACGTTCTCACGCTGGCGGGCTTCGCGCGCCGCGCGTTCGCCGCCGTCGATGCCCTGAAGGTCTTTCAGTCGGAGACAGGCTTCGTCGGGTCGACCCACAACCAGCAGAGCGCCCCGAGCAGGAACAGTGCGCCAGTCAGATAGAGCGGCGCGTTCCACCGGGAGAACCTCTGTACCACGTCGGCAACGAGGACCGGACTGAGGATCGCCCCGACCTGCCCGGACGTATTCATCGCCGCGCTCACCGCGCCAGACCGGCGGCCGCCGATGTCAACGCAGGTTCCCCATGCTGCCCCGAGCAGAAAATTCGATGACGCGCCGCCGAGGGCGATGAGGACAGCTCCGGCCACTGGCGCTGCGACGAACGCGCCGGCAATGGTGAACAGGCCGGCGGCGGCCAGCGCGCCGCCGCCGATGGTGATGCGTCCGGGTCGCAGGCCAAGCCGCCGCACAGCCCGATCGGTGGCGACTCCGCCGAGCAGATCGGCGGCTGAACTGAGAATCAACGGTAATCCTGCGAGAATGCCGGCCGTGACCCCGGTGAGACCGCGCGATGCGAGATAGGTCGGCAGCCAGGTCACGTAAAAGGTGCCGCCGAACGCCTGAGTGAAGTACATCAGGCACAGACAGACGACCGTACGGTTCCAGAGCAGCCGCTTCCATTCGGTCGCGTCGAGCGCGTGGCCCGTGTCGGCGCCAAGCCCCCTCTCGATCAGCTCGCGCTCGGCCGTGCCGACGCCGGGGTGTTCCGCCGGCGAATCGCGGAACCACCGATACCAGGCCAGCGACCACACAAACCCAAGCGACCCGAACAGCACGAACAACGTGCGCCAGTTGAAATACATGAGCAGCGCGGTCACCAGCAACGGCGTGAGCCCGCCGGCGAGGTGCATGCTCATGAAAAAAATGCCCTGCGCCGTGCCGCGCTCCTGCCGCGGGAACCACCGCGAAAACGTCCGCGTGGCGTTCGGCAGCGCCCCCGCCTCACCGCTGCCGAAGAGGAACCGGATCGCCACCATCGATGAAAAGTTGAACGCGACGCCGGTGAGCATGGTGAACGCGGACCACCAGCACACGATCCGCGTCAGGACCCGCCGTGTGCCGACGCGATCGCCCCACCAGCCGGACGGAATTTCGAACGCCGCGTACGCGAGATAAAACGCGCTGAACACATAGCCCATCTGGGTCGGGCTGAGATCGAGATCGCGGGCGACGTCGGGCCTGGTCACCGAGATCGTCACCCGATCGAGATACGTGATCGCTCCCAGCACCATCGTCATCGCCAGGACTTTGTAGCGGACATGGGTGTTGCCGCTCGCGCCGGGGCGGGCCCGGGAAGCAGCGGTCGAAGCTCGCGTGTCGATGTCGGTCTTCACGAAGACTCCCTTGTCCGAACCGGATTGGCGAGGAGCTGGTTCGAGAACTGACGATTCCACCACGGAGGACACGGAGGACAGGAGGAAAAATCCTGTTCATTCTCAGGATTCAACCTCCGCGTCCTCAGCGTCCTCCGTGGTAATTCCTGGAAGAATAGGAACCCGGTCGAGACACTGTCAATGCTAAATTCGCGCCCGATGAGGAATTCGAGCCCGAGGGTTCTCGTCACCCAATCGGAATACCGCAAGGGCGAAGGCTCGTTCGTGTCGGCCTCCGGAGTGGAGTGCCAGTGCGCGCCGGAGGCCGAAGCCGATCTGGCGCTCGCGATACGCGAGACGCACGCGTCGCATGTGATCGTCGGATCGCGTTCCTACGTCCGTGCGTTGTACGAAGCGCTGCCGGCCGGTGGCGTGATCGCGCGCTTCGGCGTCGGCCACGACGGCATCGACAAGGCGAAGGCCACCGCAGCAGGTCTCCTCTGCACCAACACGCCCGGGGTGCTCAATCAGTCAGTGGCCGAGCACACGATGCTGCTCATCGGCGCTGCGGCGAGGCCGCTGGTTGCCATGTCGGCGGGCATGGCGCGACGCGCATGGGATCCGGCGATCGGCGCGGAGCTGCAGGGCAAGACCCTCGCGATCATCGGCTGCGGCGGCATCGGACGCGCCGTCGCGCGCATCGCGGCGCTCGGCTATGGCATGCACGTCGTCGGTTGTTCCAGGCCGGACGCGCCGCCGCCGGCGGAGCTGCAGCATTTCGGTGCGCTGACGAATGACTTCGGGACCGCCGTGCGCCATGCCGATTTCGTCAGCCTGCACATGTCGGCGAGCCGCGACACTCTTCACTGGATCAACCGCGAGCGTCTGGCATTCTTTGGTGAGCGCACGTGGCTGATCAACACCGCGCGGGGATCGCTCGTCGACGAGGCGGCGTTGTTCGCCGCGCTGGTTGAACGCCGTCTCGGCGGCGCGGCGCTCGACGTCTTCGCGCAGGAGCCGTACGCACCGGTGGAGGGCGGTGGAGACCTTCGCGCGCTGGCGAACGTCATCCTGACACCTCACGTCGGCAGCAATACGCTTGAAGCAAACCGCCGGATGGCTGAACGGGCGCTCCAGAACATCGCGCTCGCGGAGAGTCGCGCATTCGCGCGGATGGATCTGGTCAATCCCGAGGTGTTGAGGTGAGGAGTGCGTCCAAGAAACAACGTTCGACCACGGAGGACACGGAGGAACAGGAGGAAGAACAGGAGGAAAAATCCTGGTATTTGATTAGCGGGTTCTGACCTCTCCATTCACCTCACTGAACAACCGATTCAATTTTTCGTACTTGTACCTTTTTCGGGGATATGGCATAACGTCTCCGTGCCAGATGATCGGCCCGGTAATTCTTCGCCGCGCGATGAGATCGACGCGCTGCGCGAACGGGCAGAACGGGCCGAGCGAGAGCGCGAGGCGCTGCGGCGAGAAGTGGAACGGCTGCGGCGCGAGAACGAGCGATTGCGCGAGGAGCTCGAAGCAGCTTCAGTTGCTTGCATGACCCCACGATCGACGCGACCAACTGGCGCGCGGAACAGGCGCATCGTCCGGCCGTCGTGAATCGAAAAGTTTCCGGCGGCAATCGCACGTGGCTCGGTGCACAGACGCAACAAATATTGGCCACACTCTTCCGCACGAGTGGTCAGCGCGGACTCGACCCTCTCTCAGTTCTCGGCGACCTCCTCCGAGACCGCCTACCTCGCATCGCCGCCGCCCTCTTTCCGACCTGACGAAATCGGCCCAGGAGGTCGTGCCGCTCTCGGGGCTCACGCTTCCCGCCTCGCGGAACTCGTGTCTGTAGTCGGCTTGACTCACTGGTCAGAACCCGCTAAACGAAGACAAATCCTGTTGCTCTTCAGGATTGAACCTCCGCGTCCTTCGCGTCCTCCGTGGTAGCTGTTCTAGCGCTGGACGGTTTCGTCTCTGATCCGTTCGAGTCCGACGAGCTTCCAACCGCCGCCATCCCGCCGGAAGTAGGTGCGGATCGGGCGCTTCCATGACGGGTACGAGTCGCTGTCCGCAGAGATGTCGATAGCGACCATGCTGCCGGCGGTCGTCGGCAGGCCGCTCGGGGCCTCGATCGTCGTCGTCGCGCTCTCCGTCTCGGAGAGCGGTCGCGTCTGATCGGTGGCGTTGTCGAAAAGCATCCAGGCCGCGTGATAGGCGGTCGGGGTCTTCGCAACGCCGGCCGCGACGGCGGCATTGTCGAACATCAGGCGGCCGTTCGTATCGAGGCGGGGCGCGACGATCGGGTTCACCGCGGTCATGTACACGCTCGCGATCTTGTTCCGCCGCTTGATCAGCACGTCGCCGAGATATGTTTCGGCCGCGGGATCGCTGAACTGGCCGACGTGGACGGCGGCCCTGATCAGGTCGTCCGTGAACGCCATGATCCGCCGTGCCGCCCAGAACGCGTCGTCGTCGCGTGTTTCCAGGTAGGCCGTCGTCGGCGTCTGAGGCCGCCACTCCCTCGGATCGAAGCGGTCGCCCTCGAACTTGCCGACGGACGGGTACTCGACATAGTCGACGGTCTGCCAGGGGCTGAGCGCAAACCCGAAGGACGCGAGGCGCTTCAACGACGGACGGCCCTGGTAGAAGTGTTCCCAGCTGAGATCCCATTCGTGCAGGTCGTTGCACATGCCGAAGGTCGAGCCCACGTCCTGCAGGTAATGTTTGATGATGGTGCGGCCGTTTTCCATGGCGAGCGCGTCGAGCGTGTTGGCGGCCTTCAGATCGGTCAGGTTCGTCCACGCCCCGAACACGCGCAGCGCGCGCAGCTCGCGCCGGTGCTCGTGCGGGACGAGGTCGTTGGGATCGTCCGGACGAGTCCCGGCGAAGAGAAAATTGCCCATGACCTTACCGGGAATCAGGCGGCCGGCGATCACGCGATACGTGCCGTCCTTGTTTTGCGCGACGTGCTCGAGAATCGCATTGATGTCGTCCTCGGTGAATTTCGTTCTCGCCCCCGACGGTCGCCGAATCGTGGCGTTGGGATCGAACTCCACCCTTTTCGGATCGAATGTCGTCAGAAACGACTCGACCTGGTTGTAGCCCAGGGCCCAGAAGATCTTTGTCGCGATCGCCACCGCCCCGGTCGCGCCCTCGGGGAAGTACGGCGGGTCGAACTCGAGGAACCAGGTTGCCCCCCTGGCGTCCCTCGCGGTGAACCCGGGATGCACGCCGGACGTTTTCTCCCTGAACACGACCCAGCGCGACGGGTCCGGCGGGGCGCCGACGTTCGGACCGCGTGCGAGGTCGTCAGCGGTGATCGTTTTCGTCCCGATGCGGTTCGTGAACCAGCTCGAATCCGGTACCTCGTCGATCGTGTTGACGTTCTGCGCGCGTGTGGCCGACGGCTTGTAGCCAGGGTTGATGAACAGGTTGTAGACCATCTCGTACATCTGCTGAATCTCGTAGGGTTGCGCCTTCGACGCATCCTGGGTCTCGGGCTCGCGCGCGATCGGATCGTCCGGATAAAAACGCGGACCTGTCGTCGAGGCGGTGCGCGCAAACGTGGCCGCAACCGCGATCAGAGTCAGGAGCCAGACACTGGGCCGACGTAAAGATGACTTCGACGAAGACATGAACATGGCCGCGCCCTCAGAATACCGGTGACGTCGCGAAGACGAGCCTCCAGCCCTCATTGCTCCTGGCCAGGTCGACCCGGAGCGGCGTTGTCAGGGGGCCGTGGAAGCGCACTCCGAAGCCGCAATCGTTCTTCAGCCCGTTGAAGTCCAGGTCGGACGTATGCGCGGTCACCTTTCCTGCGTCGTAGAACACGGCCGTATCCAGGAAGCGGTTGACCATGATGCGCCACTCCGCCTGCAGCAGCAGGCGGTTCCGATCGCGGAATCGAAACGACGAGAAACCTCGCAGCGTCGACCCGCTGCCAAGCGTCGGCAGCATGAAAAAGGGGATCTGCTGATCGGTCTTGGTGGACGTCGTGCTGGCCAGCGCGTGAAGCGAGATCACCCAGGCTTCGCGCAGGATCGGGAGATGCTGGATCGCTTCGTAATCGATTTGCCGGAAGCCGAAGTCCTTGTCCCGGTCGTTGTAGTGGTGGAACGTCACGCCGTAGAAGCCGCCGCGGCGCGAATAGCCGGGGGAGGTGCGCCAGTCGAACCCGGCCGTGCCCTGCGAGTGCACGTAGTTGACGGTCGCTCCGAGACCGGGCAGGGTCTGAGGCGTATACGCCGTCTCAACCGACGGAACCGGGCCCTGGCCGGGTTGCTCGTTCCATTGTGTCAGCTCGAGGCCGCCGCGCACCATCAGAATGCGGCGCGTGGGCCGGACCGTGAGCAGCGCCGACGCGTACGGTCGCTCGAAGGCGTAGTTCAAACGGCGCTCGTTCGTCGTATTCGTGCCGAGCCCGTAGAACGCGACCTCGGTCGCCTCGCGCCAGCCGCCGAGGATCGACAGCGAGCCCCGGCGGTGAAAGAGCCGCGGCGCGACGAACTCGGCCTCGGCCCGCTTGTAGCCCGCCGCCGTGTAGCTGCCGCGAACATCCACGAAGTTGTACGGACTCACGTAATCCGCGTAGCCGACGCCGAAGGCGAAGCCGCCGCCGGTGTACGCGTTCTCGAAGAACGGGTGCCACTTCATGGCGCCGCCTTGCAGGATCCCCTCGGCCCGGGCCATCAGCTTTTCGCCCGTGGTAACGACATACGGATGCAGCGTCTTGACTTTCTCCGCCTGCGCCTGCTCGATTGCCGCTTCACGCGTCGCCGGTTCTGGCTCCTGCGCCACGACCGTGATCGGCGACCCGGCAGTGAGCGCGACCACCGTAAGCAGTGTGAGCACGCGACTGACAATCTGGCGCGACCGGGTATCGGATCCGCTCCACTTGGACAACAATCAGCCTCTTTCTGTTTGATGCCGGCGCGGCACGGCCATGCGCGCGAAGGAAAAGACCTCGAGCACCTCCGCTCGGCCAGCACCACGGGCTGCCAGGGTCTGGAATGACAGAATCGGCACGCAGCTGAAAACCCGATTCTAGTTCAGTCCCGGCCCTTCCGTCTCCGGCGCGAACCCGCAGCGTTGGAAGACTCGTGCGTCGGGGGTGTGAGCGCCGCCATTTAACTGAAGCGGGGCCGTGATCGGGGGTGGCAGAGGGGCGCCTCAACTCGTCCCCCAGGGGAGCCGGCGGGTGTAGTGCCCGCAAGGCTGCCGCGCCGGTTCCGCGCACCATCGAGCCGATGATGTTGGGCGGTCAGCGCCATAATGCGATTCCCCCGTGCAGGCCCGCCTTGTTGTCCACGATGCGCACGCGTCGGCCGGGCCGGAAGGCGATCCGCTTCGCATTGCCGCCGCCCACGTACAACCGGTCATAGCCGAAGACCGTCTCCAGAATGCGGATGACTCGACGGACGCGACGGTTCCACTTCTTGGTGCCCACCCGCTTCCGTGCACGGTTGCCGACATACTCGTCGTACGTCTTCTCGCCGTAAACCGGATGCTGTGACAATTCGAGGTGAGGCATCAGTTCCCCATCCCGGAACAGCGCGCTTCCGAATCCGGTTCCGAGGGTGATGACGAGCTCGAGGCCCTGTCCCGCGATGACGCCGAAGCCGTGCACTTCCGCGTCGTTGAGGACGCAGACCGGCCGATTCAGGGCGCGTGTGAGGATCCGCGCCAGGTCGAAACCGTGCCACTCTGCGCTGCCGAAGTTCGGCGCCGTCTGGACGACACCCTCGCGGACCACTCCGGGGAACCCGACCGAGACACGGTCGTACTCGCCCAGCGGCGCCACCAGGTCGGCAATCGTCCGGATCAGAGAGGACGGTGGGCGCTGCGCGGGGGTCCTCACTCGCACGCGCTCGCCGACGATTCGGGCTCGAGCGTCGAGAACTGCCGCCTTCACGCCAGAGGCGCCGATGTCGATCGCCAGCGTGCGCGGCGCGGCCCGGCTCGTCTTTCGGCCGCGTGTGGAGCCCGCCTGTCTGCGTTTCATCATCGATCAGGGGAACACGTCAAGTTTCTTCGTGGCTTCCGTTACGTTGCGCTCACCGGCGGCGCGGGCTGGCGCGCTCGAACGCCGCCAGGCGCTGGCGGAGGGCAGGAGAACGGCACATCCGCCCGGCGCCAGTTGTCGATGAGCCGCCTCAATCCGACTGAATATGGTAGCTTCGGTGCATCGCGGGCTTCGACAGCGTCTTCGGAAATGACATGAGCAACGGCCGGTTGTCGTCGTCCGGCTCAGGTGTGGCCGCGAGCCCGACCCGGTGAGCACGATGCGCTTCGGTATCGTCGCTGTTGTGCTGGCGGGACTGCTGCCCGGGCAGGGGATTCTCCCCCGTCCTCCGGACATCTCCTTTCGCATTCACATGATCGACGGCGGCGCGAGCGAGACAGCCGCGTTCAGCGATATCGACAAGGACGGCCGATCCGACATCGTGTCCGGCGAGTCGTGGTACGAAGCGCCGTCCTGGATGAAGCACAAGATTCGCGATATCGGGTGGAACGGGCAATACGTCGACAACTTTACCGATCTGCCGATTGACGTCGATGGCGATGGTTTGACCGACGTGGTCCAGTTCGGCTACTTCTCGAACCGCATCATGTGGGCCAGGAATCCGGGCCGGACGACCGGCGAATGGAACACGATCGAGATCGAACACGGGTTTCCGACGGAGTTCGCGTTGCTGGTGGATATCGACAACGATGGCAGCGCCCGGGAGCTCCTGCCGGAATTCGATCGGCCGGACGCGCCGCTCAACTGGTACGAGCTCCGGGCAGGGGCATGGACCAGGCACACCGTCAGCGACCGCAGCTACGGGCACGGGATCGGCGCCGGCGACGTCAACGGCGATGGCCGCAACGACATCCTGACGCCGCGCGGCTGGTTCGAAGCGCCGCCCGACGTGAGGACTGGTGCATGGGCCTTTCATGGGACCGACTGGTATCAGCATCCGATTGCCGCGAGCGGCACGCGGCCGGCGGGGGCCGCGCCAGCTGGAGGTCCGGATCGCGCCTCGCAGTTCGGTTTCATGTACTCAGTCGACATCAACGGCGATGGACGGAAGGACGTGCTGACCAGCATGGCCCACGACTATGGCGTCTGCTGGTTCGAGCAGAACGCCGACGGTTCATGGACCCAGCGTGTGATCGACAACACGTGGTCTCAGGCCCACGCCTCGGCATTCGTCGACTTGAATGGCGACGGCGCACGTGATTTCGTCACCGGGAAGCGGTACTTCGCGCACAACGGCAACGATCCGGGCGAGCGCGAGCCGATTGGGCTCTATTGGTATGAATATCGAGCGATGACAGACGGGGGCAGAGCGCCGATCGTCTGGACGCGCCACATCATCGATTACGGCAACCGCATGGGCGGCGGGATGCAGATCGACGTCAAGGATTTCGACGGCGATGGCGATCTCGACGTGGTGAGCGGCGGCAAGGCCGGCTTGTTCCTGGCTGAAAACCTCACGAAATCTCGTGATTAGCGGAGGTGGTCAGGTCCGCGCGACACGGCAGGCGTGAAGGCTTGCACTACAATCGAGTTTTACATGAATCGTCTGGGTGCTGGAGCTCTTGGATATTGGGTGTTGATGGCTGTCTGGGGTGTCGGTCAGGCGGCGGCTCCGCCAGTGCCGTCGACACCAGCTGCGGCCGCCCCGACCCAGGCGGCAGCACCGACGGTGGACTTCAATCGCGACGTCCATGCGATTTTTGCCGACCACTGTCTCGTTTGTCACAACCAGGAAAAACGGTCAGGCGGACTCTCGCTCGGAACGTATGACGACGTCCTTGCCGGTGGAAAGAGCGGTGCGGCGGTCAAACCCGCGAGTGGTGGCGACAGTCTGCTTGTCAAGCGGATCACGGGCGTACTCGAGCCCAGAATGCCGTTCGGCGGCGCGCCGCTGAGCGACAACGAGATTGCCGTGATCCGGACGTGGATCGACGAAGGTGCGCGCGCAACGCCCACGTCGGCACCCGGGGTCGCGCGGTGGGAGCCGCCGCTCGCCTTGACCGAGCCGCCGGTCCCGCCTCAGACCTGGAGGGACTGGATCGATCCAGTAGACCGATTTACCTCGAGTTATCTCGCGAAGCAGGGCGCCGCCGAACCGGCGGTTGTCGGCGATGCCGAGTTCGCGCGGAGGGCCTATCTCGATATCTGGGGACTTCTTCCGAACCCGTCGCAGATCAAGGAATTCGTGGCAAGCAGGGACGCCGGCAAGCGCAGCAGGCTGGTCGCGTCGTTGCTGGACGACCGCACGAAGTACTCCGAACACTGGATCTCGTACTGGAACGACCTTCTCCGCAACGACGAGGGCGTCACCTACTACTCCGAGACGGCCACCCGCAAGAGCATCACGCCCTGGCTGCTGAACGCCCTCGAGACGAACGAACCTTACCACCAGATGATCAGGGAGTTGAGCAATCCGACGCAGCCGACCGATCCGGATGGCTTCCTGATTGGTGTCAACTGGCGCGGGACGGTCAGTGCATCGCAGACACCGGCCCTGCAGGCTTCACAGAATACGGCGCAGATCTTTCTCGGGATCAACTTCAAGTGTAATTCCTGCCATGACAGTTTTATCAACCGCTGGAAGTTGAAGGATGCGTATGCTCTCGCGGCGTATTTCTCGGCCGAAGAGCAGTTACAGTTGTATCGCTGCGACGTGGCGCAGCCGAATCAGTCTGCGACCGCGCGGTACATGTATCCGGAGCTCGATCGGGCGCTGCCGTCGCACAGCATCAGCGACCGCCGCGCGGCGATCGCGGCCATCTTCACCGATCCGCGCAACGGCCGCGTGCCTCGGACCCTCGTGAACCGAATCTGGGAGAAGCTGATGGGCCGCGGCATCGTCGAAAACGTCGACGACATGGATGGCCAGCCGTGGAGCCCCGAGCTGCTGGATTGGGTGTCGAGCGACTTCGTCGCACACGGCTACGATATCAAACACCTCATCGCGACGATCATGACGTCGCGGACGTACCAGTTGCCGGCCGTCCCGCGCACGCCGGATTCCGCGAAGACCTATACGTTCCGCGGTCCTGAGCTGCGGAGACTGACGGCCGAACAATTTGCCGACGCGGTGGCTTCGGTGACCGGCGACTGGCACGTGGCTCAGTCCCGTGCTCCGGGCCCGGGTGCACCCGACGAGCCGGGCGTTCGGACTCTCGCAGTATTTTCGGGCGCGCCGATCGATACGGCGGCGAATCTGGCCCTCGCAAGTCAGAGTGGCGGTGGCGGTCGCGGGGGAGCGCAGGCGGATCGCGGCAACCGGACCGCGGCAGCAGTCGGCGGACAGGGCGGCCGCGGCAGTGCGCAGCAGGACAGCGTTCAGGGTGGTGTCTACGCCCGCGAGTGGAGGATCCCCGGCAACAGTCTGACGCGGGCGCTCGGGCGGCCGATCCGCGATCAGGTCTATTCCACGCGAGATACGCAGGCGACGACGATTCAGGCCGTCGAGCTCGTGAATGGCGAGACGCTGACGCACTGGTTGTGGCGAGGCGCGCAGCGGATGCTCGGCGAGCTTCCGCCCGAGCCTGAAAGCCTGTTCAGCCGTCAGGTGAACGGAGGCGGTGGTACCCCGACTGCCCCCCCTGCCCCATTCGATATCGATGTTTCCCGTTCAGAGAAGCTGTACCTGATCGTCGAGGACAACCTCTCGACGGCTGCGGACAAGGCCACTCCACTCTGGCTGCACGCCGCGTTCGCCGGGCCGCAGGGGACGGTGCAGTTGAATTCCCTCAGACCGGTGGACTCCCAGGGACTGCGTGAAGACACGTCGCCGATCATCCCGCTTGGCACCACGGAACCTGCCACGGATGCCGTCCGCGTGAGGTTCCCCTCCGTCCTGGTGTACGACATTGCCAGACGCGGGTTCACACGGTTCACAGGGGTACCCACCCTCGAGAACGTGCCATTGGGCCAGGGTGAAAATGTGACCGCGCGATTTTTCATCTTCGATCGGCAACCGAGCCTGGACCGCCTCGCGCCGCCAAAGCCGGGCACGCCACTTCCGCCCGATCCGCCGGTCAAGACTATCGCGGAAGCAGTCGATCGGGTGTATTGGTACCTGCTCAGCCGGGCGCCGTCAGCCGCGGAACGTCAGATTGCGACGGCCGCGCTGCACGATCCGGCGCGTCCCGATCGCCCGAGTGCTGCCGGGCTCGCGGATCTGCTGTGGTCGGTGATGATGAGTCCCGAGTTTCAGTTCGTTCGGTAGATTTGAAGAGATGTGAACCCCGGGAGTGAGGACATGAATGGCGAGAACGGGCGAATGACCGCCGAAGAGCGATACGTCAGCTCGCAGATCAGCCGCCGCGGATTCATGGGCATGGGTGCGACGGCCGCGGCCACACTCGCCGCGCTTACCGGCCTGGAGCCGGAACTGGTGAGGGCCGCACCGTCCAGGCCGGCCACGGCCGATTCGATCATCATTCTGTGGATGGCCGGGGGCATGGCCTCGACCGAGACGTTCGATCCCAAGAGGTACACGCCCTTCGCGCCTGGTGTCCGCACCGAGAATGTACTGAGCACCTTCCCCGCGATCGACACCGCGGTCGACAACATCAAGATCTCGCAGGGTCTCGAGAACATCGCGAAAGTGATGGACAAGGGATCGCTGATCCGCACGTTCCAGGCCGCCGATCTCGGCTTCATTCTCCACTCGCGCCATCAGTACCACTGGCATACCGGGTACGTGCCGCCGCAGCCGATGGCGGTCCCCCACATCGGTGCGATCATCGCGAAGACCCTCGGACCAAAGGTGGAGACGGTGCCTCCGTTCATCTCGATCGGCCAGAACATGGAGATCGGCGCCGAGAGCCCGGCGCTCAAGTCGTTCCACACCGCCGGCTTTCTCGGAACCGAATTCGGTCCGATGCTGTTGACCGATCCACAGGATGCGGCGTCGGCGGTCCGTCCGCCGGCCGACCTTGGCAGCAGACGATTCAGGACCCGCCGCCAACTGTTTCAGCAGCTCCTGGCCACCGAACCTGTGTATCAGTTCGCCGGCGACTTCCAGCGCGAAAGCCTCATCCGATCGCTGGATGCCGCCGACAGGCTGCTGACATCGCCGTCGGCCAGAGCGTTCGACATCGCGCTCGAGCCGAAGAGCACGTTCGAGGTGTACAACACCAGCCGGTTTGGCCAGGGCTGTCTCCTGGCGCGGCGTCTGGTTGAGGCCGGCGTGCGTTACGTCGAGGTGACGACCGAGTACATCCCGTTCCGCTGGTGGGACAGCCATCAGGACGGGCACGCGCGGGCGGAAACGATGAAACAGATCATCGACGCCCCGGTTGCCCAGCTCGTTCGCGATCTCGACGAACGAGGGCTTCTGAACCGCACCGTGGTCGTCCTCGCCAGCGAGTTCAGCCGCGACGCCATCACCGAAGGAAAGGTCGGCAAGGAGGTCCGCGACCAGGCGGCGCAGACGCCGGACGTGATGCAGCTGCCCGTTCACTACGGCATGCATCGTCACTTTACCGGTGCGGGATCGGTTCTCCTGTTCGGCGGAGGATTCAAGCGAGGAGCCGTGTACGGGAAGACCGCTGACGAGAGGCCCTGCACGACGATCGAGAATCCGGTGCCGGTGGAGGATCTGCACGCGACCATCTACCACGCGCTCGGCATCGCTCCAAACGAGTATTTCATGAACGAAAAGCGGCCCGTCTACGTGACACGCGACGGGCAGGGCAAGCCGATCCTCGAACTGTTCGAGCGGAGCTAGCGACGGTCGGAACGGAGCAGACGGAGGAAACGGTAAAACACAGAGAAGCAGAGAAACGGAGAATCAACAGAGAAGACACATAGCCCTTTTTTTTCTGCTCGTCTCCGTTCCTTCGTTTCTCTGTGTTATACCGTTCCCTCCGTCACCTCCGTTTAACTTATGGACTCAATGCACATCTTCATATCGCGTGCGGCACGCGTCCTGGCGCTGACGATGGCCATGGTCATGCCCGCGGCCGGCGCCCAGGAGAAGCAGGCGCTGCAGCGACCGGTAGTGGGCACATGCAATTTCAGCCCCGTCGTCGACAGCCTCGATCGAAGCATGGCGTTCTACCGCACCGTGACCGGACTCGAGTTCGGCAACGTCTCGACGATGGGGCCGGCGCAGAAGGTGTTTCTCGACATCCATGGCGTTCCTGTTCAGGAGGCGACGTTTCGGTGGGTCATCGGGCGATTTGGACAGATGCGGTGTGGGATCGAGCCGCTCGAGTGGGGGAACATCGACCGCACACCGGTCGAGGCCCAGCCCCAGGATCCGGGTATGACGACCGCGGTCGTCGTCGTGCGCGACCTGAGGCCGGTCGTTGCGCGCTTGAAGGCGGCGCACATTGCAGTCGTGAGCGCGGGTGGAAACGCCGTCACGCTCGCGAACGGCGCCGCCAAGGCGGTGATGGTGAAAGATCCCGACGGTCATTTCGTCGAAGTGCGCGAGGAGAAAGGGGCTGCGGACGCGGCCGCGAACGTCACGAACTGGTACAGTCGAATCACCGTCAAGGACACCGAGGCGTCGCTCGAGCTCTATCGCGACCGGCTGGGATTCGCTGTCCAGCCCAGCGCCTTCGTCAGGGACAAAGCCTTCGCCGACCTGAATGGCGTTCGCGACGTGCCCGTGCGGATTACACGCGCGACGCTGCCTGACGGTCCTGCGCTCGAACTGGTGGAGTTCAAGGACCTGATGCGAACGCCGATTCACGCGAGGATCCAGGATCCGGGCGCGACGCGATTGCAGTTGATGACGCCCGATGCGCGCGTAATCGGGCCGCTGTTTCGCGCGACCGGCGGCGAAGTCGTGTCCACTCGGGGAGAGATCTTTCCGCTCGGCGACGGCCGCGGCGGTGCGCCGCCGACGCAGGTTGCGCTTGCACGAGACATGAACGGCGTCTACTGGGAAATCGTCCAGCGCCCGGCGCCGGCATCCTCCGCTCCTGGACCTCAATCGGGAGTACAGCTGGCACCGATTCCCGACAAGCTGGTCGTGCTGACTTTCGATGATGCGAAGGCCAGTCATTACACCGTGGTGCGGCCGCTCCTGAAAAAATACGGCTTTGGCGCGACGTTCTTCGTCAGTGAAGGCTTCACGTTCGGCACGAACAAGAATGAGTACCTCACGTGGGAGCAGATTGGTGACTTGCACCGGGATGGTTTCGAGATCGGCAACCACACGCGGGATCACAGGGGCGTGTCGAAGGCGAATCTCCCGGCGCTTCGCGACCAGGTGCAGGCGATCAACGATCAGTGCGCCGCGCATGGCATCCCCAGGCCGGTCTCGTTTGCGTACCCCGGCAATGCCATCGAGCCGAGCGCGCTGCCGGTGCTGGAGACGCTCGGATTTCGATTTGCGCGCCGCGGCGGCGCTCCCGAGTATCCCTACGAAGAAGGCAATGGCGTCGCCTACGAACCGGGTCGCGACCATCCGCTCCTGCTGCCCACGACGGGCGACGCGCGCCCGTTCTGGACGCTGGAGAACTTGAAGCGCGCCGTCTCGCAGGCCAAGAACGGAAAGATCGCGATCCTCCAGTTTCACGGCGCGCCGGATGTCGAGCACCCGTGGGTCAACACCGCGTCGGAACGTTTCGAGGAGTACATGAAGTACCTCCACGACCAGGGCTTCCAGGCGATCGCGGTGCGAGACCTCGCCAGGTACGTCGACTGGCGGCAGAAGCCGGATGATCCGTGGCAAATTATCGAACAGCGCAAACGCAGTCTGTCGCCGAAGTGAGCGTAAAGGCGGACGTCGTCTGTCAGCGCACCGCAGCCCCGACGTCTTGCCACGCGTACCAGTGTTTTTGAAAGCAGAGGCGCCAAGATTCACGTAAAAAGGCTCGGCCGCCGGGCTCTCCGCGTCGACGCACACGCACACGCGGCTTGCGGATTGTTCCTGATGCCGTCATGCGGGTGTCAGCCGGACCTGCGGCAGGATCGGTCAGCCGACACTCCGCCATCGCCGGAACATCGGCCGCGCACGCAACCCGGAACTGCAGCCCGTCGAGTGACTTCATGGCTGACGTCGCATTCGGCAAAAACTCAACGCGATCGACGTGCAGGCGGGAGGGGAACTCGCGAATTCTAACCGAGGATGATCTCTGACCTGCCTCTATTATACGACGCGCGCGCCGGCAAAAACAGACTACCGCGAAACCTGAACCTCCGCTAAATTGGCCCACCCCGTGATTTGAGAGACGCGGGATGCGGCGCCTCCTTGCCGGGCGGGAGAAGCTGACCGCGTCCGGAGACGCGTGTCTCCATCATGAACACTCGTGTCGGATCGTCAATGCCGGACAGAGCTCACATGGCGAAATCCGTTCATCGTCCTCGCCGCCGCCGCGCGAAAGCCGGCCGCTCGCGGGCATCGCGACGCGACCGCGCGCCGCGGTCGGGCGGCATTCCGGCGCAGAGACGCCTACCAGATAGCCGCCATCTGCTCGATCGCATTCTGGACGCGCCGCACCTCGCTCAGATTGTTCCTTCACTGCCGCCCGAGTTGCTTCACCGGGTTATTCAGAGCTGTGGGCTCGAGGATTGCGCCGGACTCGTGGCGCTGGCGACACCCGACCAGTTGTTGCGCGTCTTCGATCTCGATCTGTGGCGCAGTGGCCAACCCGGCTCGGACGAGCAGTTCGACGCGGACCGTTTCGGCCTGTGGGTCGAAGTGCTGGTCGAGTCTGGCGCCAGCGTCGCTGCGCAAAAGCTCGCCGAGATGGACGTCGGTCTCGTCATCGGTGGGTTCGCCCAGCACGTGGGTGTCTTCGACCGCGCGGCGGTCACGCCCTACGTGACGACGGATGGAGAAGAGGTGGCGCCGATGCGCGCCATGGACGATGCGCTGGTTTGCGACGTCGGTGGCTACCTGCTCGTTGCCAGGCGCACCGACTCGTGGGACGCGATCGTCGCGGTCCTGATGTGCCTTGGCGCGGAACATCAGGACTACTTCCATCAGCTGATGCACGGATGCCGGACGCTCTCAAATTCCAGGCCGGAGGTCGACGGCCTCCACGACGTGCTCGCCCACGGGGGGCAGGTCATGTTCGACCTGGCCCTCGATCGTGAACGACGCCGCGAGACGCAGGGCTACGTCATACCTGCGCAGGCTCGCGCGTTCCTGCAGATGTCGCGCCAGCTTTCGCTCGCGCACGGCACCATGCCCGCCGCCAACCCGGTTGCCGGCGCCTACTTCAGCGCTCTCGATGAGATGACGGCAGCGCACGCCGATAACACAGCGAACCGTTTGTCGGCCGGATCAGACGCCACGCCTGCTCCGGCGCACTCAGCAGAAGCGGCCGCCGCAGTCGTCGATGTACTCCTCGAGGCGGGTATCCTCACGCCGCAGCCCCGCGCCCTGCTCGACGGACCGCAGGACGACACTTCGCGTCTCCGGCGCATCCGGGCGCACATGCAGTGCCTGTTTGACCGCCATCACGCCGCCTATTCGAAGAGGAACGAGGAGCTCACCTATCTTGCGAACACGATCATGGCCGGATGTTCGATCCAGGCACGCCCCTTCACCGCGCAGGAGGCGTGGGATGCGGCTGTCGCCGTCTGTAACCTCGGTTTGGAGAACTGGCCGTCTCACTGGCTGCAGCCCGAGCCACGCGGCGGTTCCTCCGTCGTTGCCGCGGGCGCCGCGCCGCCCGACGATTTTCTCGCCGGCCACAGTCTTCTCGCTGCCTTTCAGGTCGGGTGGACGGTCCTGCATGACGACGTCAGTATGTACGCAGCGGATCGGCTGATCAGGCTTCTCAGCCGTCTGCGGTGCGCCGACCGTGAGATTCAAGCCGGACTCGACGCGCTTCGCATCGAGATGGTGAGACAGTGGCGGGCAGGAGCGCCGTGGCGCGCCCGGGACGCGCTGGATGTGATGGCGATCCTGGATCTGCCCGCGTGGGCCACATTGCTGGGGCTGATTGACGAATGCCCGGTGATCCATGCAGGCATGGGTGCATCACGTTCGCGGGCGCGCAAGGTCAGTGCCTCTGAGTTCGAGTTCATTTCGGAAAACAGCCAGATCGCGGCCGTCCGCGAATTCATGCAGTCGCTGCCGGAAATACTGCGCCCCTGACGGATGTACTGGACCAAGGTCCGCCTCACCATTCAATCGTGACATTCACGTCGGTGGTCCGCGTGTTCTGCGGGTTCTGCGTTGATTGTCGTGGTCGGAGATATGATGAAGGGATGAAGCAGGGACGAATGTCGGGCTCCAGACGACTGGCCGGCATGGTGCTCACGTCTGTCACCGCGATGCTGGCGGTTGGTGTCACTGGCGCGCGTGCACCGCAGGGAGCAGCCGGTCCCGCGCTCCCGGACGTGCAGAAGCTCGGGCCCCAGGTCGGCGAGCGCGTGCCGGACTTCACGTTGAGCGATCAGCACGGGCGCCCTCGTTCGCTGGCCTCCCTGATGCAGCGGAACGGGTTGATGCTGGTGTTCTACCGTTCCGCCGATTGGTGACCGTACTGCAAGACTCAGCTCGTGGAGCTGCAGGGCCGGTTGGAACAACTGAAGCGTCAGGGTATCGGGCTGGCGGCAATCAGCTACGATCCAGTCAATGTGCTGGCGGAGTTTGCCAATCGCCGCGCAGTGACCTTTCCCCTCCTCTCAGACCCGGGATCGGTCACGATCAAACGGTACGGCATCTTCAACACCACTGTCCCCGAAAACAATCAGCCGACGTACGGTGTTCCATTCCCCGGGACATTCATGGTGAATGGCCAGGGCATGGTCACCGCGCGGTTCTTCGAACCTGCCTACCAGGAGCGGAACACCGCCGGCAGCATTCTGGCCCGTCTCGGAAGCGGCATCGAGGTGGACGCGACGACAGTGTCCTCCCCGCACCTCGAGATCCGATCATATGCGACCGATTCGGTCGTGGCACCAGCCACGCACTTTTCGGTGGTGATCGATATCCGGCCGGCGCAGGGCATTCATGTGTACGCGCCCGGGGTGACTGGATACAAGCCTGTCGCTCTGGCGATCGAGCCGCAAAAATGGGTGAGCCTCAAGGGCTCGCAATATCCACCGCCGGAGGACTATCACTTCAAGCCGTTGAACGAGCACGTGCAGGTCTACCAGCGCCCGTTCCGAATCGTGCAGGATATTGCGCTCGAGGCATCGCCCGAAGCCCAGTCCGCGTTGAAGCAAATTGCCTCGCTCACAATCGTGGGGACCTTGACCTATCAGGCGTGTGACGATCGAGTCTGCTTCAATCCGCAATCGGTTCCACTGAAGTGGACCGTCCGGGTCCGAGCGGTGGATCGGGAACGGGCCAGGCAGTGATCATCAGATCGAATCTGCTTGTCAATCCGGGGCGACGCTTTGTGATGTAAGCCGTGGGTGATGCCATCAACGCGAGGCGTCAATCATGCCGGTGTCTCTCACGTCGGACCCGACAAGTGCTAGTGGTGCGGTTCCGCCGTCTCGAGCGTCGTGTGAAGTCGTCGCTTGCGAACCGGCAGCATGCTCTGGAGCGTGACCACGCCTTCCAGCCTGTGGAAATCCCTGCGGCTCACGATGGGCAGAAGCCCGCCACTCTCGGCAAGCCGATCGAGAACCACGTCGAGTGAATGATCAGGATGCGCGTGGACGAAGAAATTCTCCACGAACATCTCGATCCGTTCGTTGGCCCGGTCGGTGGAACGCCACTCGTCGAGCTGCTCGTACGTGACGGTGCCGAGCAGATGATCGGTGTCGCCCACCAGGCACACCCGCGCGTGGTGCTGCCCTGCCCACAGCCATGCACCATTCACCGACGTGCCGGCCGGAATGAATGAGACGTCCGTCGTCATCACCTGCCTGGCGGTTTTGGACGGCTTTGAGGTGGAGACCGCCGGGGATGAAAGGTGCACGCCGTCCTGGTGCAGCAGCGCGTGATAAACAGGCAACGGCTGATATCGTTTCGAGATCATGAAGCTGAGCAGGTTCGCGACCATCAGCGGCACCAGAATCTGATAGTCCTGGGTAATCTCGAAAATCATGAACACCGACGTCATCGGTGCGCGGATGATGCCGGCGAACAGTGTACCCATCCCGACGAGTGCGTAGGCGCCGGGATCGGCGGTCGGGAAGGGCGCGCTGTGATGCACCAGCGTCCCGATCACCCCACCCCACATCGCGCCCACGTACAGGCTGGGCGCAAAAATGCCCCCGGCGTTGCCCGACGCATAAGAAACGATCGTGGCGCCAAGCTTCAGGAAGCACAGCCCTGCCATCGTTTTCAGCAGCAGCCCTCCGTTCAGGGCCTGGTCGACATATTCGTAGCCGACGCCCATGATCGCCGGTGAGTACAGGAGCAGCCCGCCGATCACGAGACCGCCGATGGCCGGCTGGATGATCCTCGAGCGCGCCGGGAGGCTGAGAAAGAGGCGCCGCATCCCGAGCAGGCCCTTGCAGAAAATCAGCGACACGATGCCGCCGAGTACGCCGAGCGCCGCGTAGACGAGCAGCTCCGCCGGATGAACGAGCTGGTAGGTGGGCACATGAAAGAGCGGCTCGTTGCCGAGAATCGATCGTTCCACGATCACCGCGGCGACAGACGCCACGACGGTCGAGCCGAGGAGCGAGGCATTCAGGTCACCGATGATTTCTTCGAGCGCAAACAGCACTGCCGCGACCGGCGTATTGAAGGCGGCCGCGAGCGCGCCGGCCGCGCCGACCGGAACGAGGTCGGAGATGCGCCGGGGCGAGAGCTGCATCCACCGGCCGACCAGAGACGCGAGACCGGCGCCGATCTGCACGGACGGCCCCTCACGGCCCATCGAGTGGCCGGATCCGATGCACAGCACGCCGGTGAGGAACTTTCCAAACGGCACCCGCGTCGGAATGAAGCCGCCGGCCAGATGATACGCGGCTTCTGTCTGCGGCACACCGCTTCCACGCACGTCGGGAAAGACCTTGGCGAGGAGGACTCCCGTGACAATGCTCATGAGGGTGGGCACCAGGAACAGCCTGAGGCGTGAAGGCGCCAACCCGAAGAATCGCTCGCTGGTCTGGTCAATCGCCACGGTGAACAGGACCGCGGCGAGGCCGGCGATCACGCCGACCGCGATGGTGAGAATCAGAAACAGCTGATGTTCGCGGAGACGGAGCTTCCGCCGGTGACGGATCTTTTCGCGAAGAAGCCGCAGTTGATGCGTCCGTAGAGCCCGAACCCTCATCGCTGATCAAAACCGTATTGGCGCCCAATCAGAACGAGCGCGCGATCGAGCGGCGTCGGCCGCCCGCAGGTGTCCACCACATGGCCTTCGATCCGCGCGACCAGGTCGACACCAGCTTCGATGGTGTCCTGATCGGGTATCGACCGGGGCTTCAGGCGACGCGCGAATGCTTCGACCTCGTGCCGGAAGGCGTGCTCGTCGTTGGTAATCTGACCGTCGGCGCGGCCGGCGATGCAGGTTGAGAGCCGTTTTCGTGCGTGGTCCAGACCGGACGTCAGCCGTCGCAGTCGTTCCGGCGCTCCGATGCGATTCGCCAACGGGTCGTTCGACAGGACCAGCTCAACGATCGTGCGCTCTGTGTCAACGTCCTTCAAGGCGGCAGGGGCACGGCGAAGGTAGTTTCGCGCCAGCGCGTACTTGCCGAGTTGAAACGCGCTGTGTCCCGCACCGGCCAGGGCCGCGCCATTGTGAGGAGCGAGACGGAGCGCCTGATCGAACTGCTCCAACGCACGAAGGTGGTCCCCGGTCTCGGCAAAAAGCTGTGCGACGCGCAGACGAGCCGCGGGCTCGTCGCGCAGATCGCTGGTGACAGCAAGCAGTTCCGACATGGCACGGCCCGACTGGTTGTTGGCGAGGAGAAAACGTATCAGCTCGAACCGGACGCGCTGGCGCTCCTCGGTCAGCTCCACCGGCCATGGCGCGTAGAGCGCATTGTGATAGAACCGCACCGCCTCGGTCACGTCGTGGCGCGCCGCGACGCGCGCGAGGTCGAGATTGATTTCCGGGTCCTCTGGTGAGGAGTCTCTCAGCGTCATCAGCACGCTGCGGGCCGAGTCGTCGTCGTGATGCTGCGCCAGCGTTCGAGCCAGCGCCAGCGCATAGGTCTTCTCCGTGCGGTTCCTGACCGTTGCGCGCCGGAACGCTTCCAGCGCGTCGTCCAATCGTCCGGCCTGGAGTGCCTCCTGTCCTCGACGGTACCACTCCGCGGCGTCGCGCAGGCTCATGTCACGGTTGCTCGCGGCGACGGCCCGGGTGAGGAAAAACGTTGCGACCGCGATGAGCAGCAAAACGCAGAGCTGTAGAATCTCTCGATTAATCAGGGCCGCGTGCTCGGCGTCCAGGCTGTGCTCGTGAACCACGTCAGGTGGGATCGTCTTCACGCCGCGCTCCGAAGGTCTGAGCTTACCACGCACGCCGAACGTCGTGGTCACTTTGAGATCTCAAATCAATGGATTAGCTCTGTGAGATATCGAAGAGTCCGCACTGTCCACGGACGATGCGTCGACCGCGTGACCGCGAAGAGCAACCTGAAGCCCGGACGCCGAGATCGTTCTCTGCGTACAACAAATGTTGTCATGCTGCATCGACCGTCAGACGGCTTCGGCTGGCGCGGACGTTTGCGCCATGCGTTGCGGGAAACGCGAGCGTCGCATCGCTCGCGGATCGGCGGGAGGCATCTTCTTTGTCAGCTTTGTGAGCTTTGTGGTTCGTATGAACCAGAAGAAGACTGAGATGACAACACATCGCACTGAGAACGCGACGTGACACGCGATCGTCCGATCGCTGCGAGGTCAGCCGCCGATCGACTGCCCGGCGAGCGCGCGATAACGACGCGGAGTGATCCCCAGCAGCCGGACGAACGAGCGCCTCATCACGTCGACGCTGCCGAAACCGGCGGTCGAGGCCACGTGCTTCAGGCCGCGATCCGTGCGCTCGAGCAGACGCCGCGCCGCCTCCACGCGCACCTGCAGCACGTACTGCGAAGGCGTCGTGCCCACCTCTCGGGTGAAGACGCGCTCGAAGTTTCGCACGCTCATCGACATCCGCCCGGCGAGGTCCTCCACCGAGAGTCGCATCCCGAGATGCTCGGCAATCCAGACCTGCAGCTCGCGTCGACGCCATCTCGGAGGCCTGTGAGGCGAGGGAGACGCTCACTTGCGGCTGTCCGCCCGGCCGCCGCAGAAACAACACCAGCTCGCGTGCGGCCTCGTGGGCGAGCGCGGCGCCGCCGTCTTCCTCTACCCACGCGAGCGCGAGATCGATGCCCGCGGAAATGCCGGCCGACGTGTAGATGTTCCCGTCCCGGACCCAGAGCGGATCGTGCTCGACGCGCACGGCCGGATATCGCGCCGCCAGCTCGCGGCCGAACTTCCAGTGCGTGGTGGCGCGCCGTCCGTTCAGCAGGCCGGCCTCCGCGAGCAGAAAGACGCCGACGCAGACCGCACCCGGCCGCCGCACCTCGCCGGTCATCTTCCTGAGCCAGGCCGACAGCGCCGCATCACGTACGGATCGGGTGCCCAGACCACAGACCAGGAGCACGGAGTCGCACACGCCTTCGACTCTGCTGAAGTGATGCCGGGCGATGAAGGTCAGGATGCCGCCTTCGCCTTCGACCGTCAGACGATCGGCGTTCGTGACGACCTCAATGGTGTAGATCGTGTTCCCGGCAAGACGATTGACCGAGTTGAACACCTGGAGGGGTCCAACGAGATCGAGCTCATCGACCGGGGGCACCACGGCGACGATGATGCGGCGGCCGGAGGAGGGTTTGCGCAGGCCGGTCTTTCTGGACGCGGCGGCCATCTGTTCACTCACTATGACGGCCCATCGAAGTGTTGCGCAAGCGGATCGAACGTGATGGCGGTTTTCGCCGGATCTCTGTCGCAAATCGACGTGCCTGGATGAACTGTCGAAGTTTGCCACGCAACCACATCTGAGGCGACGCGGCGATCATTGGAAGGAGTTGACCATGACCACGACGCAGGCGGGACCTTCGCCGTCGGATCCACATTCGTATCGCAGCAATCTATTCAGCCAGATCGGCGACCGGAATCCTTTCGAGGTATTGGCCCGGACGGCGATCACCGGTGCAGCCACGCCGGCGTGCCCGCCAAGTCCCCCGGGCTTCGGCTTCAACGAGATGACGGTTCCACGGCCGGGGCCGTGCGTGGCGCTCCTCGGCATCAGCGGCTCCAGGGTCGTGACGATGGGCGGGGCTGGCGTCGAAGTCGTCACAACGCCCGCCAACAGCCCTCCTTGATGGTCATCAACATCGGCGATCTCTTCACAACGGGCCCCGAGGCCGCGGCCTTCGCCACGACCAGACTGATCAAGCCACGGTCCGTCATCCCGTCTCACGCCAACGAGGTCGCGACGGCGGGCGGCAGCGTGATCGCTGGATCGCGGACCGCACGATTCATTGCGGCCGTCGAGGGCGGGCACTCCGACGGGTACGGTCATGGCAACGACCACAAGCGCATTCGCGTCCACGTACCGAAGAGCGGCATCACGATGGAGTTCGATGCGCGCGGCAGTTGCGTGAACGGCTGCTCATAGCTGGGAACTTGATCGGCGGCTTCAACAACGTCGTCAGGGCTGCAGGGCAGCTGCCGCGTCAGGCCGGCGAACGCCTCGTGCCGACCGAGGGATAGCTGTGCTGTGCGCTGGAAGCCGTGGTGGTGCACGCGGCGGCGTCCCTGGTGGCCTGCGGGCTGCCGGCGCGTGGCGCCGCGCGCATCGACCCGATGCAGGCGCTACGAGAGGAATGATTGCCACGGTAACCGGGCCGCATGACCGGTGACTGCCTGCCGACCGTGGCGCAGTACTCTCTCAGGCGATCGATCAAACGCTGCATGCCCGCCAACATCATGCGCCCGGTCCGCATGTCCATATACACCCGATCGCGACAGAGGCCGGCGGGCAATCGCGACATTGTGCCACACCTGCCGCAGCACAGCGTCGGGTACCGCCTCGCCGCGAACGAAGCGCTCCATGATGTTCTGATACCGACTGCTTCCAAATTCCACCACGATGTCGTTCACCGCGGCAGCAAAGCGTGGATCGCGAATCAGCGAGAGTCTCGGTAGTGTCCGGCTGCAGCCGGACCCGCATCGGTCGCCGACGCAAGCTGACACCACAGCAGGGGTCAGCCGCTCGTCGAGGATTCGCCCTTGACGGCCAGCCCGGGCAGTCACTAGCGTCTCTGACGTGAGACGAATTTCCGGGCTCGGATCCCTGGCGCTGCTGCTGGCGCTCGTCGTCTGCTCCGGCGCTGCGTTTGCGCCGCAGGCGCCACAGTACACCAGCACAATCCACATCTACAGCCTTGAAACGAAGATGTCCGCCATTGTGTATCGGGCAGACGGCATCTGGGAGGCGCCGAACTGGTCGCCCGACGGACGCTTTCTCGTCTCCAATTCGGACGGAAAGCTCTATCGAATAGCCGTCGGCGGTCGATCGGCGCCGGAACCGATCGCGCTGGACGGGTCACTGCGGTGCAACAACGATCACAACCTCTCGCCGGACGGCCGGTTCCTGGCCATCTCCGCCGCTTCGGCCGTGTCGCGACAGTCGCAGATCTATGTCGCGAACGCCGACGGGTCCAACCATCGGCTTGTCGTCCCGGCTGCGCCGAGCTACTTCCACGGGTGGTCTCCTGACGGCAAATACCTCTCCTTCGTGGCGAACCGCGACGGCAAACAGTTCGATCTGTATCGTGTTCCTGCGTCAGGCGGCGCCGAAGAACGTCTCACGAGCGACCCCGCCTACGACGATGGCACCGATTATTCGCCGGACGGGAAATGGATCTATTTCAATTCCGACCGCGGCGGCAGCTGGAACATCTGGCGCATGCCCGCCGACGGCGCCGGAGGCGGCGATCTCCGCGCGCAGCAAATCACGAATGACGATCTCGAGGACTGGTTCCCGCATCCGTCGCCGGATGGCAAATGGCTGCTGTTCCTGTCCTTTCCGCAGGGAACGCCGGGTCATGGCGCGCGGAATCTGAAGGTGCAGCTGCGGATGATTCCGATGCCCGCCGAAAAGATTGCCGCAACACGGCCGCAGCTGGTGGTTGAACTGACGGGCGGACAGGGAACGATCAACGTCAATTCGTGGGCACCGGATTCAAAGCGCTTTGCCTACGTAAACTACGAGGAAGCCCGGTAGCAGGCTACTGCTTCGAACAATGCCGGTCGAGAAACCGGAACACGTCGTCGGCCCAGACCGAGGAGCCGAAATAGCCAAAGGTATGGCCGTCTTGAGTGGAGCTGCCGTAGGCGGGATAAATCTTCACCTCGTACGTCCTGCCCGCGTCCTTCATCGCTTCTGACAGAGTCCGGCTCGGAGACAGGTCATAATCGTTCGAGGCCTGGAAAAAGAAAATCGGCGTCCTGGAATTTCGAACTGCACGAGTCATCAGCGATCGCAGTTCGGGTGCCTGTGCCCAGCTCTGTGCGCCTCCCGCCGAATCGACTGCGGCGCAGTAACTTCCCCGCTCGGCGCCGAGGACGGTCTCGATGCCGCCAAACGAGTTTCCAGCCACCGCGATCCGATCCGATCGGACGAAGACCTGGTGTCGCAGCCAGGCCAGAGCCGCCAACTGATCGTTCAAGTGATCCGTTTCGAGCAACCTGACCATCGTCGCGGCACCGGCGGCGATTCCGCCGCTCTTCATCGCCGCAGCAATCTGATCACCGATGAACGAGCCCGCCGAAGCACTCAACCCTTGACCTCGACGGTACGGTCCAAAGAACACCCATCCGTGGCTGGCGAAGACCGGGCCCAGCGCTTCGAATGCCTGGCTGCTCAGCATACCGGGAGCACTTCCGTGGTTGTAAATGACGGCGGAAAACGGTCCTGTGCCTTCCGGCTTGTAAAGCACTCCGTGTAGCGTGAGGTCGCCGCTTGGAAATTCAACGATATCAGCGTCGGACAGCACCAGCGTCGGCGACAGCAGGAGCGACAAGCACAAGAAGAAACGCATTAGTTGACCGCCTTCATCACGGCGCCGGCAGCATCGTGGAAACCACCCGCGGGCCAGTGCTTTTCGCGCAGCGACGGACGGATTGACCGATGACGCTAGTGTCTCGGCTCCCGTAAGAGCTGTTGGATCTCCTCGGAAAAACAGCGCACGCTGTCAGGACGATCGTGCGCGCCGTTTCCAGCATCGCCAGCTGGCATTCGAGAAGAGGAAGGTTGCGGGCAACGTCATCGCAAACGGCAGCAGCCTGAGCGGCCAGCCTCTCCTCAGCTGGAAAACTGCGCGAATTGCGGGACCATCAGCCGACGAGGACCACCAGCCCCACGTCACCGCGACCTCCGTACCGCGTGCGACCACAACGGTCAGCAGTGCGACGGACACAGCGACCGCCGCGGCGTGGACCCATGTGAGCGTTGGCTCGCGCAGAGCTTTCCGGATCCCGTGAAGTGCCGGGAACATCACGAAGACGATGCGGAAAAGGATGGGGAATCCGACACGGTAAAGCGCTTGCGAATACACGACCGCGTTTGCAGGATTGCGAACCCCGGCGGTCGTACTGCCGACCGTTCCCCCGAACAAGACGAGTCCGAACACTGCGCAGGTCACCCACGCCGTGCGGCGCGAGACGGACGCCACCGCAAAGCCGACAGTCCACGCCCATAACATCAGCGCCACGCCTCGGGCCAAGAACTCTGTGGTGGCGTGCAGGAGATCGCTGCGAGCACCAGGGCTGCGCAGGTACTCCGGCGTCCAATTGTCAACATAAAACCACGCAGACATCGCTGTGCCATGCGCCCATTGCCGCGAGACAAGACTGAGCACCATGCCGAGCGGCACGACGATGAACACGACTCCGGCCCACGGCCGCCAGCCAAGCCACGCGGCGATCTGCCGGCGGGCGACAAGTCCCAAGAGTTCGCGGACCGCGCGCGTCTGGGGCACGCGCAATTCTTTGAGGTCCCCCTCGACGACGTCCCGCTCGGCCGGATTCAGCGTGCGCAGGAGCAGGTGAACGACGGCTGATCGGATGCGGCTCATCAGCGAATTCCTGTCAACGTGTTTGCCAGGAGAGGCCGTCACTCGCGCGAACGACCGCTCTGTAGAATGCGGCGGCTTCCTTCGAACCTTTCGCCGTCAGGCGGACCATCCGCTTGGGGCGGCCGCCACGCGCGGGCGTCGCATCGCCCATCCACGTCTTGACCAATCCTTTCACTTCGAGCCGATCCAACGTCGTGTACAGCGCGCCGACCGAACACGCGCGTCCGGTATTTCGCTCGACTTCCTGCCGTATCGCCGCACCGTAGGCATCATCCCCGAGTCTGGCGGCGGCCGAGAGCAGGAGATACTCGAATTCACCCAGCATGATTATGTCTACATTGTGATACTAATGGCCGGCGACAATCAAGCGTGGATTGATGGTGCTGAAGATTCCCGGCGGTCTCAGCGCGTTCTGCGTTGACCGTTGGCTTTACCCCACTGTCAGGGACTCGCGCTCTCGGCGCAAGGCCTTCGGACGCCGGCTCATTCGTACCTGAGCGCGGTGACCGGATCGAGCCGCGTGGCGGCACGCGCCGGACGGAACGCGGCCGTGAGCGCAACGCCTGCCAGAATGATCGATATCGACACGAGCGTGAGCGGATCATTCGGGCTGGTTTGAATGAGCATCCCTCTCACGAATCGTCCGACGCCGAACGCGCCGGCGAGCCCGACGGCGAGGCCCCAGGCCAACGGGCCGAGCACGCGCCTCACGAACAACCACACCACCTGCGGGGCTTGCGCGCCGAGCGCCATGCGGACACCGATCTCCTGTGTGCGCTGGCCGATGTCGTGCGCGATGATCGCATGCAGTCCGACGGCAGCCAGAATCAGGCCGAGCCCGGCCGCGATCCCGAACAGTGTGGCGAACACCCGGTTCGCAAAGCGCGTTCCCGACAGCAGCCAGTCGAGCGGTCTGATATCGAGCAGCGGGAGATCGGGATCGAGCTGGCGCAGCTGCTCGCGGAGCGTGGGCGCCAGCGCCGCGGCGTCGGAGCTGGCGCGGGTCATGAGCACCATGCCCGCCAGCGGGCTCAGCCGATACGGTACGTACACAACGGGATCGAATTCCTGCGCGTAGTGCTCGCGCACGGTCGGCGACACGCCGACAATTGTCAGCCATGGCGCATCCGGATCCGGTCTGTTCGGATCGGCCAGTCGGATTCGCCGCCCGAGCGGATCGACGCCGCCGAGATACTTCGACGCGAACAGCTGGTTGACGATCACGCTGGCGTGACCCGGCGTGCCGTCCAGGTCGGTAAACGCGCGGCCGCGAGCCAGCCGCAGTCCCAGCGTGTCGAAATAACGCGACCCGATCAGGACATACGAAGTGGTCGGTGACACGGTCGTCTGGCTGTCGGCCTGGCCCGGCAGCGTGACGGACCTCACCGGCGCGTTGTAGAACGGCGCACCACTGGCCACCGTCGTCGCCTGGACGGAGGGCACCGCGCCGACACGGGCTTCCAACTCGCTGAACAAGGCGATGCGTTGCGCCGGCGTGGCGTACTTCAGCGGCGGCAGATCCAACCCGGCCAGAATCACCGGCGAGGTGTCAACGATCGAGTCGGCTCGATAGACCGCCAGGAGGGTGCGTGCGAGCAATCCCGCGCCGGCGAGCAGCGACAGTGTCAAGGCCAGTTCTGCGGCCAGCAGCACGTTCGACCAGCGACGCGTCCGCGGTCCGCTGGTGCTCCGTCGCGCTGCATCCTTCAGTTGTTCGCCCGGATATGACCCGGAGATGTACCATGCCGGGCCGACCCCGAACAGCAGCACGCTGCCGAGAGTGATTGCCGCGAGGTATGACAGCACGCGCGTGTTGATCGCGAAGTCATACCAGTACGGCCAGTTTGCCGCCGGCATGGAGGCGAGCCAGAGCCGCACACCAAGCACCGCCACGCCGACGGCCGCGATCCCGGCGAGCGCTGCCAGCAGCACGCTCTCGATCAGCAGCTGCCGCACGATGCGCCACCGGGTTGCGCCGAGGGAGGTCCGGATCGCGATCTCGTTCGACCGGTACGTTGCACGCGCGAGGAGGAGATTGGCGATGTTCGCGCAGGCGATCAGGAGAACGATCCCGACGGCCACGAGCATCGCGTTCCACGGATTCGTCAGATTGAACCCACCGGTAAAGCGTTCAACTCTCGGTCGCACGTTCGCATTCGTCGCCGGATAGGCCTTCGCCAGGCCCGACATGATGCTGGCTAACTCCGCCCGTGCCTGCGCCAGCCCCGCGCCGGGCCCCAGGCGGCCGAAGACACGCAGCCCGCGAACATTTCGCGCTTGACCTTCGACGCGGGGAAGGGATGCCAACGGTTGCCACAGGTCGTGGACCAACGGAAAACGGAACCCTTCGCGCATGACGCCGACCACGGTCACAGCCGTACCATTGACTGTGATCACCCGACCGATGATGGCCGGGTCGCGGCCGTAGCGGCCGTTCCACAGAGAGGCCGCGATGATGACGACGCGCCCGGCGCCCGGCCGATCGTCATCGGGCCGGAAGTCCCGGCCGATGATCGGCCGTTCGCGCAGCAATGAAAACGTCGCGGCGGAGATGTAGGCGCCGGCCACCCGATCGGCCGCGAGATTACGGTCAGTCAGCGTCATCGCGGCCACGGTGTGCGCCGCGAGCCCCTCGAAGCTGCGTGAGTCGCGCAGCCAATCCTGGAAGTCGAGATAGGAGACGCCGATGGGGCGCCCAGCCGGATCGAGCGAGCCGAGTGCCACGACGCGCTCCGGGTGATCGAGGCGCGGACCGCCGCCCGCCATGCCATCGACGATCGTGAAGAGCGTGGCGTTGAATCCGATGCTGAGCGCGAGCGTGACGGACGCGATTGCTGTGAACGAGGGGTGCTTGATGAGCAGACGGAGAGCGAAACGCACGTCGTGCGATACGTCGCGGACTGCCGCAGGAATCCACACGTCCCGCGCCCGATCCATGGCCCATGGCATGCTGCCGAACGCCCGTCGAGCGGCGAGGGACGCGTCAGCAGGTGCGTACCCGGCGCGCTCCAGTTCTCGGACGGCGATGTCGCGATGGAATTCCATTTCCTCGGCGAGGTCGGCTTCACGCCGGCGGCGCCGGACGAGATACATGGCGCGGCGGAATAACGTGAGCAGGCGGGCCATCGTGAGTCCTCAGAAGGTCCGGCATTCCCGAGCCGCCGGTGTCCCATCGGCTGTCGATGGGAGAATGGATCGCCGCCCGCGCTTTGTCAAGTGTGACCGTCAAACCCTCGTGTGGTGTCCCGCTTTTACGCGGACTTCGCGTGACCCGGCTGAAGCGATGGCTTCGTGCTCGAGTCGCCAGCCCTACCGGACCGCCGATCGTGTGACCCGGAACGCGACCTTCTCCGGTAACTCGAACGTGTCGCCACCAAACCAATCCCCAGTGACCTCGAGCCGCTGATCAGGCAGCTGGTTCCACTCGCCTTCCCATGAGGAAAACAGCTCGACCTCGCCGAGCCGCTGAACGGCATCCCGGAGGTACTGCTGCAAGGCAGCCACTGAGGCTCGACCCGCGGCGTCTTTGCTCGAGGGCGCCGCGCGACCGTACGCGAAACCGCAGGAACACCCGGTGTGTGCTCCCAGGTAGTAGACATGTGGCTTCGAGAAATGCCGGCGCACCGATTCCTCCGTCTCCGAAATCACCTGAACGTTGAACGCCGGGGCGGACTCCCGCCACTCGATGACGGGCAGCGGCTCGTCTGCCGCGACAAAAAGGGCCATGCACATGATGTCGTTGTTCGAGAACCCCACACGATCGCGGGGACTACCTAGTTGCTGACGAGGTCCGTCTGCTGGTGATGAACGGCGAGCCACTTGCCGTGACGCCTGGTCCAAACGGTTGACGCGAGCGTCGTCGATGCCAGCGGCTGGTTGTGGAATGTCCCCGTTGGCGTCCACGCATAGACCACGATCGCTGAGTCCTCATCGAGCCAGGTCACGCGAGGATTGACGATGTCCCACTTCGTCAGTTCGAACTGGTCGAGCCCATTGACGAGCCGCTCCATCGGGACGAATCCTTGTTTGGTCGTCCAAATACCGTCGGCGAGGACGAGAGACAGGAACGACGCCTTGTCGGCCTTTGCAACGGCGTCGTGAAGGGCACGCTCGTTGGCAATCAGCATCTTCTCAGTCGTGTCGTTCGGCTTGGCGGCGATTTTGTTCTGCGCCTCCGTTACAGCAATCGCCAGCAGAATCGCTGGGAGTATCGCGATAATCTTCATCCTGTTGCCAACGACCGACCGTCCCTGGCTCCGTCACGCTCACCCCGGTTTGCTCTGTGTACGGCGAACGGCTGACGCCGCGCCGTGCACTATTTCAATCCGTTGAGCATCCTGGTGATGGAATCCAGCCACGCGGCCTCCCGCTCGAGCGCCTTGGCGACGCGTGCCATCTCCGCCGGCACGCTCTCATATTGACGTTGTTCGATCCCTTCCCTGATGCCCGGCATAGTCTTCACACCGTAGCCGGTGTAGAAGCCCGGCGCGTACAACAGGTGTTTGAACCATTCGCGGTGCACGAGCCCGGCGGCATCGATCAGCTGCTGCTCGGATTGCGCGAGCTTCACATTCACCGCGGCGAGAGCTGCCGCCGATGCCGACTTCTTCGCGGCGGCCGCGCGCGCTTCGTCCACGGCCGCGGCGCGCCTGGTCAGGGTTTCGATCGCGCGCGAAATCGGCGTGAAGTCGATCGCGGGCGGCGTCGTCTCCACCTTCGGGACCACGCGCGGCCGGCGGGGATCGTTGACCGCGGCAAACACGCCGTCCTCGATCTCGCGGTTGCGTTCGCGGATCTCATCCCGCTTCTTCTTCAGCAGCAGCTGCAGTTCCTCGTCGTAGGTGCGCACCGTATCGGCGAGATTGGAGTAGTGAAACGGCAGGATGTCCGCGTCCGCCAGGCGAATCACCGCCGTGCCGATTGTCTGCGCGAGCGTCCGGCCGTAGGAGAAATCGGTATCCAGAAAGTGCGTGTAGAAGTAGAAATCGTCGTAGATCGAGTGATAAATCCCGGCGGTGTCCTCGCCGCCATAGCTGATGTTCAGCGACGGAATGCCCAGGTGCTGGAGGAACGGCGTATAGTCGGAGCCCGATCCCAGCGCGCCGATCCGCCAGTCGGCGCGGGCGCGAACCTTCTCCTTGTCCTCGGCCTTGGCGCGGTCGATCGCACGCGCCTGCTGGCGCTTCCACACGGTGAGGTGCGTTTCCGGATCGGTGATGTCCCGCGCGACATCGTTGATGAAGTGCTCGAGCACGTGCGAGCCCTCCGCTTCCAGGAAGCCCCGTCCGTTGCTGTCGGAATTCAGGTACACCACGGCGTGCTGCTGGAGTTCGGCCGCGTGCGCTTCGGCCCACTCGGTCGAGCCGAGCAGGGCGGGTTCTTCACCGTCCCAGGCGCAGTAGACGATCGTGCGCTTGGGCGCCCACCCCTGCTTCCGCAGCTCACCAAGCGCGCGCGCTTCCTCGAGCATCGCCACCAGGCCGCTCACCGGATCCTCCGCGCCGTTGACCCACGCATCGTGGTGATTCCCGCGCACGACCCACTGGTCCGGGAACGTCGATCCGCGGAGGCGAGCGATCACGTCGTACAGCGGTTTTTGATCCCAGCTGAACGCCAGCTTCAAGTGCGCGCGGCCGGCACCGGGACCGAAGCGGTAGGTAATGGGCAGACCGCCGCGCCAGTCGGCCGGCACGACGGCTCCGGTCAGCGAGGCCAGCAGCGGCTGCGCGTCCCCGTACGAAATCGGCAGCACGGGAATTTTCGTGAGCGTCTGGGCGTCCTTGACGGCGAGCCGCCTGGCCGCCGGCGTCGCACCGACGCCGGGCGTGAGCGGATCGCCCGGGTACACCGGCATGTCCATCACGCTGCCGCGCTGCGCGCCGCCGTGCGGACGCATCGGCCCGTTCGGAAACACCTCTCCCGCCCCGAACCCATCGTCTTTCGGATCGGAGTAAATGAGGCAACCGACCGCGCCGTGCTCCGCGGCGACCTTCGGCTTGATGCCGCGCCACGATTCCCCGTAGCGCGCCACGACGATGGCGCCTGTCACTGAAATTCCGTAGCGTTCGAGGACCTCGTAGTCCTCGGGCCGCCCGTAGTTGACGTAAACGAGCGGCCCGGTGACGTCGCCGTCGATCGAGTACGCATTGAACGTCGGCAGCTGCTCGCTTTTCTGGTTCGAAGTCGGATCCACCGGCTCAACCGGCTCATCGAGCTTCGCCGTAAAACGCGTCGGCTCGATCAGCTCGAGGACCCGCTCGGTCGGTGTCGGAAACAGGACGCTGAACGTCTCGATCTCCGCGTCCCAGCCCCACTCCGTGAACCGTGACAGAATCCATTCCGCGTTGTCCTTGTCGTACGGCGATCCCACGTGGTGCGGCCGCGCGCTCAATCGCTCCATGGCCGCGCGCAGGTTCGACGCCTGCGGCAGCTCGCGGAATCGTGCGTCCCAGCTTGACGGTCCCGATTGTGCCGCCAGTGCGGCGGTCAGCGACGCGCACGCTCCGATTGCGATCAGCCCCGGACGTCGATGCATGTTCAGCTCCCTCTTAACGAAGCTCCGCCTCAAACCGGGGAGTCAGAGAGTTGAGGACGGACCTTCGTTAGTCGACGATTCTACTCCGCCCCGTTTTTGGTCTAATCTGTCAGCCGGATTGCGCTGTTGTCTTACGCCAGAAGGGAGCTGTCATGAGAAGCATTGTTGGCGGCTTGTGTGCGGCCGGCCTGGTGATGGCCGCTTCCTTCCAGACCGTCGGCGCCGGCGGTTCGTGTACCGACCTGGCGAAGCTCGCGCTCGCGAACGGGAAAATTACAGTAGCAGAGAGCGTCGATGCGGGATCCTTCAAACCGCCGAATCAGGAGAACGCCTTTCGATCGTTGCCGGCGTTCTGCCGCGTAGCCATGACGCTCACACCATCGAGCGACTCCGACGTCAAGGCGGAAGTCTGGATCCCGGCCGCCAACTGGAACGGCAAATTCCAGGCGGTCGGCAACGGCGCCTTCAACGGCAACATCAGCTACCCGGCGATGGCGACGGCGCTGGCGCGGGGATATGCGACGAGCTCCACCGATACGGGACACGTGGGCGGAGGCGCCAGCTGGGCGCCGGGCCACCCCGAGAAGGTGGTGGACTTCGGGTGGCGCGCCGTTCACGAAATGACGGTTGCATCCAAAACGATTATCGCGAGCCATACGGGCAGGGCACCGGCGTTCGCGTACTGGAACGGCTGCTCTGCGGGCGGCCGGCAGGCGATGAAGGAGGCACAGCGTTTTCCCGGCGATTTCAACGGCATCATTGCCGGGGCGCCGGGTCTCGACTGGATCGGGCGAGCGGCGCAGGCGGTGCGCGTCGCGAGGACGCTGGAGCACAGCGAAGCCGCGCGGCTTTCAGCATCCGACCGCCAGGTCCTTCATCGCGCTGTCCTCGAGGCCTGCGACGCCGGCGACGGCCTGAAGGACGGCTTGATTTCCGATCCCGAGCGCTGCCGCTTCGATCCGGGCGTCCTGCAATGCAAGGCGTCCGACGACCGTTCCGGCTGCCTGACACCCGCCCAAATCGAAACCGCGCGGCTGATTTACTCGCCCGGCGCGAATGCCTCGACGAAGCGTGAGATCGGCGGCCTGTTGCCGGGCAGCGAGCTCGGATGGACCGATATGGGATGGACGGCGTCCGCTCGAGCCACCGGACTGGACCAGTTCCGCTTCCTCGTCTTCAGGGATCCGGCGTGGGACATCCAGAAGTTCAATTTCGACAGCGATATGGCGCGCGCGGAAGAAATGGATGGCGATACGCTCAATGCGCTCGATCCCAACCTGCGGCCGTTCATGGATCGCGGCGGGAAGCTGATTCAGTATCACGGCTGGGCCGATCCACAGATTTCACCGGCCAACAGCACGCAGTACTACGCGCGGGTCGTGGATGCAGTCGGCAGCACCCCGAAGGTTCACGGATCGTATCGGTTGTTCATGGCGCCCGGGATGGGTCACTGTGGCGGCGGCGAAGGACCAAACACGTTCGACATGGTGGCCGCGCTCGAGCAGTGGGTTGAACACGGCAAGGCACCGGATCAGATTCTCGCATCGCATTCGACCAACGGTGTCGTCGATCGAACGCGGCCGCTGTGCCCGTACCCGCAGGTTGCGGCGTACAAAGGAACGGGCAGCATCGACGATGCGGCGAATTTTGTGTGCGGCGGACGGTAGGTCGCGAGGGCGGAACGCAAAGAACGCAAAGGACCGCAAATGAAAACCTCGTGTTCGTTCGCGGCCTTCGCGGCCTTACGTTCATTGAAATGTTTGTCAGACATTCCGCGTGCCCATGATCTCGCGGGCCGGCGTCCGGTCGCCCGTGCAGCTGATCTTCCGTGGCGCTTCGAGGAATCGCACGTCGTACCCGAGCCGGCGATACAGGTTTTCGATCCGATCTGTCGCCTGATTCACGAGCACGACAGGTCCGCGATGCTTCGACAGCCAGACAGCCGTCCGCTCCTGATCGGCCCACGCGAAGCCATCCTTCGCGTAGTGGGTGAACTCCACATCGTAAGGCGGATCGGCATAAACGAAGTCGTTCCCGTCGAGCGGAACGGCTTCGACGTCGCTGCAGGTGAACGTCCAATCCGCGAACACGTCGCGATACGCGGTGAAATCCCGCAGGTAGCGGATCCGCGCATATCGGCCGAACGGGACGTTGAACTCGCCGCCCCGATTGAAGCGGCAGAGCCCGTTGAAACCGGTCCGGTTCAGATAATAGAAAATTGCCGCAGCCTCCCGGCTGGTGCCTTTCCCTGACGCCAGCAGGGCGTTGAAACGGCCCCGATGCTGGTAGAACAGGATCTCGTCGTTCTCCATCGCGAGGCCCACGCGAAGCCCCTTCTGGAGCCATCGGTAAAAGTTGATCAGGTGCGGGTTGGCGTCGTTCAGAAGGGCTCTGGCCGGCAGCAGGCCGAGCGTGACCGCCAGCCCGCCGCAGAACGGCTCGACCAGCCGTCGGTGCGAGTGCTGTTCCCAGATGGGTCGAAGATGGCGGACTTGCCAACGCTTGCCGCCGGCCCATTTCAGCGGGGGGCGGAGCGCTGGCAGACGATCAGTGGCCGGCATGTTCGCGAAAGTCTAACGTCGAACGCAAAGGCCGCAAAGACTGCCACTGGTCGGACTTTCGTGGACCACGCCTGTCGGCTTACCCGCAAAAAGCCAAAGGAGACGAACGCACACCACAGCGCGTTTAATCGTGGTGTCCTTGGTGGTGGCTCGCGCAGCGTGCCGTCTGCATCAACGTGGCCGCGATCGGCCCGGCACCGCAATCGGGCCGGCTGCCTGCACCTGCCGCCAAATCCGTCGCCCGACCGTGTCGGCTTCGGCAACGATGTGGTCTTCGTCCATCGTGAGCACCTTCCGGTCGCGCATGATGAACTGGCCGTCGACCATGACCGACTCGATGTCGGACGGTTGACCATTGTGGATCCACGCCGACACGATGCGCCCTGCCGGTACGAGGTGGGCCCGTCGAGTGTCCAGGACAATGAGGTCGGCCTTCTTCCCGACCTCGAGCGAGCCGAGAAGCTTTCCCTGCCGCACGGCTCGCGCACCACCTTCGGTGGCATCTTCGAGCATGTCTTCCGGCTGCGGCCGGAGGCCCGGGATCGCATCGTTGCGGCGGATGCGCTCCGTCAGCAGGGCAACCCGCATGACTTCGAACATGTCGTTGGTGTTGTTGTCGGTGCCGTTCGCAATGGGGCAGCCGGCCTCGCGCAAGGCGGGAATCGGAGGGATGACGCCTCGGTTCGCGGCCATGGCCGCCTGGTGCGAAATGATGGTGCCGGAACGGCCAAGCAGCGCGATCTCGGACTCGTCGACGTACCGGCAGTGCGCCGCGAACAGACGGGGCCCGAGGAAGCCGTGCCTGTCGAGAAACGCCGATGGACGCACGCCGTGGTATCGCAGCATGAACTCGACTTCGGGACGGCTCTGCGCCAGATGGATCGTATATCCGAGATCCTCTTTCTCAGCGAAGGCGCGGACGGCGCGCAGCAGCTCGGGTGATGCGGTCTCGGCGAGCGCCGCCGCGGGGAACACACTGATGCGCCCCTGCCTCGCGCCGTGCCACGCGGTGAACAAGTCGTTGATGCGCTGCAAGCCCTCGTCTCGCAGCCTTGGCGAGAATCTGGGGGCTTCGCTCCTCGCGAGCCCGTCGGAGGACATCGGGCCGGCGACATTCTCGGTATCGCGGACCGACTCCGCGAACACCCAGCGCAGGCCGGTCTCGGCCAATGCCGCGGCGGAGCGGCTGATGCCGGAGGAATTCTCCACAACCGTGGTGGTCCCGGACCGGATGCATTCCAAAGCACCGACACTGACCATCAGCGTGGCCTCTTCACCGGACAGAAGACTGGCGGGCTGAATGGCCAGGCGCGCGGAATTTGGAAATCCGAAGTCCTCGTTGAAACCGCGCGCGAGCGTCGCCGCGAGATGGGCATGACAGTTGATGAGACCCGGCAGCACCGCCTTTCCGCGTCCGTCATAGAGCTGCGCGTTGGGATACGTTCTGAGGATCGGATCGGTGGGACCGATTGCCGCGATCTTGTCGCCTTCTACCGCGAGTGCCACGTCATCATGAACCGCATCCAGGGTCACTACGGTTGTATGCGCGAAGACGACTGTCGTACTCGCCGTCGGTTGAGCGTGAAGGCCGCGTGGCTCGAGCAACAGCGCGGCAGCGCCGGCGCCGGCTCCGGCCAGCAGCCGGCGCCGACTGAGGCTGACGGCGGTGCGAGTCGATTGCGAAGACGATGACGGGCGATGGATCATCGATCCTGACATCGGATAGCCTCACGTGATGTGTCGGTCAGACGCGCTGATTATGGCGAAACCGGGGAGCAAGTCAAAGAAGGAGGGAAGTCGGCGAACGGCGCAGATACAATTGGCGAGTTTTCTGAATTCACACGATGGTCACCATGATCGATACTCTGGCCACAAGAATCCTCGCCATGGCTCCGGACACGGCATCCGGCCAGGGTCCGGCACGGGCGCCTTTCGAAGCCCGTACCGCAACTCTCACCGGCACCATCGTCCTCAGCGCGCCGGTTCCCGAAGTGTTTCCGCTCTTCTCGCCGCTCGGGGAAAAGGGATGGGTGGAGGGCTGGAACCCCGAGATCCTCTTCCCGCGCGATGCCGAGTGGACGGAAGGCATGATCTTCCGGACGGCCTCCGGGGACGGCGACGAAATCTGGGTGGTCGCCGAGCTCGACCTGCACGCCCACCTCGTCGTGTATTACCGCACCGAGCCGGGCCGGCTTGTGGCTCGCGTCGAAGTCCGCTGCTGCGCGCTCGACGGCGGGCGCACCGAAGCCACGACGGTGTACTCCTACGTTGGGCTGTCAGAGATGGGGAACAGGGTCGTCGCGGAATGGACCAATGAGGCGTACCGCTCGAAAATGGAGCGCTGGGAGAAGAATATCAACGACTACTTGCGCCGGATTGGGACATAGCGAGACGCTGGTACCCCGTCCCGGCTGCGTCCCGTACCCCGTCCCGGCTGCGTCCCGGGTCCGTCCCGCCTGCGTCCCGGGTCCGTCCCCCTCTGCGTCGATACCGTTTCCTCGCTCCCTCTGAGCCCTGTCGCTCTCAAAACTGCGGTGGCAACTCCTTCTTCGTGTCGCGCAGGATCTCGGTGACGGCCTGACGATCGGCGGACGACAAGGCCGCGTATCGCTCGTTCTTTTCTCTGCCGGACAGCACCTCCGACAGCCGGCGATAGACGAGATCCTTCGCGTCGGACGGCAGCGCCTCGAACGCGTCCGAATAAATCATGTAGCTGCACGGGTACCGCATCAGGCGGCGCTCGAGATCGAACTGACGGAGCGACCGTCCCCGCGAATCCAACGGACCGCGCGCGGCGAACTTCTCCGCGAATGCGGACGAGCCCCGTATCCTGCCGGGAAGCGGAACTTCATCCACGAACAGGAGGTAGTCGACCAGATCCCTCGCCGCCTCCTCGACTCTCGACCTGCTTCCGGGCCTGGCGGCGGCGATCACTCCGCGCCGCCGCTCGAATTCCGCCAGCCGTGTCTCCCAGCCCAGGCGCACGATCAGGTTTGCCATGTGGGTCTGGTGTTCCAACACCATCAGCGCTACCGCATCGCTGTGCGCCGCAAGGTATCCCGATGTGTCGATCATGCCGGCCAGCGATTTCAGCTCGCGCGCCTCCGGCTGGACCGCATCGGTCGTGCTCGCGGTCGACACCGGTCTGTTGGCGATGTGCCGGATGCCGCCGAGGGCGCCGGTCACATACCACCCGCCCCAGCGCGTGTCGAAGCCGGTCCGGTGATCGCTGGCAAAACCCGACGCGTACGCGTTCTTGTCTTCCGGCACGGTCTGCATGCTCAGCACGAAGTACCCCGGCACGCCGAGCGTCGTCCACGAGAGATGGCACGCGAGGCAGTTGTCGTTTCTGGCGAACCGGGGCGCCTCCTTCGCGGTCTGATCCAGCGTGTAGAAGATGACGCCCTGCCGCGGATCCAGCGCCGCCACCTCCATGACAGCCCCGCCGCGCACGTAGCCGAGGGCGACGCTGTCGTTGAAGAACAGCGTGCGTGGGTTCTTCATGTTGATGATCGGCGCCTGAAAGCTGTTCTGGGCGAAGACCGCGACCTGCGATTCGACTGGTAGGTTCAGCGCGTCGAGCGTCGATCGCAGATAGCCGGTGGCTGCGTCGAACGTCAACCGCGCCGTGCCGTCACGCAGCTTTTCGTCCAGGGCGGCGACCCGATCTGTGACGGCGCCTTTCGAGTAGTCGATGGCGGGGTGATCGCGAGTGGTGACGAATGCATCGGTGCGCTGCGCGGCGACAGCCGCCGCGGACAGGATGCCCACGCAGAGCCAGAACGAAGTCAACGACGGATTCATCGCTGACGAGTCGCCGCCGGGCGCCAGCTGCGAGAACAGGGCGGTCTCACTCCCGTAGCTTACGTCACGGATCGAGCGGCGGGCAAAATCAGAACGGCATTGACCGGCGCGGAACGGTCGGACTTCACGACTCATAACTGACAACTGATAACTTCAGCGATCATCAACGTCGAGAACCGGCTTGACGTCAACGACGGGCGTGCCGTCGATGGCCTCGATCGGTCCGATTCGCAGCCGGGTCCCGGAAATCTCATGGACGGTCACGCGATGCAGCTCAAGCGGGTTCGGCCGGTGCGGAGACCGCGTGGCGAACACACCGGCGAGCGGGTTCTGCGGATCGCCGCGCGGGTGCACTTCGAGCACGCCGCGGTCTGCCCGATGCAGCCAGGTGACGACGATGACGTCGTCGCCGGCGGCGATTCCGGACAACGCCCGCGCGAAGGCTGGATTGATTTCGAGCCAGGCGTCCGGCGCTCCCTCTGAACCCTGCCGCGGCGCGTCGTTCGGCGACCGCAGCGTCGATCGAATAGAGCCGACAGGCCGAAGCGAGAAGCCCTCGGGCGTGGACATCATCATTCATGCGGGCCGGAAAGCGGAATCACACCGTCGGCCGCGACAACCGCCGGAGCGCGAGCACGCCTGCCATCGGCGAAATCGCCAAGTCTGTGTCTCGCTTCCGAACAACCGATGAGCCGGCCGGATTACGGTCCGTAACCGCACCGCCGCCCGGTCATCTAAATCGGCATGAACCAACTTTCCAGATCACAAGCCGTCATCAGCTGGATGCTGCAGGTCGGCGTCGCGGTCATCCTGCTGCAAACACTGTTCTTCAAGTTTACCGGCGCGGAAGAATCGGTCTACATCTTCAGCACAGTCGGCCGCTTCGTGAACATCGCCGGCGTTGAGCCGTGGGGACGCATCGGGTCTGGCGTGATCGAGCTCGTCGCATCAGTGCTGCTCGTTCTGCCGGCCACGGCCTCCCTGGGCGCAATCGTGACAATGGGGGTGATGGCCGGCGCCATCATGAGCCATCTGATCATTCTGGGAATCGAGGTGAAGGGCGACGGCGGACTGCTGTTCGGCCTGGCGCTGGCGGCGTTCGCCGGCAGTGCCATCATCCTCGTCCTCCGCCGGACCCAAATCCCGGTCGTCGGGCGCTTTTTCCAGCTCGCGTGAGGCCGGGCGTGTTGACCCAGACTGTTCGCGGGCGTTCGGCTGCTTCGCCGCCATCGGCATTGTGCCGGCTCCTCGACGAGCTCGATTCACTCCTGCGGGACCTTGACAGCGAGCTGTACTGCGCCCGTTTTGCGGCGGACGTCTCGGGATCGATTGGTGAGCACGTCAGGCACTGTCTCGACCACGTTTCGGCGCTCGTTGCGGCCGACCCGTCGGCCACGCTGTCCTACGACGTGCGGCAACGGGGCAGCGCCGTCGAAAATGATCCCGCCGAAGCGGTGCGCCAAATCCTGCAACTGAAGCGCGCTCTTGCGGCCTGGTCGACGCGATCGCTCGAAGAGCCGATTCGGGTCGCCTCGATGATGTCGCCGGGCGGCGACGCCGTGATCGGCTGGTCGACACTCGCTCGAGAACTGGCGTTCGTTGTGAGCCACACCATTCACCATCAGGCGATCATCGGGCTGCTCCTGGCGGTTCACGGGCACGCGGTGCCGGACCGATTCGGCCACTCGCCGTCGACGCCGCGCCGGAACTTACTAGACCGGGGGGCTTCGCCTCGCCGGACCCCCCATCCCACCCCACCGCGCAGAGTCCGCGCGGTGGGGGCCCCCGGATCGCCGTCGCTCGCGGGGACCCCACAAGCCCCGCTCTGCTCCGGCGGGCGCGCTGTGCGCGGCTTGCCCGTTAAGCGGCTCGGCGGGTGACGAGTGCAACATTCTCGCGTCGAGCCGCACAACGGGTTAAGCCCGGCGCGCGTACGGCGACGATTGCCTGTGAAAGCCGTCCGACATGCTCACCTTCTTGACATTGATGTTCGGCACGTTCGTTTCCGAAGATCTCGCGTGCATCACGGCGGGCCTTCTGATCCGGCGCGGGGCGATCGGGTCGACGGCGGCAATCGCCGCGTGTACGCTCGGGATCTTTGCCGGCGATGTCGGCCTGTGAACTCACGACTCAATACTCACATCTCAAGACTGACACGGGTTGCTCCGCTCGTCTCCGTTCCTCTGCATCTCTGTGTTGATACCGTTTCCTCCGTCTCCTCCGTATCCGCCACGCGCCAGATATCACGCAGCGTCCGCCGAATCGCGCGGGCGATGATGGGCCAGGAAGCCGGCGGCCTCTTTGCGACCGAGATAGCGGTTCAGGATCCGCACGTCGACCGTGGTGAGGTCGACCATCATCAACGCGTCCAGCGCATCGCCGAAGTCAGGGTCGACATTGAACCCAAGCAGTTTCGCGTTCAGCTTCAGGTACTGCTTCAACAGAATCGGGACGCCTCTTCCGTCGCGCTCGGCCTGCACCACCAGCCTGTTCGCTTCGTCGATCGACCGTGGAACGGCGTCCGGCGGCGCTGGCTTGACCGTTCGAGGATGAATGGCCTGCACCAGATCGGCGAGGTCGCGATTCAGATGGTTCTGCTGGAGGAACGCCATCAATAACGTCTGCGAGCTGTCCGAGTACCGCGCGCTGATGCTCACGGGGCCGAACAGGATCCGATACTCGGGGTGCCGCGCCACGAACCGGCCGATGCCTTGCCACAAAAGGAGAAGGGCGTTGTAGTTCCTCTGGTATTGGGGCGCACGAACGAACGTCCAAGCTCCAATGCGGGCGTGAGCCGCGCGATCAGGCGTTCGTCGTACCGGAACAGCGTGCGCGTGTAGAGGCCGCCAACGTCATGTGTCGCGACGATCCGATCGGTCGGGCCAATCCGATACGCACCGACCACCTGTCGCTGTTGACGATCCCAGGAGAACAGGTGGAGATACCGATCGTCGAAGACATCCAGATCCAACGCGCGGCCTGTTCCTTCGCCCACGCGCCTGTACGTCACCTCACGCAACCGGCCGATCTCCTGCAGCGTTCGGGGGATGCGGGAGGCCTCGGCCAGGAACACCTGAAACGCACCGCTTTCCACGAGGCAGACTCCCGGCTGATGTCGTGACCGTCGTGCGCCACGGTGAATCAATTCGTGTTCCGCCCGCTCCCGCTCGGTGAGCGACTTCACCCGACGGGAACACGATCAGCGCTCCACCTCTCTTCAGCCACAAGTGCGCGGCTCGGAGTCCGGCCTGGCTGCGCGCGTTCGCCGGGCTCCGCCGAACGGATCGACGAAAAAGCAGAGATCGGCCAGCTCCGGAATCCGGGCCAGGAGATGGTTGGTGAGGATCCGCACGTCGCTCCGATGCCGGAGGAGAATCGAAGCGAGGACAAGTCCGTCCAACGCGCCGTGCGGGTGATTCGACGCGACAATCAAGGGGGCCGCTCGACGGAATCCGAGCGCGCTCTTCGTCCGCCGCGCGGGCCTCGATTTCGAGGGCAGCAAGAGCGCGGCACGGGAAGGGTTCATCGCTCGGGGATTGCGCTACCGCGTAGAGCGCTCGGTACGTCCGCAGTTCCAGCAGCCAGGACAGGAAAGGCCGCGCCACGGCCATCGCCGCACGGCCTGCCGCCGTGGTCGCGGCATCGTTGATGTGAAACGGTCCGCCCGGCATGGTCCTGCAGAACAAGCAAGCGGCTGCAAACAGTCCTGTTGTGGAGGGCGAAAGGGTGACACTCGGCCAGGCGCTGTTGTGTGAACCGATGCACGCGGTCTCGTGCCAGATCCTCTGGCAGGCGAACGACCGCCAGGTCAAGGTCAGGCCGCTCCTCGATGGTGATCAGCCCATCCTCGATGAGCTCCTCGCTCGCCGTCAGCTTGGCGTCCTCGCTTTCCCACAGAACTCGGTAGTCGTCCAGATTCGTGAGCAGCCTCGGCACAACGTCGAGTAGTCGAAGGTACAGTTCACTCGCCAGTTCCGAATACGGGAGTCCGAAAACACTTTCCGGCAGTGGAGATGTATCGGCATCGACATGGGCCGAAAGGGTGAACGCGATCCGGGCCGCCTGGCGCGTCGCAAAAATCCCAAAATCTCCGGCCTGGGCGACGTCCAGGAGCATGTCGCGATGACGCTCAGCCAGAGCCGGTTCGCGCATCGCGAAGATGCCAACGAGCCCGTCTTCGTCGAAGTGGTTGTTCGATACCACGTCGGCTTGAACGTGGAACTGTGGCGAGTCGAGGTAGTTGAATACGATCGCGGTTGACGTGTCGCCTCTGAGTTCGGCGGGCGTGCCACTTCTTGGCCAGTGTGACAACGTCAGGACGGTATTCTCTGTTCTGGCCCCGTCAACGATCACGTTCGGGACCGACCTGGCCTGGGCGTACGGGAGAAATCGCATCGAGGTTCCGGCCACTCGGGTGGGTTACTTAACTTAACTAATTATCCCGGGCCGAACACGACGCGCCAGGTTGCCGTGACCGTCATGGCCCGTGAACCCGCAAAGACAACAACGGTCGGTCCGCACGCCGGGTCGTGACCAGGCCGATACAGTCCACTTGCGAGCTGGGTGAGAAGACAGCCTATCAGATCTCGGCGGGTGGGAAACTAGTGCGGACCCGCGCAGAGAGCGCGCTGATCCAGATGCCGCCGGGCGATCGACCGGTATTCGCGGGCCAGGTCGACGAGGGCGCGAAGGCGTGCCGGCACGAAGCCGAGCCGGCGGTTCTCGGCCGCAATCTCGAACGCGATCCGCCATTGCCGCATCAGGACGTGGTAGGCGGTGGTCAATGGTGTTCCCGGGTTGTAAATGTGCGTCGCCTCCGAGGTGACGGCGTGCAGCTCGATTACCTTGAATCCAGCGCCGCCGCGAAATTCTTCGAGCCCGCCGTGAACGCGGACATCGAACCGGCCGAAATAGAAGCCGCGGAACCCTCGAGCGATCGCGTCGAACCGCTCTTCAAGCGCGGGCGTCAGCACCCAGGCGCCGTCGAGGAACATCGCGCCGCGGCAGTGGGTTCCCAGTTCGACGAGCGGGATCGGCTCGCCGGCGGCTGGAACGTCGAACAGTCGATCGTGATAGCGATCGCAATAGAGGCGCGCCGCGCATACGGCCCTCTCGTCGCCGAGAATCAGCTCCTCGAGCGTGCGCTCCCCGTCACCCACCACCGTGGGAAATCTCTTTTCAGTGACCGAGAAGATGTGCACGGACGACGCTGTCGGATACCTGTAATAGAAGATGCCGAATTCGCGGCCGGGAACGTGCTCCTGGATGATCGTGTCGACCGACGAGCGGGCGAGGCTGCGCTCGAGCATCTCTGCCGACCGCACGATGACCACACCCGAGCCGCGCTGCCCTTGATTCGGTTTGAGAACGACCGGGAACGACAGGCGTTCGTCCGCCATGAACCGGCGGGCCTGCGCGCATTTCTCCTCGACGCTGGCCGCTCCCTCGATCAGCTGCGATCGCGCGACGTAATCGCGGCCGGCGCCCAGGCCCTGCAGGATGCCGAACTTCGACTCGCCGACGAAGCCGCCTGCCACGATCGCCGGATTCGCCGCGGTGAAGAGCGTCAGGCTCCGATGTCTGGCCATCAGGTACACGAGATACACGAGCAGCGGCGGATAAAAGACCCATGGCGGCCAGAATTCCCAGCGTGTCAACCGCCGCCAGGACGAGACCAGCAACCGTCGATCCCGGTAGCTCACGACAGTCCGGGCGATCCGAATCGCCGCCGCACCGATTGCCATCGCACATACGGCTGACGTGAACGTGAACGTGTACGTGTACGTATGAAACGAGGGCAGTGCGAGCACCAGGACGCAGAGGCCGGACGCTGACAGCCCGCGAGAACAACGAGAAGGCCGGCGCATGGCAATTGGTTATCGCTGAACGAAGCGCATCCCGTGGCCGTCCGGATCGCGCCCAAGCGAGCCGGTGCGGAAGCCCAGGGGCAGTGAGACGGCATCGACCGGACCGGGTGACACGCGCGCCACGCGATGTTCCCGGACGAGACCGACGAGCGACTCGAGCCGCTCGGTCACGAGCGTCGTCTGCCAGTGCGCGATGTCGTTGGCATGCAGATCGTCTGGGGCCGGCCGGCCGTCGCGCGGGGCCAGATACTCGAGAAGCTCCATGCCGGGCCCTGCTGCCGCGCGAAGCGCGGTGATCCGCAGCCGCGCGCCGAAGACGTTGTTCAGATGCTCCTGCTCGACGTCGTAGTTCTCGCTTTCACCGGCCACCTGCATGCCGAGCGTATCGCGATAGAAAGCGAGCGACGCGTTGGTATCGCCGACCACCATCGCCGTGTGATCGATGCCCAGGAACAAGCGCTTCGCCGGGTTCTGCCACTTCGGCGATCCCTTGCCCGGAGGAAAGCTGATGATCTCCAGGAAATGGCGATCGGGATCGCGGAAATAGAAGGCGCTGATGCCACCGGCGTTCGGGTTCCAGTCGGGAAGACGCTGCGGTCCGGTGGAGGCGTGCTCGATGCGGTGCTCTCTGAGCGCCGCGTACGCCTTCGTGATGTCGCTCACCACGATCGCGATGTGTTGAAAGACACGATCGTTCGCACAAGATCGGCAGGTAGCGGCCGCCCTTTCGGCGCCAGGAACTCCGTCAATTCGATCTGCTCCGACCCGAGCCGGAGCCTGACGACACGCGCGCGGTCGCCGAACAGGCCGGACAACAGCTCGTACGGGCGGCCGGACAGTTCGTGCTCCGACACCTTCGCGAACGGCAGCACGCCGGTGTAGAAGGCAAGCGCCCGATCCATGTCCGAGACGGTGAACCCGACCGTGTCCACGGCCGTCACGGGCAACGGCACTGCGCCATTCGCCGACGTCACGGCCGGCCTCCCGGCCATCACGAGCAGCAGCGCCGCGCCCAGAAGGGATGTGACGCCGAGCCGCGGGAATGCCCGCGCGACTCGCGCTTGCGTCATGCGTGTCATCGTGCCACCTCCACCGGCACGCCGGTGCGGGCTCCGAGCCGCTCGAGCAGGTGATCGCCGACCCGCAGCGCATTGGCCATGATCGTCAGCGCCGGGTTCACCGCGCCGCTCGACACGAAGAAGCTGCCGTCGACGACGTACAGGTTGTCGACTTCGTGTGCCTTGCAGTTCGCGTCGAGTGCCGACGTCTTCGGATCGCGCCCGAAGCGCACGGTGCCGTTCTGGTGCGCGACGCCAGCGAGCGGAATGCGATTGCCGACGAACAGATTACGCGGCACCAGATGTGGCTGCATGTCCAGGTGCTGGAGCAGATGCTCCAGCTTCTTGATCAGGCGCGTGTGCCCTTCGGTGTTGTTGGGCGTGTACGACAGGACGATGTTGCCGTCGCGATCGAGGGTGACGCGGTTGTCGGGATCGGGCAGATCCTCCGACGTCAACCAGAAATCGAGCGAGTGCTTCGCCATGAGATCGAGCGTCATGCCGGGCACGATGGCCGGCGCGCCCGCCGACAGGGCGACCGCGTCGAGCTTTCCGACGAAGGAGATGTGGCCCAGTACTTGAAATCGGCGTCGCCGAAGTAGAAGTCGTTGACGCCGAGCGTCTTCTGAAACACCGTCGGGTTCGGCGTCTTCGAGATGGCGAGCAGCACCGAGTTGACGTGGCCCATGTAGTGCCGGCCGACGACCCCCGATCCGTTCGCCAGCCCGTTCGGGTGGCGATCCGTGGCCGAGCGCAGCAGGAGCGCCGCCGAATTGATCGCCCCGGCTGACGACACGACAATGTCGCCGGCGAACACCTCTTCGGAGCCGTTCCGCTGCACCGCGACGCCGGTCACTTCGCGGCCGGAGGGGCTGGTCACGAGCCGCGTGACCATGGCGTTGGTCATCAGCGTGACGTTCCGGTGTTCGAGCGCCGGATCGACGCAGACCACCTGCGCATCGCTCTTGGCGGAAATCAGGCACGGGAAGCCGTCGCATGTCTCGCAGCGGATGCACCGGCTCTTGTGCGGGTCCGATTCGTCCAGCATGACGCCGAGCGGCACATGAAACGGGCGCAAACCGCACTTCCAGAGATCGTCGTGCAGCCGCTGGATGCTCGGCTCGTGTTGCACCGCGGGAAAGCGGTACGGCGCACTGGCCCACGGCTCGGTCGGATCGACTCCCCGTTCGCCATGGACCTGGTAGAGGTACTCCGCTTGCGTGTAGTACGGCTCGAGGTCGTTGTAGTCGCTGGGCCACGCCGGCGAAATGCCGTCGTGGTGGGCGATCTCCCCGAAGTCCTGCTTCCGGAGCCTGAACAGGGCCGCCCCGTAGAACTTCGTGTTTCCGCCCACGTAGTAGTTCGTGTGAGGGTGGAGCGGCTTGCCGTCCTTGTCCTGCCAGACCTCTTTGGTGTGATACTTCGCCTCGACGTTCACGGCGCGCGAGCTCCAGTTGTCCTTCTCGCGACGCACGTAATCGCCACGTTCCAGCAGCAGGATGCGTTTGCCGGAGGGCGCGAGGGGGTAGGCCAGGGTCCCGCCGCCGGCGCCGGTGCCGATGATGATCACGTCGTAATGCGTCATGCCGGTACTCTCGTTTCTCGCTTCTTGGGGAGTTCGCTGGTGTTCGATGCCGGCCGGCGGTGAGGGTTTCAACGCCGAACCACAAAAGGGCACAGAGGGATTTTGGGTGAGGTCGGGCGCCTCGCGAGGCGCCCCCAACCACAAAGATCACAAAGGCCACGAAGAAGAACACAAAGAAGGACATGTTTTCTTTGTGGTCTTCGTGAGCTTTGTGGTTTCCTTCTTCTTTTCTTTAGAGTCCCGGGCATGGCGGTTCGCGAAACCCCGGCCGGCTCCGCAGCATCGAATGAACGGTTACCGGTTCACATTCTCATGGTGGTGCCATGGAAGAAGAAAAACGTCTGGGCGAGCCCGCCGCCAACGGATGGAAGCGCTGGGGTCCGTACCTCAGCGAACGCCAGTGGGGCACCGTCCGCGAGGATTACAGCCCGGGGGGGACGGCCTGGGACTCGTTCAGCCATGACGTAGCCCGCAGCCGCGCCTATCGGTGGGGAGAAGACGGGATCCTCGGCATCAGCGACGACCAGCAGGTGCTCTGTTTCGCGCTCGCCCTGTGGAATACACGGGACCCGATTCTCAAGGAGCGGCTGTTCGGCCTCACGAACAGCGAAGGCAATCACGGCGAAGACGTCAAGGAGTGTTACTACTACCTGGATGCCACGCCGACGCACTCGTACCTGAAGGCGCTCTACAAGTACCCGCAGCGCGAGTATCCCTACGGCCGCCTGGTCGAGGAAAACCGCCGCCGCGGCAAAGATGCTCCCGAGTACGAACTGATTGACACCGGCGTATTCGACGCGCATGGGTACTTCGACATCGTCGCGGAATACGCGAAGAAGTCTCCGTCAGACATCCTCATCCGCATGACCGTCCACAACCGCGGGGCCGAGGCTGCGACCGTCCACGTCCTGCCTCAATTGTGGTTCCGCAATACGTGGTCATGGGGTTATCCCGGCGCGAAGCCCGAGTTGATCCTCGACAGCGCCGGCGATGCCGTCGTCGCACGGAGCGACGCGCTCGGAGCGTACCGGCTCTCTCGCGAAGGTGACGCCCGATGGCTGTTCGCGGAAAACGACACCAATCTCCGGCGGCTGTTCGGTCTTCAAAGCGCCGAGGGGTACTTCAAGGACGCCTTTCACGAATTCGTGGTGCGCGGGGATGTCCACGCGGTCAGCCCGGAGCAGCGTGGCACGAAGGCGGCGGCGCACTATTGCCTGGAAGTCCCCGCGCGCGGGCAGGCGGTGATCCGTCTGCGATTGTCGGATCACGCCTCGGCGGATCCGTTCGCGCGGTTCGACGATCTGATCGAGCAGCGGCAGCAGGAGGCCGACAGCTTCTATGAGCGCCTGCAGAATGGCATGTCAGCCGACCAGCGGCTGGTGCAGCGCCAGGCGCTGGCCGGCATGATCTGGAGCAAGCAGTTCTTCTACTACGACGTGCCGCAGTGGTTGAAAGGCGATCCCGGCCAGCCGCCGCCGCCCGCCGGTCGCAAACGCGGGCGCAACCATGAGTGGGCGCACTTGAACAACGCCGACGTCATCTCGATGCCGGACAAATGGGAATATCCGTGGTATGCGGCGTGGGACCTGGCGTTCCACACGATCTCGCTCGCACTCGTCGATCCCGATTTCGCGAAGCATCAGCTCGTGCTGCTGACCCGCGAGTGGTACATGCACCCGAACGGGCAGCTCCCGGCGTACGAATGGGCGTTCGGCGACGTCAACCCGCCGGTGCACGGCTGGGCGGCGTGGCGTGTCTTCCAGATGGACCGCAAGCAACGGCGGCGGATGCACAGGCACGATCCGGGCGATCTCGAATTTCTGGAGCGCGTGTTCCACAAGCTGATGCTGAACTTCACGTGGTGGGTGAATCGGAAGGACGCCGAAGGTCGGAACGTCTTCCAGGGCGGCTTCCTCGGCCTTGACAACATCGGCGTCTTCGATCGAAGTGCGCCGCTGCCGACGGGCGGCTACATCAACCAGTCCGACGGGACGAGCTGGATGGCGATGTACAGCCTCAATCTGATGCGCATCGCGCTGGAGCTGGCGCAGCACAATCACGTCTACGGAGACGTCGCGACCAAGTTCTTCGAGCACTTTCTCCATATCGCAGAAGCGATGACGAACATCGCCGACGGCATGGGGCTGTGGAACGACAAGGACGGATTCTTCTACGACGTGCTGAATCTGCCGGACGGCCAGATGCTCCCGCTCAAAGTCCGATCGATGGTCGGCCTCATCCCGCTTTTCGCCGTCGAGACGCTCGAGCCGGAGCTCTGTGCGAAGGTCCCGAAATTCACCGAGCGGCTTGACTGGTTCCTGAACTACCGGCCGGATCTGGCGGACCTGGTCTCCCACTGGAACGTGCCGCGCAAAGGGGAGCGGCGCCTGTTGTCCCTGTTGCGCGGGAGCCGGATGAAGAAGCTGCTCCGCCGCATGCTGGACGAGACCGAGTTCCTGTCGGCGTACGGCGTGCGGGCGCTTTCGCGGTATCACAAGGATCATCCGTACACGTTCGAGTGGGCCGGGCAGCGGTTCATGGTCGAGTACCAGCCGGGCGAGTCGACGTCCGGATTGTTTGGCGGCAACTCGAACTGGCGGGGGCCGATCTGGATGCCGGTCAACTACCTGATCATCGAGTCGCTGCAGAAGTTCCACCACTATTACGGCGACGACTTCAAGGTCGAGTGCCCGACGGGATCCGGCCGCTATCACACGATCGAGGAGGTGGCGGGGGAGCTGGCCACGCGGCTGACGCGCCTGTTTCTGCGCAACGAAGAGGGCCGGCGTCCCCTCTTCGGAGACGACCCTCGCGTGCAGGACGACCCGCACTTCCGCGATTACGTGCTCTTTCACGAGTACTTTCACGGGGATACCGGGCGCGGCGTCGGCGCGTCGCACCAGACCGGTTGGACGGGCCTGGTGGCCAAATTGCTGCACCCGCGCAAGTGCGCAGCGGCGGCGCAGGCAGAATCCGAAACAGCAGGAGCGGTGGCCGTGATGAGTCTCAACCGGTAAGGGAGCGACCACTCGTCGTCACACAAAACGACTATGAACGGGCCTCGCGCGCTCAACATTCCGGTCATTCTCGGCACGACCCGCAAGGGCCGCGCCAGCGTACATGCGGCCAGGCTCCTGGCGGACCTGCTGAATCGCCGCGCTGGTGTCCGCAGCGACGTGATCGATATCGCGTCGCTGCCGCTGCCGGTCGACGATGCAGGGGAAGCGATCAAGAGCGCGGCGTACGCGGATGCGATCAACGCCGCTGACGGCCTGGTGATCGTCGCGCCGGAGTACAACCACAGTTTCCCCGGCCTGCTCAAACACACGCTGGACACCTGTCTGAAGGAATACATCCACAAAGCGGTCGGGCTCGTGGGTGTGTCGGCCGGGCCGTTCGCCGGAATCCGCGTGGTGCAGAGCCTGCTGCCGGTGATGCGCGAGCTGGGGCTCGTGACGATCTTCTGGGACGTCAACATCGGGCAGGTCGGCAAGGTGTTCGCCGAGGATGGCCGCCTGCTGGACGAAGCGTTCATCAGGCGGTCCGACCGGTTCATCCGCGAATTGATCTGGATGTCGAAGGTGCTGCGGTATGGGCGCGAGCAGGTGACCATCGACGAAGAGGCGGCCGAGGCGCCGAAGCCGGTGCCTTGCCCGAAGTGCGGCACGCCGATGACCCATCATGCCGACAAGATGGTGCCGGCTGCCGCCAGCACCGAGAGTGAGGTGGTGATGGCAGCTGCGCGCGCCTGCAGCGGATGCGGCGGCGGGATAGCGACGCTGACGTCGATGCCGGCGACCGAGGTTCTGTAATCAGCGGGCGCGGCTGAGCGGCGCCATGCAGCCACGGGGAGGAGTACGATGAGAAGTTCCATCCGGAAATTGACCCGCCAGCTCACGATTGCTGCGGTGATGGTTGGCGTGATCGCAGCGTCTGCCACACCGCGAGCACAGACGGTGGCCGCGAAGGAGACCGCGCTGATGGTTCAGCGCGCGCTGCTGCGACTGCCTTATTACGGCGTATTTGATTTTCTGGCCTTTGGCGTCAGCCGCGGCGTTGTCACGCTTGAAGGGTTCGCCTACCGCGGGAATCTCAAAACCGACGCAGCCGCCGCGATCAAACGTGTCGCCGGGGTCGACGAGATCGCGAACAAGATTGAGCTGCTGCCGGCGTCACCCAATGACGACCGGATCCGATGGGCGACGTTCTACAACATCTACACGGATGATTTCCTGTCGCGCTACGCTCCGGGCGGCGCGATGTCGGCGCGCTACGACGCGCTGTCGTTTGCGCGGTTCCCTGGCATGCAACCGTTCGGAACGTATCCGATCCACATCATCGTCAAGAACGGCCGCACAATGCTGCTCGGCATTGTCGATACCGAGAGCGACAAGACCCTTGCCGGCGTGAGAGCGAGAGAAGTTACCGGTGTGTTCGAGGTCCAGAACGATCTGGTCGTGGAGAAAAGGTAGCTGTGTCAGTGCCGAGTTGTGAGTCTTGAGTGGTGAGTCTTGAGTGGTGACGTCAGACGCGCGGCGTTAGAACGAGTGCGGAGCCACTGCATCAAGCTCAGAGCGGCACGGGCTCAGGCGCAGTCGCCGTCTCGAAGTCTGGCGCGCGACTCAAGACTCACGATGCACAACTTCGTTACTGGACCACGTTGAAGATCTCGCGGTACCCTGATTCGGCGAACGGCGTGAACTTCTGGTACATGGTTCGCCACTTCGTATCGGCCATCGCCTTTCGCGAGTCCTCCTCATACGCCGCCAGGCTCGCAGCCGTGGTCTCGAGCACGAGCGTGTAATACGGGCCGACAAGGTCGGTCAGCACGCGCATCGGCATGGCCGGATTCCCCGACTTGCTGAAATGATCTCCAATCTCTTTCCTGACGGCCAGTGCCTCGCGGGCCGTGCCGAATTTCAATCGGAATACGTCGCGGACGAGAATCATACGTCACCTCCCTATTCGTCGTTGGTCATTCGTCGTTGGTCATTGGTCATTCGTCGCGGCATCAGCCCAGAGTCCGGAGTCCAGCGCCTGCTAACGCCGCCGTCGCCGGCGTGCTGGCGGAGCAGGGGTCTGTGACGCCTCGCGGGCGATCATGACTTCCGTCGACTTGATAATCGCGACTGCATCGTCGCCCCGGCGGAGTTTCAGCTCGTCGACTGCGTCGCTGGTGATAACCGCCGTGAGCGTCTGGTCGCCGATTCTGAGACGGATCTGACCAACCAGTCCGTCCTTCCGTACTTCCTCGACAAACCCGCGGAGGCGATTGCGTCCGCTCAGCGCCACGATCAGGCCGGTTGCCGCAGCCGGGCTGCGGCGCCGTGCCGGAGACGTCGTCGGTGCGAGCACTCGATCCACTTCCGCTTCAGACAACCGATGATGACCGCCCGCGGTCTTCGTGGTGCGGATCTTCCCCTGGTGGATCCACTGTTTGAGCGTGGAGTAACCGATCCCCATCCGTTCCGCGGCGGCTCGCACGGTCAGCAACGACATGGCAGCGGCCCCCCAAACTAGATCCGAGGGGCTTCGCCCCCGCGGCCCCCCCACGCCTTCGCTCGCGGGGCCCCGCTGCCCCGCTTCCGCCTCCGCTAAAGCTACGGCGCCTCGCATCATACTGTGGAGACCGGGCGGCAGGAGTGCGTCTTGATGACGAGCCAGACGTCCCGGCCGGCGCCAAGGTCGAGCGCCTCGCACGATGTCGGCGTGAGATGCACCTCGATTGGTGTCCCGATGTCGACCTGCGCTCGAACAATCGCCGCCTCGCGCGCCAGAGAAGCAATAGTGCCGGCGATGACGTTGCGGGCGCTCAGGCTCCGCGGCCGTTCGGTGGCGATGAGAATATCGCCCGCACGAATGGCCACCCGCAGAGGCTGTCCGGGCTCCGCGTCCACCAGCGGAGTTTCCAGATCGACGCTGGTCCGCGCCAGACGGGTCACCATCACGCCGGCGGCCGCCCGCCGCTCGATCACGGTTGCCTCAAGGAGGTTCTCGAAGCCGGTGAGCCGGGCAATGGTCTCGTGCGCCGGCGCGTTCATCACCTCGTCGGGCGTTCCGTCGGCCACGATCGCCCCGTTCTGCAACAGCAGCACGCGTTCGCCGAGCGCGAAGACTTCGCGCTGTGAGTGGGTCACATACAGGATCGGAATCCGCCGCGCTTCGTTCCACTGGCGAAGATCCGCAATGATGCGGGACTGCGTGCTGTAGTCGAGCGCCGACAGCGGTTCGTCCAGCAACAGGACCAACGGGTCGGTGACCAGCGCCCGGGCCAGCCCGACGCGCTGGCGCTCGCCGCCGGAGATTTCATGCGGCCGGCGGTCGAGCAGGTGACTGATGCGCAGCGACGCGGCGATCGCCGACGTTCGCGCCAGCCGCTCCGGAAGCGGCAGGCGCCACAATCCGTAGCCGATGTTCCGGGCCGCCGTCAGGTGCGGAAACAGCGCGAGATGCTGGAAGACGAACCCCGTCCCTCGGCCCGCCGGTTCCCGATTGAGGCCCGTGCCGGCGTCGAACAACACGCGATCGCCGACGGCGATGCGTCCCTCGTCCGGCTGAGTCAGGCCCGCCACACATCGCAGCAGGGTCGTCTTTCCCGATCCGGATTCGCCGAACACGATGGCGACGCCGGGTCCGATGTCGAATGCCACGTCGAGGAAGAACGCCGGCGAGAGGCGCTTGCGGACACGAACCGTCAGGTTCATGGCAGCGGCGCGACCGCCCATGGTTTCCGCATCAGTGCGTAGACGGCAGAGAGCGCGGCAAACGAGAACGCGAGCAGCAGCAGTGCCGTCTGATGCGCAGCAGCCAGATTCAGGCCCTGCACATCGTCGTAAATCGAGATCGAGACGGTTCGCGTGATGCCCGGGAGATTTCCGCCGACCATGAGCACGACGCCGAATTCGCCCAGCGTGTGGGCAAACGTCAGCACCACACCGGCCAGAATCCCTTCGATCGAGAGCGGCAGCACGATCCGGAGAAACGTGCGCGATCGGCTGACCCCGAGCGTGGCGGAGGCTTCGAGCAGCGTGCGATCGATCTGCGCAAAAGACGAAGCGATCGGCTGCACGGCGAACGGCAGGCTGTAGAGAATCGACGCGATCACCAGGGCCTCGAACGTAAATGCCAGCCCGTGGCCCGTCAACGCCGTCCACGCCCGGCCCAGCGGACCGTGCGACCCGAGCGCGAGCAGCAGGTAGAACCCGAGCACGGTCGGCGGCAGCACGAGGGGCAGCGCGACGATGGATTCACAGAGGAACTTCCAGCGCCAGCTCGAGAAGGTCAGCCAGTACGCGATCGGCAGGCCCGTGGCCAGGAGGACGACAGAGACCACCGTCGCCAGCCGCAGGCTCAGTGCAATCGCGGACCAGTCCATCGGCCGGATTCTAGCAGTCGATTTAAACCGTTTCAATGCGATTTGAATATTGTTTTTGTTCTAAGTACAGTGATCCGATGCGGCGTCAACCCGGATCGATGCGGCCCTGGCTCGCGGCCGCTCTGTGGCTGGCAGCCGCCGCCGCGCCGCTGCGGGCCCAGGTGGCCGCCGGCGAAATCACCGGCCTGGTGAAGGACCCGGCCGGCAGGGCCGTTCCCGGCGCGATCGTCAGCGTCAGCGACATCGCGACGAACCTGCGGCGCGGTGTGGTCTCGAACGGCGAGGGCATCTATACCGTCCCGGGCCTGTCGCCAGGGACCTACAAGGTCGAGGTCGAGTGGCCGGGATTCAAACCGCTCCGGCGCATGGGCATTCGCCTGTCCACCGGTGAGAAAGCTCGAATCGACTTCGTCCTGGCCGTGGGAGATGTACGTGAAGAAGTGACGGTCGTGGCTGATGTACCGAGCGTTCGAGCCGAGACGGCGAGCCTCGGGACCGTCGTCGAGCACGAACAGGTGGTGCAGCTCCCGCTCAACGGCCGTAATTTCATGACTCTGGCGGCGCTTTCTGCCGGCGTTGCGCTGCCACCGGGTTCACTGCTCCCGCGGATTAACGGCGGGCGGCCGCGCACCAACGAGTATCTGTTCGACGGGATTTCCGTGCTCCAGCCGGAGCCCGGCCAGGTCGCGTATTTTCCTGTCATCGATGCGATTCAGGAGTTCAAGATCGAAAGCAACAGTCCGCCCGCGGAGTTCGGCCGGTTCAACGGCGGGGTCGTGAACCTCACCACGAAGGCGGGCGCCAATGCGTTTCACGGCGACGGATTTGCGTTTGTCCGGAATGAAACGCTCAACGCCAGGAACTTCTTTCAGTCGGCCAGTCCGGTGAAGCCAAAGTACCGCCGGAGCCAGTACGGCGGCGCGTTCGGCGGTCCACTGGCGAGAGACCGCACGTTTTTCTTTGCCGATTACCAGGGACAGCAGCAGTCGATCGCGCGGACGGTCACGTCGACCGTGCCCACGCTGTTGCAGCGTCAGGGGATATTTGCGGAGGCGATTGCCGGGCGGGTGCCCGTCGTATACGACCCCGCAACAACCGTCGGCTCGACGCGATCGGCGTTCGCCGGCGACTTCATCCCTGCGGGCCGGATGGACCCCGTGGCGCTGGCCCTGCTGCAGCGGTACCCGTTGCCGACGGCTCCGGGCACCGCGAACAATTTCAGCCGGACCGACAATGAAATCGACAACCAGAACCAGTGGGACGCGCGCATCGATCATCGGTTCGGCTCGCATCGCGATCAGGCGTTCGGGCGGCTCACGTACTTCCGCGACCATGTGCTGCCGGTGACGCCGTTGCCAGACGGGAGCGGCGTAACGAGCGGGACACCCGGTCCGCAGGAGACAACCGCCTGGGCCTTCGCGTCGAGCTACCAGCACACGTTCTCGTCGAACGTGTTCAACGAGGTCCGAATCGGCGACACCCGCCGGACGGTCGGCCGGACGGCCGCGCAGCTGCCGACATCGCCGGGCGCAGCCCTCGGCCTCCGCGGAATTCCGACGAACGCTCAGTTTTCACAGACGTTGCCGGCGTTTCTCATTGCCGGCTACCAGCAGCTTGGCTCGCCACCGAATACCGCCACGAACTTCAACACGAGCGTGTCGCAAGTCGCAGATTCGCTGACCTGGGTGAAAGGCCGCCACACAATGAAACTGGGGCTCGACTGGCGCTGGGAGCGGCTGAACGTCATCCAGCCGCCGTCGCCGACCGGCTCGTTCACGTTCAACGCGATTGGCAGCGATTTGCCGGGAGTCGCCGGCACCGGCACACCACTGGCGAGCTTTCTTCTCGGACAGGTGCAGAGCTTTTCCATCGATCTCCAGACCGCGAAGATTCAGGAGCGCGCGCATTTCCACGAATACTTCGTCCAGGACGACTGGAAGATGTCCGGGCGTCTGACCGTCAACCCGGGTGTGCGATACACGCTCAATTTTCCGTCCACCGAGATCAACGGGCAGACGGCCGTATTCAATCTGCAGACGCGCGAGCTGGAATACCCGGGTACGCGTCCGGTTCGGCCGCTCAAGAAGAACAACGTCGGACCGCGTCTCGGCGCGGTGTATCGATTGACGGACAAGACCATCGCGAGCTCCGGCTACGGGCTGGTGTGGATCGAGATGGCCGGAATCACGACGCCGTTTACGACACCGTCGTTTCCGTTTCTGCAGACGGTGACCCAGCGCGCGCTCGACACGCTCAATCCGGCGTTCGTGCTCGAGCATGGTCCGACCGTGGCCCCGCTGGCGCCCACCCCGCAGGCCGGCCTCGGTCAAGGCGTCTTCGCCGTCGATCGCACGCTCGGATCAGGGTACGTCCAGCAGTGGAACGTATCGCTGCAGCGAGAAATCACGGCGGACACGATCGTCGAGGCGGCGTATGTCGGCTCGCAGATCACCCGCGCCGGCATCCCCGACAGCAATCTGAATCAGCTGTCGGTCGACCAGCTCTCACTTGGCCAGGCGCTGCTTGAACGCGTGCCGAACCCGTATTCCGGGATCATCCCGCGGTCCTCGTCGCTCGGCGACCCGACGATTTCTGTCGCACAGCTGCTCAAACCGTATCCTGAATACACGACGGTGAGCTTGTACCGCAACAACATCGGCACGACTCGGTACCACGGGTTGGAGCTCAGTCTCCGCCGCCGGTTTGCGCACGGTCTGTCGTATTCGGTGGCCTACACACGCTCGAAGCTGGTCGACGATGCCTCGTCTGTGTTCGATGCATCCGTCCTTACCGGACCGATCGCGAACTATCCGATTGCCGACAGCCACCACCTGGCGCTCGAGCGTGACTACTCGACCGGTGACGTTCCGCACTGCCTGGTGTCGTCGATCGTCTGGGACCTGCCGGCTGGTGCCGGCCGCGCCCACCGGCTGTACGGCGTACCGGGCGCGATCGCGAACGGTTGGACCGTCACGGCGCTGGCGACGCTGCAGTCAGGTGTGCCGATCGCGGTCACGCAGACCACGAACGCCAATGCGTTTGCGGGATTCGGGGTGCAGCGGCCGAACCTGGTCGGCGACCCCAGGCTGCCAGCCGATGAGCGCACACCCGCGCACTGGTTCAACACGGCGGCATTCGCCGCCGCGCCGCAGTTCACGATCGGCTCCGCGTCGCGGAATCCGGTCCGCGGGCCGTCCTATCGCAACGTGGACATGGCATTGATTCGCCGGGTGCCGATTGGTTCCGACAACGCGATCGAAGTCCGGGCGGAAATCTTCAACGTCCTCAACACCACGAATTTCGGGACGCCGGCCGCGGTTCAAGGCGCGGCGAACTTCGGCACGATCACGCGCGCCTTCGATCCGCGCGTGGCGCAGCTGGCGGTGAAGGTTCTGTTTTGAAGCCGTGGTTGCAGGGCAAATCGCGAATCAGGCGAGCTACGGCTTGGCAAACGCGAAGACGCAAAGAAGAACAGAATTCCTTTGCGGCCTTCGCGTTCCAAGGCAGCGGTCAGTTACTCGGACACGATCCTCTAGCGGAACGTGTACGTCGTCCCTTCCACCTGTGACAGGAGATCCGACGCGGCATCAGTCGCGACGGCACGGCCTTCGATGGCCGGCGCCACGGGCGAATGAGTGGCGAGGTATTCCGTAACCACCTGGTGCACGGTGACGTCTTGCCGCTGCGGATCGGACACGCCGACGATGCGACAGACTGTGTTGTCCGGATCGCCCTCACGCTCACACCCGAGGACGGTGTAGCGTTTGCCAGTCTCGAGCGGCGCACCCTTGACCTTCACTTCGCGCACGCGCTCGCCCATCGGGTTGCCAATCGTGAACTTCACGAACAGGCCTTTGAAGCGGACGAACCATCCCCCGAAGCGCCTGGTCGCGTCCTTCGCAAACGCGTTCTCCAGCTCGGTTTCGAGCCAGTCGAGGATTTGCTGGCCGGACACGACCCCCGCCTTGATCGATGACTCGACCGGCAGCATGCTCCACAGGTACTCGGTGGTGATGTCGGCTTCGCCGCCGGCCGGCGGCACCAGCGGCGGACAGAAGCGGAACCCGTTGGAGACGACGACATCGGTGTTGAACTTCCACATCAGCGCATCGGTGATGAGGTTGTCCATCGGCGTCTCGATGACGTAGTAGCGCAGGAGCGGCGTGCGCGTTCTGCCGATAACCTTGGTGATTTCCTCCTCGTACGGCTTGCGCGCCGCTGCCACCATCGTCTTCATCTGCTCGTCTTCGCCATACCGGTCCGGGTCGACGTCGAGCAGCGCGTACGCGGCGTCCTTGATCTCAGCGTTCTCGACGACCAGATCGAGCTTGCCGACGAACGACGCGAAGGCGCCGGGCTCGGTGACCTTGCAGAATCTGCCGTTCAGCGGTTCGCGCAGGCGCTCGTGGGTATCCGCCCCGAGGATGTAGTTCACGCCGTCCGCATACGGCTGGTTGGCCAGGTTCAGCTGCTGCGCGAGCCCCATGTGCGAGAGCACGAACACCAGGTGGCAGCCCTTCTCGTGTCGCAGGACCTTCACGTATTTGGCGAGATCCGCTTCCGGCCGCGTGAACGTGATGCCGCGTGAGTAGGCGGGAGACTGCCGAATCGGCGTCAGCGGATCATTGTAGCCGACAAATCCAACCCGCGTGCCGCCGAGCGTGAACACCTGGTACGGCGGGAAGATCGGGCGCGGGTCGCCGGCGCCGGCGTGGAACATGTTCGCGCACACCTTCGCGGCGGTGTACCCGTTCATATCCTTGATCAGCATCTCCTTGCCGTACACCACCTCCCAGTTGCCCGGCAGGACAAGGTCGTAGCGAATCCGGTTGATCAGCGGGACGATCGCCTGACCCTTCGACAACGCCGCGACCGCGCTGCCCTGGAAGCAGTCGCCGCCGTCCACGACCAGCGTGTGCTCGGGATTCCGTCGCCGCAGCTCGTTGATCATCGTGCACAGCGTCGCAAAGCCGCCGCGTTTCCTGAAAACGGGCCTTCCGTGCTCGTAGAAGAATTCGTCGTGGATATCGAGCTGCGCGTGGATGTCGGCGGTGTGCAGGATGGTGATGTGACGGGCGCGGCCGGTGGCCACGGCCTGGCTTCCCGCGAATGCCGCCGCATCGGTGTCGTCGTCCAGGGATGATGCGACAGCCGGACGCAGGCCGAGGCCTATCCCGATCGATCCGACGTGCTTCAGGAAATCCCGCCGGCTGGCCATGTGTGCGCAGAATTTTTCTGAGCGCCCGATGATAGCACGTTGCTGGTTACTGCGGGGGTGAAGTTATGAGTTATGAGTTTTGAGTCTCAGATCTGAGAGCCTGGAAAAAAGTCGTTGGACAAATCAACACAAAGACTGATCCAGCATTTACCTGACGAGCTCCTGAACGAAGACTCCACGCGATCGCTGCAACCGGTGGCCACGAGTTGAGTGACCGACAAAGCCAGGACCACCACGTTTCTTCTCCGTCGACCACGCCGCAGCAGTTGTGAAACTCATGACTCAAGACCGACAACTGATAAAAAACTCATGACTCAAGACTGACAACTCATGACTGAAGATCTATCAACCACGTAACCCGTGGCAAATTGAGTTAGAATCCGGTCCATTCGAGCCCACAATTGAATATGTTCCTCCATCCTCTCCCGTGGTATGTCGCCGGACCGCTCATCGGGCTGATCGTGCCGGCATTGCTGCTGCTCGGCAACAAGCCCTTCGGCATCTCGAGCAACTTCCGGCATCTGTGCGCGGCGGTGGCGCCGTGCGGGATCGAGTTCTTCAGCCACGACTGGAAACGGCGCGGCGGCTGGAATCTGGCGTTCCTGGCGGGCATCTTCGTCGGCGCAGCGATCGCCTGGCGCCTCGCGCCGCCCCCTGTCGTCGCCGTGTCATCGCAAACGGTCGCGGGGCTCAATCAGCTCGGCCTGCACGATCTGACCGGTCTGGCGCCGCCCGAAGTCTTTTCGTGGGCCTCGCTCTTCACGCTCAAAGGATTCGCGGCGATGGTCGTCGGCGGGTTCCTCGTCGGCTTCGGGACCGCATACGCCGGTGGCTGCACCTCGGGCCACGCCATTGCGGGCCTCGCCGATCTGCAGGCGGCGTCGCTGCTCGCCGTGTGCGGCTTCTTTGCCGGCGGCCTGGCAGCAACCTACCTGTTGCTTCCGGTTCTCTTGAAGTGAAGCCCATGGCGCTTCTCCCCTACTTTCTGCTCGGCACGGCGTTCGGCTTCCTGTTGCTGGAGGCGGAAGTCGTGTCATGGTTCCGCATCCAGGAGATGTTCCGGTTCGAGGCCTTCCACATGTACGGCATCATCGGCACGGCAGTGGCGACTGCCGCCGTGTCGCTCCTGGCGATTAAACGACTCGACATCCGCGGCGCGGACGGCACGCCGCTCGGTCTTCCGCCGAAGACGCTCGGCACCGGAGTCCGTTACATCGCCGGCGGAACGATGTTCGGTCTCGGATGGGCGTTGACGGGAGCGTGTCCGGGCCCGCTCGTCGCGCTGGTCGCGGCCGGTAGGCCGGTGATGCTGGTCGCGATTCTGAGCGCGCTCGCGGGCACGTGGACGTACGGGCTCCTGCGCCGCAGACTGCCGCATTAGGGGTCAGTTTTCAGTTTTGAGTTTTGAGCGACGAGCTTTGAGTCTTGAGCTATGAGTTTTGAATCATAAGTTCATGCCCTGGCCGCTCGCGTCAGGAGACAATCTCACGCATGCTCCGACCACGCACAGCTCACAACTCACGACTGCTCATAACTCATGACTCACAACTTCACCTTTCACAACAGGCGCTTCCTGCACGTGGCCAACGGCACGTGCACCACGAGACTCATCGAAGCGGCGGGCATTCCCGGCACGCGGTCGATCTGGGCCGATCCGCTCTATGAAGGGCCCGTGCCTGGCGGGTTGACCGACGAGGAGCTGCTCGACGTGCGCGCACGCTTCCTGGCCGGGCCGACCGAAGACGTTGATCCGGTGAACGATCTGAGGCGCTGGAGGCACGTCATTGACGCGCACGACTCGTACGATGAACTGGTGCTCTGGTTCGAGCACGACCTGTTCGACCAGCTCAATCTCATTCAGATCCTCAGCTGGATCCGCAAGCGCCTTCCCGCGACAAAGCCGGTCAGTCTCGTGTGTATCGGATCCTTTCCCGGCCATCCCAGGTTCAAGGGGCTCGGCGAGCTTTCGCCCCCAGAATTGGCGTCGCTGCTCGACACGCGGCGACCCGTCCGTGATGCCGAGTACATCCTGGCCGAGCATGCGTGGCGGTCGTTCCGCGAGGCGAGCCCCGAGCCGCTGGACGCCCTGCGGCGCTCGGACACAACCGCGTTGCCGTACCTTGCGCCGGCCCTCGAACGCTTTCTACAGGAATACCCATCGACGACTGACGGCCTCTCTCGAAGCGAGCGCCGGCTCCTGCGCCTCGCCGATCGCGGCCCGATTGGCGTGAAGACCGCGTTCCCGCGAATGCACGATGAGGAGGACGCTTACTACATTACCGACGGGTCGCTCGCCGCTCTCGTCGAGACGCTGTCACGCACGTCACCTCCTCTGGTCGCAATGGTTGACGAGGCAGATGACGACGGCAGCCTGCTGCATGGGACGGTCAGCGTGACGGAAGCAGGCCGGGAAACGCTGGCTGGCCGACGCGATCGGGTGGCGTGCGGCATCGACCGCTGGCTGGGCGGCGTGCACGTGCAGGACGGCGCCGGCATCTGGCGCTGGGACGACGAGAAAAGGGGGATGACGATGCGGTGACTGGAACAGTTGTGGGTTGTGAGTGAGTCAGAGCCCTCCCCGAGCGCGTCACGATCACAATGTGAGCGCAGCGACCGAATAAGCACAGCCGGCAGTCCGAATCGCGTGAATCCGCGCCGCTTCGGTCACCTCGACCTTATGTCGAAGATAGGGCATCATGCGAAGATGCCCGATCCACTTGGAGCAGGTACACCTCTGAACGTCAAGCGCCGGAATTTTCTTCGCGGACTTGCGTCGGCAGCGGGCCTCGCCACGGCGCACCCGACGGTGGCCGGTCAGCACGTGCACCCGTCCGCGCCGCAGCAGGAGGCGGTGCCTCGCACGCCCGCAGCACGCGTGCCGCCGGACAAGCTCGGGCCGGGCGTTGTGCCGGTCGCGACCCCGGACCTTCCGGACATGCCGTGGCGCGTCGAAGACGGCGTCAAGGTCTTCGAGGTCCGCCCCGAGCTTGTGCGCACTGAATTCCTGCCGGGGCGGGTGGTCGACGCGTGGGGCTTCAACGGCAGCGTCCCGGGACCCACGATTCAGGTCAACCAGGGCGACCGCGTCCGATTGATTGTCGAGAACCGCCTGCCCGAGCCGTTCTCGATGCACTGGCACGGCCTCGAGATTCCGCACACGATGGACGGCATGCCCGGCATCTCGCAGGAGCCGATCGAACCAGGGGCAAGGTTTGTCTACGAGTTCACGCTGCACCAGAACGGGACGTTCTTCTACCACTCCCATATGGCGATGCAGGAGATGATGGGGTTGATCGGTCTCTTCATCATCCATCCGTCTCGCGCCCACACGCCGCGCGTCGATCGGGATTACGGCATCGTGATGCAGGAATGGGCGATTCTGCCGAACAACACGATTCCCAATACGCTGGCGATGGAGTTCAACTGGCTGACGTTCAACGGCAAGGCGGGCCCCGCCACCACGCCGCTCCTGTGCAAAGTCGGAGAGCGCGTCCGAATCCGCCTCGTGAATCTCGGGATGGATCACCATCCGATCCACCTGCACGGCCATCAATTCACCGTGACCGGAACCGAAGGAGGCCGGATCCGGACAACCGCCGAGGAGCCGATGAACACGGTGCTCGTCGGCGTGGCCCAGGCACGGGACATCGAGTTCATGGCGAACAATCCCGGCGACTGGCACCTCCACTGTCACCTCCCGCACCACATGATGAATCAGATGGCGTCGATGGTCGGGCCGATCATGATGTCGCACGCGGCGGGCCGGCGGCCGGCCGGCATGACGGCCGGCATGGGCATGGTGACGGGCCGTGCCACCGCCGAATCGATCGGTCCGGCGTTCGGACGGTCGATCGGTCCCGGTGCCGATCCCGAACGTCCGGCTCCGAACGTGCCGCTCGGATCGCAGCAGCCGTCATTCATCCAACCCGCGCGCGGCGCGCCGAACGCCGGTCTGTTTCCCGGCTTTCCGCAAGACATGCTGATGGACATGGACGACGTGGTGGCCAAGCCGGAAACGTACGGGCTGCGGCGGGGCTGGAGCAGCGGCACGATGGGGATGATGACCATCGTCCGCGTGCTCGAGCCCGGGTTGTTCGACAAGATCGCGGAGTTGAAAGCGGAGCAGGCAGGAAAGGCGAATTAACGATGATCCGAGGCGTGGTGGTTGTGGTGGCGGCGCTCGTCTCGGGCACCGGCCGAGTGGCGCTCGGACAAGACGTCTCCTTTTCAGCACCGGCGCCATCCCGGTCGTCACAGCCCGGTTCCCGGCTGCTGACGCTCGCCGACCTCGAGGAACGTGCTCTGGCCCGAAATCCGACGCTGGCGCAGGCAGCGTCGGAGGTGCAGGCCGCGCGCGGACGTGCACGACAGGCGGGGATGCTCCCCAACCCCACGGTCGGCTACACGGGAGAAGAGATCAGCCGGAGCCCGATCATTCGCGGCGGCGAACACGGGTTCTTCGTCGAACAGACGATTCCCCTCGGCGGCAAGCTTGGCCTGAGCCGTGAGATCTTCGCACGCGAGGCGACCGGGGCCGAAGCGCTCGTCGAGATGCAGCGGCTGCGCGTCCTCACCGACGTTCGCATGCTCTACTACGCGGCACTTGCCGCGGAGCGCCGCGTGGAGGTTCGCGGACGGCTTGCCGCGCTCGCGGCGGAAGCGGTCGGCATCTCGCGACAGCTGTTCAACACCGGAGCGGCCGATTCGCCCGATGTCATGGAATCGGAAATCGAGGCGCGCCGGATGCAGTTGTCGTTGGAAGCGGCGCAGAACGGCCGATACCGGGTGTGGCGCCGGCTGGCCTCGATGGTGGGCGACCCTGGTCTGACGCCGCAGCCGCTTGACGGCACGATCGACGCGCCGATCCCGGAGCTCGATCGCGAGGTAGTCATTCAAGAGGTCCTGAAGGGGAGTCCGGAGCTCAAGGCAGCGCGGCTGGTCGTCGAGCGTGCGCAGGCGGCGCTGAAGCGCGCGCGGCGCGAGCCGGTGCCCGACCTCGTGTTGCGAGGCGGCCCGCGATACAACCGGGAGCTGTTCGAGTTGAACGGGCAACCGGTGGGATGGGAGGCGGCGGTTGACGTCGGGCTCGTCATTCCGCTGTTCAATCGGAACCAGGGCGCGATCGCGGAAGCGCGGGCGGAAGTCGGCCGCGCTGAGCAGGAGGTCGGCCGTCTCGAGCTCGAATTGCGAAGCCGGGCGGCTGACGCCTTCGATCGATATCTGACAACCCTGCGCAGCCTGGAGGTGTACCGGACCGACGTGCTGCCGCGCGCGGAGCAGTCCTATCAGTTGTACCTGGCCCGGTACCGCGAGATGGGCGCCGCGTACCCGCAGGTGCTGATCGCACAGCGGACATGGTTCCAGACGACCGATCAGTACATCGATTCAGCCGAAGACGCCTGGGCGGCGGCGCTCGAGCTCCAGGGGTTGTTGTTGACGGGCGGACTCGATCCCGCCGCATCGCCGGGAACGCGACGCGAGACGCGCAGCGATGCGATGCCGAGGATGGAGACGGGCCGCCGGCCGGTTCGGCCCTAGACGAGTGCTCCCGCGACGCGTCAGACGACGATCAACGCAGAACTCGCGGAACCCGCAGATAAAGCCAGTTGCTCTGCGTGTTCTGCGGTTTCTGCGTTGTAGCCGTCTCACCACGGAGGGCACGGAGGACGCCGAGGAAAAATCCTGTTGTTATCAGGATCAACCTCCGCGTCCTCCGCGGTAAGTTCGAGGAGGACGTGTGAAGGTGAAGTTTCCTGGAAGAATGATGGTCGTTGCCGCGGCGGTCCTGATCGGGGCGGCCGTGACACAGGCACAGCATCAAGGTCATCAGAAGCCGCCGCCGGCCGGTGTTCCGACAGCGGAAAAAATTGCGACATGCAGTCAGAATTCGCGCGCCGTGACCGCTACCCTCGACGCGGCGCAGGCGCGGGTCGAAGAGGCCAGGCAGTCGAACAACGCGGCGGCCATGCGAGCCGTTGTCAGCGATCTCCAGGTGGTGTTCGCACAGATGAAGGTACAGCTCGCCGATTGCGTGGCACTCGTGGCGCCGGCATCCGACCGCACAGCCCGGATCGTAGACCCGATCCTCTCAGCAACCCGTACACACGTGCCATGACGGCACCGCGCTCGATAGCCTCAAGGCCGAATCGCTCGACAGGTGACGGCTCATGACGAAGGAACCCGCTGCCACCCCCACTGTGGAGCAGGTTGATCCCGTCTGCGGAATGACCGTTGATCCGGCGGACGCCGCCGGCTCACATGAATACAGAGGGAGGACGTACTACTTCTGCAGCCCGAGCTGCCTCGAACGCTTCGCGGCGGCCCCTGCCGAGTTCGTGACCGACAGCGGTGAAGCCAGGACACCCGAATCGCAGCGCGTTGCCGGCGCACAGAGCTACGTGTGCCCGATGGACCCCGAGGTCCGCCAACCGGAACCGGGCGCCTGTCCGAAATGCGGCATGGCGCTCGAACCGGACCTGTCGGATCCCGCCGCACTGACGAAGGTCGAGTACACGTGCCCGATGCACCCGGAAATCGTGCGCGACGAGCCAGGCGCGTGTCCGATCTGCGGCATGGCGCTCGAGCCGCGCGTGGTCGGAATCGAGGAGAAGCCGAACCCTGAGTTGATCGACATGACCCGCCGGTTCTGGATCGCCGTCGTGCTCGGCGCGCCCGTGTTTCTCGTGACCATGGCCGACATGATGCTGGCGGGCGGCCTGATGCGGTACCTGGACATGCGCGCGGTCAACTGGATTGGCCTCGGATTCGCGATGCCAGTCGTCTTCTGGGCCGGCTGGCCTTTCTTCGTGCGCGGCTGGGCATCGATCGTGAATCGCAGCCCCAACATGTTCACGCTGATTGCTACGGGCGTCGGGTCCGCGTTCCTCTACAGCGCGCTTGGAACAATCGCACCGGCCTGGTTCCCCGAGGAGTTCCGCGTTCATGGCGTCGTGCCGACGTACTTCGATACTGCCGTCGTGATAACGGCGCTCGTGCTCCTGGGCCAGGTCCTCGAGCTGCGCGCCCGAAGCCGGACGAGCTCGGCGCTGAGACAGCTGCTTGGATTGGCGCCGCGAACTGCGCGTGTGGTGAGAGACGGGCGGGAACAGGATGTTCTCATTACCGACGTTCGTGTCGGCGACACGTGCCGGGTCCGTCCCGGCGAAAAGGTACCGGTGGATGGCGTCGTGACCGAAGGGCACAGCTCGGTCGACGAGTCCATGGTTACCGGCGAGCCGATACCGGCCGAAAAGGGTCCAGGCGACCGCCTCACCGGCGGGACGGTGAACACGAACGGGACCTTGCGGTTCCGGGCAGAGCGCGTCGGCCGCGACACGCTGCTCGCGCAAATCGTCCGCATGGTCGGCGAAGCGCAGCGCAGCCGGGCGCCGATCCAGCGGCTGGCCGACCGCATCGCGGCCTGGTTCGTTCCCGCCGTGGTCGCAGTGGCCGTGGCGGCGTTCATTGCCTGGAGTCTGGTCGGACCGCCGCCCCGGCTCGCCCTGGCGCTCGTCAGCGCCGTATCGGTGCTCATCATCGCCTGTCCGTGCGCGCTCGGACTCGCGACGCCGATGGCGATCATGGTCGGAACCGGCCGCGGCGCCACGGCCGGCGTCCTGGTGAAAAACGCCGAAGCGCTCGAACGCCTCGAAACGGTCGACACGCTCGTCGTCGACAAGACCGGCACACTGACGGAGGGCAAGCCGAGGCTCGAGACGATCGTCGCTCTCGACGGCCACAGCGAGCAGGACGTGCTGCAGCTTGCGGCCTCGCTCGAGCAGGGGAGCGAGCATCCGCTCGCAGCCGCAATCCTTGCGGCGGCAGGAACGCGCTCGGTCAGTCCCGGTGCCGTCGACTCCTTTCATGCGGTTCCAGGGAAAGGCATCGAAGGAGTGATCCGTGGAACGCGCGTCGCGCTGGGCAACCTGTCGATGATGCGCGATGCGGCCGTCGCGTTCGATGCCGGGAGTCCGCGCGCCGATGCGCTGCGGCGCGACGGGCAGACGGTGATGCTCCTGGCCGTCGACGGCCGGCCGGCCGGGATGATCGGCGTGGTCGATCCGATCAAATCGACGGCGCGTGAAGCGATTGCAGCGCTTCACCGCGAAGGGCTGCGCATCGTCATGGTCACCGGAGACAGTCGGACCACCGCGCAGGCGGTCGCGTCAAAGCTGGGAATCGACGACGTCCGTGCCGAGGTGCTGCCTTCGGACAAACGCGCCATTGTCGGGCAGTTGCAGCAGGAGGGGCGCATCGTCGCGATGGCCGGCGACGGCATCAACGACGCGCCGGCGCTGGCGGAGGCTGCCGTCGGCATCGCCATGGGCACCGGCACAGACGTCGCGATCGAGAGCGCCGGGGTCACGCTGGTGAAAGGCGACCTGCGTGGCATCGTCAGGGCACGTCGCCTGAGCCGCGCGACGATGAAGAACATCCGGCAGAATCTGTTCCTGGCGTTCGTCTACAACGCCGTCGGCGTGCCCGTTGCCGCGGGCGTTCTGTACCCGGTGATTGGGACGCTGATCAGTCCGATCTGGGCGAGCGCCGCGATGACCCTGAGCTCGGTATCGGTGATCGGGAACGCACTGCGGCTGCGCCGCGCAGAGCTGTAAATCCGCCAGACGTCGCTCGTCGCGGAGCGCCGCAATTGGATGCACCCGCGTGGCGCGCCTCGCCGGAATGACGCAGGCACCCAGCGCCACCGCCGTGAGGATCGCGAATGTCGGCGCGTCGGATGTCGAAACACCGGACAGGAAGCTCGCCAGCCAGCGTGTGCCGGCGAGTCCCGCGGTCAGGCCGAACGCGATCCCGACGGCGACGGGCATCATGCCGTCGCCGGCCACCAGCAGGAAGACATCGCGGCGGTCGGCGCCGAGCGCGAGCCGGATGCCCATTTCGCGCGTGCCGCGAGCGTGATTGCAAGCGCGCGCGGACGCGGGGACGCAGTGGGGACGGAGAAGGGACGCAGTGGGGACGGAGGCGGGACGGAGCAGGGACGCAGTGGGGACGGAGGCGGGACGGAGCAGGGACGCAGTGGGGACGGAGGCGGGACGGAGTGGGGACGGAGGCGGGACGGAGTGGGGACGGAGGAGGGACGCAGTGGGGACGGAGGAGGGACGGAGCAGGGACGGAGCGCGGACGGAGCGGGCTATCACTCCGGGAACAAATCGCCCGCCAGTGATTTCAACCCGGTGTCGACCGACTACTGTCTGTCGTATACCATCACGTTGTTCACACGCGATCCCGCGAACAGGTCGACCTCGAAAATGATGGTCATCGTCCTCCCGTCCTCGGAGATGGTGCGTCGAGCCGTCGCAAACACCTTGCCGGCATGTCCGAGGACCGCTTCGGCGGTATACGCGTCCACTCTCTTGAGCTTGATGGAGTCGTAGTCGGGTGAGCCCGTGACTGGATACTCCAGGCTGTCGTAGTCGGCGATGTATTCGACGTTGGTGGAGTGCCCGTCCGAATACGTCGTTTTGATCGTTGCTTTGACGCCCTTCTCGTGCCGCTCGTAAACACGAGTCTGGGTCCGGTACGGCGGTCCCGGACTGAATTTCGACTTGGCGGCGTTCAGCTGCCAGGTTCCAAACACGCGTTCGTCAGGCGGGATTGAAGGCTGGACGGTCGCCAGGAGGCTATCGGTCGCCGACAATGCAAGAGCCGCACCCACGAGTACCAGGAGGAGCAATCGCGTGGACCGAGCGCGCATGACGCCTTCTCCTTCTTTCTATCCGTAGCCCTTCATCGACACCTCTGGCGAGGAGCGTACCTCGCCACGAGGCCGCGTGCAAGCACCAACGGTCGAACGGTTTGGTCATC
>JBKPAI010000052.1:0-72152 GCA_046726355.1 Acidobacteriota bacterium | reverse complement strand
AGCTTCCTCCTCGGCTACGCGAGCAACGCAAGCCGGACGTTCTTTGATCCCGGCACCTATACCGAATTGCGGCCGGAATTCGCCGCCTACTTCCAGGACGACATCCGGCTGACCAATCGCCTGACGGTGAATGCCGGGCTGCGCTGGGACATGTATGTCCCGTGGATCGAGAAGGACAACAAGCAATCGAACTTCGACGTCTCGACCGGCCGGTTCGTCGTCGCCTCGGACGACGCTGTGATCAACGGCGTGCAGGTCGGGCGCTATCTCCAGACCTACTCGAAACGGGACTTCGGGCCGCGGCTCGGGTTCGCCTACGACGTGAACGGCAATGGCCGCACGATTGTTCGCGGCGGATATGGACTGTTCTGGAACTTCACGCCCGGCGGGACCTCGTCATCCAAGGCACAGAATCAACCATTCCTGCAAGCCCAGGCAAACACCACCAGTCTGGGGACCAATATCATCCTGTCGCAAGGACTGGCCGCGCCGCCGGGAGTGCACCCGGAGCTGCCGCCTACCGGATCGACGCGATCGGCGTTCCTGATCGATTTCCGAGATGCGCACGCGCACAACTTCAACGTCAACGTGCAACGGCAGTTCGGCGCGAATTACATGGTGGAGGCGGCGTATTCGGGATCGCGGACCAGGAACGCAGCGCTGAAAACCGATTTGAATCAGGCGCCGCCGACCGTCGGCGTGACCGATCCGAATGTCAACCGGCCGTTTGCAAAGGTCGCTCCGGCGCTGCGCACGGTGGGTGCGCTGTCAAGCACCGGATACGTGGAGTACAACGGTCTGCTGATCAAGTTCCAGCGTCGATCGGCGAACCACTTCTCGTTCCTGAACTCGTACACCTTCGGCCGCGCCATCGACCTCAACTCGGACAACGACGGCACGGTCACCCTGACGAACATCTTCGACCCGGAGTACAACCGCGGCCCGGCCGACTACGATGTGCGCCACACCTTCAGCTCGAACTGGATCTACGAGCTGCCCTGGGGCGCGCAGCACCCGTGGGGCGGATGGCAGCTGAGCGGAATCTTCTATCTCCGCTCCGGGCTCCCGCTGACGATGACGCAAGCGCAGAGCATGTTGTCGACCGGCATCACCAACAACCGTCCGAACACCGTCTGTGATCCGGCTCTCGACAATCCGACGATCGACCGGTGGTTCAACACGGCGTGCGTCCAGCAGGTGGCCGACACCACCGGCACATTCGGCAACACGTCGCGCAATTCGGTGCGCGGGCCGGGCGATTTCAACATTGACTTTTCGTTGATCAAGAACACGAGGGTTGCCCACGTCGATACCGAAATTCGCGTTGAGGCGTTCAACGTCCTCAACCATCCGCAGTTTGCCAACCCGAATGCGACGTTCGGGAACTCGGCGTTCGGCACGATCTCGGCGATGCTGGCGAGCCCGTCGTGCGCCACGTGCGGAACAACGGAACGACAGATTCAGCTGGCGTTCAAGATGAAGTTCTGATCGCAGACGCAGGTAGGTCGAGTGAGTCGGGTAGGTCGGGTGGGATGGGTAGGGCAGCGCAGCCCGTCGGGTAGGTCGGGTGGGTCGAGTAGGTCGTGCGGAGGTAAGGCGGGTAGCCAAACCAGCCACTCGCCCTACCGACCCTCCAGAGGCATCATACGTACAGACCTCAGACACTCGACCCGCCAAGCCCACTGGACCTCCCGACCCACCCGCCCGACCCGCTCGACCCACTCGACCCACTCGACCCACTCGACCATGTTCAGATGGGGCCTGATCGGCGCCGGCGATATCGCGCAGAAGCGCGTGGCGCCGGCGATCCGCGATTCGCCGGCGTGTGAGCTCCTGGCGGTTGCGCGCGCTCGCGCCGCGCTCGCCGCCGACTTCGCGAGCTCGTTTGGCGCCGCGCGATCCTACGCCCGGTGGACCGACCTCGTGCAGGATGCCGATATCGACGGCGTGTACATCGCGACGCCGGTGTATCTCCATGCGGAGCAGACGATCACCGCCGCCGAGTCCGGGAAGCACGTCCTGTGCGAGAAGCCGATGGCGATGAACGCGACCGAATGCGATCGGATGATTGCCGCGTGCCGGGCGAACGGCGTCACCGCCGGCGTTGCCTACTATCGTCATTTTTACCCCGTGGTCGTCCGGCTCAAGGAGTTGATCGCATCGCGCGCAATCGGCGATCACGTGCTCGTGCAGATCGACGCGTTCGAGCCTTTCAACCCGGCGCCTGACCATCCGCGCTACTGGCTGATGAAGAAGGCACAATCCGGAGGTGGACCGATGTTCGACTTCGGGTGCCATCGCCTCGAAGTGCTGATCAACATCTTCGGTCCGGTCCGGCGCGTGACCGGAATGGCAGGGAATGTCCGGTTCGAACGCGAGGTCGAGGACACGGCGGTGGCGCTGCTCCAGCTCGGGAACGGCGCCTGTGCGACGATCGCGGTGACGCACGCGGCGCACCAGCCGCGCGATTCGGTCGATATTTACGGTACCGGCGGATCGCTTCACACCGCCAGCCTGAATCAGGGCGACATTCGAGTCATCACGGCTGACGACGATCGGCGTGAATCGCATCCGCCGCCTGCCAATCTTCATCGTCCGCTGATCGACGATTTCGTCGACGCCGTGCTATCCGGCCGTGAGCCGGGCGTGACCCTCGAGATCGGCCGCACAGTGGCGCAGCTGGAAGAAGAGATTTATGCTGCGGCGGGGTGAAAAAAGACAGGCTCGCCGTTGGCGAATGTCCACGCGACGTCAGAAGCGATCTGTGATACACAAGGCACAGCACGGCGGCCACGGCAACGTGGTCCGGAGCGTATTTCCTTCCCGCGCAGCCGTATTTCTGTGGAGGCGGTCATGAAGAGACATGTGGTCGCGTGTCTATTTGCTCTGGCAGGCATTGCCGTTCTCGCTGCCGACACCCCGAAGGCGAAGCATGTCAACCGGGCACTCGAGCTGTTGGAGCAGGGGCAGCCGATCTACTACACCGGCTCGCACGAAGGGACCGAAGGCAGCTTCGAGCAGGGTGTGAAGGACGCGCAGACCTATGCCGACTACATCAGCTACGACATGGAGCACGCGCCGTTCGACGTCCGGGGCCTTGCCGACTACATGCGCGGGCTCGCCAAGGGCGGTCCGACGAAGAGCGGCCACCGCACGCCGGCCGTTATCGTGAACGTCCCGGTGAATGGCACCGATGAAGCGACCGTCCGTGCCAACGCGTGGATGTTCCATCAGGTGCTCGCCACCGGCGTCCACGGCATCCTGTTGTGCCATGCCGACACGCCGGGCGCGGTCAAGGCGTTTGTGGAAGCGGTCCGGTTCCCGACCCACAAACAGGCGGTGGGGAGCGGACTGAACGAAGGACGCCGCGGGGCGCACGGCACACCGACGGCCGCGCGGATCTGGGGCGTGACGCCGGACGAGTACGTGCAGAAAGCGGACGCCTGGCCGCTCAACCCGAATGGCGAACTGCTGCTCGGACTGAAGCTGGAAGACAAGTACGCGCTCGCCCATGCCGAAGAGAACACCAAGGTGCCCGGCATTGCGTTCGCCGAATGGGGGCCCGGCGACATGTCGTTGTCGCTTGGCGTGAAGAACGGACCGGGCCCGATGCCGCCCGAGATGCAGGCCGCGCGCGCGAAGGTCTTTGCCGCGACGAAAGCCAGCAAGATCTTCTTCCTCAACTCGATGAACGCGAACAACGTCGTCGAGATGATCAAGGAAGGCGTCATGATCGGACCGGCGAGCCAGGAGGCGGCCGAGATCGGCCGGAAGTTCACGAAGCGGACGATGCCCTGGTAATCGGAGCTGACCGCAGCAACGTGCTGGCGGGCCGACGCTGCAGCGTGCTGGGAACCGACGCTGGAGGGTGCTGGGAGCCTGACGCGGCAGGGTGCTGGGCGACTGTCGCCGCAAGGTGCCGTCACTGCAAGCTGCTCGAAGCTGTCGCGGCCAGGTGTTCGGCGCCTGGTACGATCTAGCGTGCTCGGGTCTGGCGCGTGGACGAGTACCTTGGGATACCGCAGCTTCCAGCGTAGAACGCAAGCACGCTGGAGGGTCCGCCTGGAAACTGGACCAATCCGTCGCTCGGAGTGACCCACCCGAAGGGCGTTCATTCTACGCTTCTGGCGGTGACCCACTCGCCCCGGGCTATCGCCTGGATCTGCGTCGCACTGACACCCTCGGCGGCGGGGAAATCAAACCAGTCGAGCGTCTTGACCTCGGGGGAGCGGGCTTCGCGGAGCCGCTGGGATACCGACTCGTGGCATGCCCTCCCTGCCAAGATAGATGAGACACTATCCTCGAGCACGTTGCCGCGTCAGCCCCGGAGCACGTTGCAGCGAAGAGCCCCAGCACGCTGCCGCGTCAGCCCCCGAGCACATTGCAGCGAAGAACCCCAGCACGCTGCCGCGTCAGTCCCCGAGCACGTTGCAGCGAAGAGCCCCAGCACGCTGCCGCGTCAGCCCCCGAGCACTCTACAGCGAAGAGTCCCCGCACGCTGCCGCGTCAGCCCCCGAGCACGTTGCAGCGAAGAGCCCCAGCCCGCTGCCGCGTCAGCCCCCGAGCACATTGCAGCGAAGAACCCCAGCACGCTGCCGCGTCAGCCCCCGAGCACTTTGCAGCGAAGAACCCCCGCACGCTGCCGCGTCAGTCCCCGAGCACGTTGCAGCGAAGAGCCCCAGCACGCTGCCGCGTCAGCCCCCGAGCACTTTACAGCGAAGAGTCCCCGCACGCTGCCGCGTCAGCCCCCGAGCACATTGCAGCGAAGAACCCCAGCACGCTGCAGCGTCAGGTGAACGGCCCCGGCTATGTCGGCCGGTCCTCGAGCTGCCGAAATACGATCCGGTGACTCCTCTCTTCTTCCTTGCTCCAATTGCGCTGGTGCCTGCGGTTGTGGCGTGGGTGGCCGGCAATCGACTCCTCAAGCTTGCCGACGATCCGATCCTGGCGGAACGCCTGATCGCGGCCCGCAACCGGAATGCGCTCGTTTGCACATTGTGTCTCGCCGCGATGCTCCCGTTCGGCGCGACTCACCTCGTATGGGCGGTGCCGCTGCTGATCGCGGCGCGCATGGCCGTCGGCTACCGGATCAGAAAGGCGTTGTACGGCGAAACCTGGCACTTCGGCGGCTACATGTCGTTCTTCGGCCGCCTCGCTGTCGCGGCGTACGGCTTGTGGGTCGTCATCGGCGTTCTTCCGAATATTGCGCTGCTGGCGGGGCGCTGGCACTGGTTGCTCGCTGCTGCACTGGCTGCCCTCGCCTGCGGTTGGGGTTCAGCGTACGGCCGGGTGTTTTCGGCAGTACTGCGCGCGCGGCCGGTCGGCCACCCGGCCATCGCGTCGCGGTTCGCGCAGATGTCGGCGCAGTTCGGCCTGGAGAACGTCACACTGAAACAGGTCGACGTCGGCCGCGGCGTGTTCGCCAATGCGGTGGCGTTGCCGTCGATTGCCCATCCACTGGTCCTGGTGAGCAGCACGCTCGTCGAACGACTGGATGAAGACGAGACCGCCGCGATTCTGGCCCACGAGCTCGCGCACATCGACCACTACACTCCGCGGGTCCTGCGCACCGCGTCGTTCGTCATGTACGGACTCATTGCCGCGAGCGCGCTGGTCGCGCCGGCGGTCCGCCTCCTGCCGCAGTCGCGGGACGCGCTGCTGATGCTCTGGCCCGCGGCGCTGATTGCGGCGCTCGTCCTGCGCGGGCGGCACCGGCAGAAGCACGAGACCGAGAGCGACCTGCGTGCCGTCGCCATCACAGGCAATCCCGACGCGCTGGTCCGGGCCTTGACGAAACTGCACGCGTTCGCGCGGCTGCCGCGCCGCTGGGACAGCGAATTCGAGAAGCGGGCCACGCACCCGAGCCTGGCCAGGCGGATTCAAGCCATCCACGCCGCCGCAGGGACTTCTCCCGCATCGCTCGCCGAGCCGGCCGTGTTCCTCAGCCCGGACGGCACGCGATCCGCGACGTTTCACTCCGACCGGGTCGAATTCACCGAAGGCCGGGCGGGCTGTCATGCCATCGCCTATGGGCTGCTGACGATGCTGCGCGTCGATGCCAAGGCGTCCGGCGCGCCACGGCTCGTGGCTGTTGATGGCTCGAATCGCCGCTGGGACATCCTTCTGCAGCCAGGCGATGTCGCCCGCGCGCAGGCGGCCCTGGACGTCGTCGACGCCCGCCTGGGCGCCCTTCCTGCTTCTCCGCAGATGTCTTTTGCAGCCGCACGATGGCTGGCGCTCGCCGCACTCGTGACGGCGGCAGCCGTGGGGCAGCTTTCCGCGTCGCTGGTCGCGTGGATTGGCGTCATGCAGCCATCCGTGCCGGTCCTCGCGGCCGCGGGCGCGGCGGCACTCGGAGCGGCGGCCGTCGTCTGGCGAGATCATTTCCTCTGGGCGTCCGATCCCTTCGCCTGGACTGCGCTCGCGTTGTTGGCATACGGCGTCGTCCTCATCGCACTGGCAGCATTCAGCCGCCATCACCCATCGGCGCCGCGCGCCCGACAGATCACAGCAGCGCTGGCGGCCGGTGCGCTGATCGCGTGCGGTCTCGTTGCTGCTTCCGGCGTCGAGGCGATGAGCCTTCATCGAAGCGCGCGTGAGTGGCCGTCCGCAGCCGTTCTGGTGCTCGCAGTGGCCGGCGCGCTGGCGTTCGCCAGGCGGCCGCGCATCCGGGTTGCGGCGGTGCCGGTGGCGTGCGTCGGTGTTGCCGTCATCTTTCTCGGATCGGCTGCGTTTCTGGACCGTTTCGTCGACGACGCGTTTCTCGCCCCCGCTGAGCCGCTGACCGTCACGACGGTGACCGGTCACCCCGTCGGAGAGCTCACGGTCCCGTTCGAGGTCATCGAAGCACGGCTCTCGCCGACAGGCCGCCGCGTCGCTCTCTCCTCAGAGGACGACGACGAACGAGTCACGATCCATGCTGGTCCGGCAGGGGGACCGCTGGCGAGCTTTGAAGCGGACGAGGCGCTATTCGTCGACGACGCCCGTCTGCTGCTGCTCGAGCGGCAGCGAAGCGCCACGCTCCTGCGTCTGCTGACCCTCGACGGCGGAGGGCGCGAGGTGTGGTCCCGTCGACTGCCGTTGTGGGCGGTCCGCCTGTCGTTCGATCGATCAACGAACTCCTGGTACGTTCTTGGCCGGGACGATGCCGACGACATCATCAGAGTGTCCGGCCGGATCAGTGAAGACAATGTGCGCGAGGAACGGTGGAGCGGCCTCGGCATCGAAGAGGCCGATGTCCGGTCGGTTTCGAACGGCGCCGTGCTGGCCATCGAAACCCGCTACACGTCCAGCCGTTTCGAAAACCGCCTGCTCGGCGTCTGGGCGCCATTGATCCCGCCCGTCGGTCGAAGCGAATCGCGCTTCTGGTCGATCGAAAACAGCGGCCGGCGCTCGGTATTTGCGACGTCGCGTCTGGATCTGGTTTGCCAGACGACATCGGGCGATGATGCGGCCACGCTGTGCACGGCGTTCGACGGGATCAGAACCAGGTTCTTCGCGATCGATCCGGACACCCGACGGCCCTCGCCTCTAGCGTCGGTCAGCGGGCGCTTCTACCTGCGCGGGGATGCGGGCTGCGGTTGGCTTGCCGGATGGTGGGATCGTTCCCTGGTGCTGGTCAGGGCCTCGACAGGGGAAGCAGTCCGCATCGCCGACGGCGAATGGCGGAGCCCGATCCTGCTCGCGAAGGCGGACACGATGTTCGGTGCCGTGTTCCCGCGAGCTCGCGGATCGGTCGTCCGGCTCTATTCAATGGCGCCCCAGAACTGACCTAATCAGGGAGAGCGGCTCTGCTGACCCGGAGACCGCAGAGTCTTTTTCCTAAGATTCTCTGTGGTCTCAGCGGGTTCTGCGTTGAACGTCGGCAAGCTGCCTGGAGGGCGGTTCGCGAGCTGCCCCTACCGAGGGACAAAATTCGCCGTCACCTTCATGGCGACTTCGACTTTTCTGCAGTTCAGGATCGTGGAGTCGAATTCCCACTGGCGGACGGCCTCGATCGCGGCAGCGTCCAGTTCCGGGTGCACCGGTGACGCGACCTCAACGGAGGCGACTCTCCCTTCGGTGTCGATGCGCGCCTGCAGGACGACGGTTCCGCCGATGTTCGCCTCGTACAAGTGCTGCGGATAGTGCGGCTTGACGTCGACGAGCTTGTGCGGCGCGCGGATGTTGCCGCCAATCCTGTCGCCAGTTGCCGTTGCAGGCTCATTGCCGCAGGTCGGATCCGGGCGTCGCGTCGGTCGTGCCGACCCGCTGGGACGAACCGGGCTTGCCGGCGGGCCCCCCCGGACGGTGATGGTTTCTTCAAGTGACCCAATCTGCAGGGCGGCCGTGGGGCCCCCCCGGATGGTGATGGTCTCTTCAAGTGAGCCAATCTGCAGGACGAGGTCCCGCCGCGCGTCCTCGCCGGCGAGTGTCAGCGTCCCGCGGAGCGTCGCAAACCCCGGGCTCTTCGTTTCCAGCTGGTAGTCGCCCGGCGGCAGGCCTACGAATTCGAAGTGGCCGCCGCTGTCGCTTTTCACCTCGTGCTTCGCGCGGCTTTGCGCGTTGGTGAGGATCAATGTGACGTCGGGCAGGAGGCCATTGGTTTCGTCGAAGACGGTTCCGGAGAACGTCGAGAATGAGCCCTGGGCCGCGGCCAGAGCGACCGTCAGGCACGAGACGGCGGCAAAGGTCGCAACGCGGGCCGACCGCGTCGCCGGTGCGCGGTTGGCGCTCTGGTTCAACATGGCACGGACTCTCCTTTCGAAGCTGGAGGGACGGGCGATGGCCGGCGCCGGCAGCCAGCTGGCGCGATTCCGGCCGGTGAGGATGCGTGCGAGATCAAGCAGGTGTCCCGCGTAGTCTGATCCGCTCAATCCATAGGTCAGCACCGCATCGTCGGTCGCGTGCTCGCTTTCCTGACGCAGGCGCCTGCAGATCAGCCAGACGAGCGGGTTGAACCAGTAAACCGCGCGGACGCTCTCGGCCACGATCTGGATCGCCCAGTCGTATCGCTTGATATGAGCGAGCTCATGCGCGAGCACGACGCGGATGCGATCGTCGTTCCAGTGCCCGGCACTGCGAGGCAGAATGATGGCCGGCCGGATCAGTCCGCACGTCACCAGCAGCGTCGCGTGCTCGCTTTGAAGCAGCTGCACGCGGGAACGCAGTCGATACTCACGCGCAATCTCTGCCGCCGTTTCCGTCCATCGTCCGGCGGGAAGACGCCGGGCATGCGACGCGATCCATGCAAGCCGCCCGAGCCCGGCGCAGAGAAGCAACAACGCGATCGCGGCTCCACCGATCCAGGTTGCCGCCACGGCCCGAGACGATGGCGCCAACCATGCAGCGCCCGCGCGTGGGTGCAGCGGACTTCTTTCGGATCGCGGCGAGGCGCCGTCGATCGACGTATTTGCACGCGGTTCAGACCAAGGGGCACGCGGGAGCTGCGGAGCTTCCAGAGAAGAGGACATCCATCCGGATCCGGACATGATGTCGATCGGCATGTGCCACGACGGCAGCAGCGCTCCCAGCACCGGTGTCGACGCGGCGCACAGGACGCCGCAGGCCAGAATCCAATGCCGCACGGCTGCCGACTGCCTCCGCGACAGCGCCGCGGCGGCCAGCGCCATCACGACGACGATCGAGGTCTTGAGCGCAGTTTCGAGGAGCAGCGCCATCGCGGTCATCGGGATCCCTCCTTCCGTGCTTTTTCCACCAGCTCCGCCACGCGTTTCAGCTCTTCGTCGGTCAGCCTCGTGCCCTCGCCGCCGAGCAGGGCGGCGACGACTTTTTCCGCGGAGCCGTCGAAGAACGTGTTCACCAGATGCCGCAGCGCCGACTTGCGCGCGGCATGCCGCGCGACCGCCGGCATGTACACGTAGCGCGGCCCTTCCTCTTCATGGCGCACGTGCCCCTTGTCTTCGAGGACGCGCAGCTGCGTGCGCACGGTGGAGTAGCTGGGGTTTCCGGGCAGCTCCTCCATGACCTGACCGGCGGTGGCGCGGCCGCGGCGGAAGAGGATGTCCATGATCTGGCGCTCGCGGCGGGTGAGGACGGTGTGAAGCGCTGTAGTCGGCGTCATGTTATTTTTATAACATCACTATGCGAGAGAAATAACATACAAGGCCGCTGCTGTCAAGAACCGCCCGCGCTTGCGGGGCCCAGCCCACGTTCGTTGCTCAGCAGGCTAGACGACCGTGCACGTTTACCCGTCCAGCGCGACTGCCAGCGCGGACAGGCTCGATGGGCTGCCGAGGACGTCCTGCCAGAACCGGTGCGTGAGCACGAGCATGCAGCCACGGAGGGCATCCGCCGGCTCGAACACGCGCCCCAGCGCCTCGGGGCGACTCCCAGTACCGCGAAGAGATCCGTCGTGGCGGGAATGGCCAGCACGTTGCGTAAATCCGTACACAGCCTCGAGCGTGGTGACCCGCCGGCGGATTTCGAGATACATGGAATAGGCGATACCCGGCTCGCCAAACCGGCCGTTCTCCGTCGGCGCAATATCGACCGGGCGATCAGGATGGGCGACGCCGTCGGCTGGCGGAACAGCAACCGGTTGGCAACAGTGAAGATCGTCGTGTTCGCGCCGATGCCGACCGCGAGCGACACGGCCGCGGTCAGCGCAAAGATCGGGTTGCGTCGCAACGTCCGCGCCGCGTAGCGGACATCCTGTCGCGTCTCGTCGAGCCAGACGAACGATCGCGCTGCGCGATGGCGCTCTCGAGCGCGCGCTCACTGGTCCTGCTGATCGCGTAGAACTTCGCTTCGCGCAGGAGGTCCACGCGTTCGCCGCTGTCAGACGTTTCACCAGACCGTTCACTAGACATTCAAGTGGAATCACGATGCCACGATCCGCGGCGGCAGTCAAGTACAGGATCCAGCCGCATGATACCGGCGTCCAACGACGGAAGGAGGAGTGAGCGCTGTTCCAGCGTTACCGGATCCGGACGCGCATGAACCAGGGTGGACCTTCGATTGCAGCGCAAGTCTGCCGTTGCCAGTGAGCGTCATTCAGATCCCGCCGCTACCGTCCGCCGGCACAGGCCGGGTGCCGCGGGCACTGATCCTGACGTTCGTGTTCGCGGCTGCCCTCTCGATCCGTCTCATCCATTTGGGGGCGTCCGGATTCAGCGCAGACGAAATCAACAAATGGCACGCGGTGCAGGCCTATCGCACCGGCAACTTCAGCGCGAACGCCGAGCACCCGATGCTGATGAAGCTTGCCGCGTGGGTGTCGATCACCGCCGCCGACTGGTGGAACGCCCACCAGCGGAATGGCAGCGTCTTGCGGATCACGCCCGAGGCGGCCCTGCGCGCGCCGAATGCGATCGCGGGCGCTGTCACCACCGGAATGGTCTTTCTGCTCGGAGAGATGCTTTTCGATACGGCGATCGCGGCGTGGGCCGCGGTCTTTTGGGCATTCGACGTCAACGCCGCGGCCATCAACCGCATCGGCAAGGAGGACACGCTGCTGCTGTTCTTCCTGCTGGCCGGCGCCTGGCTCTACGAGCGGGGCGCGCGCTCGCATACCGGGAGCGGCGCCGCTTTCGGTCTGATGCTCGCGTCGAAGTACATGCCGCACTTCTTCGGCCTGCACGCGTTGTATGCGTTCGTCGCGCATCCACGGCGGAATTTCGGCGTCCCTGGAAGGCTCCTGAAGTTCTACGGAGCGATGGCGGGGGCGTTCCTGGTTGCCAACTTCGCGATCCTGCTGCCGGCCACGTGGCGCTACCTGCTCGGGTACGTGCGCGGCGGCGCCTTCCGGCATACGGGATACATGTTTGCGCACCACCTGTATGTCAACGGCACGCTGACGTCGCCATGGGGCCTGCCGCCCTGGTTCTACCTTGCGTATCTCGTCACGAAGGTCCCGCTCGCAGTGCTCGCCGCGGCCGCGGCGGGGATTGTCTGGGCATGCCGGAACCGCGATCATCGAGGCGCCGTGCTGATCCGCGTGTTGCTGGTGTTTACGCTGCTGCCGTACTCGCTGGTCTCGGGGAAGTTCGTCAGATACATGCTGCCGGTACTCTTCGTTCTGGACCTCGCCGCCGCCGTCGGGGTCGGGATGATGCTGCGGCGGAAGGCCGCGTCCGTCGTCGCAGCCGCGGTTCTCGTCGCGACGCTGGCAATGAATGTCGCCGCCGCCGCACCGCACTACGCGCTCGCCCAGAACATCGTCGGCAGATGGATGGGCCCGCCGGGCTCGCTGTTCCCGGACGATGAGTTCTATGATGCAGGTGTGAGAGAAGCCGTCGGAATGATTGCCGCCGCGGCCGCGCCCGGCGCGGTGCTCTGCAGCGAAATCCCTGCGGTCGTTGCCGAGTACCTGGCGCGCCAGGATCGCGGAGACATTACGCCGTGCTCGGTGACGCGGGACGGGCTGCCGATGCACTCCGTGGACACCTGGGTCATCGTGCAGGAGGCGCATACGTATTTCGAGAACGCGGCCACGATGGAGCAGTTGCGGCGAAGACAGCATCCCTTCGCGGACATCCGCGTCGGCGGCAGTTCCGCGCTGAGCGTCTTTCATCTGGAGCCCGCCACGTCATGGACCCGGTGAAGACGATGGCCCGTTCAGCATCCCGATCGCCCGGCGATCGCTGGCTGCGGATGGCGGGCGCGATCGTCACCATCGCCGGCGCGCTCCTGTTCGCCTGGTCGATTCGCGTGGCCGGCGCCACCGCGGTGACCCAGGGGATCAGGCGGCTCGGGCCGGGATTCCTCGTGGTCTGCGCCCTCGGGGGCGTCCGCGGCATTCTGCGAACGGTCGCCTGGCGGCTGTGCCTCGACCAGACGTCATTGCTGAAGTTCGGCCGCGCGTTTTCCGCCTATCTTGCCGGCGGCGCGATCGGCAACATCACGCCCTTCGGGTTCTTCATCAGCGAGCCGTCGAAGATCGTGCTGGTGAAGGATCAACTGGCGGCGTCAGCATCGATTGCGGCGCTCGCCGTCGAGAACCTGTTTTATGTCGTCTCGGTCGCAATCATGCTCGCCGCCGGCACCACGGCGCTGCTCTCGCTGGCGGCGCCGCTGCCGGCTGCTGCGTCGCGCGTCAGCCTCGGCGTGCTCGGCGTGGTAGTCGGCGCGACGCTCGGCGGCGCGTGGATCGTCGCGGGCCGGCGCCGGATTGCGAGCGGCATCGCCCGGCGCCTTGGCGCGGGCACGACGCGGCTGCGCGAGATCGAGGATCGCGTCTTCGGGTTCGCCGAACGGCATCCGGACCGATGGCTGCCTGTGGCGTTATGTCAGGTCTTCTTTCACGCCGCGGCGGTGTTCGAGATCTGGCTCGCGCTCGGCCTGATTACCGGGCACCCGCCATCGCTGCTCACCGCGTTCGTCTTCGAGTCGGTGAACCGCACGATTACGGTGGCGTTTCAGTTCGTGCCGATGTGGCTCGGCGTCGACGAAGCCGGTACCGGCCTCGTCGCCGCGGCGCTCGGAATCAGTCCGGCGGCTGGTGTGACCCTCGCCCTCGCGCGCAAAGGCCGCATCCTGCTGTGGACCGCGATCGGACTGGCGTTGTGGTGGCCATCGGTCCGCGGCTTCGAACGCCGCGGAAGCGCCGTCGGTGTCCGTTGCGCCGGTTCGCGGCTTCGCTGAAACTACCGTGGAGGACGCGGAGGTCAATTCCGGACAACAACGTGTCTCATCGAGCCGCGACGCAGACCGTCACGCCGCGAACCCGGGGCCGAGAGCCGAAACGGCCCAAAGCCCAATCTAAAGCCCAGAGCCCTGATTCACAGCGCGTGATCGATCGAAAAGGGCCGGCCGGACCACGCGCGGACCGAGGTCCACGGCTGCGGCGGCGCCGACCAGAATTCGTCCTCAGGCGGCAAACCGAGCGGCAGCAGCGCGGCCGCACATAGATACAGGCTGCCGGTCGAGATATACGTCTCGCCGATGGCCGGCTGGTGGCCGCACAGCCCGATGCGCAGCCAGCCATCGCGGTCGAAGGTATCCGGCGCGTCGAGTGACCGGCGAATGGCGGCCGTCAGCGCGCCGCGCACCTGGGCCGGCTTGACGGCGTCGGGCAGCGCGTGGCGCAGCGCGATCTGGGCGAGCAGGTGAAACGCTCCACAGCGGTATGCGATCGAGCGGCCGATCGGCGGGAACGCGCCGTCCGGGCCGATCAACCGCTCCAGGATGGCGGCATACCGCCGTGCGCGCTCCGCCTCGCGCACCGCGAGCTCCTTCCATGCGGGCATCTCGTCCTGGCACGCGTCCAGCACGTCGATCAGCATCGGATGAATGACGAAGCTGTTGTAGTAGTCCCAGTGGAGAGCCGGGCCGTCGCCGTACGTGCCGTCGCCTTTGTACCACTGATCGTGCTGGCGAAGCGCGTAGTCGACGCGCACGCGATCCCACCAGGCGCCGAGGGCCTTCAGCGCCGCCTCGACTGTGGCGGAGAAGAGCAGCCAGTTGTTGAATCCGGGCGCAATCACCCGCGTCGATTCGAGCGCCGCGACCAGACGCTGTTTTGTTGCCGCGTCCAGCCCGTCGCCGAGGGCGCGGGGCGCCCGCAGCAGGCCCTGGGCGAGAAAGGCGGCGTCGACGAGGGGCTGACGATCGCGTGTGAAATTGAGCCGGTCGGGCGAGGACGGATCGACGGCGCGTGCAATCGCCCGCTGCGCCAGCGCCGCGTACTCGGTGCGCAGCCGCCTTTCGGCCTCTTCGCCGGTCGCGGTGACCGCGGATGCCGACGACCCAGAATCGGCAGACAACTCAATCCATGGGGCAATGCCGGCCATCAAGCGGCCAAGCGCCTCGAGGTGCGTGACCGACCGGCGATCCGCGCCGGCCGCCTGTTCCACCGGCATGCGCGCTTTGAGCGTGCCGTTTGCGAGGTTTGTCAGCACCGGCTCGGCCAGTCGCCGCGTCACGGCGACCCAGAATCTTCGGTCGTCGCGACCTGATTCCACGCGATCGGCGCCCGCCGCGGTCGTCTGTGTGCGGGCCTCAGCCGTGTCCGGCCCCGAGGCGAACGCGGCTCCGGCGGCCGCCGTCTTCAGGAAATCCCGTCGATCCATCCGCTCGACAGCATAACGGATGTGATCGGTGTCGCGCTGCGGGGTGCAGCAGAGCAGGTCTCCCTCAAACGGCTGTGCTCTGATTTTTTTACAGAACGGATCCTCGTCTGTTACAGAATGGTGAAGACCACTGGGCACTCTTATCGCTACGACTCAACAAGGAGCGTCTATGCGTGTCGCGTCCCTCACCGATTCGGATCTTGTCGCCCGCGTTCGAATGGAGTTCGTCGAGATGCCGGGCATGCGTCTGACGCGGCCGCAGGCGCGGCGGTTATGGAACCTCCAGCCGTCGGCGTGTGACGAAGTGCTCGATACGCTCGTTGATGAAGGGTTTCTGAAACAGGCGTCCGACGGCGCGTTCCTGCGGCATGGGGGCGACGATCCGCGATAGCTAGAGACACTGAGTCATTTCGACTGCTGCGATTCGAGCCAGCCTTCGGAACAGAGCGCGTCGATTTCGTGTTCGAATTGTTCGAGTGTCCGTTCGACTCGATGCCAGTCGCCGTGATGGCGATGTGCGACGTTCTGGTCGTCCTTCTGCGACACTTCCCAGCCGCTCGGTCCCACGAGAATCTGATACGAGCGGACTTTGCCGGCGCGTACAAGGGTCTTCTCGAACACGGGTGCGATCATTGATGGATACTCCTGGAAGGTTTGACCTTATCACGCCCGCCCCTCCGACGCCAATTACCCGAAAGTGCGTTACACGGTTGTTACATCGTGTACACAACCGCGAGCTGAGGCTTTCACGCCTGGCGTAGAACATCCCGTCTAAAATGCCGCATGTCCGGACGACATGTCGTCCAGGCGCTCCTGGTTTTCATCTGGCAGGTCGTCACGTTTCATGCCTCGAACGCCAAGCGGTGAACCAGAGAGCACTCTTCGTTTTTCGGGCTCTTTATCGAATCATGCCAGTCCGCATCGTCCAGCTCGGGACCTCGCGCCGCGCCGGTGAAGGCGTGCGCATCGGCGCTGTTCGGCGCCCGCCGCGCGGCGTGCACAAGCAGGATTATGCGCGGCTCAATTACTACGATGTGTGGCTCCCCGAGCTCGCGCCGAGCGAGCCGCTGCGCAAATGGATTCTGTCCAGCCCGATCACGCCGCAGCGCTGGGCGGCGTTCGCGCGGCGGTTCCGCACGGAAATGCACGCCCCGGCGGCGGCACACCTGATTGCGCTCGTCGCCGCCCTCTCGTCACACGGCCGCGTGTCCATCGGCTGCTACTGTGAAGACGAGGAACGCTGCCACCGCTCGGTGCTGCGAGAGCTGCTCGAGGAAGCTGGGGCGGTCGTCACGTGAGCAGAAGACCTGTCCCGTCGGTCGATCACAATCGTCACGTTCCCAACAGCTCTGTAATCTGTTGCGGTGCAGTTGACTTCGACCCGCGTTTCTGATTTCCTATTAAAAGTTATGTTTAGAGCCGTCACCACGTGCGCACCGCTGTTGTCAGGTGTGGGTGTGCTGCCGGCATCGGTTCTGCTCATCGGCCTCCTCCTTATCAGCGTCGGCATTCGCGTGCCGACGTGAACCGGGGTGATGTAGCCAGCGAGCAGATAAGGACGTTCAAAGGGCCATCACCTCGGGGGTGATGGCCCTTTTGCTTTTATGACCGTCTAGCCGTGCTTGGACGGCGCGAATGTGTACAAACGTGTCAAGTTTGCTGTGCAAGCAGGGATCAGGCGCGCGTGGCGCGCCCGCGAGGGAGCGGAGCGGGTGGAGGGGCCCCGCGAGCGACCGAGCCGGGGTGTGGGGCGGAGCCCCAGGTAGGCGCGCGTGGCGCGCCCGCGAGGGAGCGGAGCGGGGTGGAGGGGCCCCGGCGAGCGACCGAGCCGGGGTGTGGGGCGGAGCCCGAGGTAGGCGCGCACAGCGCGCCCGCGAGGGAGCGGAGCGGGGTGGAGGGGCCCCGCGAGCGACCGAGCCGGGGTGTGGGGCGGAGCCCCACGTAAGGATGGACGAGATGAAAGCTGCACCGCAGAAACAGCCGTACAGTCAGAACGCCGCCGCCACGCCGGGATGGATGCGGGATCCGAAATTCGGCCGCGCCGATCTCGATCGGGGGAAGCCGGAGGAGGTCACGCGTGTGTCGCAGCCGCACGAGGACAGCGGCCTCGAAGAGCCGGGATACGGCCACGGCGTGTGACGACCGCCCTGTGAGAAGATCCCGCGGGTGACCGCCGCATCCGCGCACAGGCTGCTGATTCTCTCTCGTCACGCGCCGGTCTATCGCCGCCTGATCGAGCAGGCGGCCCTCCCTGGCCTCAGCATTCTCACCGCGGCCGATCCGGCCGCGCTCGATGGCTCAACACGCGACTGCGATATCGTGCTCGGCGAACCCTCGCTTGTCGCACCGGCTCTTGCGCGCCTTTCCGCCCTTGGCTGGGTCCAGTCGACGTGGGCCGGCGTCGAACCGCTCGTCGAGCCGTCCCTTCGACGCGATTACGTGCTCACCAACGCGCGCGGCGTGTTCGGCGCCCTCATGTCCGAGTACGTCTTCGGATATCTCATCGCCCACGAACGCCGGATGTTCGAGAAGCACCGGGCGCAGCTGGCCGGTCGATGGGACCCGACGCCGCCGGGCACGCTGCGTGGTAAACAGATTGGGCTCCTCGGCGTCGGATCGATTGGTGCCGCCCTGGCGCGCACGGCGAAGCACTTCGGCCTGCGCGTGAGAGGCTACACCCGGGCCAGCGAAAACTGCCCCGATGTGGATCAGTACTTTCACGGCAGCGATCGGCTGGCGTTTGCGGCCGATCTCGATTATCTGGTCAGCGTCATGCCGAACACCGCCGGGACGCGTTGTCTGGTCGACGGCCGGCTGCTGGCCGCATTGCCGCCGCGCGCCGTCTTCGTGAATCCCGGGCGCGGCTCGGTGGTCGACGAAGCGGCGCTCGCGGCGGCGCTGCAGGCCGGGCGTCTCGCCGGCGCGGTGCTGGATGTGTTCAGCGAGGAGCCGCTGCCGCCGGACCACGTCCTGTGGCGGACGCCGAATGTGGTGATCACGTCGCACACGGCGGCGCTGAGCGTGCCGGACGATATCGCGCCGGTCTTCATCCGCAATTACCGGCGCCTGATCGCGGGCGAGCCGCTCGAATATCAGGTTGATTTCGAGGTCGGATACTGATACCGCGGAGGACGCAGAGGACACGGAGGTTCAATTCCTGAAGGAGGGCCACGTTCACGTCACCGCCTGATACGCCTCGCACACGAACGGACCGTCCGGCAGCTCGAGATCGAACAGCTCGCGGGCGATGCGCGGCCACTCGGCGCGATCGATTAACGTCTGCTCGGTCCGTCCGTCGCGGTAGCGTTCGAGCACGCCGTTACGGAGCACGATGCGCTCCGCGGGCAGACAGCGCTGAATCGTCAGCGAGCGCCGGAAGATGGAATCGGGGTGCGTGGACGTGAAATGGTTGGCGACCTCGACGTCCCATGGCGTCTGGGGATCGTCGCTGAACTCGTAGAGATCCTGCGCAGCCGCCGCCAGGTCGCGCATCGAGAAAATCCACAGGTGATCCTCCCGCCGCAGCTCGTACGCGAAGCCGTGCTGAGTGACGGTCGCGCCGTGTTCCAGCGCGATCGGCTCCAGCGTCCCGATCGCGCCGAATCCGACGTCGGCCAGCCACGTCTGCCCGCCGGCCGGCACTTTGAGCACCATGTGCGTCCGGCACCACCGCTCCGGCGGACCGCGGCGCACGCGGCCAAGGAGCGTTACCGGACGGAACCCGAGGTCGCCGAGCGCGGCGGCAAACAGTGTGTTGTGCTCGAAGCAGTAGCCGCCGCGGCGCTGGTCGAGGAACTTGCGCTCGAGGTCGTCGATCGTGAGGCTGACGCGCCCGCCGGCCTGAATCGACAGGTTCTCGAAGAGAAATGTTTCTCGGTGCGCGCGGTGCACGCGCCGCAGCGTGTCGGCCGTGGGCTCGAGGGATGAAGCGCTCCGGCCGAGGCCGACGCGCTGCAGGTAGTCGTCAAGGCGCATGCTGCCCATGATACCCGCGCGGTCCTCACCAGGAATCCATGAAAGGAACACCGTCGCCGGGACCCCTGGCGCTCCGGGCGGCGAGTGGGCCGGTCGGCACGGGGCGCTATCGCAAATTCTTCTCTGCTCGTCTCCGTTTCTCTGCTTCGCTGTGTTATACCGTTGCCTCCGTTGCCTCCGTTGCCTCGTTGACGCAGGGTTGAAGGAGGAAGTGATGATGAAGAAGACCGCCGCGATTGCGCTTGGTTCCGCCGTGGTGTTCTTAAGCGGCGTCGTCGCCGGCAGCGTCGTCCGGGCGCAGAATGACAGCCGGCGCGTGTTCGAGCTCCGGACCTACACGGCGCCGGAAGGGAAGCTCCAGGACCTGCACAGGCGTTTCCGCGACCATACGATGCGCATCTTCAAGAAGCATGGCATGGAGAGCATCGGCTACTGGCAGCCGCAGGACGCGCCCGACTCGCAGAACACGCTCATCTACATCATCTCGCACCAGAGCCGCGAGGCGGCGAAAAAGAACTGGGCCGACTTCCAGGCCGATCCGGAGTGGCAGAAGGTGAGCGCCGAGTCGCAGGTCAACGGGCGGATCGTGTCCAAAGTCGTCTCGGTGTTCATGGACGCGACCGACTATTCGCCGATGAAGTAGGGCCGTGATGAGACGCCTCGCAGTCGCACCCGGTCTCGCGCTCCTGGTCGTTCCATCCGCGCGGTGGTCGGATACGCGAACCAGGACGATTCGCGGTTCACCGGCCGCACGGATGTCCTCGACACGAAGGACCTCAGCGTTGGCCGGCGCAGTTTCGCACCCGGTGCCCGCGCCGCCTGGCACAGCCATGACAAGGGCCAGCTGCTCTATGTCGAACAAGGCGGCCCCCGCGTTCAGCGCAGGGGCGAGCCGATGAAGGAGCTTGGTGCCGGCGACACCGACTTCACTCCGCCCGGCGTCGTCCACTGGCACGGCGCCGCGCCGGACCAGCGAAACGTGCAGATCGCGATCGGCTTCGGCGGCGAGACCAGACGGCTGGACAAGGTCACCGACGCCGAGTATGCCGGCAAGCGTTGACCGACGCCTCTTCTGGTAGTGTCCGGCTTCAGGCGGGCTCGATCCGTCTGAAAGCCGGACACGTCGCACGGAAGTCGTGTAACATTCTTCCTGCCGCGCCTCCCAGAGAAACCTATGTCCTTCCGGCATCGGACTGTCGTTGTCCTCGTCGTGCTCAGTTCAACCGCTCTGGTACGCGCAGGCGGTCAGCAAGGGGCCACATTTTCCGCCGTCAATCGCACGGTCGCGGTGTACGCGACGGTCACGGATGCCGGCGGCCGTCTCCTTCCCGATCTCGAACGGGCGGCATTTGCCATCGACGACAACGGAAAGCAGCAGGAGCTGACGTTGTTCGTCAATGAGATCCAACCGATCACCGCGGTGGTGCTGTTGGATCGCAGCGGCAGCATGCGGGCCAACTTCGATCTCGTCGCCGAGGCGGCAGGGCAGTTCGTGAACGCGATGATGCCCGCCGACCAGGCGCGTATCGGGAGCTTCGCCACTCGGATCCAGCTCGATCCGCGCGACTTCACGTCCGATCACGAAGAGCTCCACAAGATTCTCAACACCGAGCTGCAGCCGGAAGGACCGACGCCGCTGTGGAACGCCGTGAACGTCGGCATTACCGCGCTGCTGCACCAGCAGGGGCGCCGCGTGATCCTGATATTTACCGACGGCGTCGATGCGCCCGGGAATTTCCGCAATAACAACCAGTCGCTGAAAGATGTCCTGAAGCGCGCTGAGGAAGAGAACGTGATGGTGTACGCGATCGGCCTGGCCGGCGACAATTCGTCGGCGGCCGGCGGCCTGCACGGTGGCTGGGGTGGACCCGGAGGCGGCGGTCGCGTCCCGGGTGGCCGCGGCGGCTGGGGCGGACCGCGTGGCGGCGTGTTCGGCGGCGGGCGCCCCTTCGTCGTGGACAACAAGCCGGACGAGGGGCTGGCCCACATTGCCGCCGCGACGGGCGGGGGCTACTTCGAGCTCACCTCGACGAACAACCTGGCGGCGACCTTCCGGCGGGTCGCCGACGAATTGCACCATCAATACGCGCTCGGGTTCACCCCGCAGCTCCTCGACGGCAAGATGCACACACTCGCCGTACACGTCGCACAGTCGGGTGCGACGGTTCGCGCCCGGAAAAGTTACCTCGCCGCCAGAGCGCAATCGTGACGGCTGGCGCCGGCCGCGCCTCCGCGAGTACAGTGTGTCGCGCCGGCGCCGGCCACTGCGCCGCCGCACGCGCCCGCTGTCATCGAGGTGCTTATGTTGTCGCGTTCAGGATTGCCCCGGTTGATCGGCCGCCCGCGGCCGCAGCGGACCGCGGCGGCCTTCGCCCTCGCCGCGCTCGCTGCCTCTGCGATCGTGGTCGCGCAGTCCGCGCAGCAGCCGAACTGGTCCGCTGTCGAAGAGGAAACCATGCGCCACTTCCAGGCGCTGCTGCGGCTCGATACCAGCAATCCGCCGGGGAACGAGCGCCTGGCGGTGGACTACATCAAGCAGGTGCTCGAAAAGGAAGGCATCCACGGCCAGGTAGTCGCACTCGACTCCAACCGGCCGAATATCGTCGCCCGGTTGAAAGGCAACGGTCAGAAGCGGCCGCTGCTCATCATGGGACATACGGACGTCGTGACGGTGGACGCCTCGAAATGGCAGCATCCGCCGTTCAGCGCGACGAGAGCCGGCGGTTACGTCTACGGGCGCGGGGCGGTGGACGACAAGGATAACCTGACCGCGGCGCTCGTGACGACGCTGCTGCTGAAGCGTCTCAACGTACCGCTCGCGCGCGACGTCATCTTCCTCGCCGAAGCCGGCGAGGAAGGGAACTCGAACTTCGGCATCCAGTTCATGACCGGTCAGCACTTTCCCGAGATCGAGGCCGAATACTGTCTCGCGGAAGGCGGCGGCGTCTCGCGCATCAGCGGGCAGGTGAAGTACGCGACGATCCAGACACTCGAGAAGATCCCGCGCGGGATCGAGCTGGTCGCGCATGGGATCTCCGGGCACGGGTCGGTGCCGCTCAAGTCGAACGCGATCGTGCATCTGGCCGGAGCGGTCGCGAAGGTGGGGGCGTGGAGGCCCGACATCCGGTTCAACGAGACCACCGGCACCTACTTCAGGAAACTGGCGGCGATTTCCCCGCCGGAGGTCGCGAAGTACTACCGCGACGTGCTGTCGACCGATGCGAAAGTGCGGGCTGCGGCCGACGACTGGCTGTTCGAGAACGAGCCGCGGCATTCGTCGATGCTGCGCACGTCGGTCTCCCCGAACATCTTCACCGGCGGCTACCGCTCGAACGTGATCCCCTCGGAAGCCAAGGCCACGCTCGACGTCCGCATGCTCCCGGACGAGAACCCGACGGAGTTTCTCGAGAGGGTGAAGCAGGTCGTAAACGATCCAGCCGTCGACGTCCGGTTTGCGGCACAGAACACGCGGCCCGGCGGTCCCGACGCGCGCCTCGACTCAGAGGCGTTCAAAGCGCTCGAGGCCGCGGCCACGCGCGTCTACAACGCCGTGACGCTGCCGACGATGAGCACCGGGGCGACCGACATGGCGCAGCTGCGGGCGAAGGGCGTCCAGTGTTTCGGCATCGGACCGGCGACCGACGTCGAGGATGGTCCGAAGGGGTTCGGCGCGCACAGTGATCAGGAGCGCATCCTCGAGACCGAGCTGCATCGGTTCGTGCGGTTCAACTGGGAGGTTGTGAACGATCTGGCCGGCGCGAAGTAGAAAGGTGCGCGAGCCATCCTTAACCGAGGAGGACGCGGAGGACAGGAGGAAAAACCCGTTCGTTCTCAGGATTCCACTCCGCGTCCTCTGCGTCCTCCGTGGTTGTGGTTGAGAGAAAGTCAGAAACGTGAATTCTCACCCTCACACCTCGCCTGCCCACGACGCTTGATGATTGCGGCGGGCCCGAAGCGCGCCACGAGATCGACGTTCACCCGCACGTCCCTGGGAAGTCGATCGAAGTCTGCGGCGATGGCATACGGCAGGCCGTCGGGTTCGACCCAGCGGACTCGCTGCTTTTCCGGCTGATACGTGTCGTCGTCCACCGACCGCGGTGCTGCGCGAGCGTTGCGCAGCACGGCGATGTGCAGCCAGTACGCCGAAAACACATCGTCGACGACATAGTCCACACATTCGGGTTTCAGGTTCGTCCGCGCCCAGTCGCCCGCGAGAAACAGCGGCTGCGAAACGGCGGGCCTCGGCTGCGGCATCCTGATGACCAGTCGCGCGGCTGACACGCCGAGCCCGAGCGTGGCCGCCCATGCGACAACCGAAGCGCACGGGAGGCGGCCCAGGCGGACGGGGACGAGGCTCTTCCGTGCTGGTTGCGTCCGCCCCGTCCTGCCCAACGTGCCCTGCAGAACTGAAATCCCGCACGCCAGGGCCAGCGACCCGGCCACGGCCATCGGATAGATCGCGAGGTAGAACATCTTCAAGGCCATGTACGGCCGTGCCGCACCCGCACGGCGGGCGACGATCAGGAGAGCGGCCGACTGCAGCGTGATCGTCGCGAGCAGCGTCGCCACCGTTCGGCTGCTCCGATCGAACAGCGACGCGACAATGCCAATGGCGGCGGCCGCGAGGAACAGCGATCCGAACAGATCAACGCGCGGATAGGCGACGTAGCCGGCGACGCCGACGATGGCGAGGGCGCCGGCGCGCCCGCGCGCGTGGATCGCCGCGGCGAACACGATCGGGACGATCGCCAGCAGCAGATGCCGCGCGCGCTCAACGAGCGGGCGATCGACACGGCACGCCATCGTCACAGCGGCGAGCAGGAGCACCGGGCCGAGCGCGACGGGCCAGGCCAGAAACGTCGCGGCGCCGCAGACGGCAATGAGCACCGCGAAGCGGGGCGACGGCTGTTCCGTCCAGTGAACGATCGCCAGCCACATCGCCACGGCGAACAGCTCGGAGACGACTTGCGCCAGATACGACGCATCGGCGAACGAGCCGATGAAATAGTCGCGCGGCTGGAACAGCAGCAGCACCGCCGAGAGCGCGAGGGGGATGCGCGGAAGGGCGGGCGGCATCATGCGAAGCGCGATGAGGAAGATCAAACCGGCCTTGAGGGCGACGGTCAGCGCGACGACCGGGTGAATGGCGTGGAGTCCGTCCGACCGCACCCACGCGCCGGCCAGCGCGCCGAGCAGGTGCGCGCCCGGCGTGTAGTTGACCATCTCGCCGAGCGCGGCGGCGAGCAGCGGATCGTGCGGGAGCTGCCGATAGCGTTCGATGTAGTCGATGAGCGCCAGATGATGGGTCAGGTCGGGACCGCTGCCGACGGGAAGCAGCGAGGGCCGCGCCAGCCACAGCAGCCAGGCGAACAGTGCTGAGACGACGGTGATGAACGCCGCCGTTTCACCGGGCTCCGTCTGACGGCCGTCACCGGCGGACGCCGGCGCGCCCGCCCCGCCGTTCGCCCGTCGCCACGAGACAAAGGTGCCGGCGGCGCCGAGCGCCGACGCAAGCAGCACCGCAGACGGCTGGATTGGCAGCCCGCACCAGTCGGCCAGATAGGCAACGATCGCGGCGGACGCGAGGAAGACCACCGCGCTGAACGCGACCGGCACGCGGCTATCTTACCTGCACGGCAAGCGTCAGCCGGCGGCGGTCTCGACAGTCATCGGTCGCCAGTCGGCCGTCGCCAGTCTTAGTCATCAGTCGCGGAAGCAACGCGGCTCGCGACGATTTAACCAGACCGCATCGCCAGCGTTGTTTACCTTGACGCTGCTTTGGACGCGGCCGCTGGTGAAGCCGTCAGGAAGGACGCGCCAATTCCGAATCCACAGCCCGGCCCCGGAACCCCTATGCGCAGATGCTGTTGTGGATGGCTCGCCATCGAAAGCGGATTCAAGGAGGCGACAGATGGCCTCGTCGGGCTCTGCCAAGCATTCCCGACAGTTCGGCCACTCACCTGCTGAGCGACCCAGTACGCGAACGTAATCGATCATAGCTTCGTCTAGCGTTGACAGTAGATGATCTACTACCGTAGCATCGCACCCTGCATTCGGGTGTAGGTCACGGTTCATGGCCGGCGCCAAGACACGCCGTCGAGGCGCGGCGCGCGTTCGAGCCGGCTGACGAGCGGCGAGTCTTGTTCGCAGGATGCCCGGGGACTATGGGCCTGCGCTGAACCCTGGTCGCGCCCAGGCAGGCGGAAGTTGAGGCCTATGTCGAAAAAGCCGACCCACCGTGTGGAACTCCTGCAGGGCACGCTGGACATGCTCGTGCTTCGTGCCTTGCTCTTCGGCCCATTGCACGGCCATGCGATCGCGACGCACATCCAACGCACGTCTGAAGAGGTGCTGCGCGTGGACCATGGCTCGCTATACCCGGCGCTCTATCGTCTGAAGAAACGTGGCTGGATCACTGCGAGTTGGGAACCGATGCCCGATCGGAATCGGGAGGCCAAGTACTACCGGTTGACTGCGGCCGGGAAGAAACGCCTGGCGAGCGAACACTCGAAATGGCGACAGCTTGCTCGGGCCATCGGTCTGGTGATGGAACCCGCTCAATAAACGCGGACTCTCATGCGCGACCTCCGCTTCTGGCGCTGGCGCAAAGCTGAGGATGACGACCTCGATCGCGAAATTGAGGCCCACCTTGAACTCGCGACTGACGAGCATCTGGAAGCCGGTCTTCCGCTGCGCGACGCGCAGCTCGCCGCACATCGACAATTTGGAAGCGTCGCGCTGACCAAAGAGGAGCTGAGGGACATGCGAACCGGCGCGGCGCTTGAACGCTTGTGGCAGGAACTACGTTTTGCGGCTCGTCGGCTCGTGCGAAGCCCGGCGTTCACGCTGGCGTCGGTGTTGACGCTGGCGCTCGCCATCGGCGCGATCGCGTCGATCTTCGCCGTCGTCGAGCGGGTCGTGTTGAATCCGCTGCCGTATCCCGAGTCCGACCGACTCGTCGTCGTGGATCACGGTGCTGAGCGGCTGAACCTGCCGTCGGGCCTGAACTTTACGCCAGGCCTTTACTATCACTACGCGGAGCGCGCGCGGAACCTCGCTGGCATCGCCATCTACGACTCCGATCAACTCACGCTCACTGGCGATGGGCCGCCGGAGCGCATTTCTGTCGTCCATGCGACGCCGTCGCTCGCATCCGTCCTCCGCATCTCGCCGGCGATCGGTCGATGGCTTGCCGAAAGAGACGGCGTGCCCGGCGCGCCACAGGTCGCCGTTCTGTCGCACGGGCTCTGGATGCATCGATACAGCAGCGATCCCAACATCATCGGCCACCTGATCACGCTTGGCGGCGTCGCGACAGAGGTCGTCGGCGTCATGCCGAGCGGGTACGCGTTCCCGGATAAGCGTGTCGACGTGTGGACCGCCATGCAGCTGGCGCGAAGCCAGGGATTCGGGTTCTTTGGGCGCATGAGCGTGGCACGGCTGCGACCGGGCGCTGGTGTGGCCGATGTGCGGCGTGAATTGATTGGGCTGATCGGGGATCTGCCGCAGGCGTTTCCTGGCGACGTACAAGCAGCGGGAAATGGCAGGGAGATTAATCTGTTTCCGATCGTCAAGACGCTGAAGGAAGCCACCGTCGGCGGTGTCGCCCGCGCGCTCTGGATTCTGCTCGCCTCTGTCGGGCTGGTGCTGCTCGTCGCGTGCGCGAACGTCGCGAATCTGTTTCTTGTCCGCTCAGAAGCGCGACGGCGCGAGGTTGCGATACGTCGCGCGTTGGGCGCGACCCGCCTGGGCATTGCACGGTATTTCCTGAGCGAAAGTGTGCTACTCGCGGGCATGGGCGGAGTCGCTGGTGTGGGCATCGCCTGGGGTGCGGTGCGGCTGCTGATCGCGTGCGGACCCACGAATCTGCCGCGTCTCGACGAGATCCGCCTGGACGGTGTCGCGGTTCTCTTCACGTTCCTGGTGAGCGTGCTCGCCGCGCTGGCATTTGCAGCCGTCCCCTTGCTTTACGGCACGCCGCTCGCTTCGTCGCTGCACGAGAGCGGACGCGCCAATACTGCCAGCCAAAGCCGACACCGGGCGCGTCAGATCCTGATGGGCGGCCAGGTCGCGCTGGCGCTGGTCCTCCTCGTGTCGTCCGGTCTCATGGTCCGCAGTTTCCAGAGGCTGCGCGCAGTCGATCCTGGCTTCGACGCCTCATCTGCGCTCACGTTTGCGCTCGGACTGCCCGACAGCGATTACCCGACCCGGGACGCGGCCGTCGCTGCGCATCACGCGATTCTCGGTCGGCTGTCGGCGCTGCCGGGCGTGACGGCGGCGTCCGTGTCCACGTGCCTCCCGCTGACATTCCCTTTCGGATGCTTCGGCAATACGCTGCGCGTCGAGGGGAGGGTGTATCCCGCGGGCACGATCCCTCCGCCAGCGCTCTTTCGTGCGGTCGCCGGCGGCTACTTCGAAACCATGGGCATGCGCATTATCCGCGGCCGCGGCATCGATCGCGCCGACGTCGAGCGACACGAACCGATCGTCGTCGTCAACCAGGCGCTCGCCGACCAATTTTTTCCGAAGCAGAATCCAATCGGTCAACGCGTCGCCTCGAACCGCCCGCCGGCCCGCGCGGGTGAGCCGCCAGCCCGCACCTGGTTGACGATAGTCGGGGTCGTCGCGACCACGCCAACGTTCGCGCTCGCGGAGGTCAATCCGATCGGGCAGTTGTTCATGCCGATGTCGATTGCCGGCGGAGCGGACATCCCGACGTCGACGCTGACCGGGCCAAACATTGCCGCGATGAACTATGTGGTCCGATCGGCGATGCCCGCGTCGGCGCTGCTGCCCTCGGTGCGGCGCGCAGTCGACGCAGTCGATCCGAAGCTTGCGCTCGCACAGGTGCGCACGCTGCAGAACATTCTCGATGGCGCGTCAGCGCAGATGGCCTTCACGATGGCGCTCATCGTGATTGCCGCCGCGGTGGCGCTGCTGCTCGGCGTCATCGGCATCTACGGCGCGATGTCCTACATCGTCAGCCAGCGTACCGGGGAAATTGGTGTGCGCCTGGCGCTCGGCGCGGAGCCGGGAAGCGTGGCCCGGATGATCGTTCGGCAGGGAGGCGTCGTCGCATTGGCCGGCATCGTGGTTGGTCTCGCGGCGGCATTTGCCGGCAGCCGATTCCTCGAGTCGTTGCTCTACGGCGTGAGCGCACGCGATCACGGCGTCTTTGCCACCACTTCCGTCGCCCTGCTCGCGGTCGCGCTCGTCGCCTGCTGGCTGCCCGCGCGCCGGGCGGCTCGACTCAGCCCTCTCGATGCCCTTCGCACCGAATAAGGAACTGGAGGTTGATCGCGGATTCGGGTCAAGTCGTGTTCTGACCATCGATGTGAGTCTGCCCATTCAGCGTTACGCCACACCGGTTTCTCGCTCGACGTTCATTCGAAGGGCCATTGACGACATGCAGGCTCTGCCCGGCGTCGTGTCGGCCGGCGTGTCGAACAAGTTGCCGCTCACGGGCGAGGGCGGGAACGCGGCGTTATGGCTGGACGGGTCGGCGGCCGTCTCTGACGTCCTGGGGGACATTCGACCCGTCAATCCCGACTACTTCCGCACGCTGGGCATTCCTTGGCGGCAAGGACGGTTCTTTACCGAGACCGACCGCGACCGGAGCATTGCCGTGGTATCCAGCGTTGCGGCAGAGCATCTGTGGCCCGGCGAGGATCCGGTCGGCAAGCAGTTCCACTTCGGCCCTCGAACGCGGCCACCGATTCAGGTTGTCGGCATCTCCGGCGACGTCCACGGCGTCAGCTTGGATCGGCCACCTTCGCCAACGGTGTATTTGCCGTACGGTTCACGCCTGTTCTGATCCGGCTCAGCGCGGGCGTGCTCGCATCTGTCGGGATCGGTCGTTTACTCGGTACCCTGTTGTTCCGCGTGGGGCCGAGCGATCCTCTGACCTTGGCTGCCGTCGTTGCCGTGTTCGTCACCGTCGCGCTCGCCGCGATGTCTGTCCCGGCGCAGCGTCCATACGCGTCGACCCGCTGCAGACGCTTCGGCAGGACTAGCGTGACTGAGGCCGACACCTTCAGGAGCGACGGCACGAAATAGGAGATGTCGGGCTTCGAATTCACTGCGAAATCTGAACGCCCGGCTGTCCCTGCACCAGCCCGCGGCGTGCTGGCGGCGATGTCTGCGCTACCGGTTCGGCCTGCTGCTTACGGCCCGGACAGGCGCTACGGTGGAGGCGTGCATTCACCGGTGTACGCCCTCCCAAGGGTGGGCAGCGCACCGCTCCTAGTGCGTGGCGCGCTCGCGCAGCGCCGCCAAGTAAAGGAGTTCGGCAGATGAGCGGCCGAATGTCCGTTTGCTCTCGAACCGTCACCGCGGGCGCGCTCATCGTTGCTCTCGCCATCGCCGCGAACACGCGTTGGGTGCGCGCGGCTCGTAACGGCGAGATGCGTGTCGTGTTCTACGGCTATGTCGATCGTCAGCCGCGAACAGCCACCGCGGTCATTGACGGACCTCTTCTATCGAATGTGACCGATCCTTCGTTCCTGCCTGCCGGCGGTGAGATTTCGCCGGATGGAAAGCGGATTGCCTTCGATACGTGTGCCCAAAAGGGATCGCGGCATCAACATCGCGCGGCTTGATGGAAGCGACGTGAAGCGAGTCGTCTCCATCTCCGGCCAGAATTGCGTCACGGTCCGCTGGTCGCGTGACGGAAAGCGGGTGTCGTACCCCAGCCCGATTGACATCCAGCTCCACTTGGTTCAACTCGATACCGGCGTCGATACGCAGCTGCAGTACACAAGCCCCGCTTTTGGTTGGCACTCCTGGTCGCCGACGGGCGACGCCATCGTCTACGAAACTGGCAGAGGCGGCAGCCGGCGCATCGACATTATCGATCTCGCTACGTGGCGTACGCGTCAACTGGTGGGTCCAACACAGTTCGGCGCCTGTGAGGTCTGGGCGCCGGACTGGTCGCCGGCGAGCGACCGCATTGCGTTCACCTCCTGCGACGAAAAGTTGTACGTCGTCAACGCCGATGGGATGGGGCTGATGCCGATGGCTGAATCGGCGTACGCCCCCCGGTGGTCCATCGACGGGAAATCCTTGCTGTTTCTGACACGTGGAACTCTGATGCGCATTCATGCCGACGGCGGCGGCAGCGTGCAGCCCGTCGGCGTGCTGCCGTACTACGGCGGTCCGTTCTCGCTCGGAGCGATTCGATAGACTCTGTTCAGCAGGGCCTCGCGATGCGCCGTCAGATTTGATCTGTCTTGTCGGCGCGCTCGCCGGGAACGATGAACGTGCTGTTCCTCTAGGACCTCGCCGACAAAACGCCGCGGTCTCCGGGGCCGCGTCGAAGCCGTAGCTGACGCCTCCACCCGAGCGGCCGGCGGGCCGATGGGTGCCGCGTGGAGCCCAAGTACGATCCACGGCAACCCGAAGCGCGGCACAGTATTCTCGGCCACCGACGACGCGAGGCCGGTTTAAGGTTCCAGACGAGCTAGGATTCGCCACAATTCTCTTGAACCCCCCAAACAACATGGCTTACAGTGCGTCACCATTAGGCATTCTAGGTATGCGGCCTACAACCAACAGTGACCAGCTTCACGGCACTCTCGACATGCTCGTCCTCAAAGCCCTCGAGAGCGGGCCGCTCCATGGATATGCGATCGCACTCCGGCTCGAGCGCATGTCCAACGACGTGCTCAGCGTGGAGGAGGGTTCGCTGTATCCGGCCTTGTATCGAATGGAGCGGCGCCGCTGGCTCGTCTCAGCATGGGCGGTGACGGAGACGGGGCGGCGCGCGCGATTTTACAAGCTCACGAGGAGCGGCCGCGCGCAGCTCGAAGCCGAGACCGCGAGCTGGCTGCGGCTGACCACGGCCGTCGCCGATGTTCTCAATGGCTAGCGGAGGTCCCGATGACCATCATCCGGATCGCGATTGCGAGACTGCGCGCGCTCTTCAGATACGAGGCGACGGCGGCCGAGATCCGCGAGGAGCTCCAATTTCATGTGGACATGCGGACCGACGAGTATACGCGGCACGGCTTGGATGCGCGCGCGGCGCGGCAGGCGGCGCTGCGCCGATTCGGCCATCTGGCCCTGATACAGGACCGCGGCTACGACGTGCGGGGCGGAGGCGTGATGGAGACGATGCTCCAGGACGTGAAGTACGGGCTCCGCCAACTGCGCCAGCATCCCTCGTTTTCGATCGTGGCAGTCTTGACGCTCGCGCTGGGCATCGGCGTGTCGACGGCGCTCTTCAGCGTGATCGACGCCGCGCTCCTGCGGCCGCTGCCATATCCACATCCAGAGGAGCTCGTCACGCTCGATGTGGAAGAAGCGAACCAGAGCGGCAAACCGTTCCGCTATGCACCCTCGATGGCTGACACTCGAACATGGCGGACGCTCACCACGATCATCTCGCACGCTGGCATGGGGCGTGTCAGCGGGTTCGTGCCGCTCATCGTCGAAACCGGCACACCGCGGCGACTGACAGTGGCGGAAGCTTCCGAGGACTTTCTCGAGACCTACGGCGTGATCCCGATTCTCGGCAGAGGCATCCAACTGGACGATACGCGCGAAGGCGCTCCTGCGGTCGCGCTGCTCGGGCATGCGTACTGGCAACGCGAGTTCGGCGGTGATCCGCACGTGCTGGGCCGCGATATTCGCATTCAGAATCGGGCCGTGACGATCGTCGGCGTAGTGCCGGCCGGCTTCTACAACGACACGGCCGTCTGGCAGGCCAAGCAGTTCTCCAGCGTGATGCTCGATCGCCGAGGTTCGGGCACGCCGGTCGTCGCGCGGTTGCGGCCAGGCGTCACGCTGGCTCAGGCGAAGACGGTGCTCGATGCGGTGACGCCGGCGTCCACCATGACGGGACGGACGCCGGCCCCGGGTCGGGTGGTGATCGAGTCGATGTACGACGAGGAGACCGGGCAATTCGGCGCCACGATCCGCACGCTGTCGATGGCCGTCGGCCTCATCCTGATCATCGCGTGTGTGAACGTCGCGGGCCTCATGCTCGCGCGAGGTGCGACGCGGGACGTGGAGCTGTCGATCCGAGCGGCGATTGGTGCGGGACGAGGACGATTGGTCCGGCAGCTGCTCACCGAGAGTCTGCTGCTGGCCATTGCAGGTGCATTCGTCGGCGTGCTGCTCGCGTATATCTCACTCGACTCGCTGGTCGCGCTCATTCCGCTGTCGCTGCCGGCCAATTCACCGGTCGCGATCAACAGGACTGTCCTCGGGTTCGCGCTCGGCCTCACGATCGTCACGGCGCTGCTCTTCGGTCTCGTGCCCGCGCTCAAACTCTCGCGCGCACCGAGGATGATCGGCACCATGCTGGCCGTCGGGCGGAGCAGTGCGCCGCTGTCGAAGCGCGCCGGGCAGTGGCTGATTGGCGTCGAGGTAAGCCTGACGCTCGTGCTCATGACCGGGTCCGGGTTGATTCTCCGAAGCTTTGCGAGGCTCGTGTCCGTCGACCTGGGCTTCGACGCCACCAACGTTCTCACGCTCGAAGTCGAGCCGCTCGATGAGGCAGCGGCCATCCGGCGTGAGTACTACGCGTCACTCGCCGATGCGCTTCGGCGCCTGCCTGAGGTTGTGTCGGCTGGCGCCATCGATCAACTGGCCCTGACTGGAGGCGGCTCGTACGGGTTCCCGACGACGGCCGATACAGGCGCTCAGGTCGGAGGTCCACAGCGTACGGTGCTGCCTGGCTACCTCGAGGCGATGCGCGTACGCCCCCTCGCGGGGCGCGTTTTGGAGGATGCAGACCGAGGGACTGGCGAAGCGGTTGTTGTCAATGCCAGCGCCTCGCAGCAGTACTTCGGCGGCAACGCGATCGGCCACACGCTCCGGACCGGAGGCCAGAAGCCGCGTCAATGGCGCATTGTCGGCGTTGTGCCGAACCTCCGGCACGGTGGTCCGCAGGGACGGGTGCAACCAGAGATGTATGTCCTGCCGGATCCACACGGCCCGGAGCCATCGCCGATGACGCTGGCGATGGTTATGCGACTTCGCGAGCGTGCGTCCCTGCCGCGCGATCGACTGAAGCAGATTGCGGAAGCGGTGGGGCCGCGCGTTCTCACGGGACGGGCCATGCCAGCAGCAGCAGTGCTCAACCAGCAGGTGGCGAAGCCGAGGCATCGCATGCTGCTGCTCACGCTGCTCGGCCTCTTCGGGCTACTGCTCACGCTCGTGGGAATCTTCAGCATGACCGCGTATGCCGTCGCTCGTCGTACGCGCGAGGTCGGCGTGCGCGTCGCGTTGGGCGCACGCCCTGCTCACGTCGTTGGGGTCATGATCCGGGATGCTGTGTGGCCGGTGGTGTTCGGCCTCGTCGCCGGTCTAGCGGGCACGTACCATGCGACGCGCATCATCGTGACCTTTCTGTTCCAGACGACCCCGCACGATCCGGCCACGCTCGTTGCTGTTGTCGCACTGCTCGGCGTCGCGGCGTGCTTGGCCGCCTGGTTGCCGGCTCGCCGCGCAGCGTCGGTCGACCCGTTGGCCGCCCTGCGTGCGGAGTAGAGTCGCCTAGCTTCTGGTTACAATGTCGCTAGGGCGAGCTGTCTCGGGTGTCACAGCCAACTCGGTCGTGCGACCGTCGCGCAGCACGGTTGCGCGGGACGGTCCGGCCCGGAGGTGTCTTCACGGACGAGACGAGCCTTCAGGATCGCCAGGCCCGGTGCGGTCACTATCCGTGGCTCGAACCAGCCGCCCGCGACGACTTCTTCCGCGTGTTGCTCGAGTGGCTCCACCAACACGCGCGCGGCCCATCAACGGCAACTTGACTCAACACGTCGGTGCTCGAGACGTCACGGATGACGTGGCGCCCACACCAGCAGGGAACGGAGACAACTGGAGCGACGCCACAGTCAGCAAGATTGGCTCGCCCTTCATCACCACCAGCGTGTGTTCATAATGCCCTGACGGCGTGCCGTCCGCCGTTCGCATTCGCAAGGCAAATGTGAAACTGGTCATAATCAAGGACCGAAGTTGAAGAACCACGGAGGACACGGAGGAAGCGAGGAAGGGACCGGTCAGCCCACAGGATGACCTCCGCGTCCTCGCCGTCCTTGGCGGTAGGACGCTAAGGATAGACGGTTTCGTGTCGGAAATGGTTTATCGTGTGGATTTGAAATGGAGATCACCATCCGTCCAGCGGCCGTCGACGACGTGCCGTTGATTCTGGAATTCATCAAGGCGCTGGCCCAGTACGAGAGAATGAGCGATGAGGTGATCGCGACCGAGGCCGGCCTCCGCGACGCGCTGTTCGGCCCGAGGCCGAGCGCAGAGGTCGTGATTGCGAGTGCCGGCAGCGAGCCCGCCGGGTTCGCACTGTTCTTTCACAACTTCTCGACCTTCGCCGGCCGGCGGGGCCTTTATCTCGAAGATCTGTTCGTGAAACCGGAGTGGCGCGGCCACGGCGTCGGCAAACGCCTGCTCGTCCATCTGGCGCAGCTGGCGATCGACCGCGACTGCTGCCGCCTCGAGTGGGCAGTGCTCGACTGGAACGAGCCGGCGATCCAGTTCTACCAGCACCTTGGGGCACGTCCCCTGCACGACTGGACAGTCTTTCGCCTCGCCGGGGGAGAGTTGCGGCGCCTGGCTGAGGCGAAAATGGCCGTGTAGGGATGGTCCGCTCGGATTCGGCCGGGATTCCGAATTGCAAGGCGATCAGTACAAGGACACGAAGGACACAAAAACGATCGTGTCGTCGCGCAGCCATGAGCCGGGCGGAAACCCAGCTCGACGTCACCGTAAGGCTGATTCGCGCTAAAATGACCCGGTCCGCGCCACACCCCGGCCACACTGGCCTTCAGCCTGGAGGAATCATGAGCGTTTCACGCCGCAGCTTCGTCGGGGGACTTGCCGCTGCCCTCGGCTATCTCGGAACCGGGCCTGTCGACGTCTTCGGCCAGGGGAGAACTCAGAGTCCCGGAGCGGCGCCGCGGCCGCGCCCGGCAGCAAACGACGACTGGGACTCCTTCGCCCACCTGTCCAGCAACGAGAACTGCTGGGGACCGCCTGAATCCGTGATGAAGGCGATGAATTCGGCGTGGAAGTATTCGAACCGCTACGGCTATCCCGACGGGAATCTCGTCGGCGAGCTCGCCAAACATCATGGCGCAAAGAACGAGAACATTCTGCTGGGGGCCGGCTCGGGCGAAATTCTCGACGTGGTATCGCTGACATTCCTGCAGGGCGGCAAGAAGGTGCTCGGCGTCGAGCCGACCTATAGCTCCGTGTATCAGCGCGCCACGAGCATCAAGACGAGCGCCATCAAGCTGCCGCTCGGGAAGGACTACCGCCAGGACATCGCCGCAACGATCAAGGCGGCCAACGATCGCGCGAGCGAGATCGGGCTCTTGTACCTCTGCAACCCGAACAATCCCACTGGCCTCGTTGTCACGAAGGACGAGGTGAAGCAGCTGCTCGACGGCATTCCCAAAGGGATGCCGGTGCTGATAGACGAGGCGTACCACCACTTCGTCGATGATCCGCGATATGCGACCTCGGTGCCGTACGTCCTCGAAGGGCGGCCGGTCATCATCGCGCGGACGTTCTCGAAGATCGCGGCGCTCGCCGGCATGCGGCTCGGCTACGCGGTCGCCTCCGCCGACTTCGTCCAGAGAATGCGGCCGTACAGCATCAGCAGCATCAATGCGCTGGTGAAATGGGGCGGCGTCGCGTCCCTGAAGGATACGGCGTCGCAGGCCGAGGTCAAGCGCAAGACGATCGAGCTGCGCAAGAAGACGGCATCCGAGCTCGAAGCCCACGGCTACAGCGTGATGCCTTCGGAGACCAATTTCTTCATGGTCAGCATCGGCCGCGAGATTCAGCCGGTGATCGAGGAGTTCCGCGAGAAGAAGGTCATGGTCGGGCGGCCGTTCCCGCCGATGACGACGCACATGCGCGTTTCGGTCGGAACCGCGGAAGAGATGGACCGCTTCATGAAAGCGTTCAAAGAGATCTTCCCGGCCAAGACGCGGACGACGGCGGCGTAGAATTAGGAATTAGGAATTAGGAATTAGGAATTGGTGAGGGCGGCGATCGAAGGGTCGTCCGCCCTCTTTTTGCCTGCGTCAAGAATTCAAATTGTACTTTTCTATGAAAGAACTCCCGCAAACCGTCGGGCGGGGGTTCTTTCAAGAGGACGCGCCATGCAACTGAAGACTCTCGTGCTCATGGCCGCAGCAGCGTCCTTGACCGTGGTGTCGATGACCGGCGCGCCGCCGCCGGGAGAGGTGGAATTCCGGGCGCACGACATCGAGCCGAAATTTCCGGGCGGTTACGCGGTGCAGGCCGTCGACGTCAACAACGACGGCAGGCTCGATGTCATCGGGGTGAGCCAGCGGGTCCCGGAAGTCGCGTGGTATGAGAACCCGACGTGGGAGCGCCATGTGATCGCGGACGGCCTCGCCGGGGTCGTGAACTTTGCCGCCGCCGATCTGGACGGCGACAAGATCCCGGAAATCGCGTTCGAGAGCGCGTTCGCGATGGCGCCCGCCTCGAGCGAAGGCCTCGTCTGGCTGGCAAGACATGATGGGGATCCGCGGCGGAAATGGACGACCCAGCAGATTGACAAGTTCCCGACCTCGCATCACATCGCATGGGCCGACATCGACGGCGACGGCAAGAAGGAATTGATCAACGCGCCGCTCGTCGGCCCGAAAAGCGCGGCCCCGACCTACGATCAAGACAAGGCGCCGATCTTCTTCTATCACCAGGGCGACTGGAAGCGGCAGACGATCACGAACGACGTGAACGGGATCATCCACCGCACCCGGCCGGTGGCCTGGGACGGCAATGGCCGCGATCAGATTCTGGCGACGTCCTTCGACGGCATCACGCTGTATCGGGCGAGCGGCCGCGGAAACGGCGTGAAGTGGCAGGCGCAGCTCCTGTCGCCGGGCCACAACACAGACAAGGCGCCGCGGCTCGGCACGAGCGACGTCGGTGTCGGCAAGATGAGCGGGAAACGTTTCATGGCTGCTGTGGAGCCGTGGCACGGCAGTGAAGTCGTCGTGTACAGCGATCGCGGCGGCAAGTGGGAGCGGCGCGTTATTTTCAATACGCTCACCGAAGGACACGAAGTGGCCGTTGCCGATCTGAACGGCGACGGCCGGGATGATATCGTCGCCGGCGATCGCAACAGCCGCAGTCCGGCCGTCCATGTCATGTACGCGCCGGCCGATCCGAACGGCGAGTGGCAGCACCAGGTGCTTGACCAGGGCACGATGGCGGCTTCCGGCTGCGTCGCCGCCGATCTCAACGGCGATCGACGCATCGACATCGTCTGCATCGGCGCGTCGACGGCGAATCTGAAGTGGTACGAGAACGTCGGGCGGCCGCGAATTAGTCATTAGCATTGGTCGCGATGACGCAACGACCAACGACTACACTCATCCCGCGTGGGCGCGATATTCACTCGGATCGGTCAGCACTTCGATGACCGCGGGTGCGTCGAGACCGCGGGCTTCCTTCACCGCGCATTCGAGCTCTTCCAGCGTCGCGACGCGGCGGCTCCACGCGCCCAGCGCCGCCGATGCGGCGGCGAAATCGACTGAGCGATAACGGACGCCGTAGTCGGTGTGGCCGCGGCGCTGCTGCGCGACCTGGATCAGGCTGAGCGCGCTGTCGTTGTAGACGACCGTGACGAAGGGGAGGTGCCGCCGCACGCACGTTTCCAGATCGGCGAACACCATGCCGAATCCGCCATCGCCGATCGTGCAGAGGACTGGACGGTCGGGCATGGCCAGCCTGGCCGCCATCGCCGCAGGCAGACTGTAGCCCATCGCCGACAAGCCATTCGACTCGAGAAACGTCAGCGGCACGGTCGATCGCCAGGCCTGCGACACGATCAACTTGATCGACCCGACATCGGTGGTCACGATGGTCTCGGGCGGAAACAGTTCGCGCAGGCAGCGCGTGACCGCGAGCGGCGACAGACCGACACGCCCGTCCCGCGCCTGCTGCGCATCCGGTCCCTGCAGCGTCAGCTCCATGGTGTCCCGGAACTGACGCTCCTCGTCTGCGGTCCAGGCGTAAGGACCGAACGTTCTTTCGGCGAGATTCAGCAGCGAGGTCCTGAGATCCCCCAGCAGTTCCATCACTGGCCGGAATTCGCCTGAGGCAATCGTCACCGGCGCAATGGAGACGAGCCTGAGCGCGCTGTGCCAGTCCTTGTCCGATTCGACGGGCTCGAAGCCGACGCCGACGAGGAGATCGGCTCTCCGGAGAAAGTCCACGACGACGGAATCGGCGGCCAGACCGCCGCAGATGCCGTAGAAGAGCGGATGATCTTCGGGGAAGATCCCTTTTGCCTTGGGTGTGACGAATACCGGCGCGCCGACGGCTTCCGCAAACCGGCGGACCGCAGGCGCGTCGGCGTATGGATTCAGATCGAGGCCGAGAATCAACACCGGGTGTCTGGCACGCGCAATTTCGGCGGCCATTCGCTCGACGGCCTTGTCGCTCGGCGGCGGCGGCGGATCCGGGTCGAAGCCCACTGTCGGCGATGCCTCGACGGAGCGATCGGGCCGGCGCGCGACGTCGCTCGGCAGCGCCAGGTGCACCGGTCCGAAGCGCGGTTCGAGCGTCAGCCGCCAGGCGCGCCGGACCGTGGCCGCCGTGTTCACACCGTCGAGCGTCACCGTGTCCTTGGTGAACGGACGGAAGACCGCATTGAGATCGAGCTGCTGATGTGTGGCGTACGGCGCCGCGGCCGTCGACATGGCGGCGGTGATCGCGATGAGCGGCGAGCGATCGAGAAAGGCGTTGGCGACGCCCAGCGTGAGATTGAGCGCGCCGGGACCGAGCGTCGACACGCAGACGGCGGGCTTGCGGGCGATCTGTCCGGCGGCATCTGCCATGAACGCCGCCACCGCTTCGTGCCGCGTCAGGATGAACTCGATCCCCGATCTCCTGGCGGCGTCGATAAAATCGAGGATCTCGCCCCCGGGCAGGCCGAACATCCGTTCGACGCCGGCGTCGCGGAGCGTGCGCGCGAGTACTTCAGCGCAGGTAAGCGAACGGCTCATGAATCTGGTAATCGGGTCATTGGATTCGCCGATTGAGCAATAAGATCGCCAATCTCCAATCCAAGTCCGGTCACCAGATTACCCGATTGCCAGATTCACGACTAGAATCTCGCCACCAGATCCGCGGCGTTGTTTGACAGGAGGCGTTGTATGAGATCGAGAGGCACGGCCCTTGTTCTCGTCTTGATTGTCGCCACGGCCTGGGCGGTCCACACGCAGGACCGGCAGGAGGAACAGGGCGACCGGCCGGCACGACCGGCAACGCTGATCCTCGATCGCGCCGACACCGTCGAGTTTACGACCGATGAAGGCACCTGGATGTCGCTCGACGTGTCGCCGGATGGAACCACGATCGCGTTCGATCTGCTCGGCGATCTGTATACGCTGCCAATCGCCGGCGGGAACGCGACGCGAATCGCCGGCGGCATGTCGTTCGACAGCCAGCCGAAATTCTCGCCCGATGGCCGGCTGATCGCGTTTCTCAGCGACCGCAGCGGCGTCGAGAACCTCTGGATCGCGAACGCCGACGGCTCGAATCCGCGGGCGGTCACCAGGGATCGCTCCACCCAGGATCGTCCGCAGTTGATGTCGTCGCCCTCGTGGACGGCGACAGGTCCGGGTGTCTTCTCCTCCTCCGGCCTCGACGACAAGGACGCCGCCGCGGCGTTCATCAAGCGCTACAAGGAAGCGTACAAGACCGACACCATCAAGCAGCACGTTGCCGGAGACCGGATCGTGCGTCAGTGGATCATCCTCGCGGCCCGGCAATACCGGCTGATGCCGACGACCGAAGGGGCGCTCGACCTGAAGCTCGATCTCTCGCAGATGATCGACGGTTACACCGGGTCGGAACACAGCCTGCCGATCCTGGGAGATCTGGAACCTGCAGTCGGGCGGGCTGTCGCCGCATGAAACCCTGCGGGTGGCGACCGCCTTCGGCGCCGAGGCACTCGGGCTGGAGAAGGACATCGGCACGATCGAAGGCGGCAAGCTGGCGGATCTGCTGGTGCTGGACCGTAATCCGCTCGCGGACATCCACAACACGCTGTCGATCAGGTACGTGATGAAGAACGGTGAGCTCTTCGAGGCGGACACGCTGGACCGGATCTGGCCGGCGCCGAAGAAGCTCGATCGACAGTACTGGTGGACACCGCGCCGGCGACGCGGTCGTCAGTGGTGCAGCAGGACTGAGGCGGAAACGAATGGTTGAACGCAGAGGCCGCAACCGCCTCCGCTGAAGCTACGGCGGTCCGCCGTAGCCTTGGCGAAGGCGGAAGGACGCAAAGTCAAACGATAGTCCTCTGCGGCCTTCGCGCTTGCCAAGCCGTCGCTCGCCGAATCGCGGTCGAGCGAAGGTTGGGCCTTTACGTTCCATGGCAGCTTCAAGTACTCGGAGAGGCCCTGGTGAGCCGACGGGGGCGACCATGGTCAGCGTTTCTGCAATACCACGATCCGGTTCGTATTTGTGCCTCTCGTGTTGTTCGTCACCCCCCAGCAGTTGGCCGTCTTGGTGAACTGCTGGGCATTCACGAGCACGAAGCCCGGATCGAAGCCCGCGCTCATTGCGGCGGGGATCACCAGTTCCTCGAGCTTGACCGCGCCGCCGCGGACCTCGCCGACTTCGAAGGCCACGAACTTCCCCGGCCGCAGGACGCGGAACAGTTCAGCGAACACTTCGCTCATGGCCTGCTGCCACGTGTCATACCGTTTCGCGATCGTGATCTCGACTGCCGCTGGATCGATGCCGCAGAACCAGCAACGGAGCCAGTTGTCGGCGGCGTAGTTCACCACGTCGAGAAACGGCGGTGAAGTCACGACCAGATCGAGTGAGGCCGATCGGATGGCCGACGTACGCGCGGCGTGATCGGTCAACAGCAGGGACCTCGATCCGGCCTCGCGCAGGACCCGCCAGGTGCTCTCGGACAGGTCGGCGAGCAGCGCCTTCGATTTGCGCGCAATCAACCGGGCAACGTCCCTGCGCGCCGGCGTCTGGCCGCGATCGGCGTTGATTTTTGCCTGCGACTCGATCGAGACCGCCTGGTTCGGCGGCAGCGTGTAGACGGAGAAGAATCCGGGAGAATGGCCGGTGAGCCGATTCACCGCGACCATCCGGAGCCAGCGGTCTACTTGATCGATGCGTCCATCGGCGTCACGAGCGAGCAGATAGCGGCGCAGCGCGCTGATTTCGGCGAGCGTGTCGGGATGATAGAAGACGAGCAGATCGCTCCGGACGTCTCCCGGATCGCGCCAGGGAATGGCCTTGAGCCGCGCGCTGATCGCCGACAGTGCCGGCGGATCGAGCCGGGGCTCCAGGAGGATTCGGCTGAGCGGGTTGATGTCGCAGGCGACTGGAATGCGCCCGAGGAGGGCGGCTTCCAGCGCCGTCGTGCCTCGGCCGGAAAACGGGTCGTAGACGGTTGCTCCCGGCGAGGTGAGCCGCTCGATGAAGAAGCGCGGCAACTGCGGTTTGAAGCACGCGCGATACGAGACTTCGTGCAGACTGTGGGCGGCGCGCTGACGGCTGGTCCAGAACTCGTTCACGAGCAGCGGCACGACGGCGCGACCGTCGACGACCGCCGCGGCTGGGTGCTCGACGGTCTGTTTGCCCTCCCAGGTGAACGCGCGCAGTTCGTCGGCAAAGGCCGCAGCATCGGCGTGCCGCGGTGCGGACTCCCCGGGATCTCGGTCGAACAGCGCCAGCTGGCTCATCGCGCTGCTACGGAGCCGTGTCGGAGTACGCGACGCTGCCTTGGAACGCAAAGGCCCAACCTTCGCTCGACCGCGATTCAGCGAGCGACGGCTTGGCAAGCGCGAAGGGCGCAGAGGCATACTGTCTTCCTTGCGTCATTTACGGCCTCTGCGTTCAACGCTCGTTTCGCTCTCTAGGGCAGCAGCGCGGTAATGTTTCGCTTCGGGACCTGTCCGACCGGTATCTGCGTGATCTCCTTCTTCGTGGCCACGTCGACCACCGAGACCGAGTTGGAGCCGGCATTGGCGACGTACACGCGCTTGCTGTCGGGCGTGAACGTCAGCCAGTCGGGATGGTGGCCGACCTTCGAGTCGCCAAGCAGCTTCAGGTCGGGCATCGAGTACATGTAGACGCGCGTATTCATCTTGCTGAGGACGCACAGCGTCTTGCCGTCGGGCGAGACGGCGAGGCCATGCGAGGGCGACCCCTGCAGCCCCTGGGTCACGCGCTCGGCCTCCGGCAGCTCCGGAAGCTGGATCTTGTCGACGACTTGCCGCTTCGCGAAATCGACGGTGACAAAGCCGTTGAAGCCGGACAGCTGAACAAAGATCCGCTTCGTCGAGCCGTCGGGATTGACCTCGAACGCCATCGGGCGCACTCCCTCGGGCATCGGCAGGGTCCACGAGATTTCCTCGGTCGCCTGATCGATCACGCTGATTCTGCGCCCGATGATCGAGCCGGCGACGACGAACTTGCCGTCAGGCGTCACGTAGACGTTGTGAATCCCGCCCTCCGTGCGGATGCTCTTCGCGCGTGTCTGTGTGACCGCATCGATCACGTCCACGGCGCCAGGTCCGCCGACGATGGCGACGTAGACGCGTTTGCCGTCCTTGCTGACGGCGATGTTGTTTGGATGGTTGGTGAGCGGAACGTGCTTCACCACCTTCAACGTCTTCGCCTCGGCGATGTCCAGGGTGGACTCGGCTTCGTTCGTGATGTAGAAGCGGCTGCCGTCCGGGGCGACCGCCGCGCCATGGTTCACTTCGATGTCCTTGATCTCGCCGACGATCTTGTTCGTCGCCGGATCGATCAGCATGACGCTGTCGCCGGCCGAGTTGGTCTGGACGATGCGGACCGTGGCGCCTTCGGCCGTTCCCGCGAGCGCCATGAGAGTTCCCGCGGTCAGGAGCGCGAATGTCGTTTTCATGAGGACACTTTAGTGGGGACCGCATCCGAAGTAAACTACCCGCACACCAGACAGGTGGGTCTAGTGGGTCGGGTGAGTCAGGTGGGGCTGGCAGGTCGAGTGAGTCTGGTGGGTCGAGTGGGTCTAGTAGGGCGAGTGGGTCTGGCAGGGCGCGCTGGGGCCGCGAAAGGATATGGCGATGGCGCTGGTGGTGTTCATCCTGATGCTGGTGCAGGCCGCGGGGCCGGTGCCGAAGTCGACGCTCGATTACGAATATTTCAAGACGAAGGTCCAGCCGCTTCTGCTCGAAAAGCGCCCGGGGCATGCCCGGTGTTCCACCTGTCATTCGCGGAGCACCGCCTTCCGCCTGCAGCCGCTGCCGCCCGGCCGCAAGGTCTACACCGAAGAGGAGACGCGGAAGAACTTTGAAGCGGCTTCCCGCATGGTGCTGCCCGGCGTGCCGCTCAAGAGCCGGCTCTTGACGATGCCGCTCGCGCACGAGGCCGGCGGAACGGAATTCCATCCCGGCGGGAAGCATTGGACGTCTCAGGACGATCCGGAGTGGAAGACGCTGGCGGACTGGGTGAAGAACGCGTCGACCGATACCGGGCTGCCGCCCGCGCGGCGGCAGTGAGGGAAGGCCCCGTCGGAGACATCAGCCGCGTTTGCGGGCCGCCGCCCGATGTTCCCGAGCCAATCGGAGAAACGGCTGGACCCGGTCGCATACCGACCTCCTCCGTGCGAGCGCTGCTGACCGCCGAGCCTCGGCCCTCGCCGGTTCCTGACGGACCTTCGTGACACGCCCGGGCACAAAGTGTTGATAATAGAGGCCAGCGTAAACGAGCGCGGCGCTCCGGTCGGGCGTCGATTGGAAGGAGACGACATGGCGAAGAAATCGGCGACGAGCAAGCGGAAACCCAATGCGGCCTTCATGAAGCCGGTCACGCCCGACGCGGCTCTCTCGGAGGTCGTCGGTTCCAAGCCGCTCCCGCGCACCGAGCTGACCAAGAAGCTGTGGGCATACATCAAGAAGAACAAACTGCAGGATCAGAAGAACAAGCGGATGATCAAGTCTGACGACATGCTGAAGCCGGTGTTCGGAGGGAAGGCGCAGGTCAACATGTTCGAGATGACGAAGCTGGTCAACCGGCACGTCAAGTAGGCCGCGGCCGCTCCGGCTGCAGCGACAGGCGGCAGCGCAGGCTGCCGCTTTTTTTGTACGGCCCCGAGATTCCATTCTCGCACGTCGAGCGCCAGTCTGGTTTTTCAGGCGTCCCAGCCGCCATAATCGCGCCAGACCGATTACGGAGGCGCGCGATGTTCGCCGACATCAATGGCTGCGAGATTCACTACGAGGTGCGCGGCGAGGGCGAGCCGCTGCTGTGGCTGCACGGCGGCATGGGCGCGGGCGCGGACTGGCGCTACGTCTTTCCCGTCGATCCGGCCGGGTTCAGGCTGGTCCTGCCGGACATGCGGGGTCACGGCCGCTCGACGAATCCGTCGGGCGCGTTCACGTTCCGGCAGGCCGCGCTCGATGCGTTCGCGCTGCTCGATTGCCTGGCGATCGACAGAGTGAGGGCGGTCGGATTGAGCGGCGGCGGCATCACGCTCCTCCATATGGCGACACTGCAGCCGTCACGCATCGAAGCGATGATCGTCGTGAGCGCCCCGCCGTACTTTCCCGCGCAGGCCCGGGCGATCCAGGCGAAATTCTCCGAGGAGATGCTGCCGGAGGCGGAGCGCCGCGCGATGCGCGAACGCCACGTGCACGGCGAGGCGCAGATTCAGGCGCTCTTCGACCAGGTCAGAGGATTGGCCTCGGATCATCACGACGTGAATTTCACGCCGCCGCTGCTCTCGACGATCACCGCCGAGACGCTGATCGTGTTCGGAGATCGCGACTTCCTCTACCCGGTCGGCCTGGCATTCGAGCTCCACGCGGCCATCCCCCGGTCGTTCCTGTGGGTCGTGCCGAACGGCAGCCACGGCCCCATCTTCGGATCCAACTCGGCACCTTTCGTTGCCACGGCCACCGCGTTTCTCAAGGGAGAGTGGCGGCGGTAGACGCTCGGCCGCAATTGAGCGAGCGACGGCTTGGCAAGCGCGAAGGCCGCGAAAAACTGGATTCTCCTTTTGCGTTCTTTGCGTCCTTCTAATGTGGGGCTCCGCCCCACACCCCGGCTCGGTCGCTCGCGGGGGCCCATCCGCCCCGCTCCGCTCCGTCCCACCCCACGATGCACAAACCGCATCGTGGGGGCCCCGGCTCGCAGGCGCGCTGTGCGCGCCTAAAGCGGCTTCTGCGTTCAACCGTGCCCTGCACCATGCAGGGTTCAGCGTGTTCTGCGGTTTCTGCGTTGATCTGGTTTGTCTTCGCAGCGTAAAGACGGATGACTCTGCGGCTTCTGCGTTGATCGTCGTTCGCCGGGTGACCGTGATAGCATCCGACCGTCTTCCCAAAGGTGTCCGGATGACGACGCGCCGGTATCTGCCTGGCCTTTTTCTGCTGTTCGTCGGCAGCGGCTGCGCCGCGCTGATCTACGAAATCGTCTGGTTCCAGCTGCTGCAGCTCGTGATCGGCTCGTCCTCGATCTCTCTCGGCATTCTCCTCGGGACCTTCATGGGCGGCATGTGCCTCGGCAGCCTGCTGCTGCCGCGGGTCGTGCCCGTCGGCGAGCACCCGCTCCGCGTGTACGCGTTTCTCGAGCTCGGAATCGGGGCGCTCGCAATCGCGATCCTGTTCGGCATGCCGCTCGTCGGCGGCGCGTACACCGCATGGGCCGGAACCGGCGTGGCCAGCATCGTGCTGCGCGCAATCGCGGCCGGCGTGTGCCTTCTGCCGCCGACGATGCTGATGGGGGCGACGCTGCCGGCCATTTCGCGGTGGGTGAAGGCGACGCCGGAAGGGGTCGCCTGGCTTGGATTGTTCTACGGCGGCAACATCGCCGGCGGCGTCGCGGGCAGCCTCATCGCGGGATTCTATCTGCTGCGGATGCACGACGTGACGACCGCCACGTTCGCGGCGGTTGCACTGAATCTGGCCGTCGGATTGACCGCACTGGCCTTCGCCTCGACGGCCAGGTATGAAGCCACGGTGTCACGGCCATCTCCCAACACCAGGGACGAGCGGACCACGCCGACTGGCGGCGCAGCGGTCTACGTCACGATTGCGTTGTCCGGCCTCACCGCGCTCTCTGCGGAAGTGATCTGGACGCGGGTTCTGTCGCTGCTGTTCGGTGGGACCGTTTATACCTTCGCGATGATCCTGGCCGTATTTCTCGTCGGCCTCGGCATCGGCAGCACCGTGGCGTCGAGCGCCGCGCGCGACGCGGTCTCGCCGCGCCGCGCGCTGGGCTGGTGCCAGCTGCTGTTGTGCGGCGCCTTCGGCTGGGCCGCCTACCAGCTCAACGTGTCGCTGCCATACTGGCCGATCAATCCGTCAATCGCCACGACCCCCTGGCTGACGCTGCAACTGGACATGGTCCGATGCCTCTGGGTCGTGCTGCCTGGCGCGATCCTGTGGGGTGCCAGCTTTCCTCTAGCGCTGGCCGCGCTCGCCTCGAGCGATCAGGATGCGGCACGCCTCGCCGGCGGCGTCTACGCGGCGAATACCGTCGGCGCAATCGCCGGGTCGATGGTCACGAGCTTCCTGCTGATTCCGTGGATCGGCACGCAGCGGTCGCAGCAAATACTCGTGATCGTCTCCGCGATTGCCGCGCTTCTCATGCTCGAGCCGTCGTCCCCAGGAACGGCGGGAGAGCCGCACGAACAGCGCTCCTCCGGACGCCGTCGCCTCGGCGGCACGGTCGTGCTCGGCGCGGCGATGGTCGCGGCCGGCCTGCTCGCACGCAGCATCCCGGCCGTGCCCGGGTTGCTCGTCGCCTACGGGCGATATGCGGCGACACGCGTCGGGCAGGCGGACATTATCTATGTCGGCGAAGGCATCAATGCGTCGGTTGCCGTCTCCGAGCTCTCGAATGGCGTCCGCAACTATCACAATGCCGGCAAGGTCCAGGCGTCGAGCGAGCCGCAGGACATGCGGCTGCAGCGGATGCTCGGCCACCTGACGACGCTGGTCCCGGCCAACCCGAGCCGGGTGCTGGTGATTGGCTGCGGCGCCGGCGTCACCGCCGGCGCAGTCTCGGTCGATCCGGCGGTGATCCACGAGACGATTGCCGAAATCGAGCCGCTCGTCCCGCGCGTCGTCTCCACCTACTTCGCGCAGCATAACTTCGACGTGGTCCGCAACCCGAAGGTGCAGGTGCGCATCGACGACGCCCGCCATTTCGTCGAGACGACGACCGAGACGTTCGACGCCATCACCTCGGATCCGCTGGATCCCTGGGTCAAGGGCGCGGCGATGCTGTACACGCGCGAGTTCTTCGAGATGGCGAAGCGGCACCTGAACCCGGGCGGAGCGGTCACGCTGTTCGTGCAGCTGTATGAGAGCAACACCGACGCGGTGAAGAGCGAGATCGGGACGTTCCTCGAGGCCTTCCCGAACGGCATCGTGTTCGGCAATACCAACGAGGGGAAGGGATACGACCTGGTGCTCGTCGGCCAGCTCGATGCGACGAGGATTGACGTCGATGCGGTGCAGGCGAAGCTGGAGCGGCCGGAATATGCGCCGGTTGCGCAATCGCTGCGCGAGATCGGCATGATGTCCGCCGTCGATCTGTTCGCCACCTATGCAGGACGCAAAGCGGATCTCCAGGCGTGGTTGAAAGACGCGCAGATCAACCACGACCGGAACCTGCGGCTCCAGTACCTGGCGGGCCTCGGTTTGAATCTGTACCAGGCCGATGTCATCTACGCCGACATGCTGCGGTACGTGTCGAGGATGCCCGACGATCTCTTCGTCGCATCGGAAAATACCAGACAGAAGCTTTACAGTGAGATTCTGCGGCTCCAGGGCAAGTGATTGAGGTTGGGATGCCGATAAATCAGAAATGTGGAGTTTGGAATCCAGATGGTGCTGGTGCGCAGCTTTATGCGGCTCGAAACCAGAATCTCGTACTCGTTTCTCAGCGAGCCGCATAACGGGCAGGCGCGCCACAGGCGCGCCCCGCCGGAGCGGAGCGGGGCGCTCGGGGTCCCTGCGAGCGACGGCGTTGGGGGGTCCGGGGGGGCGAAGCCCCCCGGTTAGTTATGAAGCGGTTGACCCTTTCGCTCTGTCTCACCGCGCCGCTGGCGGCTGGCGTGTTCACGCTGGTCGCGGCGCAGCAGCCACACATCGACCCCGCCCTGTATTCGGGCCTTCGTTGGCGCAGCATCGGTCCGTTCCGCGCCGGCCGCGTCAACGGCGTCAGCGGCGTGCCAGGACAACCGAATGTGTTCTATGCCGGATCGGTCGGCGGCGGCGTCTGGAAGACGACAAACGCCGGCCGCACCTGGTTCCCCATCTTCGATGCGCCGCCGATTGCATCGATTGGCGCCGTCGCGGTCGCCCCGTCCGACCCGCGCATCGTGTATGTCGGCACCGGCGAAGCCGATATGCGGTCGCAGATTTCGTACGGCAACGGCATGTACAGGTCGGCCGATGCCGGCAGGACCTGGACCCACATCGGCCTCGACGCGACGCGTCAAATCGGCAAGGTGGTGATCGATCGGCGTGACCCGAACGTCGTATTCGTGGCCGCTCTCGGACATGTGTACGGCGCGAATCCCGATCGCGGGGTCTTCCGCTCCCGCGACGGCGGCGCGACGTGGCAGAAAGTGCTGTTCAAGAGCAACGACGTCGGCGCGATCGATCTGGCGATGGACCCGGCCAGCCCGCAGACTCTCTATGCCTCCCTCTGGAACACGCGCCGGCCGCCGTGGAGCGTTTATCCACCCTCGTACGGACCGGGCAGCGGTCTGTACAAGTCCACCGACGGCGGCGCCAACTGGCAACAGCTGACGAAAGGTCTGCCCGCCGAACGCGTGGGGCGCATCGGCATTGCCGTGGCGCCCGCGAATCCGAATCGTGTCTACGCCATCGTCGACGCGAAGGAAGGCGGACTGTATCGGTCGGACGATGCCGGATCGAGCTGGGTGAAAGTCTCGGGCGACAGCCGCATCTGGGGGCGCGGTTGGTATTTCGGCAGGGTCGCGGTCGATCCGAAGAACGCCGATCTCGTGTACGTATCGAACACAGGCATCTACCGATCGCGCGACGGCGGCCACAGCTTCGGCGAACCGTTCAAGGGTTCTCCGGGCGGCGACGATTACCACCAGCTCTGGATCTCCCCGGACGACGGGAACCGGATGGTGCTGGGCGGGGATCAGGGCGCGGTCGTCAGCGTCGACGGGCTGGAGGAGCATCCGACGTGGAGCTCGTGGTTGAACCAGCCGATTGCGCAGCTGTATCACGTGGCGCCGGACTATCACTTTCCCTACTGGGTGACCGGCGCGCAGCAGGACAGCGGCGCCGTCCGCGTGCGGTCGCGCGGGAAGTTTGCGAATATCACGATGCGTGACTGGGAGCCGCTCTGCGCCGGCGGCGAAGCCGGCTACACGGCTCCCGATCCGTTGAATCCGGCGCTGATGTTCGGCGGCACGGTCACACGCTGCAATGTGGAGACGGGCGAGACGAAGAACGTGACGCCCGAAGTGAACCTGCCCGCGCCGGCACGGCACACCTGGACGAATCCGCTCGTGTTCTCGGCGGCGGATCCGCATGCGCTGTACTTCGGCAATCAGTTCGTGTTCAAGACCGTCGACGGCGGCGAGCACTGGACGCGCATCAGCGAGGATCTGACGCGGCCCGACCCGGTGGATCCGCCGAACCTCGATGCCGCGACGGCCGCCGACTTCGATCCGCAGCGCGGCAAGGGGGGCGTCGTCTACACCATCGCGCCCTCGCCGCTGCGGGCGCCGCTCATCTGGATCGGCACCGACGACGGTCTCATCAAGGTCACGGCCAACGATGGCCGCACCTGGCAGGATGTCACCCCGCGCGAGCTGACGCCGTGGAGCAAGGTGGTGATGATGGAGGCATCGCACTTCGACGCCGCCGCAGCCTACGCCGCCGTCGACCGCCATCGTCTGACCGACAACGAGCCGTATCTCTACCGCACGCGCGACGCCGGCAAGACGTGGCAGAAGATCACACGCGGCCTGCCTGCCGGTGTCTACCTGCAGGCCGTCAAGGAAGATCCGAGACGGCGCGGGCTGCTCGCCGCCGGCACCGAGCTCGGTGTGTTCCTCTCGTTCAACGACGGCGACGACTGGCAGTCGCTGCAGCTCAATCTGCCGGCCACCTCGAACCGCGATCTCGCGTTCAAGGACAACGATCTCATCGTCGCGACGCACGGGCGCGGCTTCTGGGTGATCGACGACATCAGCGTGCTTCGTCAGGTCTCGGCGGAAACCGCCGCCTCCGATGCGTTCCTGTTCAAGCCGGCCGACGCCGTCATCCTGCCGCCCGGCACCGATGACGGCACGCCGACGCAGAAGGACGAACCCTGGGCTGAGAACCCGCCGACGGGCGCGATCATTGATTACTATCTCCGTCGCGACGCGACCGGGCCGGTCGTCCTCGAGATCGCCGACAGTGCCGGTCAGACGGTCCGCCGGTATTCGAGCACCGATCCGGCGCAGCCAATCGATCCGGATACGCTCGTGGTCAATGCGGTGTGGCAGCGGCCGCAGGAATCACTGACGACGGGCGCAGGGATGCACCGATTCGTGTGGGACTTCCGGCCGACGCCGCCGTCGGGCGGCCGCGGCGGTGGTGGGGGCGGCCGCGGAGGACCCCCGCCGTCGCCGCCGGGGACGTATGTGGTGAAGCTGACGGTCGACGGCAGGAGCTTTTCGCAGCCGCTGACCGTACGGCGAGACCCGCGAGGACTATGAGATTGTTGATTGTTGATTGCTGATTGCTGATTGCTGATTGCTGATTGCGAGCAGGGCTTGAACCGCTAATCAGCAATCAGCAATCAACAATCAACAATCAACAATCAACAATGAGACTGAGGTTGCGATGAAAGTCAAACGATATGTTCAGTCCGTAGCCGCCCTCGTCGTGCTTTCGATTGTCGGCGTGACGATATCCCGGACGGGGGGCGCCGCTCCCGCCGATCTCGGGCCGCAGGTCGACAGGATCTTTTCGAAATGGACGTCCTCCACGCCGGGCTGTGCCGTGGGCGTGGCGGTAGACGGCAAGCCGGTGCTGGCGAGGGCCTACGGCCTCGCGGATCTCGAGCACGATGTCCAGAACACGCCCGAAACGATCTTCGAAGCCGGATCGGTGTCGAAGCAGTTTACGGCGGCGGCGGTGCTGCTGCTCGCCAGGGAAGGGAAGCTGTCGCTCGACGATCCGGTGCGGAAGTACGTGCCGGAACTGCCCGACTACGGCACGCCGCTGACGATTCGGCATATGCTGCATCACACCAGCGGGCTGCGCGATTGGGGCAGCGTCGCGGCCATCGCCGGCTGGCCGCGGACCACGCGCGTGCACACGCATGCGCACGTGCTCGAGATCGTGAGCCATCAGCGATCGGTCAATTTCACGCCGGGCACGCGCTGGTCGTACAGCAACACCGGCTTCAATCTCGCCGCGATCATCGTCTCGCGCGTGAGCGGAATGACCTTCGCCGACTTTACCCGGGCCCGGATCTTCGAGCCGCTCGGCATGTCGCACACCTCGTGGCGCGACGATCACACCCGCGTGGTGCGGAACCGTGCGATCGCCTACGACGACCGCCGCGACGGGTTTCACATCGAGATGCCGTTCGAGAACGTGCACGGCAACGGCGGCCTGCTGACCACGGTCGGCGACCTGTTGAAATGGAACGCGAATTTCGACGCGCCGAGGGTGGGTGATACCACGTTTGTCGGGGAGCAGCAGAAGGTCGGGGCGTTCAACGATGGCCGCCCGCTCGACTACGCGTTCGGGTTGTACAACCGGACGTACAAAGGCGTGCGTCAGGTCGATCACAGCGGGTCGACGGCGGGTTACCGGGCGCATCTGGCGCGCTATCCGGATCAGCACCTGTCCGTGGCGGTGCTGTGCAATGTGAGCAGCGGCAGCGCGACGGAGGCGCTGCACGAGGTTGCCGACCTGTATCTGGGCGACCGCGCGAGAGCGCCGGCGGCGGTGAAGTCAACGTACACGCTGACGGGGGCGGAGCTCGATCGCGCGGCGGGACTCTACCGCAACACCGGCACCGGCGTGCCGCTGACGATCGTGCGCGCAGGGGACGGGCTGCGCCTGGAACGCGGTCAAGCCGATGGGTTGAACCCGCAGCGCGGCCAGGCGCTCGTTCCGACGGCGTCGTTGCGTTTCGCCACCGCGAACGGCCAGCAATGGACCTTCGACGGCCGGAACGACGTCCGTGTGGTCGACGCGCTCGGCACGGTCGATGTGTACGAACGGGTGACCGCGGTGAAACCGTCAGTCGATCAGCTCAAAGATCTCACCGGCATCTACATCAGCGACGAAGCCGAAACCGAGTTGACCGTTGCCACGAACGGCGAGTCGCTGGTCATCAAGGGCCGGCCCGACACGACGCTGAAACTGACTCCGGTCTACGCGGACGCCTTCGACGCACCCCGGCTCGGCCTGGTCGTGTTCCGGCGCGAAGGAGGCCGCGTCACCGGACTGAGCGTGACACAAGACCGCGTCTGGGATCTGCGCTTCCGCCGTCGCGACGCAGGCGGCACGGCGAGCTCACAGCCCCAATAGGCTGATGCTGGAGGGTGCTTGGGGCCTGACGCTGGAGGGTGCTCAGGCCTGGTAGCAGCGTGCTCGGGACCTGACGCTGCAGGGTGCTAGGAACCTGACGCCTCTAACGTGCTGGAGCTTTGTGGAATAAATGACCGTTGCACCGTGTTCTAAGAGTCCGATGTGTGGCAGACCGACGGCCCGCGCAACAGCGGCAATCGGCGCAGTCGTGATCGTGGCCGGTCTTGCGTGCTCAGCCGCAGAAAAGGATGGAGAGCAGACGAAGGCCGGCGTCGCGTGTCCCGCAAACGCGCCGCGTGCCAACCTCACCTTCACCCTGAAGGACATGACGGGTCGCGATGTGCGCCTGGCGGATTACCAAGGCAAGGTGCTGCTGCTCGATTTCTGGGCGACGTGGTGCGGTCCGTGCCGGGTCGAAATTCCCGGCTTCGTCGAGATGTACGACAAGTACAAGCCGCGCGGCCTCGAAGTCGTCGGCGTGGTGGTGCTGGACCAGTTCAGCAACGCCGGTCCATTCGCACGACGGTTCAAGATGAATTACACCGTCCTGAACGGTGACGGACGGGAGGATATCGAGGAGGCTTACGGGCCGCTGTTCGCGCTGCCGACGACCTACATCATCGGCCGGGACGGCCGGATCTGCCACAAACACATCGGCCTCACCGCGCGCGAGACCTTCGAGGCGGCGATCAAGCAGCTGCTATGAGAGGCGCCTGCCGTCGCCCGCGAGCAGAACTGTAATCCGCGTAACGTACACAGAATCGTCCACGTCAACGTTCCGGAATTGAACATCCCTGGGCTCGTTCCGGGCGGCAGATAGCGGAAATCCGGGACTGACGCCGCGTCGACGTTCCAGAACTGAACATCTGAGTCCCGGATCGCAGCAGTCCAGACCAACCCACCACTCGCGATTCGCTGTAGGCTCCGGTGTTCGCTCGCAAATCTGCCAATAGTCCACCTGGGCATAAAAGATGCTCTAAAGTCATATATCTATGGCTATAGAAACATCTGGCGAACCCTGCATCAGAATGGTGTTAATGTCATCTAAAGTCATAAAAAAGGCCACCGATATTTTTCGACAGGGAGAAGTTTTCATGCACACGTACTTTTCGCGTCAGATTGCGGCAACGGCAGGAGTTCTTCTGCTCACAGCGACAGCGTTGCAGGCGCAGACCACCGTCACGCTGCCGAATTCAGGACAAACAACCACTCTCACCGCGAACGTGTCGGAGCAGGCGCGAGTCACGGTTCCCTCCGGCGTGACGTTCAACGTGAACAACATCGCCAGCAGCACCGCCGCGACCGCAGTTCCGGTCACCATCGACAGCATCGTGCTGGCCTCGGCGGCCAAGCAGTTGAAGATCTCGTTGCAGGCCAACGCCGCCGCGTTTACTCCGCCGGTGGCTGGGGCGACAACGTGGTCGGCTGCAGATGTCACCTGGAACACCGCCACGTGGACCAACGCGACCGGCGCCTCCGGAACGTTGAGCAGCAGCGCGTTTAACGAGGTGGCGACGTGCGACGCCGACGCGGCAGCCTGCTCGACGACAGGACTGGTCTTCACGCTGGGCCCGAAGTCGACGGTGAAACGGTCCGGTAACCATACCGTCGTGGTCACCTGGAAGTTCGAAAGCATCGGCTCGTAGGGGCGGTAACGACAGCTGCAGATACGCTCACTGCCGGCACTCGCCGACCGTGAGCGTGCGGCGTGCGCAAGTTGGTCACGGAAGATAGGACATGGGTGTGACTGTCATCAAGAGATTGCTCGCTGTTGCCCTGCTGCTCTGGGCAGTGCCGGCCAGCGCACAGACGACGGTTTCGCTGCCGAATACGGGGCAGACGACGACGCTGACGGCCAGCGTGCCCGAGCAGGCCAGAATCACGGTCCCGGCGGGCGTCAGCTTCAACGTCACGAACGTGAACGCAAACACGTCTGCCAGCGCCGTCAGCGTAACGGTGGACAACATCGTCCTGGCGACCGCCAGCAAACAGCTCAAAGTGTCGCTCATGGCCGCCGCGGCATCGTTCACGCCGCCGGTTGCAGGCGCGACAACCTGGTCGGCGAGCGACGTGTCATGGTCAACCCCGAACGGTGGGGGCGGCGCCTGGGTGAACGCGGTGCGGAACAACGGAACGTTGAGCAGCAGCAGCTTTGTCGAAGTGGCCACATGCGACGCTGATGTCTCTTCGTGTTCGACCAGCGGCCTGTCGTTCTCGCTCGCCTCGAAATCCACCGTCAAACGCTCGGGCGGCCACACGCTCGTCGTCACCTGGAAGTTCGAGAGCATCGGCAGTTAACGAAGCTCCGCCTGAGACCAAACTGCGGTCGTTCCTTCGCGTTTGGTTCGTACGAGGTCGTCGGCGCGACGACGGTGGAGACCTCAAACCGACGAGTGATGCGTTTGAGGGCTCCGGAATCCACTACTCGTTCAACCGATACAGGCCACTGGCCGTGTGAAAGCACGTGCAGTGGCGGCATTTTGCGCGCAGGCTGCGAGCCGGCGATATACAGCACGGTATAGAGCCGACGATATAGAGAGAGATGGAACGACGGCATTTGAGGCTTCGCCTCGCAGCCACTCTGCTGCTCGGGCTGCCGGCAGCCTCGACCGCTCAGACGACGGTCGCCCTTCCGGACACGAGCCAGACGACCACGGTCTCGGTGAACGTGAGCGAACAGGCCAGAGTGATTGTGCCGACGGGCATCACGTTCAATGTCACCAACATCGGCGCGAGCACGTCGGCGAACCCCGCCAGCGTGACGGTCGATCGGATCGTCCTCGCTACTGCCACCAAGCAGCTGAAGCTGTCGCTCCAGGCCAATTCCGCCTCGTTCACGCCGCCCGTTGGCGGCGCGACGACGTGGGCAGCGACCGACCTCTCGTGGAATGCCCCGAGCTGGACGAACGCGACCGGGTCCACCAGCACATTGAGCAGTACGAGCTACAACGCCGTAGCCACCTGCAACGCTGACGCAACGTCGTGTTCCACGCCCGGCCTCGTGTTCACGCTGGCGCCGAACACTGCGGTGCAGCGCTCGGGCACGCATACGCTGGTCGTCACCTGGAAATTCGAGAGCATGGGGTCGTGAGGGCAACGTGATAACCGCGGCTCTGACATCGGTGTGGCTGCTGCTGGCGCAACTGGGCGCTACAGAAATGCCGGCTCCTCTGTCGTTTCAGGCGACGCTGGACTCGATCAAAATCAACGCACGACCGGCGCAGGTCGTGACACGGCAATTCCGGCTCACGCTGGACCAGAACCAGCGTCCCACCCATTTCAAAGCGCGCGTGGAGGACTGGTGGCGCAGCGAGGACGGCACCCAGTCTTACTACGACAGCCCCGGCACGCTTCGGCGTTCGTGCGCGAACTGGGTCTCTCTGAACCCGGTAGAGTCGACGGTACGACCGGGCGAAACGCTCGTCATCCGCCTCAGCGTCGCGATGCCCGCCGAGGTACAGGGCGGTGGCTTCTGGTGCGCGCTCACTGTTGACCAGATTCCCGATCCGCTGGAGCACCTGGAAGGCGTCGGCGTCCGGTTCGTCGCATCGGTATCCACAGGCGTGTTCGTCTACGTCGAACCGGTCGAGCGCCGCGCGTCGATTCTCGACGTCGCCGTCGATGGCGATGCGGCACGGGTCAAGGTCCGAAACGAGGGCAACGCGCCCCTCGGCATCGAAGGACATCTCGAGTTCCTGACGCCTCTCGCGACGACGCCGGTGGCAACCGCCGCCATCACCCGCCGGACGCTGCTCACCGAGCCGTCGCGGGATGCGCTCCTTATTTCGACGCTCCCTCCGCCCGCCGCGCTTCCTTCGGGCCGCTATCGCGCGCGCGTCATCCTCGATTTCGGCGCCGATCACTACATCGGCGCGGAGCGCGAGGTGGACATCGCTCGCGATGTCCAGGCGCATGAACCTCCGCGGTAGACACCGGATCCTTCCTGTGCTGCTCTATGCGTTGAGCTCGACGGTCCTGACCGCGGCCGTACAGGAGACAGGAACACCGGCAGAGGCGCCCGCCAGCGGCTCGAGGGAAACCGCCAATGTGTTGCGGACGTTCACGCTCGAGAAGCCGCCCGCGCTCATCGCGTCCGAGCGTGAGATCAAACAGCCCCAAGACGTACCCTTGAACCTTCCCCGCGCGCACGATGCGCTGCGGACGACGTTTGGTCTGGGATATGTTCAAGGCGCCGACTGGGGGAGCGAAATCCTCGCCACCGGCGGCGTCAAGGGGATCCAGGTACAGTCGAACACGCTGCTCACGCGCGGCGCGACCGGCTACCGGTTCGACAATGGGTCGCTCTCGTTCTTCGATCCGGACAGGCGCTGGCATCTCGAAGGCGGCGACATCTTTTCGAACCTGCGCGGGGCGAGCCGCGGCGGCCGCGTGTCGTGGCAGGGGGCAGGACATCGACGTCCGGCGATATCGCTGTACGGGCCGCGGCCGGGCAGCGAGCAGCGGCCAACCGTTGTCTCCTATCGGGATCAACTCACCGTCGGCGGCCAGACGCTTGTCGACGCAGAAGTCGCCACTGACAAGTCGTACCTGTTGAGAAACCGGCTGGCGGGCTCGCGCGTGGAGTTCGAGACGTCGTACCGATCGCATCGCAAGCCGGTGTCCAGCCGCGATATCAGCCTGTTCGCCGGCCTCGTGCTCTGGCGCGGCGTCGCGGTCACCGGGGGCGTGTTCCGGTCGCTCGAAGCGAGCGAACCGAGCGAATGGCGAACGGCCTCGATTCGCGTGCCGTTCTCGCGCCTGTTCAGCCTCACGCTCGAACGCGCGTACTCCGCATCGGCGTACGCCTCCAACACGACGACCGCAGCGGCGGCGAGCGTATCGGCCGGAGGCTTGACCTTCTTCCACCGCTACCAGACCGGCGAGTCCGACCAGCTTCAGGGCGCATCCAATTCCGTTCAGCGGCAGCAGAACCAGTCGGTTGCGAACTACACCCCTCGGAGCTGGGTGAATCTGACGCTGCAACTGGCCAGTCAGCGCGCGGAGACCGGCGTCCTGCAGCACTGGGAGGAGTTGCAGACAACGCTGACCCCGACGCGTTCCACGAGCCTGCGTCTGGCAATGCCGGTGTCGGATCTCCACACCGAGCAGAAATTTCGCGGTCTCGTGCGGCAGGAGTTCCGCGGTCGGTTTGCGCTGCAGGCGGAATACGGACGGCTGTCGGCATTCCAGGATGTTCCGCGCGCGCTGGATCGTACGCGGCTCAAGGTCATGCTGTACAAAACCTGGAGCATCGCCACGCCGGCGCGCGGCGCCACGGTCCGCGGCCGGGTGCTGGACGAGGCAGGGCGGGCCGTAGCCGGCGCGCGCGTCAAGCTCGGGCCGTACGCGACCGCCAGCGATTCGAACGGCGCATACGCGTTCGACAATGTGCCGCGGGGCGAGTACGACTTGTCACTCGATCCGCAGTTCCTGCCCGCCGACTACGCGTGGGACGGCCGCCAGCTTGGACTGACCTTGAGCTGGTCGTCGCGCATCGATGCCGACCTGCTCGTGGCGCCGCTCAACGCGATTCACGGCCGCGTGTATCACGACCGTAACGGGAACGGCCGGTTCGATGCCGGGGAGGGAGTCGCCGGTACGGCCGTTTATCTGAAGGAGCGCGTCACGGCGACCGATCAGGACGGCGCCTACAGCTTCTACAATCTGTGGCCCGGAACCTACGTGGTCGCGTTGAACGGCGCGAACCTGCCTGGCGGCTACACTGTGGTCGGCCCGGCGGAGCTCACCGTCGAGATCGCGGACGGCCGGCCGGTGACGGGTGCCGACTTCACAGTCGCAACCAGAACCAAACCAATCCTTTGGACGGAGCCGCGTAAGTGATGCCTCGCGCCGGCGGCGTCATTTCGCCAGCGCTCACGTACGGGATCGCCCTGACGGTGGCCGTGCTGTGGGGCGCAGTCGGCGTCCCCGGGTGGGCGGCGACCGAAGAGACCGTCCAGATATCGCTGCCGCCAATCGTGTCGTTCACCGTCCCCGACGTCGGCGCGACCACGCAGGCCAGTCCGAATCCGACGACGATCGCCTTCAGCGGCGCGACGCTCGACGCGGGGCGTGCGTTGCGCATCAGCGTCAAAGCCGAAGGGAACCTCACCGGTCCGGGCGGAACGATTGCGGCGTCGCAGGTATCGTGGGCGGTTTCGAATGTCCTCCACGGCGTCGGCAGCAACGGCCAATTGAGCTCAACCGGCTACGCGCAAGTGTTCGACGGGCAGGCTGGCGCGACGTCCGGCAGTCTCGATGTCGTCTGGTCGCTCTCGGCTCCCGGCACCGCCATGCATGCGGGCGTGTATCAGGTGACGCTTCGGTGGAGAGTGGAGGCGATCACGCCATAACCAGATCCGGGGGCTGCGCCCCCGCGGACCCCCCTACGCGCTCACTCGCGGGGCCCATGATCCCCGCTCCGTTCGCGCGGGGCGCGCCTGTGGCGCGCCTAGGCACGGCGTGGAAGGCCGTGCCCTACAGGCGTGGTTTTGGACTGGATGCATCGCGATTGCGTCGCGTGAGCCGCTGGCAAGACGCGGTTCGACACCGACGTCGAGCGGCAGGCCAGAGAGGTGCGCGACCGGCGTGATCAAATCAAATCGTTCTGGATGAGGATCGCCATTCCTCAGCGAGGATAACGTAGAGAATCTGGTCGACGTACTCCCCATGGCATCGAAACGACTCGCGCAGGACGGCCTCCTGGACGGCGCCGACCTTCTGCAGCGCGCCGGTGCCGCGGCCGTTGAGGACCGCAGCACGAGCCTCGAGCCGGTGCATGCCGAGTGTCTCGAACACGAACTCCAGGACGAGCTCCGCGCCCTTTGCGACTTGCCCCCCCGCTCTAAAACGCATCGCCCTGCTCGTAGCGATTTTGATCGTCTCGCCAGTGATCAGCCCGTCCTCGACGGTGACTGCTGCCGCTGCAAATACGTCCGTCGATACCGCGCTCAAGAATCTGGTTGGCGCCGGGGCGACGACCTTGCAGCAGGTCATCGTCCGCGCTCAGCCCGGCCAGTACCCGGAGCTGAGGAAATACGTTCGCCATCAGAAAGACTGGTCGCTCGTCCGGGAATTACGGCGGACGAATGCACTGGTGGTACTGGTCCCGCTCACGGGCGTGACGACGCTCGCCAGCCAGACAGCCCTCGTCAGGTCGGTCTCGATCGACGCTGTGGTGAAAGCCAACGACGTCAGCGCCGGTTCCGGGCCTGTCAATCTCGTGAGTGACACGCTCGGCTTGTCGAGCGCCTCGCTCCGAGGAACCGGCGTCGGCGTGGCCGTCATCGATTCCGGGATTTATCCATCCTTTGATTTGGCGGGCAGAATCACTGGTTTCTACGACTTTGTGAAGGGCAACGGCAGGATGACGCCCGCATACGACGACTACGGACACGGGACGCACGTCGCCGGCCTGATCGCCTCGAGCGGCGCGCTGTCCAGAGGCGCCCACACAGGAGTGGCGCCCGGGGTCAACCTGATCGGCATGAAAGTCCTCGACAAACACGGGAAAGGCAAAGTCAGCGACGTCATTGCAGCGGTGGAGTTCGCCGCTGAGAACAAGGCCACGCTCGGCATCGACGTCATCAATCTGTCGCTCGGCCACGTGATACTCGAGTCCTCAAGTACCGACCCGCTCGTGCTGGCGATACAGAACGCCGTGCAGACCGGCATCGTCGTGGTCGTTTCGGCCGGCAATACGGGCGTCAACCCGGATACGGGGCTGCCAGGATATGGCGGCATCCTGTCGCCGGCCAACGCACCCGCCGCGATTACGGTCGGGTCGCAAAACATGCAACGGACGTCGGCGCGTGGCGATGACACGGTGAACAACTACAGTTCGCGCGGACCCACATGGTTCGACAGGTTCGCCAAGCCCGATGTCGTGGCGCCAGGCTATCAGCTCGTCTCGGTCGCGGCCCCCGGCAGCCACCTCGCAACGACTTATCCGTCGCGCCTCGTGGCTGATGCCAGCGGCAACCTGTCATATATCACGCTGAGCGGCACGAGCATGGCGGCGGCCGTCACCAGCGGCCTGGCCGCGCTGGCAATTGAAGCCAACCGCACGGCATTTACCACGACGCGCCCGGCGATCACGCCGAACGCCGTCAAGGCGATACTGGAATTCACTGCGCTGAGCTTGCGCGATCCGTCCACGCTCACAGCCTATGACCCGCTGATTCAAGGCACGGGATCCATCAACGCGGCCGGCACTCTGACGTTGGCGAAGAGCATCGATACCTCGATTCCGTGGGGCGCCTGGTGGCTGGTGGAAGGTGTGGACCCGTCGAGCACGATCGACGGGACCTCCTACCCCTGGGCGCAGAGCATTCTGTGGGGGAACGCGATCCTGTGGGGCAACTCGGTGTACACGAACGACGTCGCCTGGAGCTATATGGTTCCCTGGGGCACCACGTTCTGGGGCAACAACATTCTCTGGGGGAACAGTACGCTTTGGGGCAACAGCATTCTGTGGGGCAACAACATCCTCTGGGGCAACGACATCGTCAGTGGCAGCGGGATCCTCTGGGGCAACAGTGTGCTTTGGGGACGTAACGTCGTCGATGGCAACGGGATCCTCTGGGGCAACAACTTGTGCTGGGGCAACGGGATCCTGTGGGGTAACGCGCTCGCGCCGGATAACGATGCATTCACGACCGGCCTGTCGGTGTTGACAGCGGCAAAGTGACCTCTCAGGTAAACGAGACAAGCGCATGAACGCACTTCCTCGAGCTGCACGCATATACGTCATCGCGATGGTCGTGGCTGCCGCCGGTATGCTGGCCACTCTCGGGCAGCTGCCGGGCCGCGCCGATTTTCCCGTCTTCCTCGGGTTGATCGCGGCCACGCTGCTGACGTCGACTTTCAAGCTGAAACTGCCGACCACGAAGGGTCGAGCGACGATGTCGGTGTCGTTCGTGATCGACTTTGCGTCTCTCCTCATCGTCGGGCCGCACAAGACGATGCTCCTGACGGCCATCGGCGCGATCACGCAATCGACCATCAGGGTCGCGTACAAGAATCCGCTCCATCGCATTCTGTTCAACGTCGCCTGCCTCGTGGTCACCGTGCAGGCGGCCGGCCTCGTCTACCATCTGACCGGTGGAACCGTCGGCCGGCTGGTCTGGCCGCAGGACGTGACGGCGCTCTCGTTCTCGGCGCTCGCCTATTTCACGGTGAACAGCGGAGTGATCGCGCTGGCAGTGTCGCTCTCCACGCATCAGCCGCTGAAGCGCGTCTGGCACCACAACTTCCTGTGGGGTGCTCCGAGCTATTTCATCGGGGCCGCGATCGCGGTCGTCATTGGCGAGATGGTGTTTGCAGGGATTTGGGGACTGCTGCCGATTGTCGGCGCAGCGGTCTATCTCACCTACCGTGCGTACAGCGTCTTCGCCGATCGGCTTACAGACGAACATCGGCACCGCGAGGTCATTGAATCGCTGAACGAGGGTATGGCGGTGGTTCATCGCGACGGTCGAATCGCGCTGTGGAACGACGCGCTCGAGCGCATCCTGGGCGTGTCGCGCGAGTCCGCGATCGGACGCCGGCTCGTCGAGGCGGTGCCGGACCTCGCCGCGACCGCCCTGCCACAGGTCATCGGCCAGGTGCTCGAGACCGGCAATACCGACAGCCTCGACCACTTCGCCATTTACCGTGCTGACGTCCGCCGTATCCTCCAGGTGCGGATTTTCCCGTTCATGCAGGGCGTGACCGTGTTCTGGCACGACATCACGAAGCGCGCCGAAGCCGAAGACGCGCTCAAGCAGAGCGAGGAGCGGTACGCACTGGCGGCCGCCGGTTCGAACGACGGCCTGTGGGACTGGGATCTCACGCGCGACGAGATCTATCTGTCACGACGCTGGAAGGAGATGCTGGGCATGGCGCCGCAGGCGGAGTTCAGCCGGCCCGCACACTGGTTCGAGCGGATCCATTCTGACGATCTCGCCCATTTCAAAGCGGCGCTTGACGCACACGTTCGGGGCGAAACGGCGCAATTCGAGCACGAACATCGCATCCGTCACGAAGATGGCACGTATCGGTCGGTGCTCTGCCGGGGTATGGCGGTCCGGAAGACCGACGGTCATGCAACCCGAATCGCCGGATCGCAGACTGACGTCACCGAGCGGGCGGCGATCCAGGAGCAGCTGCGACGTGCGGCACTGCACGACAGCCTGACGGGGCTTCCCAATCGGGCGCTGTTCCTGGAACTTCTCGGCCAGGTGGTCGAGCGGTCGAAACGGCACCCGGAACACCACTTCGCCGTCCTGTTCCTCGACTTCGATCGGTTCAAGGTGGTGAACGACAGCCTCGGGCATCCGATTGGCGATCAGCTGCTGGTCGCGATTACGCAGCGGTTGAACGGTTGCCTGCGGGAAGGCGACGTCATCGCGCGGCTGGGCGGAGACGAGTTCACGATTCTGTTGAACGATCTCGGCGAGGCCGGTGAGGCGAGCGTCATCGCCCAGCGCGTCCACGACGCGCTGCGCGACCCCTTCGTGATCCGCGGTCACGAGGTGTTCACCACGGCGAGCATCGGCATTGCTCTCAGCCTGACGGGGTACACGAGAGCGCAGGACATCCTGCGGGACGCCGACACGGCGATGTACCGCGCCAAAGCGCTCGGCAAGGCGCGCCACGAGGTGTTCGACGCGTCGATGCACGCGCGCGCCGTCGACCGGCTCAGCCTCGAAAACGACCTGCGGCGAGCTGTCGACCGCGGGGAGTTCGCACTGCACTATCAGCCGATCGTCGCCGTTGATTCCGGCAGGATGACCGGCTTCGAGGCGCTCCTGCGCTGGCAGCGGGGCGGCGTTTGCGTTTCTCCCGCTGAATTCATCCCGATCGCGGAAGAAACCGGCCTCATTCAGCGGATCGGCGCCTGGGTGCTCCAGGAGGCGTGCCGGCAGATCGCCGTCTGGCGGGCGCAGTTTCCGACCGGTCCCGCGCTCGGCGTCACCGTGAATGTGTCGGCGCGGCAAATCACCGGTCTCGACTTCCTGGACACCGTCACCTCTGCGGTCCGTCAATCGAACCTCAAGCCGGGCGATCTGCGTCTCGAAATCACCGAGACGGCATTGATGGAGAACCCCGAGCTCGCGGAGTTCGTGCTGCGGGAGCTTCGAGTGCTCGGCGTCAAGGTGTATCTCGACGACTTCGGCACGGGCTTCTCGTCGTTGAGTTACCTTCACCGATTCCCGGTCGATACTTTGAAGATCGACCGCTCGTTTGTCGCCAACTTGACTGGCACGAATCGCCAGCCGGCGTTCGTCGAGGGCATCGTCGCGCTTGCCAAAGCGATCGGGACGCAAGTGATCGCGGAAGGCGTCGAAACGGAAGGGCAGCTCAACGAGGTGCGTCGCATGGGGTGCGCCGAAGCGCAAGGATTCTTCTTCGCGGGTCCGCTCACGGCGTCGGCAGCGGAAACGCTGCTGGCGCGGCGCGAAAGCAAAGCGCCGTTGTCGGTGGTGACGGCCGTGCCGCCGGCTGCGTAGAAGCCGCGACCACAAAGGGCGAAGTCACGAAGCATTCGTGGCTTCGCTCACGAGTAGCGCAAGAAGTCGCGCGAGAACGGCGCTCATCGGGCCGCAGAAGCAACGCGCCTCGGCTGCGCTAACATTCTTTCGTGCCCCAACCGACAGCGGCCCTCGCGCTCCCGCCCGGTCCGAAACTCTCCGCCTTCCAGCAGCTCGTATATCGTCCCGGGGCGGGCAATCCTCTGCCGTTCTTCACCAACCTGGCGAGGACTTACGGCGATGTCGTCACCTACCGTATGGGTGGCGAGCAGGTGTTCCTGGTCAGCGATCCCCTGCTCATCAGAGATATTCTTGTCACCCACAACCGGAAATTCATGAAGGGCCGCGGGCTGCAGCGCGCGAAGCGGCTGCTGGGCGAGGGCCTTCTGACCAGTGAGGGAGAGCACCACCTCCGGCAGCGACGCCTGATGCAGCCGGCCTTTCACCGCGAGCGCATTGCCGGCTACGGCAGCACGATGGTGAGCTACGCCGACCGCCTGCGGAACCGGTGGCAGCCGGGCGCCACGATCGACGTCGCGCAGGAAATGATGAGCCTGACGCTGTCGATCGTCGGCAAGACGCTGTTCGACGCTGACGTCGAAGGACAAGCGAAAGAAGTGCGCCAGGCGCTGAAAGGCGTCATGGAATCGTTCTGGATGATGATGCTCCCGTTCGCCGACCTGATCGAGCAGCTGCCGCTTCCGCGGATGCGCCGGGTGCGCGCGTCCCGCGAGCGCCTCGACGCGATCATCTACGGCCTGATCGCCGAGCGCCGGGCGAGCGGCCGCGACCACGGCGACCTGCTCTCGATGCTGTTGTCGGCCCGCGATGAAGAGTCCCCCTCCGTCCTCGGCGGCATGACCGACGCTCAGGTGCGCGACGAGGCGATGACCATCTTTCTCGCCGGCCATGAAACGACCGCGAATGCCCTGACCTGGATGTGGTATCTGGTCAGCGGCGCCGCCGATGTCGAATCGCGCTTGCACGAGGAGCTCGACCGCGTCCTGAACGGGCGCCTGCCCACAGTCGCGGACATACCGTCCCTTGCCTTCGTCGAACGCATTGTCACGGAGTCGATGCGCCTGTATCCGCCGGCGTGGATCGTTGGCCGCCGCGCGCTCGAGCGGTACGCGATCGGTCCGTATGTGGCGCCCGCGAGATCGCTGGTCCTGGTGAGCCCGTGGGTGGTCCATCGGGATGCGCGATGGTTCCCGGATCCTGAACGGTTCGATCCAGACCGCTGGACGCCGGCATTCAAGGTGGCCATGCCGCCGTTCGCCTATTTTCCCTTTGGCGGCGGGCCGCGTCGATGCATCGGCGAGTCGTTCGCCTGGATGGAGCTGGTGCTCGTCGCGGCAACGATTGCGCAACGCTGGAGACTGCGACTGGTACCCGGATTTCAGCCGGAGCCTGAAGCCCTTGTCACGCTCCGTACGAAGCGCGGGATGCGCATGACGCTCGAACGCCGCACCAGCTGATTCTGCAATCCAGGTTGGCCGAGAGGCGTCGACGCGAGCGGGCCTGAAGCTGACGGAGCCGACCGAGAAAACGGTATCAACGCAGAGGAACGGAGGAGCAGAGACCAGCAGAGAAGACATAGGTTTCTCCGTTCGTCTCCGTGGCTCCGTTTCTCTGTGTTGATACCGTTTCCTCCGTCCCCTCCGTTGAGCTCCATCCGCTCGCCGCATCGTTGAGTACGGCAGCGATCTCCTTCATGCTATCGAGGGAATGCCCACACCACCGCGCATACGCCGCGTGCTCGAAACCGCCCTCTACTGCGCAGACCTCGCGAAGACCGCAACGTTCTACCAGCGCCTGCTCAACGCGACGCCGATGCTGTCGGGCGATCGGCTGGTGGCACTCGATGCCGGCGAACACACCGTCCTGCTGCTGTTTCAGCAGGGGAATTCGGGCCCGCTCGACACGCCCGGCGGTCTGGTGCCCGGTCATGACGGCGCCGGACCGGTCCATCTGGCGTTTGCCATTGACGTGGACGATGTCGCCGCGTGGTCGGCGCGGCTCGCGGAGCTGGGCGCCACCGTCGAGAGCCGGGTCCGGTGGAATCGCGGTGGCACGAGTCTGTATTTCCGCGATCCCGACAATCGGTCGGTGGAGCTCGCGACACCAGGCATCTGGCCGTCCTACTAGACTGGGGGGCTTCGCCCCGCCAGACCCCCCAACGCCGTCGCTCGCGGGGACCCCGCAAGCCCCGCTTCGCTCCGGCGGGCGCGCTGCGCGCGCCTAAACGGTGCTTGCACGGCAATGAGCCCAAAGCCCTGAACAGCCCTGAGCCCAAAGCCGTAAGCCTAAAGCCCGAACTATGAGGCCCTCGCCCGTCACGCCATCGGTTCGCCGATGCTGTACAGATGGACGTAGCCGCGAAGGTAGATTTCGTCGTCCACGAGGGCGGGCGATGCGTCGAAGCCGTCATCGAGCGTGTTCTTCGCCAGCACCTCGAACCGGGGACCATGTGTGATCACGATCGTGGCTCCTTCGCGGCCGGCGAGATACACCCGGCCGCGCGCGCCGACCGGCGAGGCGAACACGTTCGGAACGCCGTCGAGCCGCTGCAGCTGATAGTGCGGTCTGCCGCTCGCCGCGTCGAAGGCCGAGAGGATGCCGGAGTTCGTCTTGAGGAAGTACAGGATGCCGTCGTAGAGCAGAGGCGAGGGCACGTACGGCGTGTCCCGATCGAGCGACCAGACGATCGCGCCCGATGTGGTGAGATCGCCGCGCGCGTCGGCCAGACGAATCGCCTTCAGGTTGTTGCCGCGGAATCCGCTCATCACGAACACCATGCCGTCTCCGGCAACCGGTGACGGAATCGGATTCATCGTCACACCCGGGCTCTCCCACACCGTCTGACCGGTTTCGAGATCGTAGCTGCGGACCTTCTTCATGGCGGGGGCGATGACCTGCCCACGGCCTTGGTGCTCGACCACGAGCGGCGTGGCCCACGTGTCGATCTCGTCCCGGTTCACGCGCCACAGCTCGCGTCCGGTCGCCGCGTCGAGCGCAACAATGAACGACTGGCCCTGGTGATCCCAGACGATGACGAGGCGGCCGTTATAGAGGACCGGAGTGCTGCCTTCGCCGAATTCGCTGCGCATCCGCTTGTCGCCGAGATCCTTCTGCCAGACCGGCGTGCCGTCCATGTCGTACACGTACATGCCCTGCGATTCGAACCAGGCATAGACGTGCCGGCCGTCGGTGATCGCGGAGCTCGAGGCGTACGTGCCGTTGTCCTGGTGTGTCGCTTCGTGCGGAAGCGTTTCGCACGCCGTGCGCTCCCAGATGGTCTTTCCTGTCTTCCGGTCGATGGCCAGAACGATGAACCGATGGCGGGTTCGCGGCACCACGCCGCCCTGCGGCGTGTGCGCGGCTGCACCCGTCAGTGCAATCGGCACGGCGGAGAGCAGGAAGAGGCGGTCGCCCCAGATGACGGGCGAGGCCGATCCGCGGCCGGGGATCTCGACTTTCCACCGGATGTTCTTCGTCTCGCTCCATTCGAGCGGCGGATTGGCGTGTTTCGAGACGCCGGTGGCGTAGGGTCCGCGCCACTGCGGCCAGAAGCGTTCGGCCGCCGTCGCACCTTCGGCGCGTTGGCGCGCCGGGGCCGCCGCCGCGGCGGCAACGCGCTCGGGCGCCGTGTGTACCCAACCCAGCATCGTCAGGCCGAGCACCGGAGCGATCGCAAGAGTCGCACGTCTTCGCATCGACATCAGTGTAATATTGTGCCGTCCTCTGGCGCCCGCAACCTATGACACGCGTGGTCTCGAATGCGATCGCGGGCCTGATGCTTGCGCTCTGCACGGTGTCAGCCGCTGATGAAAACTGGCCGCAGTTTCGCGGACCGCGCTCCGGCCTCGCGGCTGACGACGCCGCGCTGCCTGATACCTGGAGCACCTCAGAGAACGTCGTCTGGAAGGTCGACGTTCCCGGCCGCGGCTGGAGCTCGCCGGTGGTCTGGGGTGATCACGTATTCGTGACAACCGCGATCAATGCCAAGGGATCGGACGAACCGCTGAAATCGATCCCGTCCTACACGCCGCGTTCGTTCGGGGGACCGATGTCGGGCCGCGACGTCGCCGGCTCGCCGGATCCGCATCGCTGGGTGCTCTACGACATCGATTTCAATACAGGCAAGGTGCGATGGGAACGCCCCCTGCGCAGCGCGGTACCCGCTGACACGAAACATCAGAAAAACAGCTACGCGTCGGAAACGCCGGTCACCGACGGCGATCACGTGTATGCGTATCTCGGCAACTTTGGTCTCTTTGCCTTCGACATGCGCGGCACGCCGGTCTGGTCAAAGGCCTTCGGACCGTTCAAGGTCCGTAACGGATGGTGGCATGCTTCGTCGCCGGCGCTCCACCGCGATCGCATTTACGTCGTGAACGACAACGACGATCAATCGTTCATTGCCGCGTTCGACAAGCGGACCGGTGAGGAGGTCTGGCGGGCGAGCCGTGACGAAGGCAGCAACTGGACGACGCCGTTCGTCTGGGAGAACGGGCAGCGGACGGAAATCGTTACCGCCGGCACGCAGAAGGTGCGGTCGTACGATCTGAACGGAACGCTGTTGTGGACATTGACCGGGATGGCCTCAATTGCGATTCCAACGCCGGTTGCCGGCCAGGGGCTGCTGTTCATCACGTCCGGCTACCCGGGCGATCAGCTTCGGCCGGCGTACGCGATCCGCGCCGGTGCCTCCGGCGATATCTCGCTGAAGAACGGCGAGGCGGCGAACGCCTTCGTGGCGTGGTCGAATCCGACGCTCGGCCCCTACAACCCGTCCCCACTCGTCTACGGCGACTACTACTACACATTGTTCGACCGCGGGTTTTTCAGCTGCCACGACGCGAAGACGGGCAAGGAGATCTACGGCCGGCAGCGGATTGCCGGCGGCACGACCGGCTTTACCGCGTCACCGTGGGCGTACAACGGCAGGATCTTCGCTCTGAGCGAGGACGGGACCACATATGTCCTGCAGGCGGGGGCCGAATTCAAGCTGATTCGCACGAACTCGCTCGACGAGATGGCGCTGGCCACGCCGGCAGTTGCGCACGGCAGCGTGATCATCCGGACCGCGTCAAAACTGTATCGGATCACGAACCACAAAGACCACGACGACCACAAAGAAGACAAAGACCACAACTCCAACGTCCCCTTGTTGCCACCCTGAGCACCGCCGACGGCACGTGAAGATTCGTGGAGCTCGGCCACACGTCGGCGACACCCAGACCAGGACCGACGATCAACGCAGAACCCGCGGAACCCGCAGAGCAGAACCACTGCCGGCCTGCGACACGGCTCCGGAAAGGCCGCGAAGAGGGCTCTGGTTTCTCCGTTTCGTGAAGAAGACGGACGATACAAGCGAAATCGGATTTCTTTGTGGCCTTTGTGCTCTTTGTGGTTCCAAGCTACGTTCGTTGTGGCCGCGCCGCGGTTACGGCCTCTTCGGCAGGCAAGGCGACCAGCAGCGCCGCGAATCCAGGCAGGTAGGCAACGGCCCAATACGCGAAGTGCACAGCGTAGTCCCAGCCGTGCGGATTGAACGGAAACCAGATTCCCGAGATTGCCCAGAACCCGAGCCCCGATCCGACTGCCGCGAGCACGCTGCGGAGGAGCACGGCACCCATCGTGTCGCGGTGCCGCAAGATCCGCCCGTTGAGCACACCGAGCGCCACCCAGAGCGCGACGAACATGACGAACAATCCTGAATACCCGATGAACGGCTGGAGCAGATAGAACCCTGCCGTGGCGAAGACACCGATGAGCACCCCGCCGGCGGCCCCGGCCAGCACTCGGCCTGCCGCGACGCCCAGGCAACAACCAACGGTGAGGAACAATAGGGCGCCGTGCGCAAACCCGTAGATAGGACGATGGTGAGGCAGGACGTTCGCCCACAGATAGTCGCCGAGCGTGCTCACCGCAGCTGTGACAACCGCTCCGGCGATCGCGCTGCGAATGCCGCTTCGCAAATCGAGGCCCACCTCGAGCGAAGTATAACGCGCGCGAAATGTGATCCGCTGCGGACGGGCAGGATGGGCAGATGGGGAGGATGGCAGATGGGATCGAATTCAGTCGCAGAATAGTGCAGATGCCGGACACCTCGCACGGCCGCCTCGAATCGATCAACGTGTCCCGCGGCGGCGTTCCGAAGGCGAAGGTTTTCGAGGCCCTGGTCACCGAACATGGTCTCGACGGCGATCGTCAGGGCGACGCGCGATATCACGGCGGGACGGATCGCGCGGTCGTGCTCTTCTCGCTCGAAGTCATCCAAGCGCTGCAGCGCGAAGGGCACCCGATTTCCGTCGGCACGACCGGCGAGAACCTCACCGTCTCGCGTCTAGACTGGACAACGCTGGAGCCTGGCGCCGAGCTGCAGATTGGCGACGTGCGCCTGGCCATCACGAAGTACGCCAGCCCGTGCGAGAAGATCCGTCCGTCGTTTCTCACCGGCGACGTGACGCGGATCTCCCAGAAGCGCCACCCCGGATGGAGCCGTCTGTGCGCCCGAGTCATCACGGGCGGCATCGTACGCGTCGGCGACAGGGTAGTCGTGGGTCGCTGAAACACCCACACCGTGCACATTGCCGTCGGCACGCGCCACCGAAAACGGAACGCGATCCTGTCCGCATGGCGTACCGAGCTCAGGGGACTTTTGCCGAATCGTCAAAGGTGATGCTGACCTTGACGGTCTGCCCGGGAGCAACGTCAATCGGGTCCGGGTTTGGAGGATTCTTGCTGTACATTCCGAGCGATGAGCCCGAAGGCGGTGGGGATTGCGCGTCCCAGGCGCCGGTCGGATCGTAAGCGGCGCTGACAAACGCGGGGACCTTCTGAACGATTGAAAACGTCACCGTGCCCTTCTTCGAATCTAAAGATCGCACGGCCGCCGGCGGGCCGCCGCTCAAATCCGAAGAATCCCACAGGGCGACGTAAATTTTGTGCCTCGTGTCCACGGTTCCTGCGCCGGTGTAATTGATTTCAACCTGAATGGCCCGTCGCTCCGCGCTTGTTTGCGCCCCGGCGCCTGCCGCGAAGAGTAAGAACAGTCCCACGGTGGTACAAAGGCGCCAGCTCATTCCGCCTCCTTTTCGACTATGTGAGACTGAGGATACCATCACGATCGGTCTGTCCCAGATCTGTGGCCCGCCGCTTACTGCTGCGTTCGGCTGTCAATCCCTGCGCCTGCGGTTGTGCCTTCAACGCGAGCTCAATCCATCCAGGCCGCATTCGCTGCGCGAGAGCGCACGATCGACCCTGAAGGTTTCGCAGGCGGCACGCCAGGACCGAGAATCAACTGGCCCCGGCGTGACGATCGGCATCGACCGCCAAACCGGGGCGACAGTGCGGCTGCTCAGAGGGGGATTGTCGGACCTGCCTGACGCGAGACCTCGCGGCGGTCTTCACGTTCGGGCAGAGTGGTGCGTGTTTCCAGGACACGCGACGAAAGTGTTCGTCGCCGTCCGTGGGGCGTAACATGCCCGTTCAGCTCGTCCCGTGCAACTTCGCGAGACTGCCGGGCACGTAGGCGCCCGGCACAGTGCGCACGGCGATGTTGAGCCGGTTCCAGCCGTTGATCGACACGATCGCCAGGCTCAGGTGTACCAGCTCGTCCTCCGAGAACTGCTCCCGCACGCGCTCGTACACGTCGTCCGGGACACCAGTCTCGGAGACGAGCGTGAGCGCTTCCGTCCACTCCAGCGCGGCGCGCTCGCGCGCCGAGTAGTACGGCGTCTCGCGCCACGCGTCGAGGCCGTAGAGCCGCTGTTCGGTCTCGCCGTTCGCGCGCGCATCCTTGCTGTGCATGTCCAGACAATAGGAGCAACGGTTGATTTGCGACGCACGCATCCGGACGAGGTCGAGCAGTCGGTGATCGAGGCCCGCCTGACGAACCTGCCGTTCGAGGCCGAGCATGGCCTGGATGATCCCTGGGTTCACGTGCATGAGATCGATTCGCGCTTTCATGATGTCTTTCGCCTCCACCCATCAAGACGAATCAGGACGTGATTTCGTGACACCGGGCCCGGGGCACGCGCGGTCACAGACGGGCTCCGTCATTCAGTTAGCAGTCGTCAGTCGCCAGTCGTCAGGCC